>NZ_VYKI01000009.1:39919-145110 GCF_008710035.1 Stenotrophomonas cyclobalanopsidis | reverse complement strand
CTTTGCAAGCTCGAAGGCTTAAGAGCCGAAGGCTTAAGAGCCGAGGCAGCGTCATCGGAGCCTCCCGGGGTCACCAGGGGAATTGTGCCTGATCAGGGCACCGTTCCAAGACACAAGAGCCGAGCCCACGCTCGGCTGCTCTTCGCGCTGCGCGCATGAGTCGAGCATGGCTCGACTCTACAGAAGCGTCATCCACGCATGTCGGAGATCTACTGGGCAACGACCTACGCCGCAGGCAACTGCATCCCCACATATTCGGACAGCCCGCGGCAGGCCAGCAGCAGGCCGTCACGCACGTCATCGCCGACGTTCTGCACCTCTTCGCCATCCACACGCAGGCGCTCACTGGCGTGCAGCATTTCCAGCAGCACGGTCAGGCCCGCCGCCGCGCGGTCGATGCGGGCCCGGGCCATGCATTGGCCCGGCGAATGTTGTGCGCTCGGCCATGCCTGGCCATCGGCACCTTCGCCATGGCGGATGCGGCGCAGGTAGTCCAGCAGGCTGGGGCCCTCGCTGCTGTTTGCCGCCTGGGTGGCAGACAGCGTGGTTTCCAGCGTGCGCGCCAAGGCATCGGGGATGCTGGCGGCGGCGTCGCCCAAGGTGGCGAACAGCAGGGGATAGTGGGAAGCAGTCATGTCGGCAATCCTCATGCACAAGGCAGGAAGCCACCAACGCGTAGGCGAGGGTGGCGGGCGGTGGGTGGTTCCAATACCGGTGACCGTTGCTGAAACGCCGGCGGGCACGAGGCCCCCACGCACCGCCCGCCATAAGGCGCGCGGACGGATTGCCTGCCGGACGCCACGCACGAACACGCGCGCAACGCCGGCAGGCAAGCGTAAACAACACAACAGTCAAACGGGATTGGAAGCCCGTGCCATCCGTTGTCGATGGCCCCCCAACATTTCCATGTGAACCGTTGGCGCCTCTATGAGGATTGTTTGAAATCTCGAAATACGTGCAATCGAGGCGTGGGCGCGCGTTTGTGGTTGATTGCGTCAATCCTGGGTCGGAGGACTGGGGTCGGTCCATGCCCGGCGACCGTTCGCGCACCGCCTGTAGAGCCGAGCCCATGCTCGGCTGCCCTTCGCGCTGCGCGCGTGAGTCGAGCATGGGCTCGACTCTACAGAGGCCGCAGCCGACCAATGTCATCTTCATTCCTCCCCGGGGCAGGGTGGTCTTGCAACGGTCATCAACCCGGTCCACACTTCGTTGCCGATCTGAAGACGGCAACGATGACCCACAAGATCCCGCTGTTGATCGACACCGACCCCGGTGTGGACGACGCCCTGGCCCTGCTGATGGCCTTCGCCGATGAACGGCACGACGTGGTCGCCCTGACCATCGCCGCCGGCAATGTCGGCCTCGAGTACACCGTCCGCAACGCCCTCAAGCTCTGCGACATCGTCGGCCGCACCGACGTGCCGGTGTTCGCTGGCAGCCCCGATCCGCTCATCCACCCCTCGATGGACGCTGCCCACGTGCACGGCCGCGACGGCTATGGCGATGTCGACCTGCCGGCGCCGAGCCGCCAGGCCGAGGCCGAACACGCCGCGCTGGCCATCCTGCGCCTGTCGCACCAGTACGCCGGCGAGCTGATGCTGGTCATGCTGGGCCCGCTGACCAACCTGGCGCTGGCGCTGAAGCTGGACCCGACCCTGCCCCAGCGCATCAAGCAGATCGTGGTGATGGGCGGCGCCGTCACCTGCCACGGCAACATCACCCCGGCCGCCGAATTCAACATCGCCTTCGACCCCGAAGCGGCGCATGTGGTGTTCACCTCGTTCAAGCACCTGCGGGTGTCCGACTGGGAGGCCACGGTCGCCCACGGCCTGCCGCTGGAGCAGGCGGAGCAGTGGCTGCAGGCCGATTCCGAGCGCGCGCGCTTCTACGAGCTGATCTCGCGCAAGACCCGCGCGCTGTCCGAAGACGCCAAGGGGGGCCGCTGGTACACCGCCGATGCGGTGGCCATGGCCTGGGCGCTGAACCCGGAAGGCCAGCTGCAGGTGGAATCGCGCCCGCTGAACGTGGAACTGAATGGCACGTTCAGCCGCGGCGCCACCATCGTCGACTGGAACCGCCAGACGGGCCAGCCGGACAACTGCGACCTGCTGATGGCCTACGACCAGGCCCGCTTCGAGACCTTGGTCCGGCAGGCGCTGGGCGCGAATTGATCCCGATACGCAAACACCGGTTGCCCCGCGCGGCAACCGGTGTTTATAATGCCGCTCTTGACCACCAGCCCATTTACGGTGTGAGCCCATGAAGGCCGATATCCATCCGAACTACCGCGACGTCGTCTTCGAAGACGTCACTTCCGATTTCAAGATCCTGACCCGCTCCACCATGGCGACCAAGGAAACCACCACCTGGACCGACGGTAACGAGTACCCGCTGGTCAAGGTCGAAATTTCCTCGGCTTCGCACCCGTTCTACACGGGCAAGCACAAGGTGATCGACACCTCGGGCCGTATCGACAAGTTCCAGAAGCGCTACGCGCGCTGATCCGTCGATCCAGCTTCGAACCGACGGCCGCGCTTTGCGCGGCCGTTTGTTTTTGTCCGGCGCCCACCAAACGGGCGTTTGGAACGGCGGAACAGACCGTTCAGGGGATGGCATCTTTGCCCATCAAGGCCGCTTGCCGGCACGGTTGCGCCTGCCTGTCGTCTACGACTTCCGTCTAGCACCCGACAAATGCTGCTGTGCGATAATGGGCAGATCCCCGGCACAGGCCGAGGACGTCATTCACGTGCCTGACCAACGCGCTTGGGCAGGCGCCTTCCCATGAAGGAGCGCACACAGTGTCCGATCTTGATCAGGTCACGCTCAACGCCGGCGAAAAGTCGGTCGTTCTGCCCGTCATCAAACCCACCCTCGGCAACGACTGCGTCGACATCGCGAAGCTGACCAAGGAAACGGGGTTCTTCACCTACGATTCCGGCTTTACCGCGACGGCCAGCTGCAAGTCTGCCATCACCTACATCGACGGCGACAAGGGCGTGCTGCTGTACCGCGGCTACCCCATCGAACAGCTGTCGGAGAAGTCCAGCTACGTCGAAGTGGCCTACCTGCTGATCAACGGCGAGCGCCCGAGCGCCGAGCAGCTGAAGGCCTTCACCGATGAGCTGACTGCCGAAGCCAACGTCGATGCGTCGATCAACGCGCTGATCAGCAGCTTCGCCAAGGATGCCCACCCGATGGCCATCCTGACCGCGGCCATCGCGCAGCTGTCGGCCATCTACCACGACTCGCTGGACCTGTCCGACGCCGAACAGCGCCGCCAGGCTGCCGTGCGCCTGATCGCCAAGGTGCCGACCCTGTCGGCCTTGATCTACCGCCACGGCAAGGGCCTGCCGGCCAACAAGCCGGACACCTCGCTGGATTACGTCAGCCGCTTCCTGAAGCAGACCTTCGAGTCGGCCGATGGCCAGTACGATCTGAACCCGGACGTGGTCAAGGCACTGGACCTGCTGTTCATCCTGCACGCCGACCACGAGCAGAACGCCTCGACCTCGACCGTGCGCCTGGTCGGTTCGACCGGTGCCAACCCGTACGCGTCGGTCGCCGCTGGCGTCACCGCGCTGTGGGGTCCGGCCCACGGCGGTGCCAACGAAGCCGTGCTGAAGATGCTGGAAGAGATCGGCAGCGCCGACAACGTCGAGTCCGCCGTGGCCAAGGCCAAGGACAAGACCTCCGGCTTCCGCCTGATGGGCTTCGGCCACCGCGTGTACAAGAACTTCGACCCGCGCGCCAAGGTCATCGGTGAGATGACCAGCAAGGTGCTGGACCAGCTGGGCGTGCAGGATCCGCTGCTGGACGTGGCCGTGAAGCTGGAACAGGCCGCGCTGCAGGACGAGTACTTCGTCGCCCGCAAGCTGTACCCGAACGTCGATTTCTACAGCGGCATCATCTACAAGGCGCTGCAGATCCCGACCGAAATGTTCACCGTCATGTTCGCCCTGGGCCGTACCTCCGGCTGGGTGTCGCATTGGCTGGAACAGCAGGTCGACCCGGAAATGAAGATCGGCCGTCCGCGCCAGGTCTACACCGGCAGCGACGTGCGCGACTACCAGGGCTGATCGCCGGCGGTAGGTTGTGCTGAGAGCGCCCCGCATCCGCGGGGCGTTTTTTTTTGTTGCAGACTTGGTAGGTGCGGACCGTTGGTCCGCACGATCTCAGCGCCCGCACCGTACCCCGGTAGCGCCGGGCCATGCCCGGCGGCTGTTGCCCTGGTAGGTGCGGACCGTTGGTCCGCACGACGTCGGCGCCCGCGCAAAACCCTCCACCCACTGCGCCCATCAACCACGCCTGGTAGCGCCGGGCCATGCCCGGCGGCTCCTGCCCTGGTAGGTGCGGACCGTTGGTCCGCACAATGTCGGCGCACGCGCAAAACCATCCACCCACGGCGCGGACCCACCACGCCTGGTAGCGCCGGGCCATGCCCGGCGGCTTACAAACGCCAAGACCGCGTGATTTACAGGTCTCACCAGCTTCACAAGCGCTCGCGCAGCCTCGTCATGGCCAGCTGCAGCCGCAGCACTGTCATGGAGCGTCCACACATGAGTACCCGATTCGACCCACCCGAGCGCGGCCCGCTCGGCCCTGACGTCGCCACCGTCGTCACCGCCCCCATCGTGGCACCGCCCAGCGAAAGCGCTGTCTCCTGGGGCGCGATCTTCGCCGGTGCCGCCGCCGCTGCCGCACTTTCCCTCGTCCTGCTGATCCTCGGCGTCGGCCTCGGCCTGTCCTCGGTCTCGCCGTGGTCCTTCGAGGGCGTCAGCAAGGAAACCTTCGGCTGGTCCAGTGTGGCCTGGCTGACCTTCACCGCACTGGCCGCCTCCGGCCTGGGCGGCTACATCGCTGGCCGTCTGCGCACCAAGTGGACCCAGCTGCACGGTGACGAGACCTACTTCCGCGATACCGCACACGGCTTCGTATCGTGGGCCGTAGCCACGCTGCTCACCGCCGGTCTGCTGACCTCGGCCATTGGTGGCGTGCTGGGTGCCGGCGCCAAGGTTGCAGGCGCCACTGCAGGTGCTGCAGCGTCCACCGCGGGTGTTGCCGCAGCCGGCGCCGGTGCGGCGGCTGCGGGTGCGCCGGAAGGCGACCTCAACTACTGGGTGGATTCGCTGTTCCGTAATGCAACGGCTCCGGGCCCGGACGCCGCCGCTGCGCCGCCGGCCCCGCCTGCACCGGGCGCCGCCCCGGGTAATGCGCCGATGGACCCCGCTGCACCGCCGCCGCCGCCGGTGGCCGCCACTGCCGGCCCGCGTGATGCCCGCATGGCCCCGCCGCCGCGCCCGATGCCGGGCAATGGTCCGATGGGCGATCGCCGTGAGGTGCGTGCCGAGGTAAACCGGATCATCATCAACAGCCTGCAGGGTGATGGCCTCGACCCGGCGGACACCCAGTACCTGGCGAGCCTGATCGCCCGCGAGACCGGCATGAGCCAGGCCGAAGCCCAGGCCCGCGTGACCGACGTGCAGACCCGCATGCGTGCCGCGCTGGAGAAGGCCAAGAACACCGCCAAGCAAGCGGCTGACGATGCGCGCAAGGCCACGGCTTATGCCGCGCTGTGGCTGTTCATCACCCTGCTGATCGGTGCGTTCTTCGCCAGCCTCAGCGCCACCTGGGGCGGCCGCCGCCGCGACCTGTAACCCGCATTCCATGCAAGGAGACCTGCCATGAAAATGATTCTGCTCTGGCTGTTGGGCGTGCCGATTCCGCTGTTGATCCTGTACGCGATCTTCTTCTGATCGCGCGATGTTGAATGAGCATCAGGCCGCCGAAAGGCGGCCTGATGTTTTTGCGGGAATGTCCTGCGGCGGGCACGGCGCCCGACAGTAGAGCCACGCCATGCGTGGATGCCCTTTGCAGACGCTCTAGGCACGCAGCAAAGCATCCACTGCGGTTCTGTAAGCCTTTCGGTAGCGCCGGGCCATGCCCGGCGGCTTTGCTTTGCGCGTTGGGTGCCTGCAAAGAGCATCCACGCATGGCGTGGCTCTACAGCGGTTATGTACGCATCTCGGTAGCGCCGGGCCGTGCCCGGCGGCATTGCTGTGCGCGGATGGTATCGGCGAAGAGCATCCACGCATGGCGTGGCTCTACTGCTGCTCTGTACGCGCTTCGCTTCGGGACAGTGGGCATCTGCAAGAGCGCCCACGCATGGCGCCGCTCTCGTGCGGTGCGCCCGCGAACCTTGGAACGTAGCAATTGACCAGCGTCGCTTTGTCACCGCGCGCTCTGCAATGCATTTAATTGCATTATCGCGTGAGAAAAGTTGCATATCTTTAAATCTCTGATCGCCTTCAAAAAACGCTCTTAACAAGCCCAAATTTAGGAATCGTTGAATAGCCTCGGCAGCCAGACAATTCCTACCATTCTCTCCGTCACCCCATCACCCACCCTCCGGTGGGGTGACGCTCTCCTCCCACCTCCCCCCGGGAGGAGAGCACCTTCTTTTCATTGTCCGAGAGAGACAACACCGATGAACACTTTCCTGAAAAAGGCCGCGCTTGCTGCAGCGCTGGCCACCGCTTCGCTGTCCGCACACGCCGCCGAAGCCGAAATCGCTGTCTGGGCTGACGTTGACCCCACGCTCGCACTGCTCAAGGCTGACGGCAGGCCGTTGGACAGCTCTGTCAAGCTGGGTCACAACCCGGCCAACGGCAAGCTGACAAAGTGGAGCGAAACCGTGCGCATTTACTCCAATGCCACTGATAAGGATATTGAAGTTCGCCTGGGCTTCAGCCCCTCGCTGTCACTGGTCGGCGGCGGCGGTACCCCGGTGCCTTTGAAGGTGTCGTTGAACAAGCAGGTGCTGGCCACGACAGCGATCACCTTCGATGCCGATGCCATCTTCGATGGCGCCACGCCTGGCGCATCGCTGCCTATGGACCTTGAGATTGAACAGGGCAACGACGTTGCGATTGATAAAGAAGGCCGCTACGAAGGCATCGTCCGCATCGCCATGGTCCAGGCCGCTGGCACCCCGTAACACCCAGCGTTGACCCCCGCGCCGGCCCGACCACCGGGCCGGCCGCTCCAGGCACCACACCCATGAAAGCTCCCGCACCCGCCGTCACCCGGCTGGCGGTCGCGCTCGCCTTGTCGCTGGCCACGCCGCTGGTCGCGGCACGCGGCGTTCCCGTCGGTTTCGAGGATCTGGTCGAAGGCCAGACCGAACAACTCGATATCCGTCTGTTCGGCCGCAGCGCTGGGCTGTCGCCGGTGCGCGTCACCCTGGAACACGTGCAGCTGGAAGATCCCGCGCGCGTGATGCAGGCGCTCGATCTTTCACCCGAGGCGCAGGCCGCACTGCTGCCAGCGCTTTCTCAGCCGCTGCCGCGCAACAGCCACCTGGCTTGCCGTTTTGGCGGCGCCGAAGCCGGCTGCGGCTATCTCGATCCACCAGAGGATCCCAACGCCGTGCGTGCACTGTACGACGAAGGCGAGGGCGCGGTGCGTCTGTTCGTGGCCAAGCAGTGGATCACCGCTGAGCCCGCTGCCAGCCGCTTCCACCAGATCAGCAGCAACGCAGAAAATGCCTTCCTGCACCAGCAGACCATCAACCTCAGTGGTGGCCGCGGCTACCAGGCGCTGAGCGCGCAGGGCGCGGGCGCGCTGGGAATGTTCGAGCGTGGCCACGTGGCCGTGGACTGGACCTTCAACAGCCAGCAGTACCGCGGTGGCCGCCGCCGCCACGATTTCCAGTTCGACAACGCCTACTACCGCCATGACCTGGGCCAGCAGCATTACCTGCAGGCCGGGCGCATGGACCGCCGCAACCTGTCCAGCCCACAGGGCGGCACCTTCAGTTTCAGCATGCTGCCGATGGACCGCTTTGCCGGCCTGCGCATCGGCACCACCCAGGCCTATGTGGATACCGAAGCGGCCGTGCAGTCCACGCCGCTGACCGTGCTGTTGGCCCGCGATGCACGCGTGGACGCCTTCGATGGAGAGCGCCTGTTGCAGAGCTTCTACCTGCAGGCCGGCATCAACGATCTGGATACGCGCCGCTTCCCGTTCGGCAACTACACCGTCACCCTGCGCATCTACGAAGACGGTGTGCTCGTTCGCAGCGAGGAGGCACCGTTCGACAAGGGCGGCGACTGGGCCAACAGCAGCGTGCAGTGGTTCATGCAGAGCGGCCGCCGCAACGAGCGCCGCAGCGAGCGCTTCGATGGCGAGATGGCGGCCATGGCCGGCCTGCGCGTGCCGATGGGCCGCGACATGGCGCTTACCGCAGGCGTCGCCGATCTGGGCGGCTTCAGCTACGGCGAGCTGCGCGTGGACCTGCGCCACCTGTTCGCCACCCAGGACGTGCGCGCCAGCTTCAGCGGCATGCGCGGCAGCGATGGCAGCAGCGGCCAGCAGCACCAGTTGTCCTACCGCCGCAAGGCGTCCTGGAACGTCTACCAGCAGCGCATGCGTGGCCGTGCCTGCCAGTTTGAATTCGACGCCCGCGACCGCCTGGCCTGCGCTGATTCGCTCAGCGCCTCGATGTCATTGCCACTAGGCGGTGGCAACGCCTACGTCGCCTACACCCGCCGCCAGACCTGGAGCCGAGGCACCGTGCTCACCCCCGACCCCGATGACCCGATGGCTGCGCTCGACCCGCTGCTGCCGTGGGAGCCGCGCTACAGCCGCGACCCCAACCTCACCCGCACCTGGCAGGCCAGCTACAGCCGCGTGCAGCGCTGGCAGGAGTTCAGCGTTTCCACCCGCGTGGGCGTATGGCAGCAGGCCACGCAGCGCAGCGCGGGCGACAGCCGCGACCGCGGCATTTTCATCAACCTCAGCCTGACCCGCCTGCAGCGCCGTGACATCGGCAGCTCGCAGCGCCGCTACGCCGTGGACGTGCGCCAGCCGCAGCACGCGCGCCCGGATGTGAACTACGGCGCCAGCCAGACGCTGCGCCAGGAAGTGGATGCACTGTACCGCGAGGCCACCGTGGACCTGCGCGGCAACAACAATGACCGCTACAGCGCATCACTGAGCGCGCAGACCCAGAATAAGTACGGCCACACCGGCGCCAGCGTGTCGCACTACCAGCAGCGCGGTGGCGACGAACTGAGCTACACCGCCACCCACAGCTCCGGCCTGGCGCTGGGTCGTCGTGGTTTCTACTGGGGCGGCGGTCTGGGTGCCGAGGCCGGCCTGGCGGTGCAGGTGGATGGCACCGACGATCTGGAACTGACCGGCGTGGCCGCCGAGCTGCAGGTGGGTGGCCAGCGCAGGCAGCGCTTGGCGCTGGGCGAACGCCGGCTGATGCCGCTGTCGGCCTATCAATCGCACCGCGCCGAAGTGCAGGATGCCAGCGCCCTGAACAGCGACGCCGCCATCCGCGTGACCGGCGTAGGCGGCGCACGCCCGCTGTTCCTCGCGCCTGGTCGCCTGGTCCGCATGCCGGTACCGATTGAAGTGACCTACACCTTCATCGGCAATGCGCGCGACGTGGCCGGCGTGCCGCTGGGCGGCGCCCGCATCCTCAACGCCCCCGTGCCCGGCACCGGCAGCAATGGCGGCTTCGTGGCCGACTTCCCGCGCCGCGAGCGCACCTTGTACCTGCTGCAGGACGACCGCCTGCTGCAGTGCCCGCTGCAGGTGCGCGAACGCCGCAGCGTGGTGATGCTGGTGGGCGCGGTGAACTGCGAGCCGCTCTCAGTGGCGCAGCTGCCGCCGGATATTCGCCAGCAGGCGCGGGTAACTCGACTGCTGCAGGAACAGGCGTTGATTGCAGGCACGCAGCAGACCGCTGCGGCAGGAGGTACGCCATGAGGCGCGCGATGCGCGGGTTGATGTGGGTGATGTTGAGTACAGCGCTGGTGGTGATGGCGCCGCGCGCGTTTGCGCAGCGGCCGCCGGAGACGCATCCGGTGAGCGAGCATCGGGACATTGTGATGAGTTGGGATAGGTCGGCGTTGCCGGGGGATGTGGAGCTTTGGGTGCCGCGAACGGTGCTTGCCTATGACGGATCTGCGCCGTACCCGTACGCCGTTGCTCACGTCACATGCACGTCCTCCACAAGTGCGATCAACGGACGCTGCCCTGAGGTTGGGCAGCACGGTCTTGCGAGTCCCTATGGGGAGATATCCATACTCTTGAAGGAGTCTCGCTCAGGGATGCAAACCGAGGTGGCACTGCTGGGCAGCGGTCAGCGGCCAGCGTCCGGGCAGTCATGCTGGTCAAACTACTGGCCTAGCATTGCGACGATTCCGTTGTGGAATGCAGATGTAGAAGTTTGCGGACGGCATCAGGGCGCAGGTTTAGGTGCCGGACTCCTACTTCCAAGTGCGCAACTCACGAGGCTAGTGGCTGGCCACTGGACAGCGCAATTGATTTTGCGAATGAGCGCGTTGGTTGGTGGTCCCGCAATAGCTACATACACATTCAATCTTGATTTTACGATCACCGACCGCGACGCAGTAGCCATCTACTTCCCGCACTTCGACGAGATCTCTCCGCACGTCGGGATGAACCTGCGCTACGACCCTATCCACCAGACCGTGGGTGGCGGCACGACCGTGGATATGTGCCTGTATGACGGCCTCGGCTCGCAGGCCCCCTACCTGGGCGTCACCGTCCGCGATTCCGGCAGCCGAACACCCGGCCCCACCGGCTTCTCCGCATGGCATCGCGACAGTGGTGGCACGGGCGACAGCGAGCGCCTCGATTACAACGTCACCCTCGACTACAACGGCGCGCCGCTGCCCATGCGCAATGGGGTGGAAGAACAGCTTACCGGCATCGATGCCGCCAAGTTGAAGCTGGTGGTGCTGCCGGGCATGAGCCAGCCCGTGTTCTGCGTGGATACACCGCTGCGGCTGGAGATGCCGCGTGTGCCCATTGCCGAGAAACAGGCGGGCTATTACCGCGGCGATCTCAAGGTCGAACTGCGCGTCCCCACCGGTGTGCCCTGATCCCCACCAGGAGTGTCCATGAAACGTCTTTCTTTCTGTCTGCTGCCCCTCTGCCTGCTGCTGGCGGTGCCAGCCCAGGCAAACCTCACCGTGCATCCCATGCGCACCTCGGTGGATGCCAAGCGGGGCACGCAGATCCGCGTCTACTCGCAGTCCACCCAGCCGCAGTACATCCAGGCCTCACTGCGGCGCATCGTCAACCCGGCCGATTTCGATGAGCGTGAGGTGGAGGTGGAGCCTGGCGACGCAGCCATTGCGGTGACGCCTGCCAAGTTCGCACTGTCAGGCGCCGGCAATCGCCTGATACGGGTCATCCCACTGCAGCCAGTGGAACGGGAAGCGGCGTATCGCGTGTACTTCGAAGGCGTCAGCGGACCTGAAGAAGCAACCGCAGACGCCAAGGAAGTCGCGGAAGCCAAGGTCGGCGTCAACCTGGTCTGGGGCGCGCTGGTGAACGTGCTACCGGCCGACGGCACGGTGTTGCCACGCCTGCAGGGCGACACCCTGCGCAACGAGGGTACCTTGCGTATGGGCATTACCAGCATTTCCGATTGCGTCGGCAACCGCTGCACTGCGCACGACGTCTCCCGCAGCCTGTACCCCGGCAGTGCGCTGCAGCTGCCGTTTGCCGTGGCACCCGGTCACAGCGTTCAGCTGCGCTATCGGCTGACCCGCGATGGCTACCGCGAGCACGTGCAGACCCTTACCCCCTGATCCCCACACCCCGCCACGCGCAGGGTGCGGGCGGGTTTCTTCTGTATTCCCTGTTAAGGAGACACCTGATGAACAAGATCTATCGCCGTCTATGGTCCAGCGCCCGGCAGTGCTGGGTGGTGGCCAGTGAACTGAGCTGTACTCGTGGCAAGCGGGCGGACCAGCGTGGACTCAGCGCACCCCGCGCGATCTGCGCCACCGCGATTGCCTTGGCATTCGCGCCCGTAGCCCAGGCAACCTATTTTGTCGGCTGTGGGACGGGTACGGGCAGTGGCTTCGTAGGATGCACGCCGTTCATTGGCCAGAGCGACAGCACGCCGTATGCCAACGCGAGCTTGTCGAGCCACAACTTCATGTCCATGGGGGCTGGTGCGCAGACCGATGGTGGATACTCGACAAGTTTCGGCAACTATACGGTCGCGAAAGGCAATTACGTAGCAGTGTTCGGCTACGGCGCAAAGACCACGGACGGCTACTCTTCTGTCTTTGGTGCACGTGCGCTCGGCGATGGCGTCGGTACCAGCGTCTTCGGCAATCATGCAAAAGCATTCGGTGAGAACAGCATCGCCTTTGGCAGCGGCGCGCAGACCGCATCAGGCGCTGGCGAAAGCCGCGTCGCCATCGGTGGGGATGCCTACGCCGGCTCAAGTGGGTGGACCGGTGCCATTGCCGTTGGTGGCCGTGCCAGGGCAGAGCAGGACGCTGTTGCGCTGGGCTACGAGGCCGTGGCAAGCGGTGAAAAGTCGCAGGCACTAGGGCGGGGTGCGAAGGCCACGGCCACCGGCGCTACGGCCATAGGCGCCGCGTCACGTGCGTCCGGCAAGCAAGCGCTGGCAATGGGAATGAGCGCGCATGCTAGCGGTGAGCAGTCACTGGCAGTGGGCGAGAAATCAGTTGCAAGTGGCTGGTCGGCGTTCGCCGTGGGCGCAGGTGCAAAGTCCGAGGCAGAGAGCGGAATGGCATTTGGATATGAAGCCAGGGTATCCGGCACGTCCGCAGTGCGCGCGGTCGCGCTGGGTGAGAGAGCGAATGCAACGCATGCTGATTCGGTTGCATTGGGTGCAAAATCAGTCACCACCTCAGCCAACCAGGTGTCGGTCGGCAGCGCTTCACTGAAGCGCAAGATTGTTTTTGTGGCTGACGGAGCAGTGAGTCCTACCAGCAGCGAAGCGGTCAATGGCGGCCAGCTTTGGGATGCGCGCGAGCTGGCAGAGCGTGGAATCTACGATGCCGCACAGGCAAAGCGCACGGCCGATCAAGCGCTCATCAACACCCGGCTGGTGACCGAAGTGTCAGGCAACCAGATCCGTGTAGGTGGTGAGAACACAGGCAACGTAGTGAATGTCTCCAACAAGAGTGGAGAGATGCGCTACATCAACGGTGTGCGTAACGGCACACTGAGCGCGACCAGTACCGATGCGGTTACCGGCCAGCAGATGTTTGCCACGAACCAGAAAATGGAAGTAGCTCAGCGCGCGTTGGCCACTGGAAGTGTAATCGACGCATCCAGGAAGGCAACTGCCACCGGCGACCTCGCTGTGGCGCTCGGCCAATCAGCCAAGGCAAACGGAGTCGCAGCGATTGCCTTGGGCAACAGCGCCGTGGCCGAAGGCGGTAATACGATCGCCATGGGTAGCGCGGCCGGTGCCACTGGCTCCTTCGCCGTAGCGCTGGGCGGTAACGCCAAAGCCACACATGACAACTCCGTTGCGTTGGGTGAGAAGTCGGTCACCACGGGTGCGAAACAGGTGTCCGTCGGTAGCGCTTCAATGAAGCGCAGGATCGTCAATGTGGAAGATGGCACCGTGAATGCCGCCAGCAGCGAGGCAGTGACCGGCAAGCAGCTGTTCGCGACAAACACCCAGCTGACGGCGACTGCTGCCCGGCTGGAGGCGGAAGCACTTGCACTCGGCAAGGCTGCCGCAGCGGAGGGTGCTGGTGCGAATGCGGCCACCGCTGTGGGACAGGCGAGCAAAGCCTATAACGAGCGCTCCCTTGCCGTCGGCAACGATGCGCGGGCCGGCGTGGATGCCAGTGGCAACAAGGTTGCTACGGGAAAGGCCGGTGTCGCTCTCGGCAGTGGCACCCGCAGTGGTGAATCCTCGACGGCGGCGGGTGACAGTGCACAGGCCGTCGGCAAGCAATCTGTCGCAGTGGGGGCGCAGGCCAAAGCTACGGGTCTGCTGTCTACCGCGCTGGGTTACGGAGCACAGGCAACCACTGGGCAAGCGACCGCGCTGGGCCGGGAGTCCGTTGCCTCCGGATCTTACTCCACCGCGCTCGGAAACCTGTCCAAAGCAACGGCAGAAAGCGCCATGGCGTTGGGCGACCGCGCCGGGGCTGGTCACTACCGCTCCGTCGCGCTCGGTAGCCAATCGGTCACCACGGGCAACGAGCAGGTATCGGTGGGTAACGCGAGCCTGAACCTGAAGCGAAAGATCGTCAATCTGCAGGATGGTGCAGTGAACGCGACCAGTGCCGAAGCGGTGACTGGCAAGCAACTGCACACCACCAACGCCGAAATTGTCTCTGTGCGTGCGGTGGCAGCGGCGGCGCAAACCTCCGCCGACAGGGCACGTGCCACGGCCGATGACGCGCTGGGCAAGGCCAACGCACTTGGTGGTCTGCTCAGTGAATCAGCACCTGATGGCAATCTCCGCTTGGGTGGGCATAACTCGGGTAACGTCCTGGACGTGAGCAACAGTTCAGGCGTCGGGCGCAGCCTGACCGGCCTCGCCGACGGTGCCATCAATGCGACCAGCACCGAGGCGGTAACCGGCAAGCAGTTGCAGGCCACCCACGACCGGCTGGCAACGGCACAGTCGCGCGCTGATGCCGCCCATGCTGGCGCCACGGTCGCGCAGACGACGGCTGACCAGGCGAAGGCCAAAGCCAATGCGACTGGCAACGCGGTGGCCACGGCAGCGGTGATTGAAGATCGCAATCGCGCCACCGCCACGGGCAATCTGGCGATGGCGATGGGCCAGGCGGCCAAGGCCAATGGCATAGCAGCCTTTGCCATGGGCCACAGCGCCGTTGCCAGTGGCAACAATGCGGTGTCCGTGGGTAGTGCATCAGCCGCTTCGGCCAGGGCCGCGGTGGCATTGGGCGGCAATGCCAAGGCAAAGCACGAGAATTCGGTGGCTCTAGGTGAAGGCTCCGAGACCGCCGGCAACGATGAGGTATCGGTGGGCAACGCTGCGACGGATATGCAGCGTCGTATCGTCAACGTGGACGATGCACGTCTGACCGACAGCAGCACCGACGCAGTGACCGGCAAGCAGCTGTTCGCGACCAACGAGAAGGTCCAGGCGAATGAGAGCGTGCTGGCGGGCCACACCAGCGACCTGGCCGCGCAGTCCGGCCGCATTGCCGAGACGCGACGTGATCTGGATGCGCTGCGTTCGGAGTTTGAGGACTTCGATCCGGACCTTGATGGCGTCGTGAAGTTTGCTGGCGACGGGAGTGTGGATGTAGCTGGTGGTAAGGTTCGCGGCGTTGCTGCGGGTGACATCAGCTCGGCGACGAGTACGGATGCGGTGAATGGTGGGCAGCTGTTTTCTACCAATGAACGGGTGAATAGCCTTGAGTCTGACGGGCGGCTGGTGGCTCTCGGGCGTGAAGCCGGCGCCGAGCGCGCAGAGGCTGGTGACTACGGAGTTGCAATCGGAAACGGTGCCCAAGCCGCATTGAACTCTGATGGCGGCACCGCCATTGGCAGCTTCTCCAGTGCGCTTGGAGAGAACTCCGTTGCGTTGGGGCGTGGTTCGCTAGTTAGTGACTTTGCAGCGCTTGGCTTTGCATTGGGTACCGCCGCGAGGGTAGAGGCCCGATTGGGGGTTGCCTTGGGCGCTTATGCAAAAGTTGACGCCTCTGCTGTCGGGTCCGTCGCTCTAGGGACGCACTCCGAGGCATCCGAGGAAAATGTGGTCTCTGTAGGTAATGGGACCATTAAGCGGAAGATCGTCAATGTTGGCAGAGGCGGCCAGTCTGATGACGGAGCGGTAGTAGGGCAGGTGACTGATGCATTGGCTGCGGTTGGTGGTGGCGCTCGGATGGATTCCAGCGGCAACATCATTGCTCCAACCTACAACGTCCAAGGCGGCACTCAGAACAATGTCGGCGATGCCCTCGCCGCACTCGACAGCGCCGTAGTCACGGCAGACAGCCGCGTGGACAACCTGGAAGGCAAGCTTCGCTCCGCATTCCAGGAAGGCCTGTCGGTGCGTGCCGATGGTCTGAATCAACTGGTGCTGACAGGCGCCAACGGCTCGGTGCTGACCAATCTGGCTGATGGCCGCGTTGCCGCGGGCAGCCGTGACGCTGTGACCGGTAGTCAGCTGTTTGAGGCGAAGCAGGAGATTGCGCGCAACCGCAGTGATCTTGACGATATGCAGCGTCGAGGTAGCATTTCGGCACTAGGTGCCCTCGAGCTGGATGGCTCCGTGCTCGCTGATGTTCACTTCGGAGGCGCTCGACTGACTGGCGTTTCGGACGGGAGAATTTCGAGCGCGAGTTCGGACGTCGTGACGGGAGCGCAGCTCTTTGGTACCAATGAGCGTGTGTCTAATCTTGAGACATCAGGACGGGTAGTAGCTGTTAGCTCCAAAAATGAGTGGAACTCTCATGCGAAAGTCGGGAAGGATTCTGTCGCAGTGGGTGAGTATGCTGCGGCGAGCGTAGGCAGCGAAGGCGGCACGGCTGCTGGTCACTATGCCCAAGCGAATTCCAAGAATTCTGTAGCAATTGGTCAATCTTCGTGGGTGAGTAGCTTTAACGAAGGAGGCGTGGCAATTGGGTCGAGAGCGAGGGCTGACGGCCCGCGAAGCGTAGCCATAGGTGATGGTGCTTGGGTTTTCGCTGGTGCGGATAACTCGGTAGCTGTTGGGGCGGGCTCTGAATCGATGCGATCCAACGAGTTCTCGATCGGAAACTACTCGAACAGGCGGCGGTTGACGCATGTCGCAAACGGTATCCGCTCCTACGATGCAGCTACAGCTGGACAGCTGCAAGAGTCGCTGGAGGTTTTTGGCGGAGGCTCCACGCTGGATGCGCAGGGAAATGTGGTTGCTCCTACTTACCGAGTGCAGGGCGGAGTTCAGAGCAAAGTGGGAGATGCTTTGGCGTCCCTCGACTCTGCAGTCGTCAGCAACACCACCCGCACCGACCGCGTGGAGTCCCAGCTGCGCGCAGTCTTCCAGGACAGCCCCGGCGTCCGCAGCGACGGCCTGAATCAGCTCACCTTCGCCGGTGCCAACGGCATGGTGCTCTCCAACGTGGCCAACGGCGCCATCGCAGCCGGCAGCCGCGACGCGGTCAACGGTGGCCAGCTGCATTCCATGCAGCAGCAGCTCAACGGCCGCATGGACGGGCTGGAACAGCGTATCGATGGCCAGCCGCAGTCGCGTGCATTGACGGTCGCTGCCGCAGACGCCGGCACGCCCTCAACCGTGCCCGTCACGCCTGCCGAGGCCGATACGCCCTCAGCCCCCACGCCACCGTCCAGCAGTGACAACAAGTCCGTAGCCGATGCCGGCAATGCACCCAAGTCCTCGCCGCAGCCGCAGGCCGAGGCGCCCAAGCCGGAATCACCCAAGCCGCAGGTGGACACCGCCGAGCTGGAGAAGATGCTGGCCCGTGCCAACGAGTACAGCGATGGCATCTCCCGCGAGGTGGATGCGCGCCTGGACAAGATGGACAAGCGCTTCAACCGCATGGCGGCGATGACCAGCGCGCAGAGTGCGATGGCCATGAACACCGCCGGTCTGAACACCTACAACCGCCTGGGCGCGGGCGTGGGCTACAGCGATGGCGAATCGGCCATGGCCGTGGGCTACCAGCGCGTGTTGAACGACAAGGGCTCGGCCACCTTCAGCCTCAATGGTGCCTTCACCAACAGCGGTGAACGCAGCATGGGCGTGGGTGTGGGCATCGGCTGGTAAGCCGTGCAGCCCCGGCGTGGCGCGCAGAACCAGGCCCCCCGCGCCGGGGCACTTCAACGGGAGATGGAGGTGTACAGCATGTTCAGCCGGTTCATGACCTACCGGCGCTTCTACGTGTGGCGTGCGCGGTACAACTATGTGACCCGCGGGATCAGCGGACGCGCGTGTATCAACGCGGTGCTGCTTCTGGGCGTGTTGTATTCGGGCTGGATCATCTGGAAGCTCAGCGATCCGCCGGTACCGCGCGTGCATCCGGAGACCGCCAGGGTGCAGGTGCGGATGATGGCCGAGCAGGTGGCGCACAACATTGCCGTGGCCATGGATGGCGGCGGTACGCGGGGTACGCCGTACACCACGGCAGCGCAGGTGCGTGCCGCCGCGCGGCGGTCGATCCGCGTGCGCGAGGTCTATCTCACCCAGGAATCCCGGCAGCTGCAGGCGCACATGCTGGCCGACGTGGCCGACTACATCAAGGTGTCGGGGGTGTGCAAACCCTATCTGTGCTGGCATGTGGGTGAGAATGTCGCACGCCTGCGCCGGGCGCATGAGCGCACGGCGACGCTGGAAGCGGCGCTGCGGCCAGTGCTGGGGATGCGCGATGGCCCCGTACCCAAGCTGGGCGGGGATCTGGAGCGGCTGCAGAGCGCATGGTCGGAGAATTTCCATGATGTATCGACCTATGGCATGGCCATGAATGACGTGCAGGTGATGCACGAAAAGATGATGACCGAGTATCCCCGGCGTGCGCCGATGCCGTGGTTGTCGCGGTTGCTGGACAGACCGGTGGACCCGACGTACATGTTCTGAGCGTGCATGTAGAGCCGAGCCCATGCTCGGCTCCGGGCCATGGCGCAGCCGAGCGTGGGCTCGGCTCTACAATGGGCATGAGCGGACGGCGGCGCTGGAAGCGGCGCTGCGGCCGGTGCTGGGGATGCGCGATGGCCCCGTACCCAAGCTGGGCGGGGATCTGGAGCGGCAGCAGAGTAGAGCCGAGCCCATGCTCGGCTCCGGGCCATGGCGCAGCCGAGCGTGGGCTCGGCTCTACCACGGGGTTGCCTCGGGCAGCCACAGGATCACGGCTGCGCCGCCCAGCGGGCTGTCGCCGATCTCCACATGTCCCCCATGGCGCTGGGTAATGGCCTTGACCATCGCCAGCCCCAACCCGAAGCCTTCGGTGGACTGGCCCAGGCGCACGTAGGGCGCAAAGACCTGTTGGCGATGAGCGGGGGGAATACCCGGTCCGTCGTCTTCCACCCGCAGGCGCAGGCCTCCCTGGTGCACATCCGCGCGCATCCGCACTGCCGACCGGGCATGGCGCACCGCATTGGCCAGCAGATTGCGCACAGCCAGTTCCAGCGCCGCTTCGTTGGCATGTACCGTCAGCTGCGGGCAGCACTGGCGGGTTACTACCGGGCCGGGCGATCGGCAGATGGCCGCTGCCGCATCCTGCAGCAGCGTCTGTACGTTCACCGGGCGGCGTTCCACCAGAGGCATGCGCCCGAAGCGCAGATACTCCACGCTGGCGGAGGTCAGTTCCTGCAGCAGCTGCAGGTCGGTCTGCAGGTCGTGCAGCAGGGTGCCCTCATCGCCCGGCAGCGTCTGCTGTTCCTCCATCAGCCCCACCGTGAACCGCATGCGCGCCAGCGGCGTGCGCAGTTCGTGCGCCATGGCCTGGCCCAGCAGGCGCTGCCCATCCAGCAGCACCTGTAGCTGCTGGGAAAGATCATCCAGGGCATGACCCAACGGCCGCAGCAGGCGCGTGCGCAGTGGCGGGACGGGGTGGCTGAAGGCATTGGCCTGCAGGTGATGCACGGTGTCGTGCAGAACTTTGACGTCATGCCAGAAGCGGTGGATGAGAAAGTACAGCGGGAGCGCGACGGCGGCAGCTACGGTGGTCAGCAGGCTCAGCCAGTAGAGCCCGTCCTCCAGCAGGTTCTGCTCATCGTCGTCGTCCTCCGGCACGTTGCTGAAGTCCCCCAGCGTCAGCACGGAGTTCGTTCCTGCGAGCCGTTGGTGGCTGTAGGCACCGTCGGCGGACACCACGATCTGACCATTCCGCAGCTTGTCCGCGTCAGCAGCAGGCAGCTGCCCAACGACTTCATCCAGCTGCTGCAGCTGCAGGGGATACGCAAACAATGTCTGCAGCCCCGCCAGGGCCTCGGCCCGCTGCGCGTCGGGTACCTGCAGCAGGCGATCGGCCAGCAGCGCGTGGCTGCCCTGTACGCGGTAGTGCAGGGTGGATACCGGCGTCGGGTCGAGCAGCCGTTCCCACGCCAGTGTGCCGGCGGTCAGCAACAGCAGCTGCGCCACGATGAAGGTCACGCAGTAGCGGACATAGAGGGGCAGTGGCCCCTTCATGCGCCGTGACCTCACTGCCAGCCGCTTGCGTTGAACAGGTAGCCCCGCCCGCGCACGGTGCGGATCCGCAACGGCTCGGTATCGAGATCGCCCAGCTTGCGGCGCAGCCGCGATACGCGCGCGTCGATGGACCGGTCCATGCCGTCAAAGCCGATGCCGCGCAGGCCTTGGAACAGCGCATCGCGGTGCAGGATACGGCCAGCGTTGCGCGCCAGGATCAGCAGCAGATCGAACTCGGCCGTGGTCAGCGCGACCGGCGCGTTGTCCAGCTGCACGGTGCGGCTGCCGGGATCGATGCTCAGCTGGCCGAAGACAAGCGGCGCATGGTCGGCCTCCCCGCCAACGTGCGTGCGCCGCAGGTGGGCGCGAAGGCGCGCGACCAGCACGGCCGGCTCGATGGGCTTGGTGAAGTAATCATCCGCGCCCAGCTCCAGTCCCACCACTTGATGGATGTCATCGGCGCGCGCACTGAAGATACACAGCAGGCCGGCGTACGCACGCCGTAACGCCCGGCAGGTATCCAGGCCATCCATGTCCGGCAGACCCAGGTCGAGCAGAATGATCTGCGGGGTCTCGCTGGCCACGTGCTGGATGGCGTCTTGCCCGGTGGCAACCCGGGTGACGTGGAAGGCGTGGCGCTGGAGGTAGCGGGTGATCAGACCGGCAAGGCGGTCATCATCTTCAACAAGCAGGAGCCGATGCATGCGCGTTAGGAATAGTTGCAGAACGCGGTCGATGGTAGGCAGTGCATTGCCATTCACGTCACTGCCAAATGCGACATGGCGTTGCAATGCAGGGGCTGCGTTCAGCTGGCGTGGCGGGGTGTTACAGAACGTCAGGATGGGCCTGTCTGCCGTGACATGGGTGCCACAGACGCACTGAGGCACAGGCGGGCTGGCATCCGCAAGCTAGGGGCTCCAACAACGTGGAGTCCCACATGAGCAAGAAGCTGTCCCCCCTGATCGTCGCCCTGGCCCTGGTTGCCAGCCCCGCTGCTGCGTTCGCCGATGCCGGTGATCGCGTTGGCGCCTACGGTGTGGTGGGCCTGGGTAAGGGCAAGGTCACCGCACACGGCAAGCAGTCCGCTGCAGACAAGAAGTCGAAGGACGTGGGCAGCTCCAAGCTGGCCTACAACGTGGGTGCCGGTTATCGCATCAACGAGTATCTGGCCATCGAGTCGGATTTCAGCGGCACGGCCAAGGGCAAAAAGAAATCCTCCAAGAAGCAGGGCACCCTCCAGCGTGCCGATGTCAGCAGCCGCGCATTGACGGTATCGGCGCTGGGCATCATCCCGGTGGGCGACAGTGTGGAGCTGTTCGGTCGCGTGGGTGCCGGCCAGATGCAGACCAAGTACGCGCCTGGTGGTGATCTGGGCAAGGTGAAGGCACGTGGCTTGGCGACGCAGTATGGCGTGGGCGCGAACTTCTATCTCTCTGAAAAGAGCTTCATGCGCATCGAATACGACGTCCTGCGTTCCCGTAAAGGCAGCGAGGTGGCCAAGGCTGCAGGTGGCAACCGCCTGAACAATTCGCAGCTGACCGTTTCCTACGGCTACAACTTCTGATGCCTGAGCCGGGGCGGGTGGTGTCTCTCTCCCACCGCCCGCCCTGGCGGGTGCACTGCCACGGACGCGTGCGAATGAATGGTATTGCAGGGGTCTGGACCCCTTACATGCGGGCGCTTTCGCCCAAGCGACGGGCCATGGGGATGCTGGCCACGCTGCCGGATGCCGCCGGAGAAGCCTCGTGCTGGCAGGATCCGCTGAGCACCATCGCTCTGGCCCGTGGCCGCAAAGGCTTGTCGCCCGGCAAGCCGGTGCAGGTGTCGGCATGCGGCCGCTACGTGGTGGCCATCGACGGCTTGCTGATGACACCCTGTGGCCAGGAGCTGGCCGCACTGATCACCGGGCAGGGTATTGCTGCGGTGCTTCCGCAGCTGCGAGGTGCGTATGCGCTGGCTGTGCTGGATCTGCAGTCGCTGGAGCTGTGGCTGGTGCGTGATGTGGCCGGCCAGCACCCGCTCTACTACGGTTGGCTGCAGGGCGATTTCGTCTTCGCTTCTGCACTGCGCATGCTGCGTGCCGACCCGCGCTGCGAGCCCACGATCAACCGCGATGTGCTGGCCCTGTATCTGCAGCGTGGCTATGTGCCTGCGCCGCACTGCATGTTCAACGGCCTGTTCAAGCTGCGTGCCGGTGCGGTGCTGAAGATGGATGCACGCATGCTGGTCAACGGCCCACGCATGCATCACCCCGGCATTGACCAGCGCATTCTTTCGCTGGCGGAGGCCACTGCAGGTGGCGCACCGCTGGACACTGCAGCCGATGATCGCATCGCGGTGCAGCGGCTGGATGCATTGCTGCACCGTGCGGTGGGCGATGCGCACGCCGCAGGCGCACGCGCGTGTTTCCTGTCGGGGGGCGTCGACTCGTCTTTGGTGGCGACAGCGCTGCAGGCACATAGTGCAACGCCCGTCGACACGCTGTGCGTGGGTTTCCGCCATGAGGACCATGATGAGCGGCCGTGGGCGGCGGCAGTCGGCAAGGCGCTGGGTGTGCACCACCATGAGGTGCTGCTGTGCGGGAACTCGGCACGTGAGCTGCTGCCGGAGGTTGCCGAGGCTTGGTGTGAGCCGTTCGCCGATGCCTCCCAGTTGCCGACGCTGCTGGCCAGCCAGTGGATGGGCCATCGCCAGGGCTTGGCCCTGGCTGGCGATGGCGGGGATGAACTATGGCTTGGCCATGCGGCCCACGCCAAAGCGCTGCGCAATGCGCGGCTGGCCCGCCTGCTGCCGTCACCGCTGCGCCGCCTTGCCCGCAGCTGCGCAACGCGGTTCGGTGAACGTCCACGACTGGGCGGGTGGCCTGCGCTGATGGCGAACGTGGCCAGCGCCGATATCCGCCATCACTTCCATCTGCGCACGGTGCGCTGGCGGCAGCCCTGCCAGCTGGTGAAGGGCGCGCGGACGTTGCGCACCTTGTATGACGACCCGCACGGCGTGCCGCTGCATGCCGATGACGCGTTGCAGCTGCAGCAGCTTGAAGTGTCGATGGAACTGGCCGAAGGCATTCTCACCAAGACCCATCGTGCGGCGCTGCACGCAGGAGTGCAGGTGCAGTCACCGCTGCTGGATCCGGAGATCATGGCGTTGTCCTGGCAGTTGCCTGCGCACATGAAATACCGCGATGGGCAACACAAATGGCTGCCGCGGCAGGTGCTGCGTCGCTATCTGCCGGAAGCACTCGTGAACCGCCCCAAGCGGGGGTTTGGGCCGCCGCTGGCGACCTGGTTGCGCGGTCCACTGCGGCCTTGGGCCGATTCATTGCTGTCAAGCGCAGCGCTGCAGGTTCACGGCCTGTTTGACGAGGCGGTGATCCAGCGGATGTGGCGGCAGTTCCTGGCCGGCGAGCGGCGCTGGCACCCGCTGTTGTGGACCGTGCTGATGTTCCAGGCCTGGTACCAGCGGCACGTGCTCAGCCCGGTGCGCGCCCTGTAGAGCCGAGCCCATGCTCGGCTGCGCGGAATACAGCCGAGCATGGGCTCGGCTCTACAGGGGCGGCACGCTTGAGCTGCCGACGTAGGTGGTGATCTCCGCGTCCGCCAGCAGCTGCCGCAGCTGCGCGATCGACGCCCGCCGCATCGGCTTTTCATCCACCGGCGACAGCGGTGCCTGGCGCATGGCGTCGTAGGGCAGCACGGCCAGATCAAAGGTCAGTTCCTCCGCACTGAATACCCACACCGGGACATCCAGGCTGCGTTCGCGGTCCAGGCGCAGCCGCCGCACGCGCGATTCGGCGGGGATGCGGTGTTCGTCCAGGAAGCGGTGCACGGCCTCGGCGTCGTCGCTGTGCAGGTGCAGCTGCACGGGGCTGTTGGCATCGGCGGTGCCCTCCAGCACCGGCCCGACCAGGCGCGGGGCGAAGCCATGCAGGAACTCCAGGGCGTTTATGGCCGCTTCGCGGCGCCGCTGCAGTTCGTTGCCATGCTGGGGGCCGGCAAACAGCCGCTGGTGTTCGCGCAGGGCGTCTTCGATCTCGGAATTGCGGGGCAGGGAGGCATCGTCGTGGATGCCGAGGCGGCTGGCGGCCTTCAACTTGGCCTGGTGGTAGTCGCGGATGCCGCCTTCGGCCATGAGGCGGGCGGCTTCGTGGGCGAGGCGGTGGCGCCGCTCGCGGGTCTGGCTGGCAGCATGCTGACGTGCCCGATGCATGCAAAGACTCCTGATGCGACCTGGGGACAGGTTAGCGCAGTGATGTGACCTCTGCGTGGGGGCGCGGCTCCCGGAGCGCCAACCAAGGTTGGCATCTACCGGTAGCGCCGGGCCATGCCCGGCGGATGCGCGAGCGCCAACCAACGCCGGCCCCCGGTAGCGCCGGGCCATGCCCGGCGGATGCGCGAGCAGTGCCAACCAACGGTTGGCACCCACCCGTACCGGCAGCCATACCGGTCTTAGAAGATATCGAACGCGGCAGCGTCGGCCTGCGGGGTGTTCTGCAGGTTGAGGTCGTAGTCGGTCAGGCGGTCCATGTCTTCCACCTTCACCCACTCCACCGCGCCGTTGAGCGTGGCCTGGACCATGCCTGCCGGCGGTTCGTTCTCGGCCAGCGGCACGTCCTTCAGGGCGGTGCGCATGTAGTCGATCCAGATCGGCAGGGCGGCCTTGCCACCGTATTCGCGGTAGCCCAGTGAGCGGAAGTCGTCGCGGCCCACCCAGACCGTGGTGACGTAGGGGCCGCCGAAGCCGGAGAACCAGGCGTCGCGGTGGTCGTTGGTCGAACCGGTCTTGCCGCCCAGGTCGGCGCGGCCGAGCACCTTGGCGGCGGTACCGGTACCGCGCTGGACCACGTCGCGCATCATCGACACCAGCTGGTACGCCGTGCGGGCGTCGATCGCGCGCGGGGCGGTGCGAGCATCCGGGTTGACCGGCGCGGCCGGGGTCTCGGTGGCCGGCGTGGCAGCCGCAGTGGCATCGGGCTTGGGCGCCGGGGCGCCGAAGTTGAAGCCATCCACCACCTGGTTCACCGGCTGGTCGCTGGTGCCGGCGCACTCGCGGCAGGCCAGGGCCGGGTTCTCCTTGAACACCACGGTGCCCTCGCGGTCGCTCACCTGGTCGATCAGCCAGGTGTCCACGCGCGAGCCGCCGTTGGCGAACACGGCGTAGCCGCGGGCCACCGACAGCGGGGTGAGCGAGGCGGTACCCAGTGACATCGACAGGTTCGGCGGCAGTTCCGATTCGGCAAAGCCGAACTCGCTGATGTACTTGCGCGCGTAATCCACGCCCATGCCATCGAGCAGGCGCACCGAGACCAGGTTGCGCGACTGCACCAGCGCCTCGCGCAGGCGCATCGGGCCGCGGAAGCCGCCGCCGTCGTTCTGCGGGGCCCAGGTCTTGCCGCGACGGTCGCGGAACACGACCGGGGCGTCGAGAACGATCGAGGCCGGGTTGTAGCCCTTGTCGAAGGCGGCCGCGTAGACGAACGGCTTGAAGCTTGAACCCGGCTGGCGGCGGGCCTGGGTGGCACGGTTGAACTTGTTGCCGGAGAAGCTGAAACCACCAACCAGGGCCTTCAGGGCGCCGCTGTGGGCATCCAGCGAGACCAGGGCGGACTGGCCGCGCGGAATCTGGTCCAGCAGCCACTCGCCTTCCTTGGCACCAGCGCGCACGCGCACGATGTCGCCGCGCTGCACCAGCTTGCCCGGGGTCTTGTTGGTCCACTTGGCGGCACCGGCCGGCAGCACGATCTCGCTGCGGTTGGCCAGGACCACGGTGGCGCTGCCGTCGGCGCCGGTGCTGGCGACGATGGCCGGCAGCAGGCCGGCCTGGCCGGCGATGCCGCGCAGGTGCTCGGCCAGGGCGGCGGCGTCATCACCGGCGCCCAGCTGCACCTGCTTCTCCACGCCGTGCCAGCCGTGGCGGTGGTCATACAGCAGCAGGCCGTCACGCACGGCCAGGTTGGCCGATTCCTGCAGGGTGGCATCGATGGTCGTGGTGACGTGGTAACCCTTGTTGACCACGTCGCCGCCGAAGCGGGCGATCATTTCCTGGCGCACCAGCTCGGCCACGTACGGGGCGTACACCTCCACCGGCGGCTCATGCGGGGTGGCGTGCATCGGCACGGCCTTGGCCGCATCGGCCTCGGCCTGGCTGACGAACTTCAGGTCGGCCATGCGCTGC
Source organism: Stenotrophomonas cyclobalanopsidis (assembly GCF_008710035.1). Lineage (GTDB taxonomy): Bacteria > Pseudomonadota > Gammaproteobacteria > Xanthomonadales > Xanthomonadaceae > Stenotrophomonas > Stenotrophomonas cyclobalanopsidis. Next base: position 119,003 of record NZ_VYKI01000009.1, on the reverse strand, counting down.
AGCACGTAGTTGTCGCGGCGCTGGCGGGCACGTTCCGGGTTGGAGATCGGGTTGCCGGAGGAGGGGAACTTGGGGATGCCGGCCAGCGAGGCCATTTCGTCCAGGTCCAGCTCGTTCAGCTTCTTGCCGTAGTAGAACTCGGCGGCGGCGGCCACGCCATAGGCGCGGTTGCCGAAGAAACTCTTGTTCAGGTACAGCTCGAAGATCTCGTCCTTGCTCAGCTCGGATTCGATCTTGCGGGCCAGCAGGATCTCGGCCAGCTTGCGGGTGTAGCTGTACTCGGAGCTGAGGAAGAACTGGCGGGCGACCTGCTGGGTGATGGTCGAACCACCGGGCACGCGCTTGTCATTGGTGGTGGCCAGCAGCCAGACCGCGCGGGCGATGCCCTTGTAGTCCACGCCCCCGTGTTCATAGAAGCGGGCGTCCTCGGTCGCCAGGAACGCCTTCTTCAGCTTGTCCGGCACGTCCTCCATGGTGATGGGCGTGCGCCGGGTCTCGCCGAAGACGGCCATCAGCTTGCCGTCGGCGGCATAGACGTACATCGGCTCCTGCATCTCGACATCGCGCAGGGCCTGCACATCGGGAAGCTTGGACGATACGGCGTAGTACAGGCCGCCGATTGCGGCAGCACCGACCAGCGCCAGGACCAGGACAACAATAAAGATCCAGCGCAGCCAGCGGCGGAGACGGGTCATCGACGTCAGATTCCGATTGCGAATTTCACGGTCGCAGAGTATAGATTACGCAAGGTGACGGCTGGGGCCGGTACCGGGGAACGCAAGGGGAGTCGCCAGGGGCTGCGTGTTCATCCTGTGAAGGGGTTCACAGCAGGGCGGTTGCGATTTGCTAAAAATACGTTATTAATGCGCGGACGCAGATCGTGTGTCCAAGTGCCCGTCGGCAGGGGAGAAACCGTGGGGCTCATCCCAAAAAGTCAGTCGCCGCTCATTGGCGTCGACATCAGTTCGACTGCGGTAAAGCTGTTGCAGCTTTCCCGCAGCGGCAACCGTTTCCGCGTGGAACACTACGCCGTGGAACCGCTGCCGCCGAATGCTGTGGTTGAAAAGAACATCGTCGAAGTGGAAGCCGTGGGTGAGGCCATCCGCCGGGCGATGAGCCGTTCCGGCAGCAAGGCCAAGCTGGCCGCGGCCGCCGTGGCCGGTTCGGCGGTGATCACCAAGCTGATCCCGATGCCGGCCGACCTCGACGAAGCCGACATGGAAGCCCAGATCGAGCTGGAAGCGGTCAACTACATTCCGTATCCGATCGAAGAAGTGAACCTGGACTTCGAGGTGATCGGGGCGATCCCGAACAACCCGGAGATGGTCCAGGTGCTGCTGGCTGCCTCGCGCTCGGAAAATGTCGAGCTGCGCCAGTCTGCGCTGGAGCTGGGCGGCCTGCAGGCCAAGGTGATGGACGTGGAGGCCTTCGCGGTCGAGAACGCCTTCGCCCTGGTGGCCAGCGAGCTGCCGGTGTCCCACGACGGGGTGGTGGCCCTGGTCGACATCGGCGCCACCATGACCACGCTGAACGTCCTGCGCAGCGGCCGCAGCCTGTACAGCCGCGAACAGGTGTTCGGTGGCAAGCAGCTGACCGACGAGATCATGCGCCGCTACGGCCTGAGCTACGAGGAAGCCGGCCTGGCCAAGCGCCAGGGCGGGCTGCCGGAAAGCTACGACGTGGAAGTGCTGGAGCCCTTCAAGGAAGCGACGGTCCAGCAGATCAGCCGCCTCCTGCAGTTCTTCTACGCGGGCAGTGAATACAACCGGGTCGACCACATCGTGCTTGCCGGCGGTTGCGCCGCGCTGGCCGGTCTGCCGGAGATGGTCGAAGAGCAGCTGGGCGTGCCGACCGTGGTCGCCAACCCGCTGGCACAAATGACCCTGGGCCCGAAGGTGCAGGCGCAGGCGCTTGCCCAGGATGCCCCCGCGCTGATGATCGCCACCGGTCTGGCACTGAGGAGCTTCGACTGATGGCACGCATCAATCTATTGCCCTGGCGCGCCGAACGGCGCAAGCAGCGCCAGCGCGAGTTCGGCGTCATGCTGGGCATGGCCGCGCTCGGTGGCCTGCTGCTGTCCCTGCTGATCTGGTTCTACTACGACATGCAGGTCAGCGGCCAGCAGGAGCGCAACGCCTACCTGCAGACCGAGATCGACAAGGTCAAGAAGCAGAACGAGGAGATCAAGCGCCTCGACGAACAGAAGAGCCGCCTGCTGGCGCGCAAGGCCGTCATCGAACAACTGCAGGCCAAGCGCTCGCAGATGGTCCATCTGTTCGATGCGCTGGTCCGCACCATTCCCGATGGCGTGGTGCTGACCGCCCTGACCCAGGATGGCGACATGCTCACCCTGGAAGGCCGCACCCAGTCCAACGCTCGCGTTTCGGCGTACATGCGCAATCTGGAAGTGTCCGGCTGGATGACCAATCCCGAGCTGTCGATCATCGAAGCCAGCAACCCGGAGAAGGACAAGGAAATCCGTGCCGGTGGCCCGGTGGCTGACATCAAGGCCCTGCCGTACCTGTTCAAGGTGACGGTGAAGCTGCCGGCACAGAGCGACGAGAACACCACCCCCGGCCTCAATGCCGATGGCTCGGTGGCGACGCCCGCAGCTGCGGCTCCCGCTGTCGCGCCGTTGTCGGCAGGCCCGGATGCGGCTGCTCCCGCAGCTGGCCAGGCTCCGGCACCCGCGGCAGCCCCGGCCAACGCGCCGGCTGCCCAGCCCGCGCCGGCAGCGCCGGCCGCCCGGCCGGCATCCCCGCCCAAGCCTGAGGGCAGCCGCCTGGCGCAGCCGCCGCAGGCCTTCCACGCCCCGCTGCAGGGGGACCGCGCATGAGCAGGAAAGTCGACCTCAAGAGCCTGGACTTCAACGACATCGGCAACTGGCCGCGGAACGCGAAGATCGTGTTCTGCGCGCTGATCGCCCTGGTCATCATGTTCGTGGCGTACATGCTGCTGATCAGCGGCAAGCGCGAGGAACTGGAAAGCCTGGAAGGCCAGGAGGCCTCGCTGCGCGAACAGTTCAGCACCGAGCAGGCACGCGCGGTGAACCTTGAACCGCTCAAGCAGCAGCTCGCACAGATGGAACAGGTCCTGCAGCAGATGCTGCGGCAGCTGCCCAGCAAGACCGAGATGCCGGACCTGATCATCGACATCTCGCAGACCGCGCTGTCCAGCGGCCTGACCAACCAGCTGTTCGAGCCGGAACAGGAACAGATCAAGGAGTTCTACGCCGAGAAGCCGATCAAGCTGAAGATGGTGGGCAGCTACCACCAGTTCGGCGCGTTCGTCAGTGGCGTGGCCTCGCTGCCGCGCGTGGTCATCCTGACCATGCACGACATCAACCTGAAGCCGGCCGACAAGACCGGTGGCAGCATCCGCGCCGGCGCGCTGGAGCTGTCTGGTACGGTCAAGACCTACCGGTACCTGGATGAGTCCGAGATCGCAGAGCAACAGGTTGAACCCGGCAAGGAGGCACAGAAGTGATCCGTTCCTTCATTGCACGGGGTGGCATGGCGATGGCGGTATTGCTGCTGGCCGGCTGCGGCCGCGGCATCACCAGCACGCCGGGCGACGCCCCCAATCTGGAAAAGTGGGTTGAAAGCGAGCGCGCACGACCGGCGCAGCCGTTGGAGCCGCTGCCGGTGATGCAGCAGTTCGAGACCTTCGAGTATTCCGCGCAGGGCATGCGCGATCCGTTCACCGATGCCTGGGCCAATCCGCAGCAGGGGGCTGGGGGAACCCGTCCGGATCCGAACCGGCGCAAGGAGCCGCTTGAAGGCTTCCCGCTGGATGCGCTGGACATGGTGGGGACCATCGGTACCGGAGGCGGCACGGTCGCCCTGGTGATGGGGCCCGACAAGGTGACCTACCGGGTGCGCCCGGGTGGATACCTTGGGCAGAGCGACGGGCGGGTCACCGCGGTCTACGAAGACCGCGTGGAACTGATCGAACTTGTGCCGGACGGTGCGGGGGGCTGGCTGGAACGTCCGGCCACGCTCGCGCTCGATGATCAATGATCGTTTACTGGGGATAGCACGATGACTTTTCACCAAGCCAAGGGGCTGCGACCCATCCGGCGCTCCACCTTGAACCGCATCAGCGCGCTGGGAGTCGCGCTGATGCTGGCCTGCGCTCCGGCGCTGGCTGCCGCACCGGCCGAAAAGCCGGCAGGCACCGCCGTAGCGACGCAGGCTTCGGCGCCGGCCTCGCTGTCGGTGCAGAAGATCGATTTCAAGCGTGGCGATGACGGCAGTGGCCGCCTGATCGTCCAGTTCGACGGCCAGGGCGCGATCCCTGACCTGCGCACACAGGACAACAGCGTGGTGGTCGACGTCGGCAATGCCCGGCTGCCGGCCAACCTGCAGAAGCCGCTGAACGTCACCGACTTCGCCACGCCGGTGCAGCGCATCGACGCCAAGCCGTCCGGCGCGGGCACCCAGCTGGTGCTGAGCACCGGCGGTGCGGTCGAATCGCTGGCCTACCAGAGCGGCAACGAGTACGTGGTCGAGATCAGTGCCCGCAAGGCACCGGCCGCCGTCGGTGCCGTCACCGCAGGCAGTGTCACCCAGGCTGCCAAGGGCGTGCCGGAGCGTGGCTACAGCGGCAAGCCGGTCACCTTCAACTTCCAGGACGTGCCGGTGCGCACCGTGCTGCAGTTGATTGCCGAAGAGTCGAACCTGAATGTCGTGGCGTCGGATTCGGTGCAGGGCAATGTGACCCTGCGCCTGGTCAACGTGCCCTGGGACCAGGCACTGGACATCGTGCTGCGCGCCAAGGGCATGGACAAGCGTCGCGACGGCAGCGTGATCTGGGTCGCGCCGCAGGCCGAGCTGGCCAAGTTCGAGCAGGAAAAGGAAGACGCACGCATCGCCATCGAGAACCGCGAGGATCTGGTGACCGATTACGTGCAGATCAACTACCACAGCGCCACGCAGATCTTCAAGGCGCTGACCGAGGCCAAGGGCATCGGCGGTGGTGGCAGCGGTGGTGGTGGCGGCTCCAGCTCCAGCCAGGAAGAGAGTGGCTTCCTGTCCTCGCGCGGCCGCATCGTCGCCGACGAGCGCACCAACACCCTGATGATCAGCGACATCCCGAAGAAGATCGCGCGCATGCGTGAGCTGATCAACGTGATCGACCGCCCGGTCGACCAGGTGCTGATCGAGAGCCGCATCGTCATCGCCACCGATACCTTTGCCCGCGAACTGGGTGCGAAGTTCGGCATCAGTGGCAGCCGTGACAATGTGTACTTCAGCGGTGATCTCGACTCCAACACGGAGACCCGCAAATCGCAGGTAGCCACTGCTGCGACCAATGCAAATGCTGTTCGTGACTGGATCGCCGGCGGCAGGGTCGGTCCCGCACCGGTGCCGGTTGCCTCGAGCATTACCCGAGGCTTGAACTGGGACCTGCCGGTGGCCTCCACCAGCAACCCCGGCTCGCTGGCACTGTCCATCCTCAACGCGGGTTACCTGCTGGACGTCGAACTGTCGGCCATGCAGGAGGAGTCGCGTGGTGAAGTGATCTCCAACCCGCGCGTGGTGACCACCAACCAGCGCGAGGCCCTGATCAAGCAGGGTAAGGAAATCGGCTACGTGACCATCAGCGGCGGCGGTGCGGCCGGCGGTGCGCAGACCCCGAACGTGCAGTTCAAGGAAGTGGTGCTGGAGCTGAAGGTCACCCCGACCATCACCGACGACAACCGTGTGTTCCTGAACATGGCGGTCAAGAAGGACGAAGTGCAGCGCTACATCACCCTGGCCGGCTACGGTGAAATCCCGGAAATCAACCGCCGCGAGGTCAACACCGCCGTGCTGGTGGAAGACGGCCAGACCGTGGTGATCGGTGGCGTGTACGAGTTCACCGACCGCAGCAGCGTCAGCAAGGTGCCGTTCCTGGGCGATGTCCCGTTCCTGGGTAATCTGTTCAAGAAGCGTGGCCGCAACAAGGACAAGGCCGAACTGCTGGTGTTCGTGACCCCGAAGGTGCTGCGCGTGGCCAAGAAGAGCTGAGCCAGCCCACATACGCTGTACGAGACGGGGCCGCCATGTGCGGCCCTTTTTCGTGGTGGATCCACGGCCTGTGCGGATGGCCATTCATCCGTCCTTGATCCAATCCGCGGACCGGCCTGCGATGATGTGGGGAACCCGTGCCGTTCCGCGCCGGTCAAAGGCCCCCATGAACCTGCCACCGCCGATGCCCGAATCCGCCACGCCGCCGCCCGCGCCGACCACTTCGCAGCTGCATGCCGCCTTCACCGGGCTGCGTGATGCCCTGTCGGCCGAGATCGTCGGCCAGGCCGCGCTGGTCGAGCGCCTGCTGATCGCCCTGCTGGCCGACGGCCACCTCCTGGTCGAAGGCGCCCCCGGCCTGGCCAAGACCACCGCCATCCGTGCGCTGGCCTCGCGCCTGGAAGCCGATTTCGCCCGCGTCCAGTTCACCCCGGACCTGCTGCCGGCCGACCTGACCGGGACCGAGATCTGGCGCCCGCAGGAGGGCCGCTTTGAATTCGTGCCCGGCCCGATCTTCCACCCGATCCTGCTGGCCGACGAAATCAACCGCGCCCCGGCCAAGGTACAGTCGGCGCTGCTGGAAGCGATGGGCGAGCGCCAGGTCACCGTCGGCCGCCATACCTATGCGCTGCCGTCGCTGTTCCTGGTGATGGCCACGCAGAACCCGATCGAGCAGGAAGGCACCTTCCCGCTGCCGGAAGCGCAGCTGGACCGTTTCCTGATGCATGTGCGCATCGGTTATCCGGATGAGGCCGCTGAAGCGGAGATCCTGCGCCTGGCCCGCGACCGCGCGCGCGGTGCGCTGGACAATGCCGCGCCGGCACCGGAAAAACTGCCGATGCAGGTGGTGTTCGACGCCCGACGCGAAGTACTGGACCTGCACATGGCGCCGGCACTGGAGCGTTACCTGATCGAACTGGTGCTGGCCTCGCGCGATCCGTCGCGCTACGACGCCGGCCTCGGCCGCCGCATCGCCTGGGGCGCAAGCCCGCGCGGCTCGATCGCACTGGAGCGCTGCGCGCGAGCGCGTGCGTGGCTGGCCGGTCGTGACTTCGTTACCCCGGATGACGTGCGTGCCGTGGCCGCCGACGTGCTGCGCCACCGCGTGCTGCCCAGCTATGAAGCGACGGCCGAAGGCTGGGATGGCGAGCGCCTGGTGCAGGAACTGCTGGCCCGAGTGCCGGCGCCCTGAGCCTGCACATGTCCGATTCATCCCCGCCGCACAGCGCCAGCGTGGCCGAAGGCGATGGCCTGCGCCCGCAGCTGGCCGAGCTGGTGGCCCTGCGCCGGCTGGCGCAGCGACCGCCGCCGCCGCGCCGTGGCCGCGTGGGCAATGCCGGCCAGGCACCGTCACCGCTGCGCGGACGCGGCATGGAATACGCCGAGTCGCGCGAGTACGTACCCGGTGATGACGCCCGCCATATCGACTGGCGGGTGACCGCGCGCACCGGTCGCGCCCATACCAAGCTGTTCCAGGCCGAGCGCGAACGGGTCAGCCTGATCGTCGCCGACACCTCGCCAGCGCTCTATTTCGGTACGCGCGTGCGCTTCAAGTCGGTGCAGGCCGCGCGTGCCGGTGCCGTGGCGGCGTGGTCCGCACAGCGTCGTGGCGACCGCATCGGCGCGCTGCGTGGCAGCGACCATGAACCGCCCATCGCTCCGGCCGGCGGCCCGCGTGGCGTGCTGCGCGTGCTCGACGCACTGACCCGCTGGTACGCGCAGCCGCCCGCCGATGACCTCGGCCTGGAGCGCGCGCTGGACCACGCCGGCCGTGTGCTGCGCCCCGGTGCGCGCATGCTGGTGCTGGCCGATCCCCAGCAGGCCCTGCGCATCGCCCCGGCGCGCTGGAGTGCGCTGGCCCAGCACCACGACCTGAGCCTGCTGCTGCTGGTCGATCCGCTGGAAATGCAGCCGCCCTCGGCACCGCTGCAGTTCCTGGCCGCGCAGCAGCGCATCGGCCTGGATCTGCGCCGCAGCGACGTGCAGGAGCACTGGCGCGCGCACTTCGTTGAACCGCTGCAGGCCATGCGCCAGCAGCTGGCCGCACGCCGGGTGGATGTGCAGATCCTTTCCACCGATGCTCCCAGCGACGCCTGGCTGGCACCTGCACCGACCGAGGTGCCGGCGTGAGCGCGGCCCCGCCACTGCGCGACGTCGCGCTGCCGCCGTCGCCCTCGTGGTGGCCACCGGCGCCGGGCTGGCTGATGCTGATCGGCGCTGTGCTGCTGGTGCTCGGCATCGTGGTCTTCATCGGCGAGCGTCGCCGCCGTCGACGCCAGCGCTGGCTGCAGCAGTTCGACCAGGAACTGCAGGCCGCGCCTACTGCAGCGGCCGAACTGGCCGCCGTCGCCGGCCTGCTGCGTCGCGCCGCGCGCCTGGCCCAGCCGGGCAGCGAAGCGCTGTATGACCAGGCCTGGTGGCAGCGGGTCGATCCGAAGGATGACCTGGCCGAGCCGCAGCGCCGGCTGCTGGCCGAAGGCGCGTACCGCCCGCAGGTGGCCGCGGACGAAGTGGCCGAGGTCCGTCGCTGGGCACGCGAACGTTACCTGCAGCTGCTGCAGGAGCGTCGCCGATGAGCCTGCTGGCAAGTTACTGGCCCTGGCCGGACCTGCAGCTGGCCTGGCCGCTGGCATTGCTGGCACTGCCGGTGCCGCTGCTGATGCATCTGTGGAAACGCCGGGCCGAACCCGGCGCCGCCCTGCGCGTGCCGTATGCCGCCGCCGAGCTGCAGGCGCTGGCCGGCGGTGGACGCGTCGATGCGTCCTGGCTGCGCACGATCATCCTGTGGTTGGCCTGGGCCGCGCTGTGCGTGGCGATGGCGCGGCCGCAGCAGTTGGGCGAAGCGATCACGCCGCCGCAGGAAGGCAGGCAGATGATGCTGGCGATGGACGTGTCCGGCAGCATGAGCGAGCCGGACATGGTGCTCGGTTCACAGGCGGTGGAGCGTCTGACTGCGGCCAAGGCGGTGCTGGCTGACTTCCTCGACCGCCGCGCCGGTGATCGCGTCGGCGTGCTGGTGTTCGGCGACCGCGCCTATACGCTCACCCCGATCACCGCCGATCTGGCCAGCGTGCGCGACCAGCTGCGCGACAGCGTGGTCGGCCTGGCCGGGCGCGAGACCGCCATCGGCGATGCCATCGCGCTGGCGGTCAAGCGCCTGCGCAGCCAGCCGGAAGGGCAGCGCGTGCTGATCCTGCTGACCGACGGCGTCAGCAATGCCGGTGTGCTGGAGCCGCTGCGCGCGGCTGAGCTTGCGCGTGCCGAAGGCGTGCGCGTGCATACGGTCGCCTTCGGCAGTGATGGCAGCATGCGTCTGTTCGGCATCCCCATCGCCAGTGACCGCGACCCGGTGGATGAAGCCACCCTGCGAAAGATCGCCGAAATGACCGGCGGCCGTTTCTTCCGCGCCCGCGATACCGACGAGCTGGCCGGCATCTATGCCGAGCTGGACCGGCTGGAACCGATCGCGGCGAAGGGCCCAAGCCTGCGCCCGCGCAATGAACGCTATGCCTGGCCGCTGGCCCTGGCGCTGTTGCTGGGCGCATTGGCATGGCTGTGGCCGGAGCGCCGCCGATGATCGCCACGTTCCTGCAGACATTCCAGGCCGCGCTTCCCGATTGGAGCGCACTGCATTTCCTGCGGCCCGAGTGGCTGTGGGCGCTGCTCGCGCTGCCGCTGATCATCGCCGCCACGCTGTACCGGCAACGTCGCAGTGATGCGTGGCGGCAGGCGGTCGACGCGCATCTGCTGTCGCACCTGCTGGCCGCAGGTGGGCGCCGCCGTGCGCGTCTGCCCTGGGCCATCCTGCTGGGCTGGACGCTGGCCGTGCTGGCCCTAGCCGGCCCGAGCTGGCGCCAGCAGGCGCAGCCGATGTACCAGGCCGGCACGCCGCTGGTGGTGGTGCTGGATCTGTCCAGCCGCATCACCGCCACCGACCTGCCGCCGTCGCGGTTGCTGCAGGCACGGGCCAAGATCGGCGCACTGCTGCGTGCGCGGCAGGGCGGCCAGGTGGGTCTGGTGGTGTATGCCGACGACGCCTACACCGTTGCACCGCTGACCGATGACACCGCCAATGTCGCGCTGTATCTGGATGCGCTGTCGCCGGAGGTGATGCCGCGCGATGGGCAGCATGCCGACCGTGCCATTGACTGGGCGACCCAGCTGCTGCGCCAGACCGGCACGCTGCGTGGGCACATCCTGCTGATCAGCGACCACGCCGATGCCGCCGCTGCGCTCGCCGCGACGCAGGCACGCAGTCTCGGCCTGCAGGTGTCGGTGCTGGGCCTGGGCACGCCCACGGGCGCGGCCTACCGCGATGGCAGCGGGCAGATCGCTCAGGCGGCGCTGGATGAAGGCAGCCTGCGCACGGTGGCTACTGCCGGTGGCGGCCAGTACGCGCGCATTGCTGCCGATGACCGCGATCTGCGTGCACTGGATGTGCTGGATGCCAGCGATGGCACCGCGCGGCAGCGCCCGGGGCAGGGTAGGCAATGGCAGGACGAAGGCTACTGGCTGCTGCCGCCGCTGATGCTGCTGGCCCTTCTGGCGTTCCGTCGCCGCGCGGTGCTTGCCGCGGTGCTGGCGGTGGGCCTGCTGCCGTTGGCCGGCAACCTGCACGCGCAGCCACGCAGTGCGCCGGCAAAAGAAGCCGGCACGCTCTGGCAGCGTGCCGACCAGCGCGAGCACGAACGCATCGCCGAAGGCGTGCAGGCCTACCGCAACGGTGATTTCGACACCGCGCGCGCACGCTTCGAGGGCATCGACAGTGATGCCGGCCTGTACAACCTCGGCAACGCGCTGGCGCGGCAGGGCGACTACGACGGCGCCATCGCCGCCTACGACCGCGCGCTGGCCAAGCATCCGGGCATGGCCGATGCCGTGGCCAACCGCGCGGTGGTCGACGCCGCGCGCAAGCGCAAGCCGCCGTCGAACAAGGACCAGAACGACCGCTCCAACCAGAACAAGGGGCATGGCCAGCCGCCGCCGCAACCGAAGCAGGGGCAGCAGCCAGGTCAACAGGGCAAGCAGGGCCAGCAGGACCCGAAGCAGGGCCAGCAGGATCAACAGCCTCCGCAGCAGGGCAGGCCCGGCGACACGAAGGACGGCCAGGATGCCGGTCCGCAGGCCGCCGATGCGAAGGCGCAGGCGCAGGCCGACGCCGAGCAGCGCCAGCGCATGCAGCAGGCCATGCAGCAGTCCAGGCCCGGCGAGCAGGGCAAGCCGACCACGCGTGGCGACGGCCGCACGCCGCAGCAGCGCGAGGAACGGCAGGCAGTGGAGGCGTGGATGCGTCGCGTGCCAGATGACCCGGGCTCGCTGCTGCGGACCAAGTTCCAGCTCGAAAACGAACGTAGAAAGAGGGAAGGGCGATGATCGGCGTGCCGCACAGGACATTCCAGGTGACGGTGCTGCTGGCGATGCTGCTGGCGTGGCTGCCGTCGGCCGCGCTGGCGCAGACGCGCGCGTGGCTCGACCCGGCCAGTACCACCCTCGGTGAGCCGGTCACCCTGCAGGTGGAAACCGACCAGGGCAGCCCGGACTACGCGCCGTTGAATGCAGACTTCGTGCTCGGCGCGCGGGGCAGCAGCCGCCAGGTGCAGTGGAGCAACGGCAGCATGCAGCAGCGCAACGTGTACTCGGTGACGCTGACCCCGCGCCGCAGCGGCACCCTGCTGGTGCCCTCGCTGCAGGTCGGCAGCCAGCGCACCGAACCGCTGCAGCTGCAGGTGGGCACCGGCACGGTGGCCAACGCACAGAGTAATGCCGCCGCCTTCGTCGAGACTGAAGTGGACGACGCGCAGCCTTACGTGCAGCAGAGCGTGGGCGTGGTGGTGCGTCTGTACTTCGCCTCGCAGCTGGCCTCGGGCGAGCTGGTGCTGGATACGCCCGAGGGTGCTTCGCTGCAGCGGGTGGGCGAGGACCGCACCGATGTGCGCCAGGTCAACGGCCGCCGCTACAACGTGGTGGAGCGCCGCTTCCTGCTGATTCCCGAACGCAGCGGGCCGTTGCGGCTGCCCGGTGCGCGCTTCAACGGGCGCACGGCAGGTGGCTTCTTCGATGATTTCTTCGGCGCGGGTGGCGACGGGCGCATGAACGCCGTCTCGCCCGAGCGCACCCTGCAGGTGCGCGCGCAGCCGGCGCAGGCACCGCAGCCCTGGTTGCCGCTGCACGGCCTGCAGCTGCGCTATACCACGGCGCCGGACAGTGCGCGTGCCGGCGAAGCAGCCACCGTGGTGGTCGAAGCCGTGGCCAACGGTGCGACCCGCGCCCAGTTCACCGATCTGCCGGTGCCCGACGTGGGCGATGCCGGGCAGGTCTTTGCCGAACCGGCCCAGTACGATGAGACCTTCAGCGGCAGCACGCCGCGCCTGAAGATCACCCGGCGCTATTCGATCGTGCCGCGCCAGGCCGGCACGCTGGTGGTGCCGGGGCCGAAGGTGACCTGGTGGAACGTGGACAGCGGCAACGCCGAGCAGGCCACGCTGCCGGACCTGACCCTGACGGTGGCCGCTGGACGCAGTGGCACCCCGGCGCCCCAGCCCCTCGATACCCAGGCCGCGCTGCCCGGCGACGACGCGCCGCCGGCCGCACCGACCGCAGTGCCGTTGGGCACGGCCGTTGCGCGCCCCTGGCCTTGGATCGCGGCCGCCGTTGGCCTGGCCGTGCTGTGGCTGCTGACCCTGGCCTGGGGCTGGCGCCGTGGCCGTCGTGCAGCGTCTGCCGGCGCACCGATCATCGCAGGCACCATCCATAGCGGCGCATCGCGTGGCAGCGTGGCCGAGCTGCGCCGCGCACTCGATGGCGAGGGCTTCGACCAGGTGCAGGCGCAGTTGTGTGCGATGGCCGGCGTCGAGCGCCTGGAGCAGGTGATCGAGCGTCTGGCCGATCCGGCCCAGCGCCAAGTGCTGCTGGACCTGCAGGCCGCGCGCTGGGGCGGGCAGGGCGAAGCGTCGGTGCTGCGTGCGCGCCTGCGCGAGTGCTTCCGTGACGGACCGCACTGGTCGGCGCCGCAGAAAGCCGTCGACACTGGTCTTGCGCCGCTGTACCCCACGCAGCGACCCTGAACCGGCGCGGCTTGCGCGCTTTGTTAGAGTAGATTCATTTTTCGAGGAATGCCGCGTATGACAGCAGCTGCTGCCGACAAGAAGAAGTTGCCCCTGCACTGGAAGATGGGCATCGGCTTTGCGATCGGCCTGATCCTCGGGTTGACCGTGCATGCCCTGGGCGGCAGCGTCGATGGTCTGCAGGCCGGTGCCAAGTGGGTGATGGACTACATCACCACGCCGGCGTCGGGTCTGTTCCTCAACCTGATCTTCATGCTGATCGTGCCGCTGATCTTCTCGGCGCTGATCATGGGTGTTTCCGAGATGGGCGACATCCGCGCCCTCGGCCGTATCGGCTGGAAGACCCTGGCCTACACCGTGCTGCTGTCGGGCATCGCCGTGGGCATCGGCCTGGTGCTGGTCAACGTGCTCAAGCCGGGCGCCGGCGTCGACCCGCAGACGGCCGCGCTGATGCTGTCGGAGAACGCCGAGCGCAGCAAGGAGATTGTCGCCGGCATCCATGGCACGCCCAAGGGCATGGACATGCTGCTGTCGATCGTGCCGAGCAACGTGCTGCAGGCGGCATCGGACAACGGCGCGATCCTGTCGCTGATGTTCTTCGCGCTGATGTTCGGCATCGGCATGGTGCTGACCGACGAAGAGAAGGTCGCCCCGCTGCGTCGCGCAATCGAAGGCGTGTTCGAAATCTCGATGACCCTGATCAACCTGGTCATCCGCCTGGCCCCGTACGCGGTGGCCTGCTTCATGTTCAACCTGGCCGCGCTGTTCGGCTTCGAGCTGATCCTCCGCCTCGGCGCCTACGTGGGCGTGGTGGTGCTGGCGCTGGGCCTGCACATGGTGGTGACCTACGGCGCCGCGGTGTGGCTGTCGGGCCGTTCGCCGCTGTCGTTCTTCCGCGATACCCAGGAAGCGACGGTGATGGCCTTCTCCACCGCCTCCAGCAACGCCACCCTGCCGACCGCGCTGCGCGTGGCCGACCAGATGGGGCTGCCGCAGCGCGTGTCGCGCTTCGTACTGACCGTGGGCGCCACCGCCAACCAGAACGGCACCGCGCTGTTCGAGGGCGTGACGGTGATCTTCCTGGCCCAGTTCTTCGGTGTGGACCTGTCCATCGGCCAGCAGGTCATGGTGATGGCGGTCTGCATCCTGGGTGGCATCGGTACCGCCGGTGTGCCGTCGGGCTCGCTGCCGGTGGTGGCGATGATCTGCGCCATGGTCGGCGTGAACCCGCTGGGCATCGGCCTGATCCTGGGCGTGAACCACTTCCTGGACATGTGCCGTACCGCGCTGAACGTGACCGGCGACCTGGCCCTGACCACGCTGGTGGCCAAGGGCGAGGCCCCGGATCCCCAGGACGGGGTCGCACCGCGCGATTGAACCCCGGCCCGAGGGTAGGGATACTGACCGGCGCATGGAAGGCGCCGGGATTGGCGCCGTGCGAATGGGAGATGAAATGAGGATTTCGTACGTTTTGACGGCGGTGCTGGCCCTGGTGGCCTTCGACGCCAGCGCCGAAAAGGCCTGTCTGACCAATTACTCCAACAACGGCAGCTTCTTTGCCGGCCGTACCTTCACCACCTGGGACGTGGTGCCCGGCGTGGCCCCGGCCGATGCCCTGAAGCGTATCCAGATCGAAGGCGTGAAGGCCGGCCTGAAGGTGGCCAGCATCGACAAGGACCTGGGCATGCTGACCTTCGAGCAGATCGGCCAGCTCAACGGCGGCCAGATCACCCTGCCGTGGAACGTGCTGGTCGAGGCGGACGGCAAGGGCTCGAAGATCACCGTCACCAAGTCGACCCCGCCGGCGTACGCCACCGGCGAGGACTTCCAGCAGAAGTCGATGTGCGGCGTGATTGAAGCGGTTGCACCGGCCGCCAAGTAAACCGCCCATCACCGATGCCGAGGACGCCCCGCACCGCGGGGCGTCTTCATTTCTGCTGAATGTGGCCCGTTCGGCCGGAAAAGCGCCATCGCCGGCGCAAGCGCCGAGACGCTCAAACTGCGACAATAGGCCGCCCGCACGTCCGCGGCCGCCTCCCGATTCCGACAGAACCATGACGCAGCCTACCCGTCGCCAGTTGGCCAACGCCATCCGCTTCCTTGCCGCTGATGCGGTTGAAACCGCAAATTCCGGCCATCCCGGCATGCCCATGGGCATGGCCGATATCGCCGAAGTGCTCTGGAACGACTATCTCCGGCACAACCCGAACAACCCGCAGTGGTTCAACCGTGACCGCTTCGTGCTGTCCAACGGCCACGGCTCGATGCTGCAGTACGCGCTGCTGCACCTGAGCGGCTACGACCTGCCGATCGAGCAGCTCAAGCAGTTCCGCCAGCTGGGCAGCCACACCGCCGGCCACCCGGAGTATCACGAGACCCCGGGCGTGGAAACCACCACCGGCCCGCTGGGCCAGGGTTTCGCCAACGCCGTGGGCTTCGCCCTGGCCGAGAAGCTGCTGGCACAGCGCTTCAACCGCCCGGAGCTGGAGATCGTCGACCACCGCACCTGGGTGTTCATGGGCGATGGCTGCCTGATGGAAGGCGTGTCGCATGAAGCCGCTTCGCTGGCCGGCACCTGGGGCCTGCACAAGCTGGTCTGCTTCTGGGACAACAACCACATCTCCATCGACGGCAACGTCGAAGGCTGGTTCACCGACAACACGCCCGAGCGTTTCGAAGCCTACGGCTGGAACGTGGTGCGCGATGTCGACGGCCATGACCCGGAAAGCATCAAGGCCGGCATCGAGGCCGCCCTGTCGCAGAGCGACAAGCCGACCCTGATCTGCTGCCGCACCACGATCGGCTTCGGATCGCCGAACAAGGCCGGCAAGGAATCGAGCCACGGCGCCGCGCTGGGCAAGGACGAGCTGGCCGCTACCCGGAAGGCGCTGGACTGGAACTACGGTCCGTTCGAGATTCCGGAAGAGATCTACGCCGGCTGGCGTGCCGGCGGTACCGGTACCCTGCGCCAGGCCGAGTGGGAACAGCAGTTCGACAAGTACGCGGCGCAGTTCCCGGCCGAAGCCGCCGAGCTGACCCGTCGTTCGCATGGCGAACTGCCGGCCGACTTCGTCGCCCAGGCCGATGCCTACATCGCCAAGGTCGCTGCTGAAGGCGCCACCATCGCCTCGCGCAAGGCCTCGCAGCAGGCCATCGAAGCCCTGGCCCCGCTGCTGCCGGAAATCGTCGGCGGCTCGGCTGACCTGGCGCATTCGAACCTGACCCTGTGGAAGGGCAGCACGTCGGTCGCCAGCGATGATGCCAACGCCAACTACGTGTACTACGGCGTGCGCGAGTTCGGCATGACCGCCATTGCCAATGGCCTGGCCCTGCACGGTGGTTTCATTCCGTTCGACGCCACCTTCCTGGTGTTCAGCGATTACGCCCGCAACGGCGTGCGCATGAGCGCGCTGATCCCGGCCCACGCCATCCACGTCTACACCCACGACTCGATCGGCCTGGGCGAAGACGGCCCGACCCACCAGCCGGTGGAGCACCTGGCCTCGCTGCGCTACATCCCGAACAACGACGTGTGGCGCCCGTGCGATGCCGTCGAGTCGGCGGTGAGCTGGAAGGCCGCGATCAGCCGCCAGGACGGCCCGAGCTGCCTGGTGTTCAGCCGCCAGAACCTGCCGCACCAGCCGCGCAGCGCCGAGCAGATCGCACAGATCGAGCGCGGTGGATACGTGCTGGCCGATGCCGCCGGCACCCCGGACGTGATCCTGATCGCCACCGGTTCGGAAGTCTCACTGGCCACCGAAGCCAAGGCCCAGCTGGACGCCGCCGGCCTGAAGACCCGCGTGGTCTCCATCCCGTCCACCGACGTGTTCCTGCGCCAGGATGCGGCCTACCGTGAATCGGTGCTGCCCAACGCCGTGCGCAAGCGTGTGGCGATCGAAGCCGGCGTCACCGGTTTCTGGCGCCAGTTCGTCGGCCTGGACGGCGCGGTGATCGGTATCGACACCTTCGGTGCCTCGGCCCCGGCGGACAAGCTGTTCAAGCACTTCGGCATCACCACCGACCACGTGGTGGCCGCTGCCAAGGCGCTGTAAGCAGCCCCGCGAAGCAGGAAAGGGAAAGGCCGGCGCAAGCCGGCCTTTCTCGTTTTCGGGGGGACCACTGCCTTTCCCGGAATGATGCATCGGCGAACCGGTGATGACGTGTTGGCCTCTTCCGCTTGGACTGCGCTTTCTGCGAAAACAACGATCTTGGTGGATTAACAGTAGGAGCACCTGCAATGCCGATGCATGACCCGCCTCATCCGGGGCAGTCGCTGCGCGAGGACATTCTGCCTGCGATCAACATGTCCATCAGCGCGCTGGCGCTGCACCTGGGGTACTCCCGAGGGCAGCTGTCGACGATCATCAACGGGCATGCGGGGATTTCCGCAGAGCTGGCGTACCGGCTGGAACTGGCTGGCCTGGGAAATGCACGGATGTGGCTGGCGATGCAGGCGGCCTATGATCTGTGGCAGGCAGAACATCGGGAACACCCGCCGATCAAGCGGCTGTACCTGGCCGATGTTCTGAACAGCCAGCAGTAGCTCCACGCCATGCGTGGATAATCGCTACATCGTCCCGCGCACGTCCATCAGCGCGAACCCCAGCAGATTCAATCCACGCCACTGTGCCGGGTTGTGCGCGTCGGCGTGATCCTTGGCCAGGCCGATGCCCCAGATGAAATCCACCGGGCTGGCTTCGACCAGCACCCAGCCTTCGGTCGAGCGCAGTAACGCACCCAGTTCCGGGTTCTGCGCGAACTTGGCTTTGTTGCCCTCCACGACGAGGTCGTAGCGGGCCTGCGTCCAGCGCGCCTCGTCGAAGCCTTCGATCTTGCGACCGAGTGCTTTGGCCTTGTCCGGCGTGGTGCTGGCGATGATCTTGTCGAGCAGGTCGGTGGCACCGAACAGGCGCGCCTTGCCGGCCATCATGTAGTGTTCGGCAGTGCGGTAGTGCACGCCGTCGAAGTCGAAACCGGCGTCATACCACTGGCTGAAACAGGAGGCGGATACGCCGCTGCGCGGCGGCTGGTGGCCCCAGAAACAGAGGTAACGCAGGTCTTCGCCTGCAGCCGGGCGCTGCTGCAGGTCATGCAGGAAACGGGAATCGTCTTTCGTCGCCACAGGATAGTGTGCCGCCGTGTCCAGGTAGGTGCCAACCTTGGTTGGCACTGATGCTTGTCCGCCGGGCATGGCCCGGCGCTACCGTCGCCGCGATTACGCGATTACGCGATTACGCGATTACGCGATTACGCAGTTACGCGGTGCGGGCGAGGGCCAGGCGCAGCAGGCGCGCGTTGACGCGCTCGCCGAGATCCTTCGGTGCCTGCAGGCCCATGCGCTGCAGGTACACCGCATCACCATCGCCGGCGGGCTGGCGCACCGCGGCCCACAGCGTGCGCAGCGTGTCGCCGCGCGTCTGCGTGTTCGCTTTCAGCCAGCCCAGTGCCTTCACCAGTACCTGCTCGATCTCGTTGAAATCGCTACCCAGCGGATAGTCGGGCAGGGTGCCATCGGCACGGAACGGTGCCAGCGCCGCCGCCAACGCCTGCGGTGTGTTGCGCTGTTCGCGCTGCGGGTCCGGGTGCCGCCCCGTGCGCAGCTTGCGCGATGCGTAGGCCTGCTGCAGCAGCCCCGCCTGGAACGGCGCTTCGGTGATCGCGGCCATCGCCTGCGCGCAGTCGTCGTCGGTCAATGCGCGCAGATCGGCGATGCCGTACTCGTTGAGGTAGATGTCGCGCAGGTGCCGTGGAATGGTGGTGTGCCCGTAGTTCCAGCGCACGTTCGAGGCACGCTGGCCCTTGTCGTCGCGCGCGGCGCGGAACATCAGCACGCTGCGTGCTTCGGGCAGCGCATGCGCCATCGCCACGAAGTTGTACTGCCCACCCACGCCGGACACCACGCGGCCGTCGTCCAGGGCATCGGACACTGCCGCACCCAGCGCGGTGGCCATCATGCAGGAATTGAAGAAGCGCGCATGGCGGCGCTGCAGGCGCTCCAGCGTCTCGTTGCCGCCGTACAGCTGGTTGATCTCGCTGATGCGGCGCATGCCGATGGCGCTGCGCTCGTCGTCGGGCAGGCTGCGAAGCCATTCGTAGAACTCGGGCGAACCCAGGCAGAACGCGCCGTGCAGGTACTCGCCCTCTGCTTCCAGCGTGGCGTGGTCGATGGACAGCGTGCTGCCGTTCTCGATGCGCTGCATCAGCGCCAGGTCATCGTGCACCTTGCGCCGGATCACACCGGTCTGCACCAGCCGGCGGAAGCCTTCGTTGAGCATTTCGCTGCAGCCGTACAAGCCGACCTCGAACGGATCGAGGCCGCCGATCTCCTCCACCAGCGGATGGCTGGCCAGCTGCGGATCCAGCGCATTCAACACGCGGCGGTAGCGCGCGTTGTCGGTGTGGCGCAGCACCAGCGCATGGCTGAGGGCATCGGCCAGCGTACCGATGCCGATCTGCAGCGTGCCGCCGTCGCGCACCAGGGTGCTGGCGTAGAGGCCGATCGCGTAGTCCGCATCGGCCACCGGCTGCCGCGGCAGGCCGAACAGCGCCGGGTACGGCGGTGGCGGGGTGATCACCAGATCGAAGAAGGACACATCGACCGTGGCCGTGCCGCCCAGGTAGGGCAGCTGCGGGTCGATCTCGGCCACCAGCAGCGGGCGTGGCAGTCCACGCGCGGCCATCGCGTCCAGGGTGTCCTGGGTGATGTCGTTGTTGCACGACAACGAGAGCCGGCGATCGTCCGGGCGCATCGCTACCTTCTGCACGATCACGTGCGGCGCGCGCTGCGCCACGGCATCGGCGGCATGCGTGTAATTCAGGCTGGTGTAGCTGGACTGCGCTTGGCGCGAGCCGAGCAGTGCACCGGACTGCATGTAGAACTCCTCCACCTCCACATGCGTGGGCAGCGCATCGCGGGCGATCGCATCGGCGTAGGCCAGGCGCGGGAAATCCTCGCCGAAATGGCGCTGCACGAACGGCGCCATGAAGCGCGCCTCCAGGCCATCGCCGCGTGCCTTGGGCGGGTTCAACGACAGTGCGGTGTACAGCTGAAGCGGCCGCGACGCATCCCCTTCCACCCGCGCATACAACGCATTGAGCAGCCGGTGCGGCTTGCCCAGTGCCAGCGGTGCGCCCACCCGCAGCGGCCCGTCCACGCGCGCGAACAGCCAGTCAACGGCGGCGTCGAGGTCGGTCAGGTGTTCGGTCATGCGTGGCGGTCCTGCGGCAAGGGGAGTGCTGGCATTACAGCATGTCGGGCTTGAACCGCCGTCGACGCGAGATTTCCTGCCCCGAAACCATGAACCGGCCATCGCCCCGGTAGTGGAACGTGCGTGGCAGCTTCGGTCGCGGTGCGACGTGGGCGCGCACGATTTCCCAGATGAAAAGGTTGTCGGCCTGCACCTGGCTGTCGTCGTGCAGCCGGCACTCGAAGCTGGAATGGCATTGGCCGACCAGCGGCGCGGCGACGTCGTGGGCGGGCACTGCATCCAGGCCGAACCGTGCGAACTTGTCCACCTCGCGGCCGCTGCAGTTGCCGATGTCCACCACGGTGTCCAGCAGCTCCACGCCCGGCACGTTGATCACGCACTGCCGGCTGTCGCGGGCCAGGGCGAAGCTGTGGTTCTCGTTCCAGATGTAGGTGGCCAGCAGCGAGGGCGAGAAGCCCATCACCATGTGCCAGCCCAGTGTCATCAGGTTGCGCTGGCCGTGGGCCGCCGTGCTGACCAGCACGATGGGGCCCGGCTCGAGGAAACGCCGGGCCTGGTCCACCGGGTAATCCAGTTTGCGCAGCGGCTTCATGCGGGCTCCGTAGGCAGAAGGGCCGATGCTGGAGCAGGCCGGATGAACCGGCAGTCGAGGGCTTGACATCCTATTCGATTACGCGCGTAATCGGATTGTCGATTACGGATGTAAACCATGACCCCGATCAGCGAAGCCGAAGCCGTCGTGATGGAGGTGCTGTGGCAGCAGGCGCCGCGCAGCGCCGATGAGGTGGTGGCCGCACTGGCCCACCGTGAATGGGCCGAGCCGACCATCAAGACCCTGCTCAACCGCCTGCTGACCAAGGGCGCGATCGCCGCCGAGCGCGATGGCCGCCGCTACCTGTACCAGCCGCTGCTGCAGCGCCAGGCCTGGGTGGAAACGCAGAGCCAGGACTTCATCGGCCGCGTGTTCGATGGCCGGGTGGCGCCGCTGGTGGCGCACTTCAGCGAGCGCGGGCAACTGACGGCGCAGGACATTGCCGAACTGAGGAAGCTGATCCAGGAGATGGACGATGAATGAGCTGCTCGATGGACTGTGGCAGGCCAGCCTGTGGCTGGCGCTGGGCGTGCTGCTGCTGGCGGCCGCGCGGCCGCTGCTGGTGAAGCTGGGCGGCGCGGAGCTGGCCTATCGCAGCTGGTGGCTGCTGCCGCTGCTGCTGGTGGCCCTGCTGCTGCCGTTGCCGGCGCTGCGGGCATTGCCGGTGCTGCAGCATGTGCCGACATTGCCGCTGAAGGTGGTGCCCGGCGCGGTCGAGAGCTCTGCCGCGCAGCTGCCGATGTGGCCGTGGCTGCTGGCCCTGGCCTGGGGGCTGGGTGCGGGCCTGCACCTGGCGCGGGAACTGCGCGCGCAACGCCGCTTCGAGCGCGCACTGGGAACGCTGCAGGCGCGTGGCGATGGCAGCTGGCAGGCCAGCGCCGACCCCGGCCTGCCAGCGCTGGTCGGCCTGTGGCAGCCGCGCATCGTGGTCGGCCCGCACTTCGACCAGCAGTTCGATGCCGACGAACAGGCGCTGATCCTGCGCCACGAACGCAGCCATCGCCGCAATGGCGACCACTGGGCCAACGGCGCACTGCTGCTGGCACGGTCGGTGTTCTGGTTCCACCCGTTGTTGCCCTGGGCTGCGCGCCGCTTCCTGCGCGACCAGGAACTGGCCTGCGATGCGCGCACCGTTGCCGCGCAGCCGACGCAGCGCCGTCTTTATGCCAGCACGCTGCTGAAGGCGCAGCTGGTCCACCCGGTTGCACCGATGGCCTGTCATTGGCGCAGCCAACCCGTGTTGAAGGAGCGTATCGCCATGTTGAAGCAGTCGAAGCGGAAGGCATTGCCGAAGGTGTCCGGCCAGGTGTTGCTGATGGGGTTGTGCATGGGTGTTGCTGCGTTGGCCTGGGCCAGCCAGGGCGCGGTGAAGGGCACGCCGTCGGTCAGCGCCGAACCGTTCCAGCACGCCGCGGCGGATGCCGCCAAAGCCCGCCTGGACAGCCCGATCCAGGCCCAGAAGATGTCACCGCCGAGCTATCCGGCCGAGGCGTTCGAGAAGGGCCTGACCGGTGTGGTGAACCTGATCGTGTCCGTCGATGCCAAGGGCACCGTCGCCGACGTGAAGGTGGAAAGTGCGACCAACCCCGGAGTATTCGAAGCTGCCTCGATCGCAGCGGCGCGTAAGTGGACCTACACGCCGGCGATGAAGAATGGCAAGGCGGTGGCCGGCAAGCTGCGCATCCCGATCACCTACGCCATGGACAACACCGAGGCTGCCGGCGGCCAGACGCAGTGAAGGCAGCGATGAAGGGCGCACCGCTGTGCATCGCAGCGGTGCTGCTGGCAGGCTGCGCCAGCCATGAGCGGCTGACCACGGTCGACACCCGCAACGAGAACGTCGGCCACCAGCGCCTGCAGCCCGATGCCGGCGGTGGTGCTGGGCAGATCCAGCCGTATACGCTGGCCGCCAGCGAGGGCTACCGGATGCCGCAGCTGTACGCGGCACCGGACCCGGTAGTGGGCGAGAGCGACCCACGCACCTCGCTGCCACCGACCACGGTCTGCCTGCAGGTGGTGGTGGACGCGCAGGGGCGGGTTGAGCGCAGCCAGCCGCTGACCGACCGCAGTGAATGCAGCGCAGGGGCAGTGGCGGAGAACGGACCGCTGCTGCAGGCCGCACGGGATGCGGTCGCGCAGTGGAAGTACTCGTCAGCGGCGGTCTGCCGTTTCGCGCCCGGGAAAGCGCCCAAGGACCGCAGCGACTGCCAGGGCGCCGACAGCATCCAACCGGTGGCGGTCACCCTGCAGTACGCCTTCACTTTCGAGATCGTGCAGGGCCAGCACGTGGTACGCACGCAGGGCCGGTAGCGCCGGGCCACGCCCGGCGGTTTTCGGCGGTCGTGGTCAGGCACCGCCAACGATGTTGGCCTTCACCGCCGGCTGCATCAGCTTCGGCTCGGCCAGGGTAACATCACGCGCTTCGCGCACGCTGACGAACGTCGCTTCATCCACGCCGTCGTGCACGTGGATGTTGTGCGCGCGCTGTTCGCCGATGGTGGTTTCGTTGGCGAACGCGCGTCCGCCCGGACCGTAGTCGTGGCAGACGAACACGCGGGTGGCATCGGGCAGGGCAAGCAGGCGCTGGATCGAGCGGTACAGCTGCGCGGCATCACCGCCGGGGAAATCGCAGCGGGCGGTACCGCCGTCAGGCATGAACAGCGAATCGCCGGTGAAGACCGCATCGTCGATCAAGTAGGCGATGCTGTCGCTGGTATGGCCGGGCACGGCGATGATGCGGCCCTGCAGCTGGCCCAGCGCGAAGGTCTCGCCATCGGCGAACAGGTGATCGAAGTGCGCATCCTGCGCCGCCAGCTGCAGGCCGTAGCGCGGCGCGAAGGTCGCCTGCACCGCGCGGATGCCTTCGCCGATGGCCAGGGTCGCCTGCGGGAAGCGCTGCTTCAGCCGTCGCCCGGCCGACACATGGTCGGCATGGGCGTGGGTTTCCAGCAGCCAGCGCAGCTGCAGGCCCTGCAGTTCGATGGCGTCCAGCAGCGGGCGCACCGGCGCGTCGCTGCTGGCATCGGTGTCCGGGTCGTAATCCAGGACCGGATCGATCAGCGCCGCCTCCCTGCTGGCCGGGTCGACGACCAGGTAGCTGAAGGTATTGCTGTCGCGGTGGAAGAAGGATTGGACCTGGACCGCCATGGGAACCTCCTCAGCGCGTGCCGAGCACGCGGTTCAGCAGCTGCGCGAGATTTTCGCCGGCCAGCCGCAGCTGTGCTTCGGCCACCGGGCGATAGCGCTCGGTGTACTCATCGCCGATCTTGTGCGTGGCCGGGTACACGCCCGGCTGCACCGAGATGCGGCAGCTGGCTTCGGCCCAGCGCTGCGGGTCGCGCTGCGGGTTGGACTGGCGCGCCAGCTTCGGTGCCGGCAACGCACGCAGCACCGGCAGGTAGCCGGCGTCATCCAGCTTGCGGGTGTTGAGCATGCCGCTGTCCCACAGCGAATGCAGGTTGGTACCGCGGTTGCCGAACTGCAGCTGGAAATCGTTGCCGCCCTTGTCGTGGCCGTAGCCGGCGTGCATCGGCTGGTGCACGTCACCGACCATGTGCACGACGAACTTCAGCGCCTGCAGGCGCTCGCCGTCGGTCAGGCTGTGGTCGCCAAGAATGGCGCTCTGCGCCTTCAGCGCCTCGACGATGCAGTTGCCGTTCCTGCAGTGCTTGGCCGGCTCGTACTGGCAGCCGTCCTCGGCGATGTTGACGTAGTGCCAGCCGGCGGAGCGACGGCCCAGGCCGGGGTCCTTGGCACGCAGCTGGTCGGCCCACGGCGCGATGCTGGCCAGGGTGGCGCCGGGCTCGGCGGCCAGCAGGCGGTCGACCTCGGCATGTGCGGCCGGGTTGAGACGGGTGTCGGCCACTTCGGCCACCAGGCGATGGCCTTGCGCGCCCCAGGCATGGGCGGGGGCGGACAGGGTCAGCAGGGCCGGCGCAAGGGCGGCAGCGAGGATCAGGGAGTGCAGGGCTTTCATGCGCCCATTCTAGCGGGGGGCGCGGGGACTGGATTGACGCGATGGGGCCAGTCGCCATCCGGTGTTGACAGTGGACGGGGTAGGGTGGGGCCCGATTGAGGGGAGGGATGGATGATCATTGAAAACAGCCGCGCCGAAGCGGCTGCCAACGCCGACCAGGACTTTGCCGACAGTTTCAACGCCCAGGTCCTGTGGCGCATGCGTTGCGCCTGCATCCTGGCGGCGTTGCTGGCGCTGGTCTTTGCCGTGCTGGACCGTGGCTGGCTTCCGCCCGACGTGAATGCCGCCGTATTCCGTTGGCGCGCCGGCCTGCTGCTGCCTGCGCTGCTGATCGGGGTAATGCTGACCTTCGTGCCGGTCTTCCGCCGTCGCCTGCAGACGCTGGGGGCCTGCGTCGTGCTGGTGGCAGGCCTGGCGCTGGTCATGATGGTCTGGACCGCCCATCGCGCGGGGGTGAACTATCCCTATGAAGGAATCAGCCTGTTCCTTCTGCTCAACTACTTCCTGTGCGGCCTGCGCTTCGCGGTCGCGGCGGTAGCTGGCTCCGTGGTCAGCGCGGCCTTCGCCCTGGCCGAGTTCAGCCTGGGCTGGCAAGGGGCGCTGCAGGGGGTGATGTTCGTGCTTGCCAGCAACACGGCGGGCATCGTGGGCAGCTACATTTCCGAACGACAGGCCAGGGCCACCTGGCGGGCCGAGCGTCAGCTGGATGCCATGGCCAACCATGACGCGCTGACCGGTCTGCTCAATCGCCGGGCCTTTGCCCGCCGCGCCCGCGAGATCTTCCAGGGCTATCTGAAAACGCCCCACGCACCCGGCGCGCTGCGGATCGCGATGATCGATATCGACTATTTCAAGCGTTACAACGATCACCACGGTCATCCGGCGGGCGACACGGTCCTGCATGCGGTTGCCCTCACCCTGGCTGCGCAGCTGCAGGGCACCGGCTCGGTGGTGGCGCGCTATGGTGGCGAGGAATTCGTGGCGCTGGGTTACTGGACGCCGGGCGAACCGGAAACGGCACCGTTCGAGCAGATGCGGCAGCGGGTGCAGGCGTTGGCGATCACGCACGTGGCTTCGGATGCGGCGCCCGTGGTGAGCGTAAGCATCGGCGTAGCACGCTGGCATGACGAGGGTGGCGACACACTGGAGCAGGCGTTGCAGCGTGCCGACAAGGCCCTGTACCGAGCGAAGGCAGCCGGCCGCAACCGGGTGGAAGTTGCCGCAGACCCGTAGGTCCACGCCCTGCGTGTAGGCTTTCAATGACCGCGGCGAGGCAGAAAAAAGCCCCGGCACACACACCGGGGCAATATGCTGCGAGGGTTGCGGGTGTCTTAGAACTTGAAAACGTAGGACACGCCGTAAGCGAGCGGGTCGATGTTCACCGTGCCGATCTTCTCGCCATTGAGCTTCACCTTGCTGTCGATGTCGATCCAGCGCAGGTCCACGCGCAGCGCACCCTTCTCGCCGATGGCGAAGTCCACGCCGGCATGCGCGGCCAGGCCCCACGAATCCTGCAGGTTCAGCTTGCTGCCGGCCAGTGCGCCGGTGGTGTCTTCGCTGAAGAAGGTCGTGTAGTTCAGGCCCGCGCCGAGGAAAGGCGAGACCTTGCCCGCGCTGTTGAAGTGGTACTGCAGGCTGACCACCGGCGGCAGGTGCTTGGTGCTGCCGACCCGGCCCAGCCCATCGATGCTGATGTCGTGCTTGAACGGCAGGGCCGCCAGCACTTCAATGCCCAGATTGTCGGCAATGAAGTATTCGCCGGTGATGGTCGGCTTGATGTCACTGTCGACGTCCACCTTCAGGGTGCCACCGGCCAGCGAGCCGTTGTTCGACTTCGGGGCGACCTGGTGGACCCCGGCCGAGACGGTCCAGTCGCCCTTGGACTGGGCCATGGCCGGGGCGGCGGCCAGCGAGAGGGCGGCGGCCAGGCCGGCCAGGATCAGGGGGGAGGTCTTGCGCATGGGGGTGTTCTCGTTGCGGGGTGGATGTGGCCAGTCTCCGCCTCACGCCGCGCTAACGCTTTGATCCGGATCAAATCCTGTCTGGCCGCCTTCCGGGCCGGGCGGCTGGCCCGCGGTGGCCAAAGGTGTGCTGCTAGACTTATGGGCCCTATCCATCCCGCCGCACCTGTCGCGGCTGCAGGAGCTTCTGAACATGGCAATCAAGGTTGGTATCAACGGTTTCGGTCGCATCGGACGCAACGTCCTGCGCTCGGCGGTGCTGAACTTCGGCGATGACATCGAAATCGTGGCCATCAACGATCTGCTGGAGCCGGACTACCTGGCGTACATGCTGAAGTACGACTCCGTGCATGGCCGCTTCAAGGCCGACGTGGCCGTGCAGGGCAACGACCTGCTGGTCAACGGCAAGAAGATCCGTCTGACCCAGGAACGTGACCCGGCCAACCTGAAGTGGGACGAAGTCGGCGCCGACGTGGTGCTGGAAGCCACCGGCCTGTTCCTGACCAAGGAAACCGCGCAGAAGCACATCGATGCGGGCGCGAAGAAGGTCATCCTGTCGGCTCCGTCGAAGGACGACACGCCGATGTTCGTGTTCGGCGTGAACGACAAGACTTACGCTGGCCAGGCGATCATCTCCAACGCCTCGTGCACCACCAACTGCCTGGCCCCGCTGGCCAAGGTCATCAACGACAAGTGGGGCATCAAGCGTGGCCTGATGACCACCGTGCATGCGGCCACCGCCACCCAGAAGACCGTCGATGGCCCGTCCAACAAGGACTGGCGTGGCGGCCGTGGCATCCTGGAAAACATCATTCCGTCGTCCACCGGTGCAGCCAAGGCCGTCGGCGTGGTCATCCCGGAACTGAACAAGAAGCTGACCGGCATGAGCTTCCGCGTCCCGACCTCGGACGTGTCGGTGGTCGACCTGACCGTCGAGCTGGAAAAGGAAGCCACCTACGCCGAGATCTGCGCCGAAGTGAAGGCACAGAGCGAAGGCGCGCTGAAGGGCATCCTGGGCTACACCGAAGACAAGGTGGTGGCCACCGATTTCGTCGGTGAAACCCACACCTCCGTGTTCGATGCCGACGCCGGTATCGCTCTGGACGGCACCTTCGTCAAGCTCGTGTCGTGGTACGACAACGAGTGGGGCTACTCGAACAAGTGCCTGGAAATGGCCAAGGTCGTCGCGGCCAAGTAAGGCCCGCGACGATCCGCACACGAACCCCGGCTTGCCGGGGTTCATTGTTTATGGGTCCCGGCCTGGCCGGGGTTCGTCGTATCTGGGCCCGGCTGACGTAGCATGGGCCACGGACCGCTGCCGCTGGGGCGCGGCTGCGTTGGGGTATAGACGAAGAATGGAAGCACTGATCGTCCTGTTGGTTCTGGCCCTGCTGGCGATACCGCTGCTGCTGGTGGTGGCGCTGGTGATGATTGTCGGCCTGCGCCGGCGCGTGACCGCGCTGGAAAGCGCACTGGCCGAGGGCATCACGGCCGTCGCCGCACCGCTGCGTGAAGCCGAGGCTCCCGTGCTACCGGCTCGGCCGGCCGCCGCCACCGTGGAGACCAGCGAACCGTCGTTCCTGCGCCCGGCCGCCGCCGCGCCGCCGCCGGTTCGGCCCCCCGAACCTTCCGTTGCGCCGCCCGCACCGGCACCTGTCGCACCGCCTCCGGTGCCGGCATGGCCGCCATTGCCAGCGGAACCGGCGATGCCCAACGTGATCGAACGCGCCGTGGGCGCGGTCAAGCGCTGGTTCACCGAAGGCAACGTGCCGGTGAAGATCGGCATGCTGGTGCTGCTGGCCGGCGTCGCCGCGCTGCTGAAGTACGTCAGCGACCAGGGCTGGCTGGTGCTGCCGATCGAGCTGCGCCTGGCCGCCATCACCGTGGGTGCGCTGGGCCTGCTCGGCTTCGGCTGGCACCAGCGCGAACGCCGCCGGTTGTTCGCGCTGGCCCTGCAGGGCGGCGCCATCGGCGTGCTGCTGCTGACCATCTTCGCCGCGTTCAAGCGCTTTGAACTCATCAACCCCGGCTTCGCCTTCGCCAGCTCGATCCTGCTGGTGGCGGGCCTGTGCGTGCTGGCCGTGGCACAGAACTCGCGCACGCTGGCGGTGCTGGGCATCCTCGCCGGCTTCATGGCGCCGCTGTGGCTGTCCACCGGCAGCGGCAATCACGTGGGCCTGTTCAGTTACTACGCGGTGCTCAATGCGGGCATCTTCGCCATCGCCTGGTTCCGCCCGTGGCGCGCGCTCAACCTGCTGGGTTTTGCTTTCACCTTCGGCATCGGCACGTTCTGGGGCGTGCTGCAGTACCGCGCCGACAAGTTCGCCAGCACAGAGCCGTTCCTGCTGCTGTTCTTCGCCTTCTACCTGCTGATCCCGCTGCTGTACGCACGCCGCCAGCCGGCCGAGCGTCGCGACCTGGTCGACGGCAGCCTGGTGTTCGGCACGCCGCTGATCGCGTTCTCGCTGCAGGCCGGCATGCTGCACGAGCAGCCGATGACGCTGGCGCTGTGCGCGCTGGGCCTGGCCGCGATCTATGCGGTGCTGGCACGCGCATTGATCCATCGCACCTCGTACAGCGTGCTGGCGCAGTCGCACGCGGTGCTGGCGGTGGGCTTTGCCACCCTGGCGGTGCCGCTGGCGCTGTCGGCACGCGCCACCGGTGCGGTGTTCGCGCTGGAAGGCGCCGGCCTGGCCTGGCTGGGGCTGCGGCAGCAGCGCTGGCTGCCGCAGGTGGCGGCTGCGCTGCTGCAGCTCGGCGCCGCGTTCGCGTTCGTGGTGGGTGCCGACTACTGGCACGGCGACACGCGGTTCCTGCTCAACCCCACCGCCATCGGCGCGCTGCTGCTGGCCGTGGCCGGTTTCGCCACTGCGTGGAGCTACCAGCGCCGCGCGCGGCATGACGTGGCCGTGGTCTATTACCTGTGGGGCCTGCTGTGGTGGCTGGGCGCGTTCGTCCATGAGATCGGCCGCTTCATCGAGCACGCGGCGCAGGCCGACGCGCTGCTGGTGCTGGCGGCGGTCACCGCTTGGCTGGCAGCCGAGGTGCAGCGTCGCCAACCGGCACGCGCGCTGGGCATGACCGCACTGGTGATGCTGGCCGCCGGCTTCCCGCTGGCCCTGCTGCAGAGCGATGCGCACCAGCAGCCGTTTGCCGGTTACGGCGCGCTGGGCTGGGCGGTGTTCGCCGTGCTGGGCGTGCGCACCCTGCTGTGCCTGCGCCAGGGCGGCGACGGCGTGGCCCGTGTCGCCCAATTCCTGTGGTGGCTGCTGTGGCCGTCGCTGCTGTCCTTGCTTGCGCTGTGGAGTAGCGATACCGCGCACTTGGCCCAAGGCTGGAGCGCGCTGCTGGTGACCCTGCCGTGGCTGCTGCTGGCGGCGTTGTCGCTGTGGCGCTGGACGTGGCTGCGCTGGCCGCTGGGGGATGCCTTCGATGCCGCGCGCGTGGCGCTGCAGAGCGTGGTGGTCGGCGTGCTGGCCTGCGCCTGGTGGATCGGCATCAGCCTGGCCGGCGATGCCGCACCGCTGCCGTGGCTGCCGGTGCTGAACCCGGCCGAGCTGGCACAGTGGCTGAGCCTGCTGCTGGCCGCGCGCTGGCTGTTCGGCAGCGAGGCCCCGGCGCTGTTGCAGCGCCTGCGCGTGCCGCTGATGGCCCTGGCCGGTTTCATCGGCCTGACCAGCACCGTGCTGCATGGCGTGCACCACTGGGGCGGTGTGCCCTGGGCGCCGTCGATGGCCCGCGAGAGCCTGGCCCAGACCAGCCTGACCGTGCTGTGGAGCGTGCTCGGCGTGATCGCCTGGGTCTGGGGCTCACGCCGGGGCCAGCGCGTGCTGTGGATGGTGGGCGCCGTGCTGATGGCCGTGGTCCTGGCCAAGCTGGTGCTGATCGACCGCCAGCACCTGGGCAACCTGCTGGGTATCGCATCGTTCATCGCCTACGGCCTGCTGTGCACGGTCGTGGGCTATCTCGCGCCGGCGCCCCCGGGCACCGCGCCGACCGTGGAGAACACACAATGAAGAAGTGGAGCAGGGCATTGCTGCCGATGTTGCTGGCGCTGGCCGGCGTCGCATCCGCGCAGGCCACCGACTACCGCGCGCACTACGCCGAGCAGTGGCCGTTGAGCCTGTCCAGCGCGCAGTCCGGCGCCTACCGCGTGGTGCTGGAGCCGGCCATCTACCGCCGCGCCGGCAGCGCCGATCTCAGCGACCTGCAGGTGTTCAACGCCGCGGGGCAGGCGTTGCCCTCCGCGCTGCTGGCTCCGGACCAGCCGCTGGCGCAGCCACCGGTGCAGCGCGAGCTGCCGTGGTTCGCGCTGCCGCCGTTGGCCGAGGCGCAGCGCAATGACCTGCAGCTGCTGACCGAGCGCGACACCGATGGCCGCGTGCGCCGGGTCGAAGCGCGCGTGGGCGGCGGTGCCGTGGCGAACGGGCAGGGCGGTTGGCTGATCGATGCCAGCGTGCTGGGCCAGCAGCCGCTGGCGGCACTGGTGCTGGACTGGGCCGACAGCGGGCAACCGCTGCAGGCGCAGGTGCAGCTCGATGCCAGCGACGACCTGCAGCACTGGCGCGTGGTCGCGCGCGATGTGCCGCTGGTGGACCTGCAGCGCGCCGGCAAGCGCCTGCTGCAGCGTCGCCTGCAGGTGGATGGCAACGCACGCTACCTGCGCGTGCTGCCGCAGGGCGACGCGCGCCTGCCGGCCCTGCGCAGCGTACTGGCCGAACTGCCGCCGGCGCCGGCGACGCTGCCGTGGGAGTGGCTGTCGCTGGAACCCACTGCTGCCGGCAAGGGTGAATACACCTTCGAGCTGGATGGACGCTTCCCGGTCAGCAAGGCCGACGTGGCCAGCACCGACAACAGCCTGGTGCAGTGGACGCTGTACAGCCGCGACGATCCCGGCGCCGAATGGCAGCGCCGCAGCGCGCCGTGGATCGCCTACCAGGTGCAGCAGGGCGCCGCGGGCCAGCGCCAGCAGTCGGCCGCGCAGTCACTGGGCGGCCCCTGGCGTGACCGCTACTGGAAGTTGGTGGCCAGCCCGGCGGAAACGGCCACGGCACCGACCCTGCGCCTGGGCTATCAGCCAGAAGTGATGGTGTTCCTGAGCCAGGGCGCGGCGCCGTACGCGCTGGCCGTGGGCAGCGCCACCGCACGCCGCGCCGAAGCACCGATCGCGGTGCTGATCGAGGAACTGCGCCAGCGCAACGACCCGTCGTGGCAGCCGACGCTGGCGCGGCTGGAAGGCGCGCCGGAGACGCTGGCTGGCGACGCGGCGTTGAAGCCGCAGCGCGACTGGAAGGCGTGGTTGTTGTGGGCGCTGCTGGGCTTGGGCGTGCTGGTGGTGGGTGGTTTGGCGGTCAGCCTGCTGCGGCAGAAGCCTGCGCCTTCGGCGTAGGGTCCTGCGAACGGCGCAGCCCCTCGTGGGTGGGCAGTCGGTAGAGTCGACTGTTAGTCGACTGGCCTTGCGAGGTAGGCCGGGCGGGTGGGTTGTCTGGGGGACGCCGTGAATTGGCTAGGCGCTCTTTGTAGAGCCGAGCCCACGCTCGGCTGCTCTGCGCGAAACCTCCAGCCGAGCATGGGCTCGGCTCTACATTCCTTCTCCATTCGACATCAGAAACCGCTCTTGGCTTTGCCACCCACACCGCCCTGGCCCCGCACGGACAACCCAGAGCCGGCCATGCGGGCTGTTGCTGTTGCTCTGCGCCTCTGCCTGCCGCAGGCATCGCCACCCGATACAATGCCCGTCTGCCGTACACCGGCATCCTGTCCCCGAGCCAAAGAGTTGCCCATGTCCATCGTCCGCATGACCGACCTCGACCTCTCCGGCAAGCGCGTGTTGATCCGCCAGGATCTGAACGTGCCGATCGAGAATGGCCGCATCACCTCCGAACAGCGCATCACCGCTTCGCTGCCGACGCTCAAGCGCGCGCTGGAGCAGGGTGCCGCCGTCATGGTCACCTCGCACCTGGGCCGCCCGAAGGAGGGCGTGTGGAGCGAAGCCGACTCGCTGGCGCCGGTCGCCGCACGCCTGTCCGAGCTGCTGGGCCGCGAGGTTCCGCTGGTGCGCGACTGGGTCGACGGCGTCGATGTGCAGCCGGGCCAGCTGGTGCTGCTGGAAAACTGCCGCATGAACGTCGGCGAGGGCAAGGATGACGAAGCCCTGTCCAAGCAGTACGCCGCGCTCTGCGACGTGTTCGTGATGGATGCCTTCGGTACCGCACACCGCGCCCAGGCCTCCACCCACGGCGTCATCCGTTTCGCCCCGGTCGCCGCCGGTGGCCCGCTGCTGATGGCCGAGCTGGACGCGCTGGCCAAGGCGCTGGACGCACCGGCCAAGCCGCTGCTGGCCATCGTCGCCGGCAGCAAGGTCAGCACCAAGCTGGAACTGCTGGCCAACCTGGTCGGCAAGGTCGACCAGCTGATCGTCGGTGGCGGCATCGCCAACACCTTCATCGCCGCCGCCGGCTACAAGGTGGGCAAGTCGCTGTACGAACCGGACCTGCTGGATACCGCGAAGAAGATCGTGGCCGATGCGCAGGCACGTGGCGCGGCCATTCCGCTGCCGGTGGACGTCGTCACCGCCAAGCAGTTCCTGCCCGATGCCGCCGCCGAAGTGAAGGCCGTCGACGCCGTGGCCGAAGATGACCTGATCCTGGACATCGGCCCGCAGACCGCCGCGCAGTACGCGCAGCTGATCGAGAAGGCCGGCACCGTGGTCTGGAACGGCCCGGTCGGCGTGTTCGAGTTCGAGGCCTTCAGCAAGGGCACCGAAGCACTGGCCCGTGCCATCGCCAGCTCCAAGGCGTTCTCGATCGCCGGTGGCGGCGACACCCTGGCGGCCGTCGACAAGTTCGATATCGCCGGTGATGTCAGCTACATCTCCACCGGTGGCGGCGCGTTCCTGGAATTCCTGGAAGGCAAGACCCTGCCGGCCGTGGCTGCGCTGGCCGCACGCGGCGCATGAGCGCCAACGTGCGTGCTGACGGAGAAGAGCGTGCAACGCTCTTCTTCGACATGGATGGCACCCTGATCGATTCGGAAGTGGGCATCACCACCTGCATCGCCTATGCGCTGCAGAAGATGGGCCACCCGGTGCCGCCGCAGGAAACCCTGCTGGGCTGGATCGGGCCGTCGCTGCGCACCACCTTCGGCCCGCTGTTCGGCGACGACGTGCGGGTGGAGGAGGCCGTGGCCTTCTACCGCGAGCGTTTCGACGTGGAAGGCTGGCGTGAGCACACCATTTACCCGGACATCGAAGCGACCGTGCGCGCGCTGCACGGTCGCGGCCACCGCCTGGCCGTGGTGACCGCCAAGAACGAGCCGCACGCGCGGCGCATCGTCGAGCACCTGCCGTTCGGCAGCCTGTTCGACGAGGTGATCGGTTCGACGCCGGATGGTTCGCGCAGCAGCAAGCCGCAGCTGGTCGGCGAGGCGCTGCAGCGCCTGCAGCTGCAACCGGCGCAGTGCTGGATGATCGGCGACCGCCGCATGGACATCGAAGGCGCGCGCCACCACGGCCTGCGCAACGTGGGCGTGCTGTGGGGCTTCGGTGGCGAAGCCGAGCTGACCGAGGCCGGTGCCAGCCACCTGGCCCGCGAACCGGCGCAGTTGCTGGCCCTGCTGGCCTGAGTTTTGGCGCTCCCGGTCGCCGGGCATGGCCCGGCGCTACCGGGGCGGATCGACAGGTAGCGCCGGGCCATGCCCGGCGGGCCTCGGCCAGCCTATGTCCGGAACATGTCCGTTCGATGTCCCGCAGAGTCAGGCGCGCCAAGGCTGTAACCGTATACATGGGGCGTGAAGGATGTGCTAATTTCCCACCTTTAACGGGAGAGGCCCAGTCACCATGTTCGAGCGTCAGCGTCGCACCAAGATCCTAGCCACCCTCGGTCCGGCGACCGACCCGCCGGGCGTGCTGGAGGATCTGTTCCGCGCAGGCGTGAACGTGGTTCGCCTCAACTTCAGCCACGGTGACCCGTCCGGCCAGGCCAAGCGCGCCGCCGACGTCCGCGCGGCCGCAGCCCGCGTGGGCGTGGAAGTGGGCATCCTGGCCGACCTGCCGGGCCCGAAGATCCGCATCGAGCGCTTTGCCGAAGGCAAGGTGTACCTGAAGGCCGGTGACCGCTTCGACCTGATCGCCAGCGACAACGCCGGCCCGGGCGATGCCAGCCAGGTGGGCGTGAGCTACCTCGGCCTGCCGCAGGACGTGGGCCCGGGCGATGTGCTGCTGCTCGACGATGGCCTGATGCAGCTGCAGGTGGTTGAAGTGCAGGGCGAGCGCATCATCAACACCGTGCTCAACGATGGCGCGCTGTCCGACCGCAAGGGCCTGAACAAGCAGGGCGGTGGCCTGTCGCTGGGCGCGCTGACCGAGCGCGACAAGGAACTGATCGGCATCGTCGCCAAGATCGGCGTCGACTTCATCGCCGTGTCCTTCTGCCGCAACGCGCAGGACATGAACGATGCCCGCCAGATCGCCGAATCGCACGGCTGCTACGCCGCGCTGGTGTCCAAGATCGAGCGCACCGAAGCCATCGAGAACCTGGAAGAAATCGTCGAAGCCAGTGACGTGGTGATGGTGGCCCGTGGCGACCTCGGCGTGGAAATCGGCGATGCCGAGCTGCCGGGCCTGCAGAAGAAGATCATCAAGGCCTCGCTGGCGCAGAACAAGGTAGTGATCACTGCGACGCAGATGCTGCAGTCGATGGTGGAAAGCCCGATCCCGACCCGTGCCGAAGTGCTGGACGTGGCCAACTCGGTCATCGACGGTACCGATGCGGTGATGCTGTCGGCCGAAACCGCCGCCGGTGCCTACCCGGTGAAGGCAGTCGAAGCGATGGCCCGCATCTGCCTGGGCGCCGAGCGCCAGTTCCAGACCGAAACCGACTTCAACGCCTCGCCGCGCAACCTGGAGCGTGCCGACCAGGCCATCGCCATGGCCACCATGTTCCTGTCGCAGCACGTGGGCGTGCGTGCCATCGTGGCGATGACCGAATCCGGTGGTACCGCCCGTTACCTGTCGCGCTTCCGCGCCAAGGCACCGGTGTTCGCGGTGACCCGCCATGACGGCGCCCGCCGCCAGATGGCGTTGATGCGCGATGTTTACCCGATCAACTTCGACAGCCGTGGCCTGACCCCGCGCGAAGCCGCACGCGGCAGCATCCGCCTGCTGGTGGAATCGGACCTGCTGCAGGCCGGTGACCGCGTCGTGTTCACCAGCGGCGAGCACATGGAAACCCACGGCGCCACCAATACGCTGCGCCTGCTGGAAGTGGGCCAGGACGGGCGTGCCAGCGGCCTGGGCGATCTGTAAGGTACGCGCCATCGCATGCGCGCTGCCGCCCCACGATCTGCTGTGCAGATCGTGGGCCCCTTCTTACCAGCATCCAGACCCCCGCCGCTGCGCGGCCGCCCCCTGACTCAGGGGGCACTCGTCCCGGCATACGGGTTTGCGTGGTACCCACGCTCAGTCCGCAAGGGTCAATGTCTGTCCTGCGCAGACATGGAAGCGTTTCCATCCTGTCCTCGACGGCGAGGCAACGGGCAGCGGGGCTATACTTACGTTTTTCCCGCACCCGCCACAGGAAATACATGAGCATCGAACAGCTGGCTGAAACCGCCCAGGCCATGGTCGCCCCGGGCAAGGGCATCATCGCGATCGACGAATCCACCGCTACCATCGCCAAGCGTTTCGCCGGCGTCGGTATCGAGAACACCGAGGAGAACCGTCGTGCCTACCGCGAGCTGCTGCTGACCACGCCGAAGCTCAACGAGCACATTTCCGGCGCCATCCTGTACGACGAAACCATCCGCCAGTCGACCAAGGACGGCGTGCCGTTCGCCAAGTACATGGCCGACCACGGCATGATTCCGGGCATCAAGGTGGACAAGGGTGCACATCCGCTGGCCGGCTGCCCGGGCGAGCTGGTCACCGAAGGCCTCGACGGCCTGCGTGAGCGCCTGCAGGAGTACTACAAGCTGGGTGCGCGCTTCGCCAAGTGGCGTGCGGTCATCAATATCGGCGACAACACCCCGTCGGGCACCTGCATCGAGTCCAACGCCCATGCGCTGGCCCGCTATGCCGCCCTGTGCCAGGAATGCGGCCTGGTGCCGATGGTCGAGCCGGAAGTGATCATGGACGGCGACCACGACATCGAGACCTGCTACGAAGTCACTGAAGCCACCCTGCGTTCGCTGTTCGATGCGCTGTACCAGCAGAACGTGCTGCTGGAAGGCACCATCCTGAAGGCCTCGATGGTCATCTCCGGCAAGGGCTGCGATGAGCAGGCCGATGTCGAGGAAGTGGCCGAGTCCACCGTGATGTGCCTGAAGAGCACCGTGCCGGCGATCCTGCCGGGCGTGGTGTTCCTGTCCGGTGGCCAGACCGACGAGCAGTCGACCGAGCACCTGAACGCGATGAACCAGCTGGGCAACCTGCCGTGGCCGCTGAGCTTCTCCTACGGCCGCGCCATGCAGCAGGCCGCGCTGAAGCTGTGGGCCAAGGACATGAAGGGCAACTACGCCGCTGCACAGAAGACCGTGTACGAGCGCGCCAAGGACAACGGCCTGGCCGCGCTGGGCAAGTGGAACGGCTGAGCCGCCTGCTTCCCCGCATGAGGTAACACCGCAGGCGCCGGCATCATGCCGGCGTCTGCTTTTGTGGGTATCGTTGCTGCTCCCCTGCGCAGGGCCTGTGCGCCAGGGCTTTCCGCAAAGGCCATGGAGAATCCCAATGCGTACCACCGCAATCGCGCTGGCCATCGCCACGCTGCTGTCCGTGGCAGGCTGCAACCGTACCGTACCGGCCCGGCCGAGCCGGCGGGCAGGGTGCCCGTGCTGCAGTTCGACAGGCCGGTGTCCGGCGAGATCACGGCGCGCAGCGGCATGAACTTCAACAACGGCAGCCGCCATCAGCTGTACCAGATCACCGTGCAGGACAAGCAGCGCGTCGGCATCACGTTGACCGGCACCCTACGCGGCGCGATGACCGTCTTCCACGACGGCAAGGTGGTGGCCCGCAGCCGCACCCACTACGAGGGCGGCGACGTTGCTGTCGCGTTCCGTGCCGAGGGTGGCGGCAGTTACCAGGTGGCGGTGAACGCCAATGCGCCGGAGACCTACGGCCCGTTCCGGCTGCGCGCGGAAGTGCTGAAGCCCCACGACGGCTCGCCGATCATCAACGCGGGCCATGTGTCCGACCTGCTGCTGGAGTCGTCGCAGGCGTACACGCTGCAGGTGGACACGGCCGGCCTCTACACCATCGATCTGCGTTCGGACGTGTTCGATACCCTGCTGGCGCTGGAGGGCGAGGGCCAGGATGCCGAGAACGACGATGGCGGCGAAGGCAGCGATTCGCGCCTCAGCCTGCTGCTGCAGCCGGGCCGCTACACGCTCAACGTCAGCAGCCTGGATGAGGAGGAGAACGGCGCGTTCACCCTGGATGTCCAGCGCAGCAACGCGCCGGCCGAATCGCACAGTAGATCCACGCCACGCGTGGATGATCGGCATCACCGGTAGAACCACGCCATGCGTGGATGGCGTTTCCGCCACCCACCCTGCTGGGTGTCAATGCGCCGCAGCGTACCCGGCATCACCCAGCGGCGGCTGCGGCAGGATGCGTTCGGCCTCTACCGCCTGGCCGGCCGCACTCAACGCCTGCTGATAGGCCTTCGCCGTGGCGGTATTGAACGCCACCAGCACGATGCGCATCGGCTGCGCATGGCTGCGCTGCCACGCCAGCGTCTCGGTCACCGCCACCTGCGCGGCCTGGTACAGCGGGTAGCCGTAGACGCCGCAGCTGATGGCCGGGAACGCGATCGACTGCACGCCCAGCGATTCGGCCAGCTGCAGCGATTTCCAGTAGCAGTTGGCCAGCAGGGCGGGTTCGTCGCGTTGGCCGTCATGCCAGACCGGGCCGACCGTGTGCAGCACGTGCCGCGCGGGCAATGCATGAGCGTCGGTGGCACGCACTTCGCCGGTCGGGCAGCGCACACCCGGGCGCAGTTCCGGCAGGCGTTCGCACTCGGCCAGCAGCCCCGGTCCGGCTGCACGGTGGATGGCACCGTCCACACCGCCCCCGCCGAGCAGGGTTTCGTTGGCCGCGTTGACGATCGCATCCACCGCCAGGGTCGTGATGTCGCCCTGCCACACTTCGATCTTCATGCGTCCGTCTCCTGCCTGTTTTAGTTGCGCGCCGTGCCCGCGCTGGCTGCACCCACCGTAGTGGAGAGGGCATCCATGCTGCGTCATGACCGTCTCACGCGCTGCGATTACGGCCCTTGCGCACGATGGGGGCAATAACCTTCACGCAGGCTGAAGTGGTAGCGCCGGGCCATGCCCGGCGGAAAACGAAAACGCCGGGCAGGGCCCCGCGCTACCGTGGGGTGACCAACCCGTGCCGCTTAGGGCAGGCCGGCCAGCCAGTCGTCGTCGGAACCTTCGTTCACATCGGCGAACAGCGGCGTGGAGAAGTAGCGTTCACCGGTGTCCGGCAGCATCGCCAGGATCACCGCGCCCGGCTCGGCGCGGGCGGCCACGTCCAGCGCGCTGGCGAGCGTCGCGCCGGCGGAGATGCCGACGAAGATGCCTTCCTCCGCCGCCAAGCGGCGCGCGGTGGCGATGGCGCGGTCGTCCTCGACGGTGAGCAGTTCATCGACCACGTCGCGGTTGAGCACGTCCGGCACAAAATCCGGGGTCCAGCCCTGGATCTTGTGCGGCTTCCAGTCATCGCCCTTCAGCAGCGCGGCGCCGGCCGGTTCGGTGGCGACGATGCGGGTCTGCGGGCGCGCGACCTTCAGCACTTCGCCGACGCCGGTGAGGGTGCCGCCGGTGCCCCAGCCGCTGACGAAGTAGTCCAGGCGCCTGCCGGCGAAGTCGCGCAGGATCTCCGCCGCCGTGGTGTTGCGGTGGTAGGCCGGGTTGGCCGGGTTGGCGAACTGGCTGGCGAGGAACCAGCCGTGCTCTTCGGCCAGCTCGCGCGCCCTGCGCACCATGCCGCTGCCGCGTTCGGCGGCCGGGGTCAGGATCACCTTGGCGCCATAGGCGCGCATCAGCTTGCGGCGCTCCACCGAGAAGGTCTCGACCATGGTGGCCACGAACTTGTAGCCGCGCGCGGCGGCGACCATCGCCAGGGCCACGCCGGTGTTGCCCGAAGTGGCCTCCACGATCGTGTCGCCGGGCTTGAGCAGGCCGCGTTCTTCGGCGTCGAGGATGATGGCCAGCGCCAAGCGGTCCTTCACCGAGCCGCCCGGGTTGAACGACTCGACCTTGGCGTACACGGTGACGCCCTGCGGAGCCAGGCGCTGCAGTTTGACGATGGGGGTGTTGCCGATGGTGTCGAGGATGGAGTCGTACAGGGCCATGGAAGCGCTCCGGAAGCGGGCCGCGCCGGGGGGCCGGCGGGCGGAAGGGGGGAGGCTGGCCGTTCAGGCCAGCGGCTGCCGGCTGACCGTAGCGCCGGCTTATGACGCCCGGAAATGACCAGATACCTTTCTTAAACAACGTTTGGTTATAAGCTGGTGATGGCAATAGACCCTAGAGTGAACCTCCGCCCCCCGCGCCCCCGCCCGCCATGACGCTTACCCAGCTGCGCTACCTGGTCGCCATTGCCGACGCCGAGATGAACATCACGCTCGCGGCCTCGCGCGTGCACGCCACCCAGCCAGGCCTGTCCAAGCAGCTCAAGCAGCTGGAGGACGAGCTGGGCTTCCTGCTGTTCGTGCGCAAGGGGCGCAGCCTGGAATCGGTCACCCCGGCAGGTACCGAAGTGATCACCCGCGCCCGCGCGGTGCTGGCCGAGGCCAACAACATCCGCACCTATGCCGCCAATCAGCGCCGCGAAAGCCAGGGCCAGCTGATCCTGACCACCACCCACACCCAGGCGCGCTTCGTGCTGCCGCCGGCGGTGGCAGCGATCAAGCAGGCCTACCCGCAGGTGAGCGTGCACCTGCAGCAGGCCGGTGAGGCCGATGCGCTGGACCGGCTGAACCAGGGTGATGCCGATATCGCGATCATCAGCACGGCCGGTGGCGAACCGACCGATGGCATCGCCGTACCGCTGTTCCGCTGGCGCCGGCTGGTGGTGGTGCCCAAGGGCCACCCGCTGGACCGTGCCGGCCGCGCGCCGGACCTGGTCGCGCTGTCCCGCCAGCCACTGATCAGCTACGAATCCTCCACCCGCCCTAATTCCTCGCTGCAGCGTGCTTTCGCAGCCAACGGTCTGGTGCCGGACCTGGCGCTGACCGCGCTGGATGCGGACCTGATCAAGACCTATGTGCGCACCGGCCTCGGCGTCGGCCTGCTGGCCGAGATGGCCGTGAGTGCCAATGACGAAGACCTGCGCGCGTGGCCGGCGCCGGAGCCGATCACCGAGTGCATCGCGTGGGCGGTGCTGCCGCGCGACCGGGTGCTGCGTGATTACGCGCTGGAGCTGGTGCGTGTGCTGGCCCCGCAGATTGATCCGCGTGACCTGCGGCGGGTGCTGGATGGCAACCAGGCGGCTGCGTGGCCGGTGCCGCCGACGTGGGAGTCGCTGACCCAGACCATCACGGTCTGAGGGGTGGGGTTTTGGCAGGGCTTGCAGCCCTGCACCTGCTGCAATCAACGGCAACGTCAAAAGCGGGCGATCCGTGGGTTGGCGGGTCGGTGTCGGATTGCGGGGACGCCGCAAGTACGTTCCTGTAGGCTTGGCCACCGCATCCATGCGGCGGACACCCCGCAATCCGACACCGCCCCACCTTCGACAGGTTCACGCGGCTGTTGGTAGGTGTCGACCGTTGGTCGATACATCTGTCAGATATCGATATTTAAAATTGGGTCGGAGCCCGGCTGGTAGATCCACGCCATGCGTGGATGAAATCTGTCAGACATCGAATGAACTCATCCACGCATGGCGTGGCTCTACTGTGTGGACTCCGACCCAGTGCCGACCAACGGTCGGCACCCACCAAAGCAGAACGACGGACTGACAGATCGCGGAAAACTGTCGAAGGCGGGGTGGGTCCGGTTGAGGGGGCGTGAGCCGCATGGATGCGGCGACCGAGCTTACATGGACGTACTTGCAGCGTCCCCCTCAACCGGACCCACCCCGCCAACCCACGGATAGCACGCTTCTGCTGTTGAGGTTGCCGGCCAGCGGCCGGCACTACCGCAGGTGCAGGGCTGCAAGCCCTGCCGGGACAAAAAAAACAGGGCCGGACCCCGCCAGGGCCGACCCCCGCCTGGCGCCCTCAGCCAGGCAGCCTCGACTGTACGATGACAGCGCACGATAAAGTGCGCGTGGATACATCCCGACATACGCCGACACTGCCCCGGCGAGCCTTGCACGGAACGGGTTCACGGCGCCACCGCAGGGCCTGTTCCACGCCAGTAAACGCTTGGCACATATCGCTTTCGCAGCCCCTTGCCTACACTCGGCGGCCGTGCATCAACCAGGACCTTTCATGTTGGCTCGTATTGCTTCGATCCTGGCCCTTGGCCTCAGCCTGGCCGTCCTGGCTGGGTGCGCAGGCAAACAGGAGGCCGCCGCGCGTCGGCAGGGCGAAGCGGTGCCGGTCACCGCGCAGGTCGTGCAGCCCTCGCAGTGGAACGACACCCTGCAGGCGCTGGGCACGGCCAAGGCCCGTGAATCCATCAGCGTCACCGCCAAGGTCAGCGAGATCGTCGACCGCGTGCACTTCGAAAGCGGCCAGCAGGTTGCCGCCGGCGCGCCCATCGTGACCCTGCGCGGGCAGGCCCAGGAGGCGGCGCTGGTGCAGGCGCAGGCGACCTTCCACGAGGCCGACCAGCTGTACAAGCGGCAGCGCGAGCTGGCCACCCAGCGCCTGGTCTCCAGCGCCACCCTCGATACCCAGAAGTCGATCCGCGACGCCGCCGAAGCGCGCGTGGCGCAGATGCAGGCGGACATCGGCGACCGTCGCGTACGTGCACCGTTTGCCGGCGTGCTCGGCATCCGCCAGGTCAGCCCGGGCACGCTGCTGACCCCGACCACGGTCATCGCCACCCTCGATGACATCGAGCGCATGCACGTCGATTTCCAGGTGCCGGAAGTGGAAATGGCCGCGCTCTCCAACGGCGACAAGGTCAGCGCGACCAGCGTCGCCTGGCCAGGCCGCACCTTCGAAGGCGAAGTGACCACCATCGATGCACGCGTCGATCCGGCCACGCGTGCGGTGACCGTGCGCGCCGACTTTGCCAACGCCGACCACGCGCTGCGCCCGGGCATGCTGCTGGACGTGCGCCTGTTCCGCCCCGAGCGCCCCGCGCTGGTGGTGCCGGAAATCGCCGTGGTGCAGGTCGGTCGCGATACCTTCATCTACCGCATCAAGGCCGACGACACTGTCGAACGCGTTGATGTGACCACCGGCGCGCGTCGTGCCGGCGTGGTCGAGATCCGCCAGGGCCTGCAGGGCGGCGAGCGCATCGTCGTCGATGGCACCGGCAAGCTGCGCGCCGGCCTGAAGGTCGCCGCCACCGACGCCGCGCCGGCCAACGGCAGCGCACCGGCCAAGGCGCCGGCTGCGGCACCTGCACCGGCCGAGGGCAACGGCGGATGAAACTGTCGGACATTTCCATCCAGCGGCCGGTGTTCGCCGTGGTGATGAGCCTGCTGCTGGTGGTGCTGGGCATCATGTCCTTCACCCGCCTGACCCTGCGCGAGCTGCCGGCCATCGATCCGCCCATCGTCTCGGTGTCGGTGGACTACACCGGTGCTTCGGCGGCAGTCATCGAGAGCCGCGTCACCCAGGTG
The DNA here is from genome assembly GCF_008710035.1 of Stenotrophomonas cyclobalanopsidis. Lineage (GTDB taxonomy): Bacteria > Pseudomonadota > Gammaproteobacteria > Xanthomonadales > Xanthomonadaceae > Stenotrophomonas > Stenotrophomonas cyclobalanopsidis. Next base: position 75,453 of record NZ_VYKI01000009.1, on the reverse strand, counting down.
CTGGAAGATGCGCTGGCCGGCATCGAAGGCATCGATACGATCAACGCGCGCAGCAGCAACGGCCGCTCGCAGGTCAGCATCGAATTCACCTCCAACCGCGATATCGAAGCGGCCGCCAACGACGTGCGCGACGCGGTCAGCCGCGTGGCCGACCGTATGCCCGAAGAGGCGCGTCCGCCGGAAATCGCCAAGGTCGAGAGCGATGCCGATCCGATCATCTGGTTCAACATGTCCTCCACCACGATGGACACGCTGGAACTGAGCGACTACGCCGACCGCTACGTGGTCGACCGTTTCTCCAGCCTGGACGGCGTGGCCCAGGTCCGCATCGGTGGCCGCCAGCGTTACGCGATGCGCATCTGGCTGGACCGCGACCAGCTGGCCGCGCGCGGCCTGACCACCGGCGACGTGGAAACCGCGCTGCGCAACGAGAACGTGGAACTGCCGGCCGGCCGCATCGAATCGACCGACCGCGACTTCACCCTGCGCGTCGAGCGCAACTACGTGAAGCCCGAGGATTTCGCCACCATCCCGCTCGGCAAGGGCAGCGACGGCTACGTGGTGCGCATGGGCGACGTGGCCAAGATCGAGCTGGCCTCGGCCGAGCGCCGCGCGTATTTCCGCAGCAACGGCGAACCCGGCGTCGGCCTGGGCATCGTAAAGACCTCGACTGCGAACTCGCTGGACGTGGCCCGGGCCGCGCGCGCTGAAGCAGAAAAGATCGCCGCGACGCTGCCCGAAGGCACGCAGATCGTGGTCACCTTCGACAACACCACCTTTATTGAAGCAGCGGTTGACCGCGTCTACGCGACCCTCGTCGAAGCAATGCTGCTGGTGCTGGCGGTCATCTGGCTGTTCCTGGGCAGCTTCCGCGCGGCGCTGATTCCGGCAGTGACCGTGCCGGTCTGCCTGGTCGCGGCCTTCATCGCGCTGTACGCCTTTGGTTTCTCGATCAACCTGCTGACCCTGCTGGCCCTGGTGCTGTGTATCGGCCTGGTGGTGGACGACGCGATCGTGGTCGTGGAGAACGTGCAGCGCCGCATCGACCTGGGCGAACCGCCGCTGGTCGCCTCCAAGCGCGGCACCACCCAGGTCGCGTTCGCGGTCATCGCTACCACCGCCGTGCTGGTGGCAGTGTTCCTGCCGGTCGGCTTCCTGGAAGGCAACACCGGCCGCCTGTTCCGCGAACTGGCCGTGGCGCTGGCCGCAGCGGTGGCGTTGTCGGCGTTCGTCGCGCTGACGCTGACCCCGATGATGGCTTCCAAGCTGCTCAAGCCGCACACCGGGCACGCGCCGCGCGGCCTGTATGGCGTCATCAACCGCAACCTGGAACGCCTGGCGTCCGGCTACGGCCGCGTGCTCGACCACCATGTCGACCGCCTGTGGATCTACCTGGTGGTGATGGCGCTGGCGCTCGCCGCCAGCTGGGGCCTGCTGAAGATCCTGCCGTCCGAGCTGGCCCCGGCCGAGGACCGCGGTTCGTTCCAGATCATGATCGACGGCCCGGAAGGCGCCGGCTACGACTACACCGTGCAGCAGGTACAGCAGGTCGAAGCACTACTGGCCCCGCACGTGGGCGCCGACAAGACCATCGCCCGCGCCAACCCGCGCGTGCCCGGCGGTTTCGGTGCCAGCGAGGAAATGCACACCGGCCGCGTCAGCGTGTTTCTGCAGCCGTGGCGTCAGCGCACCGAAAACACCGTGGACGTAGCCAACGACCTGCAGAAGGAACTGGACACCCTGCGCGGCGTGCGCGTGCGGACCCAGGTCGGTGGCGGCCTGGTGCGCAGCGGCGGCCAGCCGTTCCAGATCGTGCTGGGTGGCCCGGAATATGCCGAGATCGCGCAGTGGCGTGACCGCATCCTGCTGCGCATGGCCGACAATCCCGGCCTGGTCGGCCCCGATTCGGACTACAAGGAAACCCGCCCGCAGATGCGGGTGAACATCGACCGCCAGCGTGCGGCCGACCTCGGCGTGCCGGTCACCGCGATTGGCTCTGCGCTGGAAACCATGATGGGCTCGCGCCGCGTCACCACCTTCGTCGACAACGGCGAGGAGTACGACGTGCTGGTGCAGGCCGGCCGCGATGGCCGCGCCAGCCCCGCCGACCTGGCGGCCATCCGCGTGCGAGCCAACTCCGGCGAACTGGTGCCGCTGTCCAACCTGGTCACCCTCAGTGAAGTGGCCGAGGCCGGCACCCTGAACCGCTTCAACCGCCTTCGCTCGATCACCATCAGTGCGGGTCTGGCGCCGGGCTATCCGCTGGGCGAGGCCATCGCCTGGGCGCAGCAGGTCACCCGCGAGGAGCTGCCGCAGTATGCGCAGATCAACTGGAAGGGCGAGTCGCGCGAATTCCAGAGCGCGGGCGGCGCGGTGCTGCTGACCTTCGCGATGGCCCTGCTGGTGGTCTACCTGGTGCTGGCGGCGCAGTTCGAAAGCTTCATCCACCCGCTCACCATCATGCTGACCGTGCCGCTGGGCGTGCTCGGCGCGCTGGTCGGCCTGTGGGTGAGTGGCGGCACGGTGAACCTGTTCAGCCAGATCGGCATCGTGATGCTGGTCGGCTTGGCGGCCAAGAACGGCATCCTGATCGTCGAGTTCGCCAACCAGCTGCGCGATGACGGGCGCACCGTGCGCGCGGCCATCATCGAATCGGCCGTGGTCCGCCTGCGCCCGATCCTGATGACCTCGATCGCCACCGTGGTCGGCGCCATCCCGCTGGTGGTGGCCGGCGGCCCGGGTTCGGCCAGCCGTGGCACCATCGGCATCGTGATCATCTTCGGCGTCACCCTGTCCACGTTCCTGTCGCTGTTCGTGGTGCCGGCGTTCTACGCGCGCCTGGCCCCGTACACGCGTTCGCCCGAAGCAGTGAAGCGCGAACTGGAGAAGCAGGAAGCCGAGTCGCCTTCGGTGGGCGGTCATGCCTGACCGGCATGCACGTGGGGTCGGACCCCTTTCCCCGGGGGAAAGGGCTCTAACCCCAAGCCTGCAGGGCGAAGGTTTCACCCTGCGCCCTGGCACGCCGGCGACCTCGAATCGCTGCTGCACCACGCCAACGACCCCGCCGTCTCGCGCGGCCTGCGCGACCGCTTCCCGTACCCGTACACCCGCGAGGATGGCGAGGCCTTCCTGGCCGGCCGTGTACTCGCCCCCGGCACCCTCAACCTGGCCATCGAGATCGACGGCAGGGTAGAGTCGACTGTTAGTCGACTAACACGCGCGGCGCGGGCATTTCCGCGACTGGGCGTAAGATCAGTCGGCTAACAGTCGACTCTACCGGGCGCGCCAGGGCATCATGACCCGCGTCGTGGCCTTGTTCGCCCCCTGGGTGATGGACGAGCTGCGCCTGTTCAGGCTGCAGGCCGAGGTGCTGGACTTCAACGAAGGCTCAGCCCGCGTGCTGCTGGCCAATGGCTTCATTGAAGAGGGCACTGCCCGCTGCGCGGTGTACAAGCGTGGCCAGCTGCACGATCTGCGCCGCTTCGCCCGGGTACGCAGGCAGCTGCCCTGCCCGGCGGAGAACATGCCCCGCATCTGGCGCTACCGCAGCGACCTTCGATCAGGGAGAATCGGTTCCGTCCCTTCCAGCCGACGGGACGTCCTCACAACCCGCCGACTGGAGAGAGCGCGCGTGGAAGCAACCATCCATTTCATCAACAGCATCATCTGGAGCAAGGCCCTCATCGTGGTGTGCCTGGGCGCCGGCCTGTACTTCAGCCTGCGCACCCGCTTCATGCAGATCCGCGGCTTCTTCGAGATGTGCCGCCTGACCGTGCAGGGCGAGAAGTCCGAGGCCGGCGTGTCTTCCTTCCAGGCCCTGGCCATGTCGATGGCCGGCCGCATGGGCATCGGCAACATCGCCGGCGTGGCCACCGCCATCGCCTTCGGCGGACCGGGCGCCATCTTCTGGATGTGGGTGATGGGCTTCCTCGGCGCATCCACCTCGTACGTGGAATGCACCCTGGCGCAGATCTACAAGACCAAGGACGCCGAAGGCCGCTACCGCGGTGGCCCGGCGTACTACATCGAAAAGGCCATGGGCCTGAAGTGGTATGCGCTGGCCTTCGCCATCGCCACGATCATCGCCGCCGGTTTCCTGATGCCGGGCGTGCAGGCCAATGCCATCGCTGACAGCGTCATCAACGCCTGCCGCGGCACCGCTGTGTGCGGCCCGCTGGATGGCCAGATGCTGGGCATGAGCGCGGTCGAAGCGCTGAAGCTGGGCATCGGCATCGTCGTCGCCCTGCTGCTGGGCGTGGTGATCTTCGGCGGCGTCAAGCGCATCGCCAACTTCGCCGAAGTGGTGGTGCCGTTCATGGCCGCCGCCTTCATCCTGATGGCCATCGTCATCATGATCATCAACTACGACCGCGTGCCGGAAATGTTCGGCATCATCTTCGACAGCGCGTTCGGCACCCATGCCGCGTTCGGCGCGATGATGGGCCTGGCAGTGGAGTGGGGCATCAAGCGCGGCATCTACGCCAACGAAGCCGGCCAGGGCTCGGGCCCGCACGCGGCTGCCGCGTCGGAGGTCTCGCACCCGGCCAAGCAGGGTTACGTGCAGGCGTTCGCCATCTACTTCGACACCATGATGGTGTGCACCGCCACCGCGTTCCTGATCCTGGCCAGCGGTACGTACAACGTTTACTCGCCTGCGGGCGCCAGTGCGCCTCCGATTTTCCAGGGCCTGGCCGGTATTCCGGAGGGCGCCGGCTACGCGCAGGCCGGCGTGGAAGCGGTGCTGCCGGGCTGGGGCGCGGCGTTCGTCTCGATCGCCATCTTCTTCTTCGCCTTCACCACCATCATGGCCTATTACTACATGGCCGAAACCAACCTGACCTACGTCAACCACAACAAGAAGCGCCCGCTGACCGTGCTGGTGCTGCGCCTGGGCATCATCGCCATGGTCGTGTTCGGCGCATTCCACAATGCGACCCTGGCCTGGGCGCTGGGTGACATCGGTGTGGGCCTGATGGCCTGGCTGAACATCATCGCCATCCTCATCGTGCAGAAGCCGGCCATGCTGGCCCTGCGTGACTACGAACGACAGAAGAAGCTGGGCCTGGATCCGACGTTCGACCCTGATGCCCTGGGCATCAAGAACGCGGACTTCTGGCGCCAGCGCAAGCAGGAGAGTGTGTAAGTGAACAACCCTTGGAACAACCGCCGTCCGTCCGCCCGTCCGCCGCGCGCAACGCCGTTGCCGCGCGCGGAGGTGCCGGCCACCGGCGGTGGCGGCCGCGGAGGCAACGATGAGCTGCGCCTGTTCGGCCTGAACGCCGTGCTGGCCGCCTTCGAAGCGCGCCCACAGGCGCTGCGCAAGCTGTACCTGCTGGAGGCGCGCATTCCGCGCCTGCAGCCGTTGCTGAAGTGGTGCGTGGCCAACCGCGTGGGCTACCGCGTGGTGGAGGACGGCGACCTGAACAAGCTGGCCGGCACTACCCACCACGAAGGCGTGGTCGCCGACGTGCTGCGTGCGCCGGCGCTGCCGCTGGCGCAGTGGCTGCAGCAGGTGGGCGATGGCCCGGCACTGGCGCTGTGGCTGGATGGCGTCGGCAACCCGCACAACCTGGGCGCGATCCTGCGGTCGGCCGCGCACTTTGGCGCGAAGGCGCTGCTGCTGCCGGCCGGCAGCACGCTGGCGCTGTCGGGTGCCGCCGCGCGCGTGGCCGAAGGTGGCGCCGAGGCCCTGCCGCTGGTGCAGCTGCCCGATGACGCAGATGCCATGGCGCAGTTGCGTGCTGCCGGCTTCGGCCTGGCCGCAACCCTGGTCGAGGGTGGCCAGGACGTGTTCCGTGCCGAGCTGCCGGCGCGCCTGGTCTACGTAATGGGTGCCGAGAGCGAAGGCATGGACCGCGCGCTGGCCAGCCAGTGCGACCAGCAGGTCTCCATTCCCGGCAGCGGCGCGGTGGAGAGTCTAAACGTCGCCTCGGCGACGGCGGTGCTGCTGGCACAGTGGGCCAGCCGACGCGGCTGAGTTGCCGGATCGGGGTCAGAACCCTCGCGCATGCGAGGGCGCTGACCCTAGGCAGTTGCTAAGCACGCTTTGCAATTCGCAACGCCCGTTGATCATTTGAAACTTTCCTTATTGGTCTGCCATTTCCGGCGACGCAGGGTGGAACTCCATCCCTCGTTGTTACCGGAGTGGCTGTCATGTCCCACCTGCAACGCACCCTGTCCGTCTCCCTGCTGCTGGCCTGTGCACTGGCCAGTGCCAGCGCCCGTGCTGATGCCAGCGAGCACAGCCTGGAAAACGTCAATTTCATGGGGCCGTTGATCACCCCCAATCCCGCCGGCCTGCCGCAGGGCCGCTGGTTCCTCGAACCCTACCTGGTCCGCGTCGACAGCACCGCGCACTACGATGCCGACGGCAAGCGCCGGCGCAGCGCGCAGGACAGTGGTGCCTGGGCGGTGGTCATGCCGGTGATGTACGGCTTCAGCGACCGCCTCATGGGCCAGGTCAACCTCAGCGCCTCGCGTGCCGAATCCGGCGGAGGGCACAGCGGCGGCTTCCGTGCCGGTGATACCACTGCCCGCCTGCAGTACCTGCTGCAGGCACCGAATGCCGATGGCACCCGGCCCGCGGTGTCGCTGGCGCTGACACAGCGCTTCAGCACCGGCAGCCACGACCGCATCGGCGGCAACCCACTGGATGCGCAGGGTGATGGCGTGCAGCGCACGACCCTGGCGCTGGGCATGCAGCAGGTGGTGTGGATGCCTAACGGGCGGCCATTGCGCTGGCGCGGGCAGCTGATGGCCGGGCCTGCGCCCGCGCGTACGGCACTATCCGGCGCCAGCGTCTACGGCACCGAAGCGGGCTTCCAGGGCCACATCGCGCGAGGCTCGGTGCTGGGGCTTTCGGTGGCCGGCGAGTACAGCTTCAACGACCGCTGGGTGGGGGTGATGGAAGTCGCCGCCAGCCGCGAAACCGGCCAGCGCCTGATCGGCTTCATGCCCAGCCCCGACGGCAACGGCCGTCGTGTCAATGAACTGCGCCCGGCCAGCCGCTCGCTGACCCTGGCGCCGGCGGTCGAGTACCACTTCAGCCCGTCGCTGGGCCTGATCGCCGGCGTCGAGTTCACCGTGGCCGGCCGCAACACCGGCCGCATCGTCAGCCCCCAGGTCGCCCTGGGCGTGTTCTTCTGAGGGGCCGCACATGATGAGCATCGAATCGATCGTCAACGTCCTGCTGGGCATCATCTGGAGCCCGTGGCTGGTCGTGCTCTGCCTCCTGGCCGGCCTGTATTTCAGCGTGCGTACGCGCTTCATCCAGCTGCGCGCGCTGCCGGACATGCTGCGCCTGATGTTCCGCCACGAGCGGTCCGCCGCGGGCGTTTCCCCCTTCCAGGCGCTGTCGCTGTCACTGTCCAGCCGGGTCGGTGTGGGCAACATCGCCGGTGTCGCCATGGCCATCGCCTTCGGCGGCCCGGGGGCCATCTTCTGGATGTGGATCGTGGCCTTCCTCGGCGCCTCCAGTGCCTTCATCGAATCGACGCTGGCGCAGATCTACAAGGAGCGCGATGCCAGCGGCCAGTACCGGGGCGGCCCGGCCTATTACATCGAAAAGGGCCTGGGCCAGCGCTGGTATGCGGTGCTGTTCGCGCTGGTCACCGTGCTGGCGGGGGCGATGTTGGCCGGCACCCAGTCCAATGCCATCACCAGCGCGGTGAACGAGGCCTGGGGCATCCCGGTGGCGGGCACCACGGCGGTGCTGCTGGCTGTCCTTGCGGCGGTGCTGTACGGCGGCGTGCGCCGCATCGCCCGCGTTGCCGAGTGGGTGGTGCCGATCATGGCCGTGGCTTACCTGCTGGTCGCCGCCGTGGTCATGGTCATCAACGTCGACAGGGTTCCCGAGGTTCTCGCGCTGGTGCTGCGCAGTGCGTTCGGCGTGGACGCCGCGTTCGGCGCGATGATCGGCACCGCCATCCAGTGGGGCGTGCGTCGTGGCGTGCTGTCCAACGAGGCGGGCATGGGCAGTGGTGCGCATCCGGCCGCAGCGGCGGAAGTCTCGCATCCGGTCAAGCAGGGCCTGGTGCAGTCGTTCTCGGTCTACATCGATACCATGGTGGTGTGCAGCGCAACCGCGTTCCTGATCCTGTCGACCGGGCTGTACAACGTCTACGATCCGGCCGTGAACGGTGTGCCCGACGAGGCACGCCTGCTGTTCGCAAACCTGCCGGGTGTCGAGGCCGGGCCGCGTTACGTGCAGCATGCGGTGGAATCGGCGCTGCCGGGCTTCGGCAAATCGTTCGTCGCGCTTGCGATCCTGCCGTTCGCGTTCACCACGATCCTGGCGCTGTACTACATGGCCGAAACCAACGTCAGCTACCTGTGCCGTGATCGTCCCGGACGCGCGACGGTTACCGGTTTCCAGCTGCTGTTCCTGGCCGCCACGGGCTATTCGGCGGTCAACACCGCAACGGTGGCCTGGGCACTGGGCGATATCGGCGTTGGCATGATGAGCTGGTTGAACATCATCGCCATCCTGCTGCTGCAGCGCCCCGCACTGGCGGCACTGCGCGATTACGAGCAGCAGAAGCGCAGGCGGCGTGATCCCTTGTTCAACCCGCAAACCATCGGAGTGCGCAACACACGGGTCTGGGAGAGCTGAACGAAAGCGGGGTCAGATCCCTCGCCCAAGGGCGAGGGATCTGACCCCATCACATCACCGCCTCACTCGTTCGGCGGCGTGGTCGCCTTGGCCTCGCTACCGAAGGTGCCATCGGCCTCGGCGGCCAGGTAGGCGAACACGGTGTAGGCGGCCACGTTCTGCGCCAGCGCCTTCGGGTCGATCTTGTCCAGGGTGTCGTCAGCAGTGTGGTGCAGGTCGAAGTAGTCCGAGCCGTCCTGCGCCAGCCATGCCCACGCGCCGCCCTTGGCAGCCAGCGGGCCGACGTCCGGGCCCGGGCCGCCCTTGTCGACCATGTACTCGATGCCCAGCGGCTTCATCACTTCGGCAATCTGCGCGGTGGCCTCACGCGAACCTTCCGGGTTCGGCGAGCCGGTGTTGAACGCGTAGATGCGGCCGGCACCGAAATCGCTCTCGGCGGCCAGCTGGTGCCGCGCCACGTCCTTGGCATGGGCTTCGGCGTACGCCTTGCCGCCGTACAGGCCCTGTTCTTCGTTGGCGAAGGCGACCACGCGGATGGTGCGCTTGGGCGCCTGCTTGAGCTGGCCGATCAGGTGGCCGGCGGCCATGGTGATACCTACGCCCGCGCCGTCATCGATGGCGCCGGTGCCCAGGTCCCAGGAATCGAGGTGACCACCGATCACCACCACTTCCTTCGGCAGGCTGCGCCCGGTGATTTCACCGATCACGTTGTAGGAGGTGGCGGTGCCGTCCCAGCCGCAGTCCAGGGTCACCTTCACGGTGGTGCTGCCGCGCGCCACCAGGCGTGCCAGCTGGTCGGCATCGGGCACCGACAGCGCAGCCGACGGCACCGGGGTCAGGCCGTCGTCATAGCGGGTGATGCCGGTGTGCGGCACGCGGTGCGAATCGGTGCCGGCCGAGCGCATCAGGAAGCCTACCGCGCCCTTGCGGATCGCCTCGGACGGGCCCTTGCTGCGGATCGCGCCGCCACGGCCGTAGTCGCGGCCATCGCGGAACGGCAGCATCTGGTAATCGACGAAGGCGATCTTGCCCTTCAGCAAGCTTTCCGGTGCGGCCTGCAGCGCGGCGAGGTCGGCAAAGCGCACGACTTCGGCTTCGACGCTGCCGCCCGGGCTGCCGCCCAGCGCGGTGATCTGCAGCGGCTGCTGGTGCTTGCCGGTCACGGCGGCGTGTTCACTGCGGCGTTCCCACTTGGGGAAGGTCACCGGTTCCTTCCATACCTTGTCAAAGCCGAGCGCCTTGAACTTGGCTTCGGCCCAGGCCACGGCGCGGGCATCGGCTTCGCCGCCAGCGATGCGCGGGCCGATCTCGGTGGTCAGCGATTCCACCACCTTCCAGCCGGTGTCATCGGCCAGCGCCTGGTCGCGCAGCTGCGCGGCCGTGGCCAGCGAAGCCGGGGGGAGGGTGGTGGTGCGCGGCGCCGCAAAGGCCGGCGCGGCCAGCAGGGCGAGGGAGGATGCGATGGCAAGGACGCGGCGACGCATGGACAGCTCCGGGAAGGGAATCAGCCTCGGAGCTTAACAGTCGTTCAGTGCCGCGCATGGGTGGGAGGTCACGGTGGCGGCGAACGCTGTTTTCCGGCCATGACCGGCAAAGCGGTAGCGCCGGGCCATGCCCGGCGGAGGTCCACGAACCGCTTCGCTCGCCGGGCATGGCCCGGCACTACCTTGACGACTGTCCGGCCCAGTCGAGCATGGCTCGACTCTACAGGTACGCGGAACGCCTTATTTCTTCAGGCTGTCGCGGATCTCGCGCAGCAGTACCACTTCTTCCTTCGGGCCGGCCGGTGCCGCTTCCTTCTTGCGCGACAGGCGGTTGATCACCTTGATCACCATGAAGATGGCGAAGGCCACGATGATGAACTGCACCAGCGTGTTGAGGAAATCACCGTAGCCGATGACCACGGCGGGTATCTCGGTGCCGTCGGCGCCGACACGTGCAGGCGCCAACGTCCAGGCCAGATCGGAGAAATCCACCTTGCCGATCAGCATGCCCAGCGGCGGCATGATGATCTTCTCCACCAGCGCAGTGACGATCTTGCCGAAGGCCGCGCCAATGACCACGCCAACGGCGAGGTCGATGACGTTGCCACGCATCGCGAATTCCTTGAATTCGGTGAGCATTCCCATTCTTGTTGTTCTCCTGAGGGCGAGGGTTCGAGCGCAGGTTAACGCAGCCGATGTCAGCCCGCGATGACGCCGTGGCGTTCGGCCACGTTTTCCAGTCGAGCACTGAAACGGTCGCCCGGCTTCAATGCGGCCACGCCCGAGGGGGTGCCCATGAACACCAGGTCGCCGGCGCGCAGCTGCCACAGCTTGGACAGCTCATGCAGGATTTCCGGCACGTTCCAGATCATCTGGTCGAGCAGTGACTGCTGGCGCACTTCGCCGTTCACTTCCAGCGACAGGTTCAATGCGGCCAGGTCGCCCACTTCACCGGCGTGCACGATCTCGCTGATCGGTGCGGAGGCATCGAAGCCCTTGGCCGAATCCCACGGGTGGCCCTTTTCCTTGGCGGCGGCCTGCAGGTCGCGGCGGGTCAGGTCCAGGCCCACGGCATAGCCATAGATCAGCGCGTCGGCATCAGCCACGGCCAGTTCGCCGGCTGGCGCATCAACGCCGATGGCCACCACCAGCTCCACTTCGTGGTGCAGGTTGCTGGTGGCGGGCGGGTAGGGGATCACATCGTCATGGCCTACAACGATAGCGTCGGCCGGCTTGCAGAAGAACATCGGGCGGCCGCGGTCATCGGTGGCTGGCACCGCAGCGCCCATCTCACGCGCATGGTCGGCGAAGTTGCGGCCGACGCAGTAGATGCGGTGGACCGGGAACGTGCCACCACCCACCACCGGCACGCGCGGCACGACGGGGGCGGGGATGACATCGGAAACAGCGGCAGTGGACATGCGGGGGTTCCAGTAGGAAGGCCCCTTCAGTCTAGAACGGCGTGGCGCCCACGTCAGCGGGCGGCCGCATCAGCGCGACATCGGCAACGCTGACTTGCGCACCACGCGGTATTCGCCTTCGACGACGTTGGCATCGGCCGCACGGCGTGCGCCGACGGTCTTGCGCGAGGCCAGCAGCTTCCACGCCAGGCCGATCAGAATCATCGCCGCACCCACGAACACGCCGATGAACACCATTGCTGCCAGGATCGCCAGGCCGAGCAGGCCCACGGCAACGCGCACCAGCGGGTGGCGCGGCTTGCGCGGCGCGAACAGGGTGCGGAACTGGTTGAAGGCGGAAGCGCGAGTGAACATGGCGGCTCGATAGGGCTGGGATCAGCGAAACCAGAGTATCGGGATGCGCCACTTTCGTTGAGTGAAAAACTCGTTAAATATAGCCAAGGCTTATTACGGATCAATGACTTGTGTTCATCCCGCAGCCAGTCATATGAGCGGGCATGCGACAATCCGGTTTTCCGCAAGAGCCTTCCGCCATGACTGCCGCCGCTGCCCTGATCGCCCTTGATGCCCTTGCCGATGGGGCGTTTGCCGAGGTCGAAGCGGTCGTGGAGGGTGATGCCGAATCGCTGGTGCTGTACCGCGACGGCGCGCAGGTGCGCGCGTTCCTGAACATCTGTCCGCACGCCGGGCGCCGGCTGGACTGGGCACCGGGCCAGTTCCTGAAGAGCCGGGAAGGCCACCTGGTGTGTGCCGCCCACGGCGCCTCGTTCGCCCTGGACAGCGGCGACTGCATTGCCGGCCCCTGCAAGGGCGACCGCCTGCGCGCGGTACCGGTCGACATCCGCGACGGCCAGGTCTACCTGGCTTGAGGCGAGGGTCTGGTAGGTGCGGACCGTTGGTCCGCACGGCAAAGAGGTAGGTGCAGACCGTTGGTCCCCACGAGACTCCTTTGCATCAGAGCGTACGGACCAACGGTCCGCACCTACCAGGTGCTGCCCGCACCTACCGCAGGCTCAGGGGCCTCAGAACATCAGGTTGATCATCACCACCACCACCAGCGTGTAGATCAGCGACAGCGGTCCGCCGACCCGCCACATCTCGCGCGGGGTGTAGTTGGCCGGGCCGGTGATCATCGAAATCACCGGATTGGAGGCCGTCATCAGGTTGTTGGACGCCGACAGCGCCACGATCAGCGCGAATGCGGTCGGGTTGCCGCCTGCTGCCAGCGCCAGGTTCACCGCTATGGGCACCATCACGATGGTCGCGCCCACGTGGCTGATCACCAGCGAGAACGCGGTGGTCAGCAGCGCCAATGCCACTTCCAGTACCCAAAGCGGGATGCCGGTGGGCAGCTTGTCGATGGTGTGCCCGGCCACCCAGGCCGCTGCACCACTGGAATCCATCGCCCAGCCGAGCGGAATCAGCCCGGCCATCATGAACACCGTCTTCCAGTTGATCGAGGCATAGGCCTCGTCCATGCGCAGCACGCCGGTCAGCAGCATGCCTGCCACGCCGGTCATCAGGGTCAGCGCCACCGGCAGCTTGCTGGTCAGCGCGATCAGGATGGTCAGGGCGAAGATCGACATGGCGATCTTGAACTTGTGCGGGCGCTGTTCGCCGGTCGGGTAGTCGGTCACCACGACGAAGTCGCGGCTCTTGGCGGCTTGCGCCAGATCGGTCCAGATGCTGTGGAAGACCAGCATGTCGCCAGCGCGGAGCGGAACATCGCGCACGTCCTCGCGGATGACCTGCTTGTCGCGATTGATCGCCAGCAGGCTCATGCCGCGCTCCTTGCGCAGGCGCAGGTCGGCCGCGCTCTTTCCGATCACATTCGAGGTCGGCGGCACCACCGCCTCGGAAATGCCGGCGCGGCTGGGGTTGAACAGGTCGCCCAGGTGCTTCAGTCGTGAGGACATGCGCAGGAACTGGTTCTGCGCGAAATCCTGTACTTCCCCGCGCGGCCCCATAACGCCCAGCACGCTGCCCACCCAGATGCGCATCTCCGCCGGTGGCGCCAGGCGGGTGTCGTTGCCGGTTTTCAGCGCCAGCAGCAGCGGCGCATCGTGCAGGGTCTCGGCCTCGCCCAGGGTCATGCCCACCAGTGGACTTTCCGCGGTCACCATCAGCTCGAACACATCGCCTTCGATGCCGTAGGTCTTGGCGAAGTAGCTCTCGGTGCGCGCCGGGGTCACCCCGTCGTTGACCAGGCGTTCCTCTTCGATCAGCTTGCGGTCGCCGTAGTAGCGGAAATACAGCAGCGAGGCGATCAGCAGGGCCACGCCGATCGGCAGCGGCGCGAACATGCGCAGCGGCTCGATGGTGGCCAGGCCCGAGGGCAGGTTGTTGTTGGCCGAGGCCAGCAGATCGTTCAGCAGGATCAGCGGCGAGTTGCCGACCATGGTCAGCGCGCCGCCCATCACGATCGCCGCCGAAATCGGCAGCAGCAGGCGCTGCATTGTCAGCCCGGTACGCGCCGCCAGCCGCGAGGCCACCGGCAGGTACAGCGCCATCACCGAAGGGTTCTGCATGAAGGACGAGTTCAGGCCGGCGATGGCCGTGGTCATCATCAGCAGCCGCTGCTCCACGCCATGGCCGCGCCGCAGCAGCCACGCGGCCAGCCGGTTCAGTGCCCCGGTGCGGTCCAGGCCCGCACCGAGGATGGTGGTGGCGATGATGCTCATCACCGCGTTACCCGAGAAGCCTCCGAAGATTTCTTCCGGGGCGATCAGGCCGGTGACACCGAGCACCACGAGCACCACCAGCGCGACCACGTCGGCGCGGATGCGCTCGAACAGGAACATCGCCATCGTGAAGCCGACCAGCCCGAGCACGAGCTTCATGTCGTTGGTCAGCGTCAGCGCGGTATCCATGTGGGGCGCAGCGTCCTCGTGCGTGGGTCAGGTGCGGTCGTACAGCAGGTCCCAGACGCCGTGGCCCAGGTTCTGGCCGCGGGTCTCGAAGTGCGTCTGCGGGCGCCAGTCCGGGCGCGGCACGCTGCCACGCGGGCCGGCACGGTTGACCAGGCCGGCAGTGGCGTCGAGCACGTCCCACATCTGCTCGGCGTAGTCTTCCCAGTCGGTGGCGCAATGCAGGCGGCCACCCGGGCGCAGCTTGCGCACGATAAGCTCGGCAAACGCCGGCTGCAGCAGGCGGCGCTTGTTGTGGCGCTTCTTGTGCCACGGGTCCGGGAAGTAGATGCGTACTTCATCCAGTGCACCGTCGGCAATCTCGTTCTGCAGCACTTCCACGGCATCGTGGTGATACAGGCGCACGTGGTCGGCGTTGTCATCGGCCAGCGCGTTCAGCAGGCGGCCCACGCCCGGGGCGTGCACTTCGATGCCGATGTAGTCGCGCGAAGGATCGTGCTGCGCAGCGAAGCGCATGGCCGCGCCATTGCCGAAGCCGATTTCCAGCACCTTGTGCGCCGGCCGGCCGAAGGTGGCGTCCAGGTCGCGCGGCTGGCCGTTGTAGTCGATGCCGAAGCGCGGCCAGCGTTCGTCGAACGCGCGCTGCTGGGCGGGGGTGAAGCGGCCCTGGCGCAGCACGAAGCTGCGCACCTCGCGGCGGCCCTCGCTCACGGTGAAGGGCTTGGGCGGGGCCTTGGAACCGGCGCTGTCAAAAGGATTGGTCATCAGCCGATCAGCCCATCAATCGGGGAAGAGGCGCTGGCGTAGCGCTTGCGCGGGATGCGCCCGGCCAGGAAGGCCTCGCGGCCGGCTTCGACGGCCTTGCGCATGGCGCTGGCCATCAGCACCGGATGGCGCGCACCGGCGATGGCGGTGTTCATCAGCACGCCGTCGCAGCCCAGTTCCATCGCGATGGCGGCATCGGAAGCGGTGCCCACGCCGGCGTCGACGATGATCGGCACCTTGGCGTCCTCGATGATCTGCAGCAGGTTGTACTTGTTCTGGATGCCCAGGCCCGAGCCGATCGGCGCGGCCAGCGGCATCACCGCAGCGCAGCCGATCTCTTCCAGGCGCTTGGCCAGGATCGGGTCGTCGGAGGTATAGACCATCACGTCGAAGCCGTCCTTGACCAGCTGCTCGGCAGCCTTGAGGGTCTGCACCACGTCCGGGTACAGCGACTTCTGATCGCCCAGCACTTCCAGCTTGGTCAGGGAGTGGCCGTCCAGCAGCTCACGGGCCAGGCGGCAGGTACGCACGGCGTCTTCGGCGGTATAGCAGCCGGCGGTGTTGGGCAGGATGGTGTAGCGGTCCGGCGGCAGCACGTCCAGCAGGTTCGGTTCGCCCGGATTCTGCCCAATATTGGTGCGGCGGATGGCCACGGTGACGATCTGGGCGCCAGCGGCCTCGGTGGCCAGGCGGGTTTCTTCCAGATCCTTGAACTTGCCGGTGCCGGTAAGCAGCCGCGAGCCGTAGGTCTTGCCGGCGATCACCAGCGAATCGGGGGAGACAGGGAGGTTCATGATGCGATTATCGCTTATCCGCCTGAAGATGGGGTCACCTTGCGGAGGCCGCCGGGCATGGCCCGGCGCTACCACGCGCGTGCACCGGTAGCGCCGGGCCACGCCCGGCGAGCGCGAAGCGCGGGGCCTTGCCTCAACCACCGCCCAGCGCGTGCACGATCTCCACCACATCGCCTTCGGCCAGCACATGCTCGCCATGGCGGCTGCGGCTGACGATTTCGCCATTCACTTCCACCGCCACCCGGCGCTGCAGCAGCTGCTCGGCGGCGAGCAGATCGTGGAGGGTCGCCAAAGCGGGGAGGATGCGGGGTTCGCCATTGAGCTGGATGTTCATCGGGGCATTGTCGCCGATGGCCCGCCGGGATCGGAACAGTTGCATTCTGGCCCGCACGCCACCTCCAGCACACCCCGTCCGTGCCGGTTCAGGCGACAATTCATGCGGCGGCGCAGCGTGAGCAATCGGCGGCACGGTGAAACCATTCACCGTGCGCCGGCGTACGTGTGCGCTGGATCCCAACATTTCCCCCCAGGAGTTTCTACATGCTGCTCAGCAAACGCCCGATCCGCTCCCTGATGGCGGCCGCGATCGCGCTCGCCGCGCTGCCGGCCATGGCAGGCGAATCCCCGTTCACCCGCACCGTGTTCATCGGTGACAGCCTGACCGACAGCGGCTACTTCCGCCCGCTGCTGCCGGCCGACGTGCGCCCGGTGACGGGCCAGTCCACCACCAACCCCGGCTGGGAGTGGGCGCAGTGGGTGGCCGATTATTACGGCACCAACGCCAGCCCGAACGGCAACGGCCAGACCGGTGACAACTACGCGGTCGGCGGTGCACGTGTCGGTACCGATTTCCGCAACCCGCTGCTGGGCAACGTGCCGGTGCCGTCGCTGAAGACGCAGACGGCCAACTACCTGGCTGCCAACGGTGGCAAGGCCGACCCGAATGCCCTCTACACGGTGTGGGGTGGCGCCAACGACCTGTTCCAGATCACCGCACCGGCCCAGGCCCCGGCGATCATCGGTGCGGCCGTGACCGACCAGATCGGCATCGTGGCCAGCCTCAAGCAGGCTGGCGCTCAATACGTGCTGGTGCCCAACCTGCCGGACATCGGTTCCACCCCGGGCTTCATCGACCGTGGCGCCGGTGCGCGCGCGCAGGGCACGGCCCTGTCCAACGCCTACAACAGCGCGCTGTACGGCGGCCTGAAGCAGGCCGGCATCGACTTCATCCCGCTTGATACCTATACCCTGCTGCGCGAGATCATCGCCACCCCTGGCATGTATGGTTTCAGCAACGTCACCGGCCGCGCCTGCACCGTGCCTTCGTCGCTGACCTGCAGCCCGCTGGCCTACGTGCGCCCCGATGCAGCCAGCACCTACCTGTTCGCCGACGATGTGCACCCGACCACGGCCGCCCACCAGATGCTCGGCCAGTACGCGATCTCGATCCTGGAAGGGCCGCGCCTGCAGCAGATCCTGACCCATTCGGCGCAGACCATCGGCCGTTCGCGTGCCGACCAGGTCAGCCTGCACCAGGCCGGCCGTCCGGCCGACGGCATGTCCTGGTGGGGTGGCGTGCGTGGCGACATGCAGCGCTACGACCACGCCGATGTGTACGACGGCCTCGCGCCGGCCGGCCTGTTCGGTGTCGACTGGGCGCGTGACGGCATGGTCGTCGGCGGCTTCGCCGGTTTCGGTCGCATGAACGCCGACTTCGGCAACAGCCGTGGCGACTTCACCCAGAAGGACACCACCGCCGGCCTGTTCGCGGGCTGGTACGGCGACCGCATCTGGGTCAACGGCCAGGTCAGCTACACCTGGCTGTCCTATGACGTGAACCGCAAGGTCCAGCTCGGCCCGGCCACCCGTGAACACGGCGGCTCGCCGGACGGCAGCAACCTGACCGCGGCCCTGAATGCTGGTTACGAGTTCGGCACCGAAGGCGGCTTCCGCCACGGCCCGATCGCCTCGGTGATCTGGCAGAAGGTGAAGGTCGACGGCTACACCGAATCCGCCGATGCCACCACCCTGGCCACCGCGCTGGGCTACGGCAGGCAGGACGTCGATTCCACCGTCGGCCGCATCGGCTGGCAGGCCCGCTTTGATGGCGGCGCCGTCAAGCCGTACGTGCAGGTGACCTACGACCACGAGTTCGAGGACACCAAGCAGGCCAGCGCCTGGGTGCAGAGCCTGCCGGACGTGGGCATGTACCGCGTGCCGGGCATGGACTTCGACAAGAACTACGCAACCGCCATCTTCGGCGCGCGCATGGAACTGTTCGGCCTGCAGAGCAACATCGGCCTGAGCGCCACTACACTGCAGAAGCGTGCGCAGGACGCGACGCTGTTCGCCAGCTTCAGCGGCAGCTTCTGATCCAGGGCGGGGTCGGATCCCTTTCCGCAGGAAAGGGCTCTGACCCCATTGCCCAACACGGGCTGCTCCGCATAGACTTCCACCCTGCAATGCGGGCGTAGCTCAATGGTAGAGCTGTAGCTTCCCAAGCTACTGACGAGGGTTCGATTCCCTTCGCCCGCTCCAGCTTCCAGAACCCCGGTAACGGCCGCGCCGTTGCCGGGGTTTTTTTTGTCTGCCATAGGCGCGTTTTCCAACAATCCTCATGGCGGTTAGCGTCATCGGCCCGCTAGGGTTCTTCAACGTCAAGGGAAACCCGAAGCATGAAGAGCCATAAGGACATCGTCACTTGCCTGCACAAGATCTACCTGTCCGCCGGCACTGGCTCCAACAAGCAGCTTGAAGCCGTGCGCGCGCTGGGCCGCGCCGGTGGCCCGCACGCGGCTCAGCTGATCGAACAGATCTACCGCGAAGCCTTCGCGGGTTCGACCCTGCAGATGGCCTGCGTGGCGGCACTGGGTGAAGCCGCGCGGGGCTGCGCCCCAGGCGCGGCAGACAGCGGCTGAGGGCACGTCGACAGGCCTGTGCCGGCAGCATCATCCCGCCGCAACGCCGCCGCGCTATGCTGCGCGCCTGCCGTCCACTGCCACCGCGATGAAGCTCGCCATCCTGTCCCGCAACAGCTCGCTGTACTCCACCCGCCGGCTGGTCGAGGCGGCCCGTGCACGTGGCCACACCGTCCGCATCCTCGACCCGCTGCGCTGCTACATGCGCATCGCCGCCGATGGCTTTTCCATGCACTACAAGGGTCGGCCCATGACCGGCGTGGACGTGGTCATCCCGCGCATCGGTGCGTCCATTACCCGCTACGGCACCGCCGTGCTGCGCCAGTTCGAACTGATGGGCGCGCGCACCCCCAATCCGTCCGACGCGATCCTGCGCTCGCGCGACAAGCTGCGCGCGCACCAGCTGCTGGCGGCCAAGGGCATCGACATGCCAGTGACGGTGTTCGGCGACAACCCGGACGATACGGTCGACCTGCTGTCGATGCTCGGCCCGCCGCCGCACGTGGTCAAGCTCAACGAGGGCACCCAGGGCCGCGGCGTCATCCTCACCGAGAAGGCCAGCGCCTCGCGCGGCATCGTCGAAGCCCTGCGCGGCCTGTACGCCAACTTCCTCATGCAGGAGTTCATCGGCGAGGCCAAGGGCGCGGACCTGCGCTGCTTCGTGGTGGGCGACCAAGTGGTGGCCTCCATGCAGCGCCAGGCGCCGGAAGGCGACTTCCGCTCCAACCTGCATGCCGGGGGCACCGCGGTGCCGGCCAAGGCCAGCCGGGCTGAACAGCAGGTGGCGGTGCGCTCGGCCAAGGCGCTGGGTCTGTCGGTGTGCGGGGTCGACCTGATCCGCTCCGAACGCGGCCCGCTGGTGCTGGAGGTCAACTCCACGCCGGGCCTGGAAGGCATCGAAGCGGCCTGCCAGGTGGATGTGGCATCGCGCATCATTGCCCACGTCGAGAAGATTAAAAAGCCTTGATTATCAATGGCTTGAAATTTTCCTGAAGGATCGCCACCGGGTTTAACAAGCCTTTAATCGGGCCCGGCGTAGGCTTCAGCGAACCGCAGCTCTGCCTCTCAGCAGGATCGGTAATCGGGATACGACTTCAGGCCCAGGCGGTTAGACCGCCTGGGTCTTTTTTATGGCCGGCCTGGCCACGGCGGACCCGGTCAAAGGTCCGTTGTGGCGGCGCGGGGGCGGCTCGTTGAGTTGGGCCTTCGTTCCGGGATGGATCCGTGCAGAACGAGGTCTTCAATGACCAGGAACGGATCAACACCTTCCTTACCCGCACCACGGGCAGCAACATGCCCAAGAGCCTCTGCCTGACCGTGGCCGAACGGCGCCGGATCGAGGGAAAGGGCAAGGCGCTGCTGAACGACCAGCGCAGCTACAGGACGCTCTCGCCGCCTGCAGGGCGCTGACTGAGGGGCCTAGGTCACTGTGGCGGTGGTCCCTTGTCGACGCGCCTGCGGAGCCGTAGAGTCGGAAATTCTTCATGGACGACAGGAGAGGGAACGATGCATCGTAAGACTACGCTTGGCCTGGCTTTGAGCCTGGCAATGACCTTGGCGTTTACGGCACATGCCCGCGTCGACAAGGACGCTGAGGTCAAACTTGACTCAACCGCGCCGGTGGCCGAGCAGATCGCCGCTATCGAAAAAGCAATGAGTTCAGACGATTACTCTGAGATCAGCATGGAGCAGAAAAGCACCGTGCAGCAGGCGCTGGGGCGCATCCGGCTGAAGATGGGTGACCATCAGCGGGTGGAAGAACTGAGCCCGCAAGCGCGTGTCGAGATCTTCAACGATCAGGAGAGGGTCAATACGATCCTCACGCAGGCCCGCGACGACAGCCGCATGGTGTGCCGTCGCGAGCGCTCTACGGGCAGCAACATGCCGCAGCGGGTATGCATGACGGTGGCGCAGCGGCGCGAGGCCCTGGAAGCTGCCCGCAAGACGATGCGCGACAGCCAGTCCATCAACAATCTGCAGCCGTCAGGGGGGCTGTAAGCGGCGCGCACGAAATGTTAAGACTGCAACCTGTATCGTTCAGCGGGTAGACGTGGCGTCCACCCGCTCAGGCCCATCCTGAGCGGGTTGGCATCCCCCGACGACCCTTAATGAATCAGAGGTCCCAGTGCGTATTCTCGTAATCGAAGACAACAGCGACATCGCAGCCAACCTTGGCGATTACCTCGAGGATCGGGGCCACACGGTGGACTTCGCTGCCGACGGCGTGACCGGGTTGCACCTGGCCGTGGTGCACGAGTTCGACGCGATCGTGCTGGATCTCAATCTGCCGGGCATGGACGGCATTGAAGTCTGCCGCAAGCTGCGCAACGAAGCGCGCAAGCAGACCCCGGTGCTGATGCTGACCGCGCGCGATTCGCTGGACAACAAGCTGGCCGGTTTCGATTCGGGTGCCGATGACTACCTGATCAAGCCGTTCGCGCTGCAGGAAGTGGAAGTCCGCCTCAACGCCCTGTCGCGCCGCGGCAAGGGCGTGCAGACCCGCGTGCTGGAAACCGGCGACCTGGAATACAACCTGGATACGCTGGAGGTGCGCCGCCAGGGCAAGCTGCTGCAGCTCAACCCGACTGCGTTGAAGATCCTGCAGGCGCTGATGGAGGCCGCCCCGGCGGTGGTCACCCGCCAGGAACTGGAAACCCGCGTCTGGGGCGAGGAGCTGCCCGATTCGGATTCCCTGCGCGTACACATCCACGGCCTGCGCGCGGTGGTCGACAAGCCGTTTGAAGTGCCGCTGATCCAGACCCGCCATGGCATCGGTTACCGCATCGCCCTCCCGGAAGCCTGATTCGGTGGCAACCAAGGGGGAGCGTCGGCGCACGCCCTATCGGCGGCGCCTGCGCAGTCGCATCATCGTCTCGTTCGTGTTGTTGGGCTTCTGCCTGACGACACTGTTCGCGTTCGCCACCAACTGGGCCCGCATGCGCGTGGAAAACCAGCTGGTGGAAGACGTGATGAACCGCAACATCAACGAGTACGCGCGGCGCTTCTACGAGCACCCCGGACGCAACCCCGAAGTGCCGGTGCAGCAGATCCGGGCGTACGCGTATTCGAGCGACAAGTTCGACCGCGTGCGCGAAAACCAGCCGGATTGGGCGGCGTTGCCCAACGGCAATTACAACCTCAGCGGCATCGACGACCAGAACCAGCCGTATGCCTACAAGCTGGCCGTGCGCAAGGCAGATGACGCCTGGTTCTTCCTCGCCTATGACATGACCGACAGTGTGCGCGGCGGGCAGCAGCTCAACCGCGCGCTGGTGCTGTCGGTGCTGGTCTTCAGCCTGCTGTCGCTGGTGCTGGGCTGGTGGTCAGCGTCGAAGGTGATGAAGCCGGTGTCCGACCTGGCCGCGCGGCTGCGTGCCTACCGCGGTGGCACCAGCGATCCCGAGCCGTTGGCGCCGCGTTTCCCCGACGACGAAGTGGGGCAGCTGGCGCAGGCTCTGGATGACTATTCCTCGCGCCTGACCGAAGTCGTGCAGCGCGACCGTGAGTTCAATGCAGACGTCAGTCACGAACTGCGCACGCCACTGGCGGTGATCCGCGGCGCGACCGAGCTGCTGCTGACCCGTCCCGGCCTGGACGAGAAAGTGCTGCAGCGCCTGCAGCGCATCCAGCGTGCCGAACAGCAGTGCAGCGATCTGATCGGTGCCTTGCTGCTGCTGTCGCGCAACGAGCGCGGGCAGGGCACCAGCAACGTGGCGCGGGTGGCCGAGCAGCTGCTGGACGCGCACCGCGCGCAGCTTGGCGGCAAGCCGCTGGAGCTGGTGCTGGAAGGCGAGCGCGGCCTGGTGATCGATGCACCGGAAGCGGCCTTGTCGGTGGCGCTGGGCAACCTCATCGGCAATGCCGTGAAGTATTCGCAGGATGGCAGCGTGCGCGTGCACGTCAGCAGCAATGCGGTGTCGGTGACCGACAGTGGTCCCGGCCTGAGCGAAGAAGACGCCGCCAAGCTGTTCCAGCGCGGTTATCGCGGCACCCATGCCGGCCACTCGCAGGGCGGCGGCATCGGCCTGTCGATCGTCAGCCGCCTGTGCGATCTGTACGGGTGGCAGGTGAGCGTGCGCCCCGGTGGTGATCGCGGCGTGATCGCGACGCTGACGTTCTCGCCGAAGCCGCTCTGACGCCACCTCGCTGCGTGGGTGCGGACCGTTGGTCCGCACTGTTGATCCCCATCCACGCATGGCGTGGATCTACTGACCGGGTGGTCCGCGTATGGCGTGGATCCATTGTCGCAACCGGCATCTATGGGCCCGGCTTTCGTCGATGGACGCCCATGCTTTCCCCTGCCACGGACCGCTGTGACGCATTTGCCTCCTGACATTCGCCCGTGCGGATGGCCAGATGCGCTGTCACCTGCGAGGAGCTCGGCCATGTCACACCGTACCCGTTACCCCAACCTGCACCAGCTGGTCGGCGATTCCATCGACGTGCTTTCCGCCGATATCGCTGCACGCATCGAAGCCGTGCTGAAGGATCCCGGTGACCTGATGTCCATCCTGCAGGAGAGGATGGAAGCCGACGATGCCACCGACCACGCGGCGGCGCGTGCCGGGCTGACCGACCAGCAGAGTGGCACGGTGGCCGGGCTGAGGCGCACCGTGTCCGGCATCAGTACGCTGACCAGGCTCATGCATGCCGCGCACATCGCGCGCACGCATGGTGGTCCGCTGCAGGCCGTGCCGCCGGAGACGATGGAGGGGCTGATGGTGGCCGCACGCGAGCTGACCCGTCATGTGCAGCAACAACTGCAGGCCGAGCGCATGCGCGGTGCGGCGACGCTGCAGTAATGTAGAGCCGAGCCCACGCTCGGCTGCCTTCGCGGCTGCGCCGCCGCCACTGTAGAGCCGAGCCCACGGCCGGCTGCCTTTGCGGCTGCGCCGCCGCCCGAGCATCGGCTCGGGCGCTACGGCTGCGATGTCTCAGCTGCTTTGCTGGAGGCAGACTCGCCGGGAATGGGGGTCGGCGTGCCCAATGTCTCCACCACATACAGGCGCTTGACCAGCACGAACAACACCACGGTCAGCGGTGCGGCCAGCAGTATCCCCGCCGGGCCCAGCAGTGCGCCGATGCCGAACAGCGAGAACAGCAGCAGGGCAGGCGGCAGGTCGACGGCACGCTGCTGGATGAGCGGCTGCAACAGATGCCCCTCCACCTGCTGCACCACCACGAACAGCGCCACCGTGGCCAGGGCGATTTCCGGGCTGACCGTAAACGCCAGCAGGATGGCCGGCACCGCGGCCAGGATCGGGCCGACGATCGGCACGAAGTCCAGCAGCGCGGTGATGATGCCCAGCCCGAAGGCCACCGGCACACCCAGCGCCCACAGCCCCAGACCGGTCAGCAGCCCGACCACGGCCATGGCCAGCAACTGCCCGCCCAGCCAGGCCTTCAGCGCATTGCCACTGGCATGAAACGCATCATCGACGGCCGGGCGCTGGCGGGTGGGCAGCAGCTTGAGCAGGCCCGTGCGATACAGATCCGGTTGCGCCGCCAGATAGATGCCGCCGATCAGTACCAGGAACAGGTCCGCGATCCCGCCGGTAGCTGACATTGCCAACGACCCGGCGCGGGCCGCCATCGTAGAGACGCTGGACTGCGCGTTCTGGGTCAGCTCATGCACGGTGGGGCCGACCGGACTGTCCGCCAGCCAGGTCTGGAAATTCTCCCAGGCGGCTGGCAACGTCTGCCGCAGCGTCGCCATCTGCGCCCCCAGCTGCGAACCGAACAACCACATGGCCGCTGTGAACAGCGCCACCAGCAGCAGCACGGTCAGGCCCAGCGCCCAACCCTCCGAGAGGGGTGTGTAGCGCCGCACCACGCCAACGATCGTCCGCAGCAGTGCCGCCACCACCACCGCCCCGAAGATCAGCAGGACCAGTTGCGACAGCTTCCACAGCAGCAGGCCGAGGGCGACCAGCGCCAGGGTCACCACCACGCGGGCGGTATAGGAACGGAGGGAGGCGGTGGGCACGTTCGATCTCACAGGCATGCAATACAGGCGCAGGACCATAGCGGGGCGCGTGAGAAGACGGTGTGTGTCTGCCGGGTTACAGCGTCGCGGTTGCCATTGCCTCAGGTAGCGGCAAGTTGCAGATACCGCATGTGCAGCGCTTCCACCTGCGCCTGCAGCTCATCGGGATGGCCGTCGTTGATCACCACGTCATCGGCCAGTGCCTGCCGCTGTGTCCGGCTGGCCTGGGCGGCAATCATCCGGTCGGCCAATGCAGCATCGATGCCATCGCGCTGCATCAATCGGGCGTGCTGCACGGCCTCGGGCGCATCGACCAACAGGATCCGGTCCAGCCACGGGTACGCCTGGCGGCCGCCGACCTCGGTCAACAGCGGAATCGCCGCCAGCGCATAGGGGCTGGCCGCCTGCTCGCATTGCTGCTGCATCAAGCGCCGGATGGCCGGATGGGTGATCGCCTCCAGAGCGAGCCGCTCGGCAGGATCGGCGAACACATGGGCCCGCAGGCGGGCCCGGTCCAGGCTGCCATCGGCCAGCAGCATCTCCGCACCGAAGCGTTCGGCGATGGTGGCGAGGGCCGGGCTGCCGGCCGCAACGACCTCGCGCGCGGCCAGGTCCGCGTCGGCCACCACGATCCCCAGCGCCTCGAAGCGCCGGGTCACCTCGCTCTTGCCGGCAGCGATGCCGCCGGTCAGGCCGACCACATAACGGCTCATGGCGGCAGCGTCAGCGCAACCCGCTCATGACCAGGTACTGGTTCACCACCGGCTCGCCCCACATGAAGTACACCCAGCCAGCCAGCGCCAGGTAAGGACCGAACGGGATCGGCGTGGCCTTGTCGCGGCCGCGGGTGTACAGCCAGATCGAGCCGATGACGGCGCCCAGCACCGACGACAGCAGGATGATGGGCAGGATGCCCTTCAGCCCGCACCAGGCGCCCAGCGCAGCAAGCAGCTTGGCGTCGCCGCCCCCCATGCCGTCGCGGTTGGTCACCAGCTTGTACGCCTTGGCCACGATCCACAGCACAAGGAAGCCTGCAGCGGCACCGATCAGGGCAGGTTTGGCCGGCATGTACAGGTTGTCCATGCTCCCGACCAGGCCCAACCACATCAATGGCAGGGTGATCTGGTCCGGCAGGTACTGCGTGCGCAGGTCGATGCCTGACAGGGCAATCAGGAAACAGGTCAGCACGATCGCGCCAAAGCCCTGCCAGCCGAAGCCGAACTGCCAGACGCAGCCCAGCACCATCACCGCGGTCAGCGCTTCCACCAGCGGGTACTGGATGGAGATGGGCGCCTTGCAGTGGCGGCACTTGCCGCCTTGGACGATCCAGCTGAACAGCGGGATGTTCTCGTACCAGGACAGCTTGTGCTTGCAGTGCGGGCAATGCGACGGCTCGACCACGATGCCCGGTGGTGGCGGGTCGTAGATGTCCGGCTGCTCCAGGACCTCGCGCGCCTCGCGCTTCCACTCCCACATCATCCGCTTGGGCAGGCGCAGGATGACCACGTTGAGGAAACTGCCCAGTAGCAGCCCCAGAGCGGCCGCGGCGGGGTAGCCGAGGCCGGGATGCTGATCGAGAAATGCCATTGTTACCTTTAGCCGATGACGGCGCCGAGTTTGAAGATGGGCAGGTACATGCCGATGACGATGCCGCCCACTACAACGCCGATGAATACCATGATCATCGGTTCGAGCAGGCTGCTCAAGGCATCCACGGCATTGTTGACTTCCTGCTCATAATACTCGGCCACCTTGAACAGCATGGCATCCAGCGCACCGGCCTCTTCGCCGATGCCGGTCATCTGGATGACCATGTGCGGGAACAGATTGGTCTGCTTCATGGCCATGTTGACCGGGTAGCCGACCGAGACGTCATCGCGCATGCGCAGCACAGATTCCTCGTAAACCTTGTTGCCCGTGGCGCCGGCCACTATACCCAGGGCCTCCACTAACGGCACGCCGGCCTTGAAGGTGACGGCGGTGGTACGGGCGAAGCGGGCGATGGCGCTGTTGTTCATGATCTGGCCGATCACCGGGACCTTCAGAATCAACCGGTCGAACGTGTGCTGCAACTTGGGGGATCGTTTGTACGACATGACAGCCGCAACCACTGCCCCTATCCCCACAATGGCCATCAGCCACCACCAAGAGATCATGAAGCGAGAGGCAGCGACGATCATCTGAGTGAAGGCAGGTAGCTCGGCACCAAAACCCTTGAATACGTCTTCGAACTGGGGTACCACGAAGATGAGCATGATGGCGCTGACCAGCACCGCTACCACAATCACCATAGCCGGATAGAAGAGGGCCTTCTTGATCTTGCCCTTCAGCGCCTCGATGTTTTCTTTGTAAGTAGCAACAGTATCCAGCACGGTCTCTAGGACGCCCGCGCCCTCACCAGCTCGAACCAGGTTCCGATAGAGTTCATCGAATTGCACAGGGTGCTTGCTGACGGCTTCGTAGAGCGAAGAGCCGCCCTCGATATCGGTCCGGATGGTATCCACCATCTTCTTCATGCGCGGGTTCTTGTGCCCGCTCCCGATTATTTCTAGCGCCGAGACGATCGGCACGCCGGACTTCATCATCGTAGCCATCTGTCGGCTGAAGAAGGCGATGTCCTTGGCCCCCACCGCCTTGCCCGCAGCGCCGAACAGCGGCTTGGGCTTGACCTTGACTTGGCCGGGGTTGATCCCCTGGCGACGCAACTCGGCACGGAGCAGGTTGGCATTCTTTGCCAGCTGCTCACCCTTCATCTTCACGCCACGTTTGTCGGTCCCCTCCCAGACAAACGGTTGCAGCTCCATGGTGCTACGCGCCACGGGCTCTTTCTTGATCGCACTGCGACTGACAGACATGTTGGCTCCCCAAGACCCGCCATCCCCAGGCGGGCATCATGACTGCCGATGTTAGCTGGTTCATGGCCATCTGGGCAGGCCGGGAAGGGGGAGGAATGTGGAATCGTGCCGACTTCCGCCCAAAGGTGACGCACTGCGTCACATTGCCGTATCCGTCGCATTTCCTGTCCAGGGGGCTTCACATACAAGAATTTGCTGCCATGATTGGGCCCGGGGAAATTCAAGGGGAGGCGTGCAGGAGTTGGCACGCAACCTGCGTTGATCCACCCGCAGGGCGCAGGACCCGCTCAGCCGGCCGTCGGACCGGTCCCGCGCACTGAACTCAACCACCACCTAATCTTGGGGATGTACACAATGAAGAACCAGAAGGGCTTCACCCTCATCGAACTGATGATCGTCGTCGCGATCATCGCCATCCTGGCTGCCATCGCGCTGCCGGCTTACCAGGACTATGTTGTCAAGTCGCGTGTTTCTGAAGCGATGGTGCTGGCTGATGGTCTGAAGGCCGTTGTTGCCGACAACGCTGCTCAGGGTGAATCCGACCTTGGTAAGGGTGCGACCCTGACCACGGCGGACGACAAATCCCCGAACGTGACCAAGACCGAGATCACTGCCAAGACCGGCGCAATTGTTGTGACCACCACCGACAAGGCTGGCAAGGGCACCGTGACTTTGACGCCGAATGCTGGCGGCGCAGCTCTGGTTGCTGGCACTCCGCCGAGCGGCACCATTACCTGGATCTGCACCTCGACGCTGAAGCAGAAGTATCTGCCGAGCAGCTGCACCGGCGCCTAACGCAGGCAAGCAGTCGCACGATGTTCAAGAAAGCCCTCTTACGAGGGCTTTCTTCTTAGTGCGGATGACGAGGATATGCACAACATCGCATGGGGGGACGTATCGTGCACACGAAACACGATGCCGGCTTTACTTTGATCGAGCTGATGATCGTGATCGCCACCATTGCGATCTTGGCCGCGCTCGCCGTTCCGGCCTATCAGAACTATGTGGTACGCGCTCGAGTGTCAGAGGCGCTGGTGCTCGCCAGTGGCCTCCGCGCTACGGTGGTGGCCAACGCATCCACCAATTCGACGAATCTTGGTCTCGGGGCATCGTTGACTGCGGCGACTGATAATTCGCCGAATGTGAAATCTACCAGTATTGATGCTGATTCTGGCGCGATCACTGTGGTGATGCGGGATAAGGCCGCGGCAGGAAACATCTTCCTGACGCCCTTCGGTGCGAGTGGTGGGGCGCTGGTGGCTGGGCAGTCGCCGGAAGGCAACATCACTTGGCGATGCACATCCGATATGGCCCAAAGGTACCTGCCATCCGGTTGCTCAGAATTGTAGTGCCGGCGGTGGTGTAGCATGCGGCGCGCCGCGTCCTTTTGCTGGTGATAGGCTGGGGGCGCGGCGTCGCTCATTTTGGGATTCGAGAATCATGAACGCAGTCATCTCTGCCAACCTCGTCGGTATCACCGGCCTCGCCCGCCGTCTGGTCCAGGACGGCGCCCTGGACGAAGTTGCGGCTCGAGACGCGATGGCCAAGGCCGCAGCGGCCAAGCAGCCGCTGCCGACCTGGTTCGCCCAGAGCAAGCTGGTCAGCTCTGCACAGCTGGCAGCCGCCAACTCGGTCGAGTTCGGCATGCCGCTGTTCGACGTGTCCACGTTCGACAGCAGCCAGAACGCGATGACCCTCGTCAGCGAGGAGCTGCTGCGCAAGCACAACGTGCTTCCGCTGTTCAAGCGCGGCGGCCGCTTGTTCGTGGGTACCAGCAATCCGACCCACTCGCTGGATGAGATCAAGTTCCACACCAATCTGGTGGTGGAGCCGATCCTGGTCGATGAGGACCAGATCCGGCGCACGCTGGAACAGTGGCACACCAGCCACGACACCATGTCCGACGCGCTCGGCGGCGACGACGAGGGGATGGCCAACCTCGACATCTCCGGCGGTGATGAGGACATGGCCTCGACCGACAGCGGCGTCGACGCCAAGGGCGACGACACCCCGGTGGTCAAGTTCGTCAACAAGGTGCTGGTCGACGCGATCCGCAAGGGCGCGTCCGACATCCACTTCGAGCCCTACGAAGATGATTACCGCGTGCGCCTGCGCATCGACGGCCTGCTGAAGATGGTCGCGCGCGCGCCGGTCAAGTTGAACCAGCGCATCGCCGCGCGCCTGAAGGTGATGGCGCAGCTGGATATCGCTGAAAAGCGCGTGCCGCAGGACGGACGCATCAAGCTGAACCTGTCCAAGACCAAGCAGATCGACTTCCGCGTCAGCACCTTGCCGACGCTGTTCGGCGAGAAGGTGGTGCTGCGTATCCTGGATGGCAGCGCGGCCAAGCTGGGCATCGACAAGCTCGGTTACGAGCCGGACCAGCAGAAGCTGTTCCTCGATGCGATCCACAAGCCCTACGGCATGGTGCTGGTGACCGGCCCGACCGGTTCGGGCAAGACCGTGTCGCTGTATACGGCGCTGGGCATCCTCAACGACGACACCCGCAACATCTCCACCGCGGAAGACCCGGTGGAAATCCGTCTGCCCGGGGTCAACCAGGTGCAGCAGAACAACAAGCGCGGCATGACCTTTGCGGCCGCGCTGCGCTCGTTCCTGCGACAGGATCCGGACATCATCATGGTCGGCGAAATCCGCGACCTGGAAACGGCCGAGATCGCGATCAAGGCGGCGCAGACCGGCCACATGGTGCTGTCCACGCTGCATACCAACGATGCGCCGCAGACCATCGCGCGCCTGATGAACATGGGTATCGCGCCATACAACATCACCAGTTCGGTGACCTTGGTGATCGCCCAGCGTCTGGCCCGCCGCCTGTGCAGCAACTGCAAGCGGCCGGCCAATCTGCCCGCCCATGCGCTGCTGGCCGAAGGCTTCACCCAGGAGCAGCTCGATGCCGGCATCCATCTGTACGAAGCGGCGGGCTGCGACGAGTGCACCGAGGGTTACAAGGGCCGTACCGGTATCTACCAGGTGATGCCGATGACCGACGAGATCTCGACGATCATCCTGGCCGGTGGCAATGCGCTGCAGATTGCCGAGGCGGCACAGGCGATCAAGGTGAATGACCTGCGCCAGTCGGCACTGAAGAAGGCCGCAGCGGGCGTGACCAGCCTGGCCGAGATCAACCGCGTTACCAAGGATTGATGCGCTTGGGGTCAGAGCCCTTTCCTGCGGAAAGGGATCCGACCCCGGCAGTAGATCCACGCCATGCGTGGATGGCGCGGTCAGAATGGGGTCGGAGCCCTTCAAGCTGTGGGGCTGATGATGTCCAGCCACTGCAATACAGGCGCAGGAACGTCTGCGCCCGTATCGCGGCAGTCAAATTCGACCTTGTTGCCAAGCTGGACGCGGCACACCGTGAAAGCTTCGCTTACGCTCAGGCTGTTGTCGCTCAGAATGCAGGCATCGGCCAGCGGCGCGGCGGCCGCGATGGCCTTCTGGGTCCTGGGAAAGCGAGCAACGAGTTTTTCCTGGTCCACATTGTGGCCGCCGCTGGCAACGCGTGTGCCCACCCGGCCGATGGAAAGCTGATCGCTGGCGAGGCCCACAAAGAAAAGGATGACGAAGTAGCCTGCTTTCTGCAGTTGCACGATCCGATCAATCTTCGACTCGACCTTGCCGTTGCCGAGGTCACGCCAGTGCGAGAAGACCGTTTCCAGCGCAAACGGGATATTGGCGGTCATCGCGTGGCCCACAAACGCTTCCACCCCTTGCTGGGCCACCTTCATCCACGCCGGATCTTCGTCGCGCAGCGCCTGTGCCCAGTCAGGCAGCTGGCCGCTGACAGTTTCGGGCAGGATCGACATCATCATGCGATCTGCATTGATCAACGGTATCTGCAGCACATCGGCCAGATGCTTGTACCACAGCGTCGATTTGCCCGATCCGTTGTGCCCTGCAAGGATGACCGCCAACGGCTTGTCAGTGCGCTGTCTGGCGACTTCTACCTGGTGAAGTGCTTGCGCCAGGTCAGGCTGCGATTTCCTGGAACTTTCCATCCACAAACCGTCCTTGGGCCTGCTTTCCATCGAGAACGCGGATGATCACGCCGGGATGCTGTGGATCTGCACTGTAGTAAGGAACCCCCGGGTGTGCGGTCACTTCCACGCCAGGGTGAATCAGTGCCCGGCCCAGCGCGTTCAGTGCCCGACGGCTTTCGGCGCGACCTTGCTGGATCGTGCGGGCGTCTACGCCACCCGAGCTGACGTGCGCAGAACCGAACTTCACCACTCGCACCGCCTTGGTCTTCGTGGTCGGCGTGATGACGTTCGTGTACGACGAAAAAGGCGCATTGCCAAGCGTCTGCTTGGTCTTCGGCAGGGGCGGCTTCCGGGGCATGGGTAGTACGCTAGCAAACACACTTGAGGCGGGCAAGTGCCTCTGCCGCTTCGTTTTCTGACATTAATACGGATCGACGGCCACTCCCCGAGCGGGGGGCCGTAGATCCACGCCATGCGTGGATGGCGTGGTCCGAATGGGGTCGATCCGAATGGGGTCAGAGCCCTTTCCTGCGGAAAGGGATCCGACCCCTTACTCCATCCCCAGCTTCTTCAGCTTGTAGCGCAGCGCCCGGAAGGTGATGCCCAGCTGTGCGGCCGTGCGGGTCTTGTTCCAGCGGTTCTCTTCCAGCGCACGCTGGATCGCGCTGCGCTCGAGCTGCTCGATGTAGGAGGGCAGGGCGGCGCTGCCGGGGTGCAGGTCGACCACGGCTTCGGGTGCGGCCGGGCCGCCGGCGGTGCGCGGGGCGTGCTGCGGCAGGCGCAGGTCGTCGGCGCCGATGCGGTCTTCCTCGGCCAGGGCCAGGGCGCGCTCAAGGATGTTCTCCAGTTCGCGCACATTGCCCGGGAAGCCGTACTGGGCCAGCGCGTCCAGCGCCGAGGGCGCCAGCAACGGAGTGGAGCGGCCGTGGCTGCGGGCCAGCCGGGCGAGGATCGAACCGGCGAGGTCCGGCAGGTCCTGGCGGCGCTCGCGCAGCGGCGGCACCCGCAGCTCGATGACGTTGATGCGGTAGTACAGGTCGTGGCGGAAGCGTCCGTCCTCGACCAGCTCGGCGAGATCCTTGTGGGTGGCCGAGAGGATGCGCACATCCACCGGTTCTTCGTTGGCCGCACCCAGCGCGCGCACCGACTTTTCCTGGATGGCGCGCAGCAGCTTGACCTGCATCTGCAGGGGCAGCTCGGCCACTTCATCCAGGAACAGGGTGCCGCCGTGCGCCGCCTGGAACAGGCCGGGCTTGTCGGCGTGGGCGCCGGTGAAGCTGCCCTTGCGGTGGCCGAAGAACTCGCTCTCCATCAGCTCGGTCGGGATGGCGCCGCAGTTGACCGGAATGAAGGGGCCCGAAGCGCGTGCGCCCTGGGCGTGGATGGTGCGTGCGACCAGCTCCTTGCCCACCCCCGATTCGCCCAGGATGTAGACCGGCGCCTGGCTGCGGGCGACCTTGCCGATGGTGGCGCGCAGCACATCCATGGCGGGCGAGTCCCCGAGCAGGCGGGCAGCCTGTTCGGTGGCGGCCGCCGCGACCGGGCGCTCGCTGTTGTTGAGTTCCAGGGCGTGCTTGACCAGGCCACGCAGCACGCTGATGTCCACCGGCTTGCTGACGAAGTCGAAGGCACCGGCCTTCAGTGCCTCCACAGCCAGATCCATGCTGCCGAACGCGGTGATCATCGCCACCGGCGTGCGCGGGTAATGCTGGGCGATCTCGCTGACCAGTTCGATGCCGTTGCCGTCCGGCAGCCGCATGTCGGTGATGCACAGGTCGTAGGGATTGCTGGCCAGCAGTTCGCGGGCCTCGGCGAGGTTGGCGGCGGTGCTGATGCGAAGGCCCATGCGGCCAAGGGTCAGCACCAGCAGTTCGCGGATGTCGCGTTCATCGTCGACGACGAGGGCGCTGCGGGTTTCGTTCATGGGCAGGGAAGATAAACGAGGGGGGCTGGAAGCGACAAATGTTTGACGCGGCGGGTCAATGCGGGAGCAGGGTGTGCGGGCCGGGCAGGACCAGGCGGAAGCAGGAACCGCCGGCCGGCACGGGGATGTAGTCCAGGCGCGCCTGGTTGGCCCGGCACAGCTCGCGGGCGATGTAAAGCCCCAGGCCGGTGCCGTGCTCGGAGGTGGTGAAGAAGGGGCGGAACAGCTGCGCAGCCACGGCTTCGGGGATGCCGGGGCCGCGGTCCATCACATCGATCACCGCGCTGCGCTCGTGCTGGGCCACGCGCAGGCGCACGCGCGCCGGCTGCTCGCCGATGCGGCCGTATTTCAGCGCGTTGTGGACCAGCACGGTCAGCACCTGGTAGAGGTGGCGGGTGTCGACCAGGGCGGGCACCGAGGTGTCGTTGATGATCGGCTCGATGCTGTCCGTCTCCAGGGTCTGGCCCTGCTTGTACTCCAGCACGAAGCGGCGCACGAAGGCAGCCAGGTCGACGTTTTCGGGGTTGGCGCGCTCGCGGCGGGCCAGGCCCAGCACGCTCTCGACGATGCCGTTGGTGCGCTGGCACTGCTGGTGGATGATCTGCAGCAGGCGGCGGTCGCTCTCGTTGAAACCGGTACCTTCTTCCAGCAGCTGCACGGCGTAGTTGATGGCCGCCAGCGGGTTGCGGATCTCGTGCGCCAGGCTGGCCGAGAAGCGGCCCATGGCCGAAAGGGTGAGCGACTCGGCGCGGCGCGAGACCACGCTGGAGTCGTCCAGGAAGACCAGCGCCAGCTCGCTGCCGGCCAGCAGGCGGGCGAACCGCGGCTGCACCTCGGGCTGGTCCGGGTTGAGCTGCAGCGGCAGTTCGTCCTGGGCCCAGCCGTTGCGCCAGCGGGTCAGGCGCCGGGCCAGTTCGGGGGCGATGCTGGCCAGGTCCAGCTGGCCGGTCTCGCCGACCCCGTCGCGGTCGCCCAGCAGCAGCGAGGCGGCTTCGTTGGCCAGGGTGATGCGGTTGTCGCCATCGACGACGATCACCCCGGTGCGCATGCGACGGATGATCAGCTCGTTGATCTGGAACAGGTTGGCCACTTCATCGCCGCGCTGGTTGGCCAGCTGCTGGTTGCGGCGCGCGCGGTTGCCGACCTGGTAGCTGATGAAGGCCAGGGCCAGGTAGCTGGTGGCGAACATCGCCAGTTCGGCCAGCGTGCGGGTGGGGTCACCGCCCTCCAGCACCTTCCACAGGTACTCGGCGGCGGTGGCGACGCTGGCGGCCAGGGCCAGCACCAGGCCCCAGCTGAGGGGCAGCAGGGTGGCCGCGGCGGCGATATTGAACAGCAGCGACATCGAAATGCCGGCACTGGCGCCGGGCAGAGCGTGGGCCAGCAGGCTGGCGGCGATGATGTCCAGCAGCACGCCGGTGACCACGATCGGCAGCAGCCAGCGCTCGCTGCGGCCCACCACCAGCAGCAGCAGGGACAGCACCAGATAGGCGGCCCCGACGCCGTACGCCAGGCGCGGGTGGTGCGCTTCGCCCACCATGGCCGACAGCGGGCTGTACAGCAGCGCGGCGATGACCGAAGCGATCAGCACGCGGTACAGCGCGAAGAAATACAGCTCGCGCCGGGGAATCGATTCGATGCGGTCGATCAATGAAGCACTGGGTGACACGCCGGAACTCCCCTTCTGGCTGCCTGGAACTGGATCTGACGGCGGTGGCACTGCAGCGTACCCGATGTTCCCCCGACCATCGGACACTTGCCCCGTAGAGTCGAGCTTGCTCGACTGTGTTTTCCGTAGAGTCGAGCTTGCTCCACTGCGTTTTCCGTAGAGTCGAGGGGGGGGGGGGGGGGGCAACAAACAGGCAGGCAAGAGCACAAAAAAGTAAGCCCACAATAAGTTGTGTG
>NZ_VYKI01000009.1:32214-39909 GCF_008710035.1 Stenotrophomonas cyclobalanopsidis | reverse complement strand
TGTTTCTTGTTTGCCCCAGTGTTTTTTCCGTAGTGTCGAGCTTGCTCGACTGCTCCAGACATCAGTCGAGCAAGCTCGACTCTACCGTCCTCCAAGTATAGGGCTGTGGAAGCGATTTCCTGCGCAACCGGACCGGACCGGGCCCACGGGGCCACCCCGCCGGCGCGGCGCAACTGCCTGAATGGCGGTGGAAATCTGGCCGGGTCTGGCCGTTTTTCCCTGGTTCTTTGCGCCCCGGCGCTGGCTCGGCCACAATAGTGGGCCCGCCGCGGTCCATGCCGGCGCCCCGCCGGGGCCCCTGAGGAATTGCGTGCGGTCGTTCCTATTCCCACGGTGACGCATGAATTTCCACGAATACCAGTCAAAACAGCTGCTTGCCGAGTACGGCATCCCGGTCCCGGCCGGCAAGGTCGCGGCGACCCCGGACGAAGCAGTCGAAGCTGCCAACTCCCTGGGCCAGGGCCCCTGGATGGTCAAGGCGCAGATCCACGCTGGCGGCCGCGGCAAGGCTGGCGGCGTCAAGTTCTGCAAGACCACTGACGACGTGAAGGCCGCTGCGGCCAAGATGCTCGGCACCAAGATGGCCACCTACCAGACCGCAGGCGTTGAACTGCCGGTCAACCTGGTGCTGGTGACCACCGCCGGCGAGATCGTCAAGGAACTGTACCTGTCGGTGCTGGTTGACCGTGGCACCAAGACCATCACCTACATCGCTTCTTCGGAAGGCGGCGTGGAGATCGAGCAGGTCGCTGCTGAAACCCCGGAGCTGATCCACTCGCTGAACGTCGACTTCGTCGAAGGCGTGCAGGGTTACCACGGCCGTGATTTCGGCTTCAAGCTGGGCCTGACCGCCAAGCAGGCCGGCCAGTTCGCCAGCATCATGGTGAACCTGTACCGCCTGTTCAACGAAAAGGACCTGGCCCTGGTTGAAATCAACCCGCTGGCCATCCTGGACGACGGCAACCTGTACGCGCTGGACGGCAAGTTCGACAGCGACGACAACGCCGCGTTCCGCCAGAAGGCGCTGGTCGCCATGCGCGACAAGACCCAGGAAGATCCGACCGAAGTGATCGCTTCGGAGCTGGACATCAACTACGTCACCATGGACGGCAACATCGGCTGCATGGTCAACGGCGCTGGCCTGGCCATGGCCACCATGGACGTCATCAAGCTCAACGGCGGCGAGCCGGCGAACTTCCTGGACGTGGGCGGCGGTGCCAACAAGCAGCGCG
This sequence comes from Stenotrophomonas cyclobalanopsidis, assembly GCF_008710035.1. GTDB lineage: Bacteria > Pseudomonadota > Gammaproteobacteria > Xanthomonadales > Xanthomonadaceae > Stenotrophomonas > Stenotrophomonas cyclobalanopsidis. The sequence goes on along the minus strand of NZ_VYKI01000009.1, from coordinate 38,677 downwards.
TCATCGAAGCCTTCAAGCTGATCCTGTCCTCGGACAAGGTCGAAGGCATCTTCGTCAACATCTTCGGCGGCATCGTCCGCTGCGACATGATTGCCGAAGGCATCATCGCCGCCGTGAAGGAAGTGGGCGTCAAGGTTCCGGTCGTGGTCCGCCTGGAAGGCACCAACGTGGAAGAAGGCAAGCAGCTGCTGCGTGACAGCGGCATGGCCATCATCCCGGCTGACAACATCAACGATGGCGCCAAGAAGATCGTTGAAGCTGTCAAGAACGCTGCCTGATACCGACACCAAGGAATTCCAATGTCTGTTTTGATCAACAAGAACACCAAGGTGATCGTGCAGGGCTTCACCGGCCAGCAGGGCACCTTCCACGCCACTCAGATGATCGAGTACGGCACCCAGGTCGTCGGCGGCGTGACCCCGGGCAAGGGCGGCACCACCCATATCGACCTGCCGGTCTTCAACACCGTGGCCGACGCCGTGCAGAGCACCGGCGCCAACGCGTCGGTCATCTACGTGCCGCCGCCGTACGCGGCTGACGCGATCCTGGAAGCCGCTGCTGCCGGCATCTCGGTCATCGTCTGCATCACCGAAGGCATCCCGGTGCTGGACATGCTGCGCGTCAAGAACGTGCTGACCCGTGCCCACCCGGACACCGTGCTGATCGGGCCGAACTGCCCGGGCGTCATCACCCCGGGTGAGTGCAAGATCGGCATCATGCCGGGCCACATCCACAAGCCGGGCAAGATCGGCATCGTGTCGCGTTCGGGCACCCTGACCTATGAAGCGGTCAAGCAGACCACCGAAGTCGGCCTGGGCCAGTCCACCTGCATCGGCATCGGTGGTGACCCGATCAACGGCCTGAACTTCGTCGACTGCCTGAAGCTGTTCAACGAAGATCCGCAGACCGAAGGCATCATCATGGTCGGCGAAATCGGCGGTGACGCTGAGGAAGCCGGTGCCGAGTACATCAAGAACCACGTGAAGAAGCCGGTCGTCGGTTTCATCGCCGGTGCGTCGGCTCCGGCCGGCAAGCGCATGGGCCACGCCGGTGCGATCGCCTCGGGCGGCAAGGGCACTGCCGAAGGCAAGTTCGCCGCCATGGAAGCTGCCGGTGTCGTCACCGTCCGCTCGCCGGGCGACCTGGGCGCTGCCATCGCCAAGCTGGTGAAATAAGATCGACTGCCTCGGGCAGACGATTCGGTAGCGTCGACTGTTAGTCGACTGCTCTACCTGCATCAACAGAAAAGCCGCCTCCGGGCGGCTTTTCTGCGTCTGGGCATCCGCCGGGCACGGCCCGGCGCTACCAGAAACGTCCGCCCGGTAGCGCCGGGCCACGCCCGGCGGGCGCACGGCGCGGCGTTACAATGGGCCATTGCAACCACAGGCTGGATTCCCATGGCTTCGATCCGCATCGCGATGGCGCAGTTCGACTTTCCCGTCGGCGATGTCGCCGGCAACACCGAGCGCATCATCGAGATGATCGGCCAGGCGCGCGAGGAGTACGGCGCCGAGCTGGTGATGTTCCCCGAGCTGGCAGTGAGCGGCTACCCGCCGGAAGACCTGCTGCTGCGTCCGGGCTTCCTGTACGAGTGCGAACAAGCGCTGGGCCGCATCGCCGCCGCCTGCCGTGGCATCACCGCCGTGGTCGGCTGGCCGCAGGCCGCCGGTGCGGTGGTCTACAACGCTGCCAGCGTGCTGCGTGACGGCCTGGTCGAGCGCACCTACCGCAAGCGCGAGCTGCCCAACTACGCCGTGTTCGACGAGCGCCGCTACTTCGACGTGGACCCGGACGGCGGCAGCTGCGTGTTCGAGGTCAACGGCGTGCCGGTCGGCCTGCTGATCTGCGAGGACCTGTGGTTCGCCGAGCCGCTGGCCGACACCGTGCGCGAGGGTGCGCAGCTGGTGGTGGTGCCCAACGCCTCGCCGTACGAGCGCGGCAAGCATGCCCAGCGCGATGCCGTGCTGGCCGCGCGCACGCGCGAGAGCGGGGCGGCGATTGCCTACCTCAACGTGGTCGGTGGCCAGGATGCGCTGGTGTTCGACGGCGCCTCGGTGGTTGCCGATGGCGACGGCACCGTACACCCGGCGGCGGCGGCCTTCGTCGACCAGTGGCTGGTGGTGGACTATGACGGCGAAACCCGCCGCTTCCTGCCGCACGTGTGGATGGACGATGGCGACGAGAGCATGGACGCGCTGGCCTGGCGTGCGGTGACCCGCGGCATCCAGGACTACTGCCGCAAGAACGGCTTCAAGAAGGTGTGGCTGGGCCTGTCCGGCGGCATCGATTCGGCGCTGGTGCTGGCCCTGGCCGTCGACGCGCTCGGTGCGGAGAACGTCACCGCCGTGCGCCTGCCGTCGCGCTATACCGCCGGCATGTCCAACGACCTGGCCGCCGAGCAGTGCGAGGCGCTGGGCGTGAAGCTGGAAGCGGTCTCGATCGAGCCGGCCTTCAAGGGCCTGATGGAAGCGCTGGGGCCGATGTTCGAAGGCACCACGCCGGACGTGACCGAAGAGAACCTGCAGTCGCGCAGCCGTGGCGTGATCCTGATGGCGCTGGCCAACAAATTCGGCGGCCTGCTGCTGACCACCGGCAACAAGAGCGAGTACGCGGTGGGCTACGCCACCATCTACGGCGACATGTGCGGTGGCTACGCGCCGCTGAAGGACCTGTACAAGACGGAGGTGTTCGGGCTGTCCAAGTGGCGCAACACCGTGGGCGGCGCGCCGGTGATCCCGCCGGCGGTGATCAGCCGCCCGCCGTCGGCCGAACTGCGCGACAACCAGCTGGACCAGGATTCGCTGCCGGCCTACGACGTGCTGGACGGCATCCTGTACCGCTACGTGGACCAGGAGCAGTCGCGCACGGAGATCGTGGCCGCCGGCTACGACGCGGCCGTGGTCGACCGCGTGCTGCGCTTGGTGCGCATCAGCGAGTGGAAGCGGCACCAGGCCGCGCCGGGCCCGAAGGTTTCGCGCCGGGCGTTCGGCCGCGAGCGCCGGTACCCGATCAGCAACGGTTACAAGGGGTGAGGTAAGCGGGCCTCCACGCATGGCGTGGCTCTGTTGTAGAGCCGAGCCCATGCTCGGCTTGAAGCCAGAAGCAGTCGAGCATGGCTCGACTCTACAAAAGGAAAGGGCCCCTTGCGGGGCCCTCTTCTTTACTTCTTTTCCAGCCGCGCGTTGCGCTGGCCGGTGCTGGCCGACTTCTCGCCGGCAAACGGGTTCAGCTTGCGGATCATCCACGGGTACTTCGGCCAATTGCCTTCCAGCCACGGGTGCTGCGGCTGGTTCAGCGTCAGCACGCGACGGGCGTCGTCGGCCAGGGTCTTGTTGCCAAGGTGGGTGTAGGACTCGCCCAGCACCGCCACGGCGTCGTACTGGAACGCGCTCTGCGGGTAGGTTTCCAGCAGGTAGTTGGCGCGGCCGGCGGCCGAGACATAGGCGCCGCGACGCAGGTAGTACAGGGCGTTGTCCAGCTCGTGCTGGGCGAACACGTCACGCAGCTCGATCATGCGCTGGCGCGCATCGGCGGCGTAGCGGCTGTTCGGGTAGCGGTCGACCACGATGTTGAAGTCCGAATACGCCTGGTGCGGCGTGGACAGATCGCGGCGGCTCGGGTCCAGGGACCATACGCGACGCAGGAAAACCGTATTGCGGTTGGAGTTGGCCAGACCGCGCAGGTAGTACAGGTACGCGATGTTGCGGTGGGTCGGGTAGGTACGGATGAAGCGGTCGATGCTCGACACGGCGTCATCGTGCTTGCCGGCCTTGTACTGGGCGTAGGCGGTTTCGATCATCGCCTGCTCGGTGTACGGGCCGTACGGGTACTGGGCCACCAGGCGGCGGAAGCTGGCTTCGGCGCCACTCCAGTTGCCACCCTGCATCAGCGTGTGGCTCTTGTCGTACAGTTGTTCGACCGGCGTTCCTTCATCGGGGCGATCACCCTTGGCGCCGCGATGGCAACCAGTGGCGGCGATGACCAGCACCAGCAGCAGGGCGGTGAGGCGGACGGGCGCAGAGAGCATGGAGGAGCGTCGGATCATGGGGTCAAGGCGGGACGCGTCTGGAATACGAAGGGTCGATGATAGCCTAGTGTCCTGTCCAGCGACTGAAACCGGTCGACCGGACCCCAAAATTTCGAAGATACCCCCCTGCCATGTCTGAACAATCCTCCGAATCGGCCCGCCAGGCCATCGTCCCCGACACCTCCGCCGGCCGTCGTTTCGACGCGGTCGTGGCCGAGCTGTTCCCCGAATACTCGCGCTCGCGCCTGACTGAATGGATCAAATCCGGCGATGTGCTGCTGGACGGCGCCCAGGCCCGCCCGCGCGATCCGCTGCGCGGTGGTGAAGTCGTCACCCTGACCGTGGTGATGGAAACCCAGACCGACGCACAGCCGGAAGACATCCCGCTGGACGTGCTGTACGAGGATGAGCACCTGCTGGTGATCAACAAGCCGGTCGGCCTGGTGGTCCACCCGGGCGCCGGCAACCACAGCGGCACCCTGGTCAACGCCCTGCTGTACCGCGACCCGTCGGTGGCGGTGCTGCCGCGCGCGGGCATCGTGCACCGCCTGGACAAGGACACCAGCGGCGTCATGGTCGTGGCGCGCACCCTGGAAGCGCAGACCGCGCTGGTCGAGCAGCTGGCCGCACGTGACGTGCACCGCCAGTACCTGGCCATCGTGATGGGCGCCCTGGTGGCCGGCGGTACCGCCGATGCCCCGATCGACCGCCACCCGCGCGACCGCCTGAAGATGGGCGTGCGCGAGGACGGCAAGGAAGCGATCACCCATTACCGCCTGCGTGAGCGCTTCCGTGCGCACACCGCGCTGGAGTGCCGCCTGGAAACCGGCCGCACCCACCAGATCCGCGTGCACATGGCGCACATCCGCCACCCGATCGTGGGTGACCCGCTGTACGGCGGCGCGCTGAAGCTGCCCAAGGGTGCCAGCGACGAGCTGGTTGCCGCCCTGCGCGGCTTCAAGCGCCAGGCCCTGCACGCCGAGACCCTGGAGTTCGTGCACCCGATCACCGGCGAGCAGGTGCGCAACACCGCACCGGTGCCGGCCGACATGCTGCACCTGATGAAGGTGCTGCGCGAAGACAGCGCGGCCTTCGCAGAGCGCGAGCGGGACCGCTGGTGATGGATGCCGCGCTGCCGCTGCTGCAGGCCGACTGGCCGGCGCCTGCGGGCGTCCGCGCGCTGACCACGCGTCGGCATGGCGCGGGCATCTCGCCGGCGCCGTTCGCGCAGTTCAACCTGGGCAACCGGCACGCGGCCGATGGTGATACCCCGGCCAACGTCGAGCACAACCGGCAGCTGCTGCTGCAGGGCCTGGCCCTGCCGTCGGCGCCGCACTGGCTGCGCCAGGTGCATGGCACCACCGTGCTGCGTTTCGACGCAGCCCCGGTGGCCGGCGCCAGCGAGCCGGTGGCCGATGCTGCGGTGACCTCGGTGCCGGGCGTGGTGCTGGCCATCCTCACCGCCGACTGCCTGCCGGTGGTGTTCGCCGCCGCCGACGGCCGCGAGATCGGTGCGGCGCATGCGGGCTGGCGTGGCCTGGCCGACGGCATGCTGGAAGACACCGTGGCCGCCATGAACACGCCGGCGGCGCAGCTGCGCGCCTGGCTGGGCCCAGCGGCTGGCCCGCAGGACTATGAGATCGGCGAAGAGGTCTACCACGCCTTCGTCGGCCATGACCCGGGCGCGGAAGAAGCCTTCGTGGCCACCCGCGAAGGGCACTGGAAAGTGGACCTGTTCGCCCTGGCCCGGCAGCGGCTGCAGGCGGCAGGGCTGGACCCGCTCAACATCCATGGCGGCACGGTTTCGACCATGGCCGACCCGGATCTGTACTCGCATCGTCGCGACCGCCGTACCGGGCGCATGGCGACCCTGGTGTGGATGGAATGAAGCCGGCTGGCGGTCCTGAGGGGGCAGAGCCCTTTTCTGGCGAAAAGGGATCCGACCCCAGCCAGACGGCGGTGATCGTCTTCGACGGCGTCTGTGCGCTGTGCAGCCGCTGGGTGCGCTTCCTGCTGCGGTTCGACCGGCAGGGGCGCTACCGCTTCGCGGCGATGCAGGGCGCGCAGGGCAGTGCCTTGCTGCGCGCCCACGGCCTGGACCCGAATGACCCACTGTCGTTCCTGCTGGTGGACGCACACGGCGCGTGGACCGATACCGACGCAATCCTGCGCGTGCTGACGGGGCTGGGTGGCCTGTGGCGCGTGGCAGGCGTTCTGCGCCTGCTGCCGCGCGCCTGGCGCGACGTGGCCTACCGCGCGCTGGCGCGCAACCGTTACCGCTGGTTCGGCCGCCACGACACCTGCTACCTGCCCAGCCCGGAACAGGCCACGCGCTTCCTCGATTGACCGCCGCCGGGCGTGGCCCGGCGCTACGACGTGCACGGGGCAAGGGGGGCCCGGGCCCCCCCCCGCGGGGGCGTTAACCGTGAAAGGCGT
>NZ_VYKI01000009.1:0-32204 GCF_008710035.1 Stenotrophomonas cyclobalanopsidis | reverse complement strand
CGGCGGTGGGGGCCGGGGCGACCGGCGGGGCCGGGGGCCTGGGAGCGCCGGGCCACGCCCGGCGGGTCCGTTACCCTTCCAGGGCTTCGAGGTAGCTGCGGCGCCAGTGGTTGATGTCGTACGTGCGCAGGTGGTCCATCATCGCGTGCCAGCGTTCCTGGCGCCGGCGCAATGACATCGTCGCCGCCGTGGCGATGGCATCGGCTACGCCGTCCAGGTCGTGCGGGTTCACCAGCAGCGCCTGCTTCATTTCGTCGGCCGCACCGGCCAGCAGTGACAGCACCAGCACGCCGGGATTGTCCGGGTCCTGCGAGGCCACGTATTCCTTGGCTACCAGGTTCATGCCATCACGCAAAGGCGTCACCAGGCCCACCGCCGCAGCGCGGTAGAAACCGGTCAGCGTGGCGTGGGTGAAGTTCTGGTTGACGTAGCGCAGCGGCGTCCAGTCGGGCTCGGCATGGCCGCCGTTGATGTGCCCGGCGATCTGTTCCAGCTGGCTGCGCAGCTGCCGGTACTCGGTCACGTCGCCACGCGACACCGGGGCGATCTGCAGGTAGGTCAGTGAGCCGCGCTGGTCGGGGTGCCGCTCCAGGTAGCGCTCGAAGCCCTGGAACCGTTCGGGCAGGCCCTTGGAATAGTCCAAGCGGTCCACGCCGATCGCCAGCTGGCGGTCGCGCAGGCTGCTGCGCAGGTTCTTCACCGAAGGCTTGGTCGCTGCTGTTGCCGCCTGGCGGGCAATCAGCCCGGTATCGATGCCGATCGGGAAGGCGGCCGCGCGGAAGCGGCGCCCGCCCGGGGCCTCCAGGCGGCCGTCGTCCAGCACGCGGCCACCGCCGAACAGGCGCAGGTAGGTCTGGAAACGGTCGGCATCGCGTTGGGTCTGGAAGCCGACCAGATCGTAGGCGTACAGCGAGGAGAACAGCCGCAGGTGGTCGGGCATGGCCTGCAGCAGGTCCGCCGACGGCATCGGGATATGCAGGAAGAAACCGATCCTGCAGCCGATGCCACGCTCGCGCAGCATCGCGCCCAGTGGAATCAGGTGGTAATCGTGGATCCAGACGATGTCGTCCTCGCGCAGCAATGGCGCGAGTTTGTCGGCGAACAGCGCATTGACCTTGTGGTAAGTCTCGCGTGTGCCGCGGTCGTAGTCGACCAGGTCCAGCCGGAAGTGCAGCAGCGGCCACAGCGTGCGGTTGGAGAAACCGTTGTAGTAGCCATCCACATCACGCTTGGCCAGGTCCATGGTGACGTACTCGATATCACCGTCCTTCTGCTGGTGCAGCGTGCCGCTGGCATCCTTCGCGTTCTTGCCGCTCCAGCCGAACCACATGCCGCCGCGCTCCTTCAGCGCGGCCAGCAGGCCCACGGCGAGGCCGCCGGCGCGGCTTTCACCGGGCACGGCGACCCGGTTGGAGACAACCACCAGGCGGCTCATGAGGCCTCCTGCCAGGAACGCGACAGGCGCATGGCGGCGGTGATCAGGCCGACGTGCGAATAGGTCTGCGGGAAGTTGCCCCAGGCTTCGCCACCGTCGAAGGCCAGATCCTCGGAGAGCAGGCCGAGGTGGTTGCGCTGGTTGAGCAGCAGCTCGAACATCTCGCGTGCTTCCTCCATGCGCCCGATCGCTGCCAGTGCGTCGATGTACCAGAACGTGCAGATGGTGAAGCTGGTTTCCGGTTCGCCGAAATCATCCGGCGCCACGTAGCGGTACAGCGAGTTGCCATGCTTGAGGTCGCGGCCGATGGCATCGACGGTGGCGATGAAGCGCGCATCCATTGCATCGATGAAGCCGATGTCGGCCAGCAGCAGCAACGAGGCATCCAGGCGGTGGCCGTCGAAGGTATCGGTGAAATGGCCGAGTTCCTCGCTCCACGCCTTGTCCATGATGCGGGCGTGGATGATGTCGGCGCGCTCGCGCCAGTAGTTGGCACGGTCGTCGCGCTTGAGGCGGATGGCGATCTTGCACAGGCGGTCGCAGGCCGCCCAGCACATCGCGCTGGTGTAAGTGTGTACCTCCGTGCGGCCGCGGAATTCCCACAGGCCGGCATCAGGCACGTCGTGCAGGGCGAAGGCCTGCTCACCCAGCGGTTCCAGGCGCGCGAAGGCGTGTGCATCGCCCGGATCCTGCAGGCGGCGGTCGAAGAACAGCTGGGTCGATGCCAGGACCACACTGCCGTAGACATCGTGCTGGCGCTGCACCCAGGCCAGGTTGCCACGGCGCACCGGGCCCATGCCGCGGTAGCCGGACAGCGTGGGAACTTCGTCCTCGTCCAGCTTGGCCTCGAAGCCGATGCCGTACAGCGGCTGCAGCGTGCCGTCGGTGGTGGCCAGGTTGAAGATGTAGCCGAGGAACTGCTCCATCGTGCGGGTGGCGCCGAGGCGGTTCAACGCACGCACCACGAACGCCGCATCACGCAGCCAGCAGTAGCGGTAATCCCAGTTGCGCACGCTGCCGGGCGCTTCGGGAATGGAGGTAGTCATCGCCGCAATGATCGCGCCACTGTCCTCGTACTGGCACAGCTTCAGGGTGATCGCGCTGCGGATGACCGCGTCCTGCCATTCCAGCGGAATGGACAGGTAGCGTACCCATTCGCGCCAGTAATCACGGGTACGCTGGAACGCCTCCTGCACGTAGCCGCTGATGGAGCGGTTGAGCGACTCATCTACGCCCAGGATCAGGTGGACGGGGTGGTTGAGCACGAACGGCAGGCCCTCGCGCACCATCCGCACGGGCACGTCGGTGGTCAGCCGCAGCACGTGCTCGGGCAGGATCCAGCGCACGTGGTTGCTGCCCCAGGTCGATTCGGGCACGCGTGCGCCCCAGTCGGCCAGCGGGCGTGCCAGCACGGTGATGCGCGGGCTGCCGGTGAGCGGGCGTACCTGGCGGATCAGGCTGACCGGCCGGTAGAAGCGGTCGTTCTGCCGCCAGCGCGGGGCGAAATCGAGGATTTCCAGCGAGCCGCCGTGGCTGTCATGCAGCACGGTGCGCAGGATCGCGGTGTTGGTCAGGTATTCCTGCTCGCTGCGGGCGAAATCTTCCAGCTCGATGGCGAAGTCGCCGCCGGTCTGCTGGTTGGGGCCGAGCAGGGCACAGAAGGTGGGATCGCCGTCGAAGGTGGGCAGGCAGCTCCAGACAACGCGGGCATGTTTGTCGATCAGGGCGCCGAAGCTGCCGTTGCCGACCACGCCCAGATCAAGATCGGGTTGGGTCATCACGCGCTACATCTCGGTTGCGGCCGTGGGGTGGCCGGGTCAGTACGCATTCTCACGCAGCCAGGCGTGCACGCTGCGTATGTCGGGCAGTGCGAACACCGCCGCGCTGGGTTCACGTTCGCCGATCAGCACGCTCCAGCCGTGCTGGCCGTTGGCGGCCTCGAAGCCGAACTCATCGGTGAGGTCATCACCGAGGAACACGGGCAGGCGGCCACGGAAGGGCAGGTACTGCATCAGCCGGCGCACGGCGCGGCCCTTGTCGCTGCCGACGGGCACGAATTCGATCACATGGTCACCGGGTTGCAGCCGATAGCTTGGCCGGCCGCGGGCATGGCGTTCGGCGAACGTGCGTACCTCGTTGGCCGCATGCGGGGCACCACGCCAGTGCAGGGCCAAGCCAGCGCCTTTTTCTTCGACCAGCACGCCGGGGTAACCATGGGCGAAGCGCATGGCCTGCTGGTGCAAGGCATGCAGCCATTCGGCGGTGTCGTCGTCCTGTTGTTCACGCAGCACGCGCCCGTCCTGGGCACGCAGCTCGTGGCCGTGCAGGCCGGCGGCTGGCAGTTGCAGGGGCGCGAACAGCTGGTCCAGCTGTTCCAGGGGGCGGCCACTGACGAGGGCGACCGCGCCTTCGAGGCGGTCACTGATACGGCCGATGGCTTCACGCACATCCGGCAGGAGCTGCACGGCGTCCGGGCGCGCAGCGAATTCTATGAGGGTGCCGTCGACATCGAGGAACAACGCGCAGGCGTCGTCCAGCAATGGCGGTGGCGGACGCAGGGGGAGCGGTTCAGCCATATCGACCAGCTTGCCAGCAGCGGCGTGTAGGGCAGGTCGAGGAACGGCTACGAATTGGGTAGAGTCGAGGGGGGGGGGGCGGGGGTGGGGGGGGGGGGGGGGGGGTGGGGCCACCCACGGCGGAAACCCCCCCGCCCCCTTTTGGGTTCGTTGCGCCGTGGGGTCGACTGCTCTCCCGCGCTGGGTACGGCTGTCGACCAACGGTCGACTCTACCCGGCCGGCCCATCACAGCGATGGGCCGGCGGTCTGCGGGTCAGAACGTGTAACGCACGCGGCCGTAGTAGTACGCGCCGTTGCTGCCGATCGGTGACAGCACGTCGTACGGCAGGTTGCCGTAGTAGTAGATATCGTCGTTGGACTTGTCCGGATAGTTGTCCGTCAGGTTCTGCCCGCCGATGGCCACGCTCCACTGCTTGTTGAAGCGGTACTCCACTTCGGCATCCAGCTGCCATTCGGCCTGGTAGGTCTGGCGCGGGATGTAGCCATCACCGAAATTGAACACCCGGGTGGCACTGCCGTAGCGGTTGACGCGGCTGCTCAGCGACCAGTGGTCGTTGCTCCAGGCGGCCGACAGGCTGGCACGGGTACGCGGGGTCGCGTCGGTCAACGTGTTGGTTTCTTCGATGCCGAACAGCACGTAGTCCGCGTCCAGCGCCTGCAGCTGGGCCGGGGTGGCCAGCACGTTCTTCAGCGTGGTCTTGGTGTAGGCGTAGGTGCCGGTCAGCAGCAGCTGGCCATCGCCCAGCGCTTGGCGCCAGTTGGTCACCAGCTCGGCACCGCGGGTGCGGGTGTCGGCGGCGTTGACGAAGAAGCTGGCGCTCTGCAGGCCGGTGACGCCGTAGTTGGCGGCCACGAAGTCGGTCAGTGCATCGCCGGTGATGCTTTCGGACAGCGCGATGCGGTCGTCGATGTCGATCTGGAAGAAGTCCAGCGACAGGTCGAAGTGCTCGCCGATGCGGCTGGTGAAGCCCAGCGAGGTGTTCAGCGACTTCTCGGGCTTCAGGTCCTGTGCGCCCAGGCCGCGGGCGATCGGGTTGTTGACCGACAGCAGGCGGCCCTGCACCAGCTGGCCGGCGGCGTTGTAGCCGGTGGAGGTGGATTCGTAGCCGATCTGCGCCAGCGAGGGCGCGCGGAAGTTGTTGGAGATGGCACCGCGCAGGGCGAAGGCCGGAGTGAACTCGTAGCGCAGGCCCAGCTTGCCGGTCAGCTCACCACCGAAGTCGTCGCTGTGCTCGTAGCGTGCGGCCAGGTCGGTGGAGAAGTGGTCGCCGAACTGGCTGGCCAGGCTGGCATAGGCACTGGCCACGTCACGTGCCAGCGACGCGGCATCCTGCGGGGTCAGGCCGCCACCGGCCTGCGAGCCGGTCGGGCGATCGGTGTACGGGCCGGCCGCATAGCTGGACGGATCACCCGGACGGGTCTGGTAGCGCTCGTGGCGCACTTCCGCGCCCAGGCCCAGGGTGTGGGTGATGCTGTCGCTCTGCGGGAACACGCGGCTCAGGTCGAGGTTGCCCACGGTCTGCGCGTACTGGTAATCAGCGGTCTTGAAGCGGGTCGGGCTGGTCGGGCCCAGCGAGGCGTTGATCGAATCGCGCAGGCGGTAGGTGAAGTCGTTCTGGCCGTAGTCCACGCTGCCGTCATAGCTCCACTCGCCCCACTGGCCACGCACGCCGGCCACGGCCTGCACGTCGCGGTTCTCGCCTTCGGAAATCGGGCGATAACCGTTCGGGTACGCCTCCTTCCAGTTGGCGTCGCTGTCGGGGTAGCGGAAGTAGTTCGCGCCCTCGGTATCACGCTGGTTGAAGGTGCCGAAGGCATAGAACGTGGCGGTCCTGCCCACCGGAATCTCGGTGTTCAGCCACAGGTTGATGTCCTTGCTGGCGCCATCGCCGAGCACGTAGTTGCGCTTGCCCTGCAGTGCAAGGTTGGCATCGGTCTGGTCCCACGGCGGAATCAGGTCGTAGCCGGCGCGGTTGGTGCCGTTGCGCTTCTTGTATTCCAGGCCCACGCGCAGGAAGCCGCCATCCTCGCCCAGCGAGGTACCGACCTTGGCACTGATGTTGCCGGTCTGGCCATCGGTGAGGGTGCGGCCGATCGGCTTGAGGTCGGTGTGGTTGGCGCCGTAGCTGGCTTCGATCTCGCCGCCGTCGCCGCCGTTGTCCAGGATCACGTTGATCACGCCGGCCACCGCATCGGAGCCGTACAGCGCGCCGGCGCCATCGCGCAGCACTTCGATGCGTTTGATGGCGCTGACCGGGATCGAGTTGAAGTCGACCGGGGTGGTGCCCTTGCCGATCTTGCTGTCGGTGTTGACCAGCGCGGTGTGGTGGCGGCGCTTGCCGTTCACCAGCACCAGCACCTGGTCCGGCGACAGGCCACGCAGCTGCGCGGCACGCACGTGGTCGGCGCCGCCGGAGTTGGACTGGCGCGGGAAGTTGAACGACGGCAGCAGGGCCTGCAGCGCACTGCCCAGTTCGCCGTTGACCACGCCGGCCTTGCGGATGTCCTCGGCGGTGAGCACGTCCACCGGCGAGGTGGATTCGAGCACGGTGCGATCGGCGGCGCGGGTACCGGTGACGATCACCGTGTCCAGGTTGGTGGCCGCATCCTGGGCAGAGGCCAGGGCGGGGGACAGGGCGAGCGCGATGGCGAGGCCGAGCGGCGACGCGGACAGGCGGGGGGACATGCGGACTCCAGCAACTACGACGTGGGGAAGGGGCGGGGACAGAGATGGTTTCACTTACATCCATCCGGATGAAGCGATATATTATATTGGCGTGAGGAGGGGGTGTGACGCAAGCCCCGCTTCCGATCGCATCAGCTGATGCCCCTGTGGCATTAGTGATTGGTTGCAACCGCAACCGAACCGCAGCTGTACCCTTCGTGCCCCTTCGACCCGCTTTTTCCCCTTCCCCGGAGTGCTGTCCCCCATGAAACACCTTGGCCTGATCTTTGCCGTGCTGCTGGCCACCAGCGGCTGCGCCAGCCTGTCCTCGAAGACGCCCAGCGCCTACGCCGCCACCGCCGAGATGCAGGGCGATGCCGCGCGGCCGTCCAACGGCACGGGCTGGGTGCGCAGCGAGCTGTACTTCGGCGTGGGCGAGGAGCAGGGTGCCGGCGGCCGTCCGCAGGCCGACACCATCAGCGAGGCGCAGTGGCGCGCGTTCCTGGACAAGGAAGTGACCCCGCGCTTCCCCGATGGCCTGACCGTGTTCGATGCCTACGGCCAGTGGCTGTTCCGCGGCGATGCCTCGCCCAACCGCCTGCGCACCAAGGTGCTGGTGGTGCTGCATGAAGACAGCCCGCAGCGCCGCGCCGACATCGAAGCCATCCGCCTGGCGTGGAAGCAGCAGACCAAGCACCAGTCGGTGCTGTGGTCGCGGCAGGCGGTTGACGTATCGTTCTGACCTGGAGGTGCCAGCCTGGCGCCGCAGGGAATGATGATGAAACACAGGGAAACCGTGGTTGGCCTGCTGCTGGCGGGCCTGCTGGTGCCGCTGGCGCAGGCCGCTGACAGCGATGCGCCGTTGCGCTTCGAGGCAGCCCCCGGCATCCGCGTGCAGGCCGAAGTCACGGAGGACGGCAGCATCGACGCGCAGCTTTTGCCCTCGGGCAGACGGCTGAGCCTGCCGGGCGCCCCCGATGCCGACGGCAATTTCCGGCTGTCGGCCGAGGATGTTGATTTCGACGGGCGTCCCGAACTGGTGGCGCGGGCGTCGGTCGGCATGGTCAACGAAGCGGTGGCGGTGTATCAGTTCGACCCGGCCAGCGGCGGTTTCCGCGCGCTGCAGGCCGAAACCCACGGGCATGACAACTGTGGTGGCCTGATGGGCCTGACCGTCGACGCGGCCACCCGCACCCTGACGAGCAGCTGCCGCAGCGGACCGATGTGGTACACGGATCAGTATCGGTTCGACGGTACGAAGTTGTATCTGTATCGCTCCGAAGACGTGCTGCGGCTGGGCGATGCGCTCGATGCCGCCCTGCAGTGGGAGCAGACCGACGAGCAGGGTCCGCTGGCGGTGTGGCGGACCCACGATGCATCCGGCCACGTGCTGGAAAGTGCCATTGCCGATGGCTTGAACACGCCCGCCAGTGGCGAACCGCTGCGCGGCCAGCAGGCCACGGTGGTGCCCGCGCGCCTGTTCCTGTTCGACCGGCCCGGTGCCGCCAGCACCAACCGCTACCTGGTGCAGGGCGACCGCGTGGAGATGCTGGATGAGCAGGACGGCTGGGTGAAGCTGCGCTACCGCAACCCGAAGCACGGCGCGGTCGAGGGCTGGATCAACGTCAGCGATTGACGCGTCGCCGGTCCGCATTTTGCTCAACAAGGCGGTCGGCTTCTTGCCCACGGGAGCATCACCTGGCCGGGTCTAGCCTCGGGTTTCTCCCCCGAACCGGCTGTTCCCCCATGAGCAAGCGCGTTGCAGAGATCGTCATCGACACCCTCCAGCAGGCGGGTGTCCGCCGCTGTTACGGCATCGTGGGCGATACCTTGAACCACGTGACCGATGCGATGCATCGCAGTGACATCGAATGGGTGCACGTGCGCCACGAAGAGGTGGCTGCCTTTGCCGCCGGTGCCGATTCGCTGGTGAGTGGGCAGCTCACTGCCTGCGCGGGCTCCTGCGGGCCCGGTGGCCTGCACTTCATCAACGGCATCTTTGAAAGCAACCGCAATCGTGCGCCGATGGTGCTGATCGCCAGCCAGATCGTCACCAGCGAACTGGGCATGGAATTCCCGCAGGAAGTGGACTTCAAGGCGGTGTATGGCAGCTGCACGGTGTTCTGCGAGCAGGTGCACAGCCCCGAACAGGCGCGACGCGTGGTGGCACTCGCCTGCCAGGCTGCGATCAGCCGCCGCGGTGTGGCCGTGGTGATCCTGCCGGCGGATATCAGCGAGGCCGAAGTGAAGCACGATGTGCCGTTCTCGGTGCACTACGCCCAGCCGGTGCTGCGCCCCTCGGATGACGAACTGCAGCGGATCGCCGAGCTGCTGGGGCAGGGCAAGCGCATCGGCATCTATGCCGGGGCCGGCTGCCAGGGCGCGCATGCGCAGCTGCTGGAACTCGCCCGACGGCTGCAGGCGCCGGTAGCGCATACGTCGCGGGCCAAGGATTTCGTCGAACCGGACAACCCCTACAACATGGGCATGACCGGCATCTTCGGCATCGAATCGGGCTTCCACACGCTGATGGAGTGCGACACGCTGCTGCTGCTCGGCGCCGACTTCGCCTGGGGCCAGTTCTACCCGGACAAGGCGACGATCATCCAGGTCGACCGCGATGGCAGTCATCTGGGCCGCCGCCACCCGGTCAATCTGGGCGTGGTCGGTGATGTCGCACCGACGCTGGATGCGCTGCTGCCGATGCTGCCGCCGCGCGAGGACAGCGCCTTCCTCGATGAGTGCATCACCCACCGCGACAAGGCGCTGCAGAAGCGCGAGCAGGAAGAACAGCCCGGCGAAGGCGAGCTGATCCACCCGCAGCACCTGACCGCGCTGCTGTCGAAGCACGCCAGCGACGATGCGCTGTTCACTGCCGATGGTGGTTCGCCGATGGTCTGGGTGCTGCGCCATATACGAGTGAACGGCCGCCGCCGCACCTTGACCAGCCTGTTGCACGGCACGATGGCCAATGCGATGCCGCAGGCGCTGGGCCTGCAGAAGGCTTTCCCCGGCCGCCAGGTGATTTCGCTGTCCGGTGATGGTGGCCTGGCGATGCTGCTGGGCGACCTGCTGACCGCGGTGCAGGAAAACCTGCCGATCAAGGTGGTGGTATTCAACAACGGCTCGCTGAATTTCGTCGAGCTGGAACAGAAGGTGGAGGGCCTGCTGGACAACTACACCGACCTGAAGAATCCCGATTTTGGCCGCCTGGCCGAGGTGATCGGTTTCCACGGCCGCACAGTCACCCGCAGCGAGGACCTGGAGGAAGCGGTGCTGGACTTCCTGGCCCAGCGTGGCCCGGCGCTGCTGGATGTGCATACCAGCCGCGCGGAGCTGGTGATGCCGCCGCAGATCGAAGCCAAGCAGGTGGCGGGCACGGCGTTGTATGCGGCCAAGGCGGTGTTGAATGGCCGCTTCGATGATGTGAAGCACCTGCTGGTGGACAACTTCCTGAAGAAGTGAGCGGAGGGCGATGCAGGGCTGCGCTCGGCACCCCCACCTTCGATAGTTGGCCGGCGGCCAGTAGATCCACGCCATGCGTGGATACCGAAAGAATGATCGGGGTGATCTTCTGTAGAGCCGAGCCATGCTCGGCTCAGGGCTCTCGCGTACAGCAGCCGAGCATGGGCTCGGCTCTACAACGAGAGCCTGCCTTTCCGTGGCTGCCGCGCACAGGAAACTGCCAGGGGGCGGGTGTGCGCAGGGCGGCGGATCCCGCTCCGGCGACCAACCCCGCCACGAGGGGCCCCGCCGTTGGCTGGAACCCATCATTCCACGACGGAATTGGCGCCCGGGCCCCGCTGGGCCTACCATCGGCGGTCCCCACCCCACCGCCCCTTCCATGTCCGCTCCCGCTCCCGCCGCACCACGCCGCTGGTTCGTCGCTGGCGACTTCAATGGCTTCTTCGGCCTGGTCGTCGACAACCTCTCCATCCTTGGCTTCATCGCCATGGCCCTCATCGGCATGTTCCAGTTCCCCGCCGACGTGGTGTTTGGCCGCATGTTCCCCGGCACCGCCTTCGGCGTGCTGGTCGGCAACCTGCTCTACACCCTGATGGCGCGCCGCCTGGCCACCCGCACCGGTCGCGATGATGTCACCGCCATGCCGCTGGGCCTGGACGCGCCGACCAGCATCGGCATGGCCCTGCTGGTGCTCGGCCCAGCCTTCGTCGCCTTCAAGCAGCAGGGCATGGATCCCCATGCGGCGGCCATCGCCACCTGGCAGCTGGGCATGGCCGCGCTGGTCATCATGGGCGTGCTGAAGCTGATCCTGTCCTTCTTTGGTGAGGCGGTGACCCGCGCGCTGCCGCGTGCGGCGCTGCTGGGCTCCATCGCCGGCATCGCGCTGGTGCTGATGGGCCTGCTGCCGCTGCTGGAAACCCTGCGTTCGCCGCTGGTCGGCTTCACCACGCTGGGCCTGCTGCTGTACGTGCTGATCGCCAAGGGCAAGCTGCCGATTCGTGGCCCGGGCGTGCTGCTGGCCTTCGTGTTCGGCACCGTCCTCTATTACGGCCTCGGCCTGGCCGGGCTCGGCGTGCCGGGCTTCCAGGTGCCGGCCTGGGTCCCGCCGCAGGTGGTGCTGCCGCTGCCCACGCTCGGCTTCATCGATGGCCTGCCGACCGCGATGACCTATCTGCCGCTGCTGCTGCCGTTCGGCCTGCTGATGGTGGTGGGTGGCATCAACGTGTCCGAGAGCGCACGCGCGGCCGGCGATGACTACCGCACCCGCGACATCCTGCTGGTGGAAGCGGTGGCCACGCTGGTGGCCGGTGTCTGCGGCGGCGTCGCCCAGACCACGCCGTACATCGGCCAGCCGGCCTACAAGCACATGGGCGCACGCAGCGGCTACACGCTGCTGACCGGCCTGTTCGTCGGCATCGGCGGCATGCTCGGCATCATCTCCGGGCTGGTGCAGTGGTTGCCGCTGGCAGTGCTGGCACCGATCATCGTCTACGTCTCCATCGACATCACCACCCAGGCCTTCCAGGCCACTCCGCGCCAGCATGCCGGTGCGATGGTGCTTGGCTTCCTGCCGTCGGCGGCATACCTGCTGGCGATCAAGGCGCCGGGCTGGATTCCCGCCGATCAGATGGGCGCGCTGCTGACCCACGTCGACGGCCACGGCCTGCCGGAACTGGCGGTGATCTTCGCGCTGGGCAACGGCTTCATCATCACCTCGATGTTGTGGATCGCCACCGTGTCGGCGATGGTCGACGGACGCCTGCGCCGCGCCTGCAGTTTCCTGCTGGTGGCGGCGGCGCTGACCCTGTTCGGCCTGATCCACTCGGTCGACCCGCGCGGCGGCATCTACCTGCCGTGGGACCTGCAGGGCCTGGCGCGCGTCATCAGCTGGCAGTTCGCGGGTGCCTACGCGGCGCTGGCCGTGCTGCTGGGGCTGCTGTCGCTGCAGAAGCAGCCGGTGAAGCCGTTGGCTGACGCTGGACATTGAACGCGTACGCCGGGCAGGGCGCGAGATGGTAGCGCCGGGCCACGCCCGGCGTCAGGTGGCTGCGTCCAGCTCGGGGTAATGGCGGAAGATGCCGTTGGTGTTGAATGCCAACCGCCGCTCCGAGGCCAGGTACGCCGCGATGTTGGGTCGTTTCGCCACCCGCTCCTGCAGCGCCCGCAGCAGCGGCAGGGTGGGAGACAAGGCCTGCATCCGCTTCGGAAACATGTAATCCAGGCCGCTCAGCAGCTGGAACAGCGATAGATCCACATAGGAGTGCTCGCGCAGCGGGTGGCGGCCACCATTGGCCTCGATCACCCGCTCGAAATAGCCGAGAAACTTCGGCAGGCGCTCGCTGCGCGTTGCCGTTGCGCGCGCCTTGGCCTCGGCTTTCTGGTCCTCGTAATACTTCGATGCGGAAATCGGATGATGGGTGTCGTGCACCTCGGCAACGAGGTCGGCAATCGTCAACTGCAACTGCAGTGCCTGCATCCGCCGTGAGGCGGCCTGGGGCACCAGATCCAGCGTGGGGCCGAGGAAATCCAGGATCGCTGCGACCTGTGCGATCAGCTGGCGCCCGGCCTTCAGGAACGGCGGTGCGAAGGGTTGGCCGCCTTCGGTCGGGCCCTGCAGGAACGGCTGCATCACCGCATCGCCATGGACGCGTGCCATGTCCACGTATTCCGCGCCGGCATCTTCCAATGCCAGACGTACGAACTCGCCACGGCCCTGGATGCCGCTCCAGTAATACAGCGCGTAGTGCATGGCCATCTCCGCAAAGAATTTCCTGCAGCCTCGCGTACCGCACGCAAAGCAGCCGTGAGCATCGCGTTCATGCCCAGCACAATGCAGGCCAAACAGCGGGGGAACCGCCCGCGATGGAGCGGGTCATACTCAAGTCGTGCATATGAAAAGCGAGGTACTGCGTCATGCAGAAGAGTGGAAAGGCGGTGTGGCCTTGGGTATTGGGCGTGCTGGTGATAGGCGGTGCGGGCGCGTGGTTGTTCCGCGAACAGTGGCAGGACCTGGCGGACCGTGTGGAGGTGCCCACCCAGGCGGCGGCACCTTCGACGGCGGCGCCACCTGCAGCGCCCACCGCTGAACCCGCTTCGTCGACACCCGCCATCCAACATCCGCTGGACACCGACGCTGCAGCCGACCCCGCGCTGCCGAAGATGGAAGAAAGCGATACCGCAGCGTGGGCCGCACTGAGTGGCCTGTTCAATGGTGATGGTGGGTTGGCGCTGTTGCTGCGTGACCACCTGATCCAGCGCCTGGTCACTCACGTGGACAATCTGGACAAGGCCAGCGTGCCGCCCTCAGCGTTGGCGATGCGGCCGCTGCCCGGCGGCCTGCAGGTGGAGGCCGGCGCGAACGGCGAGCAGGTCGCCGCAGCCAACGCGGCCCGCTATGCACCCTACGTGCAGGCTTTCACCGCGCTCGACCCTGCTGCAGCAGGTGCGGCGTACAAGCGCTTCTATCCGCTTATCCAGCAGGCCTACGTCGACCTCGGGCGGCCGCAGGGCTACTTCAACGACCGCCTGGTGGCGGTGATCGATCATCTGTTGCAGACCCCGGAGCCGGCGCGTCCGCTGGCGGTGGTGCGTGATGAGCATGGCCGCTATCGCTTCGCCGATCCGGATCTGCAGTCGCGCTCGGTGGGGCAGAAGGCCCTGCTGCGGCTGAATGCGGACCAGCAAAGGCTGGTCAAGCAGCAGCTGCGCGCCATCCGCGGGGCCATTACCCGCTAGCCGCAGGCGGTTCGCCGGGGCGTCTGATCCAGATCAACGCTCCGCCAACACCCCATCGGTCATGCTGGATGCTGCTTGAACGGCTCGGATGCCCAGTCGCAGCCACCCTTGAAACCGGGTGGGGCAACCGCATCTTCCCTGCATCGCCGGCGGGGCCGGCACTGATGACCGATGAGGATTCGCCATGCGAATGGACAAGCTTACTTCGCGTTTCCAGCAGGCGCTGGCCGACGCGCAGTCGCTGGCCGTGGGCCGCGACAACAGCATCATCGAACCGGTTCACCTGTTCAGCGCGCTGCTGGACCAGCAGGGCGGCAGCACGCGCCCGTTGCTGGCCCAGGCCGGCGTGAACGTGCCGGTGCTGCGCGAGCGCCTGGCTGAGGCGCTGGATGCGCTGCCCAAGGTGTCCGGCCAGGCCGGCAACGTGTCGATGGGCAATGACCTCGGGCGCCTGCTCAACCACACCGACAAGCTGGCCCAGCAGAATGGCGATGCCTTCATCGCCAGCGAGTGGTTCGTGCTGGCCGCGCTGGAGGACAGCGGCACGCTGGGCATGGCGCTGCGCGCCGCCGGTGCCGACAAGGCGCGCCTGCAGACCGCCATCGACAAGCTGCGTGGCGGCGAGAACGTGCAGTCGGAAAACGCCGAAGAACAGCGACAGGCGCTGGAGAAGTACACCATCGACCTGACCGCGCGCGCCGAGAGCGGCAAGCTCGACCCGGTGATCGGTCGCGACGAAGAAATCCGTCGCACCATCCAGGTCCTGCAGCGCCGCACCAAGAACAACCCGGTGCTGATCGGCGAACCCGGCGTGGGCAAGACCGCCATCGTCGAAGGGCTGGCCCAGCGCATCATCAACGACGAAGTGCCCGAGGGCCTGCGCGGCAAGCGCGTGCTGTCGCTGGACATGGGCGCCCTGATCGCCGGCGCCAAGTTCCGCGGTGAATTCGAAGAGCGCCTGAAGGGCGTGCTCAACGACCTGGCCAAGAGCGAAGGGCAGATCATCCTGTTCATCGACGAGCTGCACACCATGGTCGGTGCGGGCAAGGCCGATGGCGCGATGGATGCGGGCAACATGCTCAAGCCGGCGCTGGCCCGTGGCGAGCTGCACTGCGTGGGTGCCACCACGCTGGACGAGTACCGCAAGTACATCGAAAAGGACGCTGCACTGGAGCGCCGCTTCCAGAAGGTGTTCGTGGGTGAGCCGTCGGTGGAGGACACCATCGCGATCCTGCGTGGCCTGAAGGAAAAGTACGCGGTGCACCACGGGGTCGAAATCACCGATCCGGCCATCGTCGCCGCCGCCACGCTGTCCAACCGTTACATCACCGACCGCCAGCTGCCGGACAAGGCCATCGACCTGATGGACGAGGCCGCCTCGCGCCTGCGCATGGAGATCGACTCCAAGCCGGAGGAACTGGACCGCCTGGAACGCCGGCTGATCCAGCTGAAGATCCAGCGCGAGATGCTGAAAAAGGAAAAGGACGATGCCTCGCGGCAGCGCCTGGCTGATCTTGAAAATGAGATCGAGGGCCTGGAGCGCGAGTTCTCCGACCTCAATGAAATCTGGAAGTCGGAGAAGGCTGCACTGCAGGGCGCGACCAGGATCAAGGAACAGGTCGAGCAGGCGAAGCTCGATCTGGAAGCCGCGCAACGCCGCCAGGATTTCGCCCGCATGAGCGAAATCCAGTACGGCCTGCTGCCGCAGCTGGAAAAGCAGTTGGCTGCGGCGCAGGAACTGGATGCCAACGACTTCAAGCTGGTGCAGGACAAGGTCACTGACGAGGAGATCGCCGAGGTCGTGTCGCGCTGGACCGGTATCCCGGTCAACAAGATGCTCGAGGGCGAGCGCGACAAGCTGCTGCGCATGGAAGATGTGCTGCACAACCGCGTGGTCGGCCAGGAAGAAGCGATCAAGGTCGTCTCTGATGCGGTGCGCCGTTCGCGTGCCGGCCTGTCCGACCCGAACCGCCCGGGCGGCTCGTTCCTGTTCCTCGGCCCGACCGGCGTGGGCAAGACCGAGCTGTGCAAGTCGCTGGCCGAATTCTTGTTCGACAGTGCCGACGCGATGATCCGCATCGACATGAGCGAGTTCATGGAAAAGCACAGCGTCGCCCGCCTGATCGGTGCGCCCCCGGGTTACGTGGGCTACGAGGAGGGTGGCTACCTGACCGAGGCCGTGCGCCGTCGCCCGTACTCGCTGATCCTGCTGGACGAGGTGGAAAAGGCCCACCCGGATGTGTTCAACATCCTGCTGCAGGTGCTGGACGATGGCCGCCTGACCGATGGCCAGGGCCGCACCGTGGACTTCCGCAACACCGTCATCGTGATGACCTCCAACCTGGGCTCGCACCAGATCCAGGACATGGGCAGCGATGACAGCCCGGAGGCCTACACGCAGATGAAGGCCGCGGTGATGGGCGTAGTGCAGGCGCACTTCCGTCCGGAGTTCATCAACCGCCTGGACGACATCGTGGTGTTCCACCCGCTGGACAAGCAGCAGATCAAGCAGATCGCGCGCATCCAGATGCGTGGCCTGGAGCGGCGCCTGGCCGAGCGTGGCTTGAAGCTGGTGGTGTCCGATGCAGCGTTCGACCTGCTCGGCAACGTCGGTTTCGATCCGGTGTATGGCGCACGGCCGCTGAAGCGTGCGATCCAGGCACAGCTGGAGAACCCGCTGGCGCAAAAGATCCTCTCGGGGGCCTTCATCAACGGCGATACCATCGAGGTCGGCAACGACGGCGGCCACCTGGTGTTTGCCAAGGCGTGATGCGGTTGCGTTCGTCCCCGTCTACGGGCGGGGACGAATCTGTCGGTAGCGCCCGTCCTCGCCGATCCCTTTGCTGCGGGTGTCGACGTTGGCGCAAAGCTGTTCTTTTCCGCACCGCACCACGTCGGCGCGGTTGTAGGCACGCAGCAGTGCGGCCTCGATCTGGTTGCGCTCGATCTCCGCGCGATAGTGACCGCCCAGCCACGCGGCACCCCCGAGAAGGATCGCCACGGTAGTTACGGCCGTCGCCACGCTCTTCCAGACGACGCCGCGCGACGCGAGCTGCAAGCGCTTCACTTCCGCAGCCAGTGCTTCGGTGCTGCGGCCCACACCCTTGGCCGACGCCGCCAGTTGCTGCTCATAGGCACTCACCGGCGCGAGTAACGCCTGTTTGACGGCCGTTGTGCTGTCCCGGCTCAACCCAGCCACGGCAGCATCGGCGCTGGTTTTGAACTGCGCGGGCAGTGATTGTGCAAGCCCATTCAACGCGGCCGACAGCTGCGATTGCTGCTGGGCCATGTCCGTGCACATCCGCTGGTAGCGCTCCATCAGCAAGGCGGTCTTGCTGATCAGATCTTCCAGTTCGCGTTCATCCATGAGGGTGTCTCCGGAGTGTCAACGGCGCATTGCCGAGGCTGCGTGTTCCTGTTGCGCCGCCTGCTGGGCGGCCTGTTCCTGGCTGTACGCGCGCGCCCGGTCCTCGGCATTTACTTGGGACTGCGCTTGCTGGTCCAGCACCTGGCCGGCATTGAGCGTGGACATCTGGTGATTGAGGACCTTGAAGCGGTCGGGGTCGGCGTTGAGCATTTCGTTCAAGCGCTGCCCCAAGGGGGACGCCGTCTGGAACTCTGGCTGCTCGCGTAGCGGTCCGCCGTGGGAGCCCGGCGCATTCCGTTGCTCGGCCGGATTGAACGGATGCGCAACGAGCCTTGCTGCCTCCGCCTGGCGCTCGGCGTAGGCACCGGGTTCATCCAGGCCACGGAGCTTGTCCACGGCGTCCAGCACCAGACCGGGGGAGCCACGGGTAATTACCGTCGCGGTGGCGCGCATCTGATGGATGCTTGTTCGATAGGCATCGACCCTTCGCTGATCTTCGGGATCAGTGATCCGCGCCGAAGGGTCATCCAGCACAGACTTGATCTCCACGCCATTCTCGACGCGATCTACAAAATGCTTCATCCGATGCGAATCGGTCAGAGCGAGTGCTGGCAGGGGGTTGCCACCTGTGCTGCCTAGTCCGCCGGCCAGGCGGGAAGCAAGCTCCGCATTGCGCAATAGGGTGAGCTCTCCAGGCGCGGCATACATCTCGACGCTGCCGTAATGCTTGCCTGCCGCGCTGACGAAGTCACCGGCAGTGACATGATTGACGAAGGGGGCCGCATTCGCAGGCTGGCCACTTGGGATGCGATAGCCCAGGCTGGCCGCGCCATACGGGTTGAATCCTTCGCCCGGGAGGTTGTAATGATGTCCGGTGACTTGGGCCATGCACGCGCCGAGCGAGTGACCGGTCACTGAGAGTTTGGTGCCATCTCGTTCGGCCATTTCCTTGGCCTGTCGTGTCAGCTCCAAAGCATCCTTCACTTGAGCGTTGAATCGCGTAGTGACCATGCCGAGATCGACCGCGCCATCCTTCAGCAACTCGCGGTCGAATTCGGTGCCGCGATGGGCAACGACGTAATCGCCAGTGTCCATGTTCCTGTAAATGTATCCCTGGTAGCCGTTGGGCATATCAACCTGCCTGACGACCTCGTATCGCTCTTGCCCATCCTTGCCCGCCTTCACCGTTCCTGGCGTTCCGTCGGCCTTGCGCGGCGGTGGGTCATAGACAGCCATTGCCAGATCGGCGCTTGCTGATTTGCTCATTTTTCATACTTCCTTGTATTGATCGAGATGGTGTACGAGAAAAAATTGTCCTTATCAGATGTCGGGATTTCACGCTCGAATCGCTCTTGCGAGAAGGCTGCCGCTGGGTGTGCCTGCCCATCATCGAATACCGGCTTAATCGACTTTTCTGCGAATCTTGTTTGCGCACCCGTCTCCGGAGTGGCGCCGATTGAAAAGTAGATGAGCCTGCCGGTGGAGGGCATTCTCAGATTCGCGTTGATGCCTGTGAACTTCCACTTGCAATCGCCCCGCCCAAAATAGTTCGCGACCTTCAATCCGTCGCGGTAATACACCCCTGCAAATGTTGTGGAATCCAGTCGAGTTAGCTGGATGGGAAGCGAGTACTTCTCGAGCCCATATCTCACGCCCTCGACGTTGTCGATAGGCGGGAGGCAAGCTTCGTCTGCAATCTCAAAGTCCACGGACGTCGCGGTGATGAACATTTCTTCGGGCGCACCATGCGTCGTGACGACAACCTCATACGCGTCCTTGGGGCTAGGGTTGGCCTCGTAGGGCGGGGGCGCGTGCTCCTTGCTCCCACATGCCGTCAGCAGCGGCAGCAATGCCAGCAACAGGGGGCAGAGCGTATGGGAAACCACCCGTGACCTGGCCGGCTGCCTTTTGAGGCCCATCATCAACCGATCCATCATCAATCGACCCAGCATCCTTGAATGCTTCTACGATACGGCTGCGGATGGGCGGAATTCAAATCAATACACGTCTACACTCAATTGAGTGACGATAATCTCACTTTTAACGTTGTAACTGATTTCGGGCAAGACGCTTGTCGTGCGAATACGTCACAGACACTCACGCGTTGTCGCATACGGCTCGGCGAACATTCCAGACATGCTTCATGCTGTGCGCGTCCCACGTAGTTGTCGCTTACCAGGAGAAGGAGTTCCATGAAGAAGTTCCGAGCGGTCCCGTTGTGTCTTGCCTTGGGCGTGAGCCTGGCCTCCGCTACTGCGATGGCGGCCAGCAGCGAGCAGGTGCTGATGCCAAAGTTCGATGGCTACGTCAAAGCTTTCGAGGCATCCGATCCGAAAACCGGCGACATTACCGAGTTCGTGCCCGAGGGACAGACGGTGGAAGCGTGGACCGATATGGTCACCGTCAACATCGCGCCAAATTCCGCTTGGGTTTCGCCGCGAGAGTTCCTGGGCACCATGGAAGCCGGCTGGCGCGGGGTCTGCCCGGATTCGCAGGCGAACTGGCTGCGTGAGGGGGAAGAACACGGCCGTCCGATGGCGGTGCTGATGCTCAGTTGCCCGCTCAACCCCGCCACCGGCAAGCCTGAAACTTCCTGGATCAAGGGCATCCAAGGCAAGGAGGGCTTCTACACCGTGCAGAAGTCGTTCCGCACCGAGGTGAAAGAAGCTGACGTGGTGACCTGGGTGAAGTGGCTCAGTGGCGTATTGTTGTGCGGTGGCGGCGAGGGGCCTGCGTGCCCGGGCGACGGCCGCTGATAACCCGCAGTAAGGGTCTGATTGCCAGTGGGTCTGACCCGCGCGACACGGCTGCCCTATGGTGGCCGTTTCCCGGATGGAGTCAGGTGCGATGAGTGACCCGCAGTGGCAACTGGAAACCCTGGCCGTGCACGGCGGCTACCGTCCCGACCCGACCACGCGTGCGGTGGCGGTGCCGATCTACCAGACCGTGGCCTACGCCTTTGATGACACCCAGCACGGCGCGGACCTGTTCGACCTGAAGGTGCCGGGCAACATCTACACGCGCATCATGAACCCCACCACCGACGTGCTGGAGCAGCGCCTGGCCGCGCTGGAAGGCGGCATCGGTGCACTGGCGCTGGCCTCGGGGCAGGCGGCCATCACCTATGCCATCCAGACCATCGCCGAGGCCGGCGATAACATCGTGGCGGCCAGCGCGCTGTATGGCGGTAGCCTCAACCTGCTGGCGCACACCCTGCCGCAGTACGGCATCAGCGCGCGCTTTGCCGATCCGGCGGACCCCGCTGCGTACGCCGCGCTCATCGACGAGCGCACCAAGGCCGTGTTCGTCGAGTCCATCGGCAACCCGCGCGGGAATGTCACTGACATCGCCTCCATCGCCGAGGTAGCGCATACCGCCGGTGTGCCGCTGATCGTCGATAACACCGTGGCCACGCCGTTCCTGCTGCGCCCGTTCGAGCATGGCGCCGACATCGTGGTGCATTCGCTGACCAAGTACCTCGGCGGCCACGGCACCAGCCTGGGCGGGGCAATCGTCGACTCGGGACGCTTCGACTGGGCTGCGCAGCGCAAACGCTTCCCGCGCCTAAATGAGCCGGACCCCAGCTACCACGGCGTGGTCTACACCGAAGCACTTGGCCCGGCGGCGTACATCGGTCGCGCGCGGGTGGTGCCGCTGCGCAACACCGGCGCCGCGTTGTCGCCGTTCAATGCGTTCCTGATCCTGCAGGGCATCGAAACCCTGGCCCTGCGCATGGAGCGGATCAACGCCAATGCACTGGCGGTGGCGCAGTATCTGCAGGCGCACGCCAAGGTGGCGTGGGTGCGCTACGCCGGCCTGGCCGGCGATCCCGAACATGCCGCCGCGCAGCGCTACCTGGGTGGGCACGGCTCCGGCGTACTGACCTTCGGCCTGCCCGGTGGCCGCGACGCAGGCGCACGCTTCCTGGATGCGCTGAAGTTGTTCACCCGGCTGGTGAACCTGGGCGATGCAAAATCGCTGGCCACGCATCCGGCCTCGACCACCCATCGCCAGCTGGACGCCGACGAACTCGCCCGCGCCGGCGTCAGCGAGGACACCGTGCGCCTGTCGATCGGTATCGAACACATCGGCGACCTGCGCGCTGACCTGGAGCAGGCCCTGGCGTAGGCCTGATAGCTGAAGGCTTGGTCGTCATCGCCAGCGGCGATCACCACGCAGGGCAGAATGGGTTACGGTGGAAATGCCTCTCCAAGGCGTGGCAGAACTGGCAATCCCAGCAAGACGAATCCCCGACGGGTGCGGGCCCGCCGGGGATTTTTTTGTGTCGACCAAGGTCGACACCTACCAACAGCCGTTACACCACCGGGATGCTGTGCTGCCCCAGATTCCGGTACGGCGGCGTCGACATGATCATCTCCGCCAGCGAATAGGCCAGCTCGCGCTCGGCCATCACCGTGCCATCGGCACCATGTTCCAGCAGATGCTTCACCTCCGCATCGCTGTGCGCCCGCGCCAGCAGGGTCAGGTCCGGGTTGATCGCGCGCAGCTTGGCCAGCGCTTCGCCGGCTTCCAGCGGCTGCGGAATGGCCAGCACCGCGATCTTCGCGCGCTCCGGATGGGCCTCGGCCAGCACCCGGTCGGCGGCCGCGCTGCCGCGGATCGCCGCCAGCCCCTTGGTGTGCGCCTGCTCGACGTGTTCCTTGTTGTCATCGATCACCAGCACCGGCACGCCACGGTCGCGCAGCACCTGGGCCAGCTCGCTGCCCACGCGGCCGTAGCCGATCACGATGGCGTGGTCATGCAGATCGCGCGAAGGACCGGTCGCCTCCTCGGGCTCGGCCGCCTGGGGCGACTGCTCCTGCTTGGCCTGCCAGCGGTCCAGCAGGCCGAACACCAGCGGGTTCAGCATGATCGACACCAGCGCACCGGCCAGCACCAGCGACTGGCCTTCCTGGGGCAGGATCTGCAGGGCCACGCCGAGGCCGGCGATGATGAAGGCGAATTCGCCGATCTGCGCCAGGCTGGCCGAGATGGTCAGCGCCGTGCTGGTCGGGTGGCCGAAGGCGCGCACGATGAAGAACGCTGCCGCCGACTTGCCGAACATGATGATGGCCACCGTCGCCAGTACCTGCCAGGGGTGCTGCACGATGATGTTGGGGTCGAACAGCATGCCGACCGAGACGAAGAACAGCACCGCGAATGCATCGCGCAGCGGCAGCGAATCGGTGGCCGCCTTGTGGCTCAGTTCGGATTCGTTGAGCAGCATGCCGGCGAAGAACGCGCCCAGCGCGAAGGACACGCCGAACAGCATGGCCGAGCCGAACGCCACGCCCAGTGCGATGGCCAGCACGGACAGGGTGAACAGTTCGCGCGAACCGGTACCGGCGATGCGCTCCAGGATCCACGGGATGACCCGGCGCCCGACGACCAGCATCACCGCCACGAACAGGCCCAGCTGCACGAAGGTCCAGCCGATGTCGGCCAGCACGCTGCCGACGGTATGTGTCTCCTTGGCTGCATCGGGCCCGAACACGCCGGCCAGCACCGGCATCATCACCAGCGCCAGGACGCAGGCCAGGTCCTCGACGATCAGCCAGCCCACCGCGATCTTGCCGCGCATGGTTTCCAGCAGGCGGCGTTCTTCCATCGCCCGCAGCAGCACCACGGTACTGGCGGTGGCCAGCGAGAAACCGAAGATGACTCCGTGCAGGGCCGGCCAGCCCATCAGCCAGGCCACGCCCCAGCCCAGCAGGGTGGCCACGGCGATCTGGCCGATGGCACCGGGGATGGCGATGGCCTTCACCGCCATCAGGTCCTTCAGCGAGAAGTGCAGGCCGACGCCGAACATCAGCAGCATCACGCCCAGTTCGGCCAGCTGGTTGGCCAGCGCCTGGTCGGCGACGAAGCCGGGAGTGAACGGGCCGACGCAGATGCCAGCCACCAGGTACCCGACCAGAGGAGACAAGCGCAGCTTGTTGGCCAGCGCGCCGAAGATGAAGGCGAGCCCCAGGCCAACGGCGACGATGTTGATCAGGTCGGTGTCATGGTGCATCGGCACTCGCAGGAAATCGGGGGGATGCCCCGATTTTCACCGATGCGGCCAGATACGGCAAACCCGCCGGCCACGTGCCGCGGCCGGCGGGTTTGCCCACGCATTTCACCTCTACCCCCGCCTTCGGCGCGCCCCTTCAACAAGAAGGGGCTCTCCTCCAGATGCGGCAAGGGTCTGCCGGCCAGCGGCCGGCACTCCCGTTTACCAGGTGTACTTGATGCGCCCGTAGACATACGCGCCATTGAAGCCGAACGGCGAGTAGTTGCTGTAGGGCAGCATGCCGAACGTCGAGTTCTGCAGGTCTTCGGTGCGGTCCGGGTACTCGTCCAGCAGGTTGTCGGCGCCCAGGGTGAGGGTCCAGTTGCTGCTCGGCTTGTAGCTCACCGAGGCGTCCAGCACCCACTTGTCGCCGTAGGTCTGGTCACGCGCGGCGGTGGCCGAGTTGCGCACGGTGAACTCACCGTAGCGGGTCGCCGCCAGGCCCAGTTCCCAGTGGTCCGAACGCCAGGTGCCGCTCAGCACGGTCTTGTCGCGCGGGTAGCTGTCCTCGATGCGGCCGATCTCATCGCGGCCGATCAGCGACTGGGTCAGGCCCAGCGTGCTGAACACGGCCGGGGTGCCGCCCACGCGCTGCACCTCGGTGTCGTTGTAGCTGTAGGCCGCGGTCAGTTCCAGGCTGCTGGCCGCGAACGGCACGGTGTAGCTGGAGACGAAATCAACACCGCGGGTGCGGGTGTCCAGGCCATTGGTGAAGTACGAGAACGCGGTTACCTGCGGCAGGCCAAGCGTGCCCAGCAGTGCGCTGGTGGCGGCGTTGGTGGTGATGCTGGACGACAGCGCGATGCGGTCATCGATGTCGATCTGGTAGGCATCGACGGTGATGTACAGGCGGTCCACCGGCTGCAGCACCAGGCCCAGGCTGTAGGAGGTGGAGGTTTCCGCCTTCAGCGGCGAAGCCCCCAGCGCCTGTGCGGCCGCGCTGGTGGTGGGGAAGGTGCCGCGCTCGACGAACACGCCGTTGGTGAACTGGCTGGTCACCGCCTGGTAACCCTGCTGCGCCAGCGACGGGGCGCGGAAACCGCTGGAGGCGGTGGCACGCAGCGCGACCTTGTCGGTGAAGGCATAGCGCGCCGACAGCTTGCCGGAGAAGCGGTCGCCGAAGTCCGAGTAATCCTCGTAGCGGCCGGTGATGCCGGCAGAGAACTTCTCGGTCAGATCGGCTTCCAGGCCGGCATAGACCGCGTAATTGTGGCGGTCGGCATGCACTTCATTGGTGGGGGTGAAGCCGGCGAAGCCCTGTGCACCGGTGCCGGTGTAGGAGTTCAGTTCGCCCGGGTTCTGGTCCCACTTCTCCTTGCGGTACTCACCGCCAAAGGACAGGGTGACCGGGTAGGCCAGGCCCCAGTCCAGCGACTTGGTCAGGTCGGCGTTGAAGATGTCCTGCTGGTACTTCAGCGTGCCGTCGTAGAACGAACGCGGGCTGGTCGCGCCCAGGCTGTAGTTGATGCTGTTGCGGGTGTGGAAGTCCAGGGTGTTCTCGCCGTGGTTCAGGCTCAGGTCCCAGGTCCAGCCGTTGTCGGTGTTGCCCTTGACGCCGGCCACCAGCGAGCGGTCCTTCGAGTACTGGTTGATCTGCGGCACGTAGCCGTCCGGGTAGATCTGCGACAGCAGCGCGGTCTGGCCGCTGTGGTTGCGCGAGCGGTAGAATGCGAACGAGGTGATGTCGCGGTTGCTGAGCAGCGCGCTGGCGTAGCCGGTCACATGGTCGCTGAAATCGAAGCTGGCGTTGGCCGACGCGGCAGTGGCATCCACGCGCGGGTCGCCGACGATGAAGGTGGTTTCACCGATGGCCGGGAAATTGCCGGTGTTCGGCGTGGTGCCCCGGTACGGGCCAGCGCGGTTGCTTTCATCCTGCTGGCTGATCTGCCCGGCCACGTGCACGCGGCCACGGCCATTGCCGAATTCCACGCCGGTGTCGCCGGAGAGCTGGTACTTGTTGCCGTCGCCAGCCGAGTACTGGCCATAGTCCACGGCCAGGCTGCCGCCGCTGCCGCTGCCCTTGAGCACGATGTTGATGACACCGGCGATGGCGTCCGAGCCGTACTGCGCCGAGGCGCCGTCGCGCAGCACTTCCACGCGTTCGATGGCGGCAATGGGGATCGCGTTGATGTCCACCGCCGACGAGCCACGGCCGATGCTGCCGTTGACGTTGATCATCGCCGAGGTGTGCTGGCGCTTGCCGTTCACCAGCACCAGCACCTGGTCCGGCGACAGGCCGCGCAGCTGCGCCGGGCGCACACCGCTGGTGCCGTCGGTCAGGGCCGGGCGCGGGAAGTTCAGCGAGGGCAGGGCGCGCGACAGCGCGGTCGCCAGTTCGCCGGCACCGGTGGACTGCAGGATTTCCGGGGTGATGATGTCGATCGGCGACTGCGACTCGGCGACCGTACGGTCGGCCACGCGGGTACCGGTGACGATCACCGTATCGAGGGTGTTGGCGGCGGTGCCGGTCTGCTGGGCAGCAGCGGCGAACGAAGCGCCACCGAGTGCGACAGCGATGGCGGTGGCGATCAGGCTGGTCTTGCGGTTCATCGAGGTGGGGCTCCGGTTGGCGGGAACTGGCACCGGAATCGACATCACGGGGGTGAGGCGGACGACGGTTGTTGCGGTGCGCAATACAGCAATTAACGGGAATTTAAGCAGCTGTCAAATGCGCGTCATGTGAAAAAACGTTGCAAAAGCAATCATTTAGCTGTGGCGGGCATTGGCGCGGGAGGGGCCCGGGAGGCGCGCGGACTCGACGAGGGAGAGATGTGGACCGACCGCGTCGCTTCCCGGGGCGCGTCAAGTATTCGTTAACGCTAGAATTGCGTCGCAGGAACAGTGCTCACCAGCACATTCCATTCGGTTATATGGACGCCTTCCCCCATGATTTCGCTTCGTAATTTCGCCTTGCGCCGCGGCGAGCGGCTGCTGTTGTCCAATGTCGACCTGACCCTGCACGCCGGTTACCGGGTGGGTGTGGTCGGCCGCAACGGTGCTGGCAAGTCCAGCCTGTTCGCGGCAGTGAAGGGCGAGCTGGAGGCGGACAAAGGTGACGTCGACCTGCCCGGCAAGGTGCGCATCGCCAGCGTCGCCCAGGAAACCCCGTCGCTGCCCGACCCCGCGCTGAGCTTCGTGCTGGGCGGCGATATCGAAGTGGCCGCGGTGCTGGCCGCCGAGGCCGACGCCACCGCCCGCGAGGACTGGGAAGCCGTGGCCGAGGCGCATACGCGCATGGCCGAGCTGAATGCCTATGACGCCGAAGCGCGCGCCGGCAAGCTGCTGCACGGCCTGGGCTTCCCGGCCGAGACCCACCACCGCGCGGTGTCCTCGTTCTCCGGCGGCTGGCGCGTGCGCCTGAACCTGGCCCGCGCGCTGATGATGCCCAGCGACCTGCTGCTGCTGGACGAACCGACCAACCACCTCGACCTGGACGCGGTGTACTGGCTGGAACAGTGGCTGCTGAAGTACCCGGGCACCCTGCTGCTGATCTCGCATGACCGCGAGTTCCTCGACAACGTGGCCACCCACACCCTGCACCTGCACGCTGGCGGCGCCAAGCTCTACCCGGGCGGCTACACCGATTTCGAGCGCCAGCGCGCCGAACAGCTGCGCCAGCAGCAGATCGCGCACGAGAAGGAGCAGGCCGAGCGCGCCCACCTGCAGAGCTTCATCGACCGCTTCAAGGCGCAGGCCAGCAAGGCCGCGCAGGCGCAGAGCCGCATGAAGCGCCTGGCCAAGCTGGCCGGTACCGAAGCGGTGCGTGCCGAGCGCGAGTTCCGCATCGAGTTCGCGCCGCCGGCCAAGCTGCCGTTCTCGCTGATCCGCCTGAACCATGTCGAGGCGGGTTACGGCAAGGACGCGGTGATCCTGCACAACGTCGGCTTCGGCCTGGAAGCGGGCCAGCGTATCGGCCTGCTCGGCCCCAACGGTGCCGGTAAGACCACCCTGGTGAAGACCCTGGTGGGCGAGCTGATGCCGATTGCCGGCGAGCGCTCGGCGCACCCGGACCTGAAGATCGGCTACTTCGCCCAGCACACGGTGGAATCGCTGCACGAAGGCCAGTCGCCGATGGAGCACTTCCGCGAGATCGCCCCGGATGCGCCGAACCAGTCGTTCCGCGATTTCCTCGGCAAGTGGAATTTCCCCGGTGACCGCGCGTTCGAACCGGTCGATGGCTTCTCCGGTGGCGAGCGCGCGCGCCTGGCGCTGGCGCTGATCGCCTGGCAGCAGCCGAACGTGCTGCTGCTCGACGAACCGACCAACCACCTTGACCTGGAAATGCGCGAAGCGCTGGCCGAAGCGCTGGCTGATTTCGACGGCGCGATCGTGATGGTCTCGCATGACCGCCACCTGATCGGCCTGGTCTGCGACACCTTCTGGCGCGTGGCCGATGGCGTGGTCGAGCCGTTCGACGGCGACCTCGACGCCTACGCCGCCTGGCTGCGTACCCGCCCGCAGGCGCAGGGCACCAAGGCGCGCATGGAACAGGTGGAAGAGCCGGTGGTGGTCAAGACCGCCCCGGTGGCGCAGGTGGTGCAGAAGAAGCCGGCCAACCCGCACAAGCTGGCCGCGGCGGAGAGCAAGGTGTCCGAGCTGGAAAACAGCTTGGCCGAGCTGGACCGCCAGCTGGCCGACCCGTCCAACTACGCCGATGCCTCCCGCATGGCCGTGCTCGGCCGCGACCGCGAAACCACCGCCGCGCAGCTGGAAAAAGCCGAAGCCGCGTGGATGGAGCTGCTGGAGTCCTGACTGCAACGGTAGCGCCGGGCCTTGCCCGGCGGCTTTACCACCCGCTGCGCTCGCCGGGCATGGCCCGGCGCTACCATTCCAGCCGATGACGGTAGCGCCGGGCCGTGCCCGGCGGGGTTACCCGTCCTGCGCCTGCAGCCACTCGCGGAAGCGGCGGGCGGGTTCGCGTTCGGCGCGAGAGCGCAGCCGTGTCAGCCAGTAGCGGCCCAGTTCCAGCGTGGTCGTGAACGGCTGCAGCAGGCGGCCTTCAGCCAGTTCCTGCTCGAACATGCGCAGCGGCAACAGGGCGACGCCGGCGCCACCGGCCGCGGCCATCGCCACGGTCAGCGACGAATCGAACACCGGCCCGCGCGCTTCAACGCCGCTGATGCCCGCGGCCTGCAGCCAGCGTGGCCACTCGTCGCTGCGGTACGAACGCAGCAGCGGCACCGTTCCCAGGTCGCGCGGCTGCTTCAGCCGTCGCGCCAGCGCCGGTGCGCACAACGGCGCGAACGGCGCATCGAGGATCGCCGCGCACGCCTGGCCCTGCCAGTCGCCGTCGCCGAAGCGGATCGCCAGGTCGAGGCCTTCACCGGCCAGGTCGATGCGATTGTTGTGGGTCTGCAGGCGCAGCTCGATATCCGGGTGCGCCGCCTCGAACGCCGCGAGCCGCGGCAGCAGCCAGCCGGTGGCGAAGGTGCCGACCACGCCCAGGGTCAGCACTTCGCGCGCCGGGCCACCGGTGTAGCGGGCGATGCTGGCCGAGATGCGCTCGAAGGACTCATTGAGCACCGGGAACAGCGCCGCGCCCTCGTCGGTCAGGGCCACCCCGCGCGGCAGGCGGTGGAACAGGCGGATGCCCAGCCGGTCTTCCAGACCGCGGATCTGGTGGCTGAGCGCGGCCTGGCTGACGCACAGCTCCAGGGCCGCACGGGTGAAGTTCTGGTGCCGGGCGGCGGCCTCGAAGGCGCGCAGGGCGTTGAGCGGCAGGGTAGGGTGCAGCATGGCCAGGTGTGAGGCGGGGTGATGGCTGATCCTAGCGCGACCGGTCACGCCCTCGCCATGGCGCAGGTATCTTAGCGACAGGTATGAATGGAATTCATGCCTGCCGCTGAAAATTGCCGCTGGTGGCGGGGCAGCGGGCTCCCAATAATCGGGTCTCGTCCACCGGAGCCCGCCCATGCATGCCCGCCGTCGATTCCTGCAGTTCAGTGGTGCCGCCCTCGCATCCTCCCTGCTCGCGCCTGCATTGGCGCGGGCCGCTGGCCCCGCGCGCGCTGCGCCTGCCGCGATCGCCAGTGCCGCCGATTTCGCCGCGCTGGAGAAAGCCAGTGGTGGCCGCCTGGGCGTGACCGTGCTGGACACCGGCAGCGGCCGTCGCATCGGCGGGCATCGCCAGGACGAGCGCTTCCCGATGTGCAGCACGTTCAAGTCGATGCTGGTGGCCCATGTCTTGCACCTGGCCGACGCCGGCCGCGTCTCGCTGGACACCCGCGTGCCGATCGCCGAAAAAGACCTGCTGTCCTACGCCCCGGTGGCCCGCCGCCACGTCGGCAAGGACCTGAGCGTGCGCGATCTGTGCCGCGGCACGCTGACCACCAGCGACAACACCGCTGCCAACCTGCTGCTGGGCGTGAGTGGCGGCCCGCCGGCGCTGACCGCCTTTCTGCGCGCGCAGGGCGACACGGTCACCCGCAACGACCGCTACGAGCCGGACATGAACCGGTTCGCCAAGGGCGATCCGCGCGATACCACCAGTCCGGCGGCGATGGCGGCCTCCTTGGCCCGCTTTGCAGTGGGTGATGGCCTGTCGGAAAAAGCCCGTTTGCAACTGGCCGACTGGCTGATCGACAACCAGACCGGCGATGCCTGCCTGCGCGCTGGGGTGGGCAAGCGCTGGCGGGT
Organism: Stenotrophomonas cyclobalanopsidis; assembly: GCF_008710035.1. Taxonomy (GTDB): domain Bacteria; phylum Pseudomonadota; class Gammaproteobacteria; order Xanthomonadales; family Xanthomonadaceae; genus Stenotrophomonas; species Stenotrophomonas cyclobalanopsidis. The sequence continues at coordinate 2,272 of NZ_VYKI01000009.1, read as the reverse complement.
GGGTGACAAGACCGGCAGCAATGGCGAGGACACCCGTAACGACGTTGCCGTGCTGTGGCCGCGTGCCGGTGGTACGCCGTGGGTGGTGACGGCGTATCTGCAGGGGGCCTCGGTGGACGACGATCAGCGCGCGGCGGTGCTGGCGCGGGTCGGTGCGCTGGCCGATGCGATGATCGGCTGAGAGGGCGCTTGGCCTTTCATGCTTGCCCGTTCACGGCCGCGCCGCCATCCTGCGCGCTGCATTTTCCGCGGACGCCCTGGCCATGAGTCATGAACTGATCTACCTGCTGCTGATCTTCGCGCTGCTGGTGATCCCACGCGCGCTGCAGCGCTTCAGTCTGCCCGCGCCGTTGACCTGCCTGTTGTTCGGCATCATCGCCATGTTGTGGTTGGGCAAGCGCTCGCACGACGCAGTGATCAGCCTGCTGGCCACGCTGGGCATCTCATCGCTGTTCCTGTTTGCCGGTCTGGAGGTCGATCTGAAAGCGCTGCGTCGCGGCATGTGGCCGCTGTTGGCGCATCTGCTGGTGCGCAGCGGCACGCTGTTCGGCGTGGGCTGGCTGGCGTGGCACTACGCCGGCCTCCAGTGGCAGGCCGCCGGCCTGCTTGCGCTGGCCCTGCTTACGCCGTCCACCGGCTTCATCATGGATTCGTTGAACCGGCTTGGGCTCAGCGAAGACGAGCGGTTCTGGGTCACCAGCAAGGCCATCGCCGGTGAGCTGCTGGCGCTGGCAGCGTTGTTCGTGGTGCTTCAGGCCGATGATCCATGGCACATGGCCCTGTCCAGCGGTGCCCTGCTGGCGATGATGGTCTGTCTGCCGCTGGTTTTCATCGCGCTGGGCCGTTGGGTCGCGCCGCACGCACCGGGATCGGAGTTCTCTCTTCTGGTGATGGTGGGCATGGTGGCGGCGTACATCACCTATGTGCTGGGGGTGTACTACCTGGTGGGTGCCTTCATCGCAGGCCTGGTGGCGCGGCTGCTGCACCAGCGCATGCCCTTGCTGGCCTCGCATGAAAACCTGCATGCGCTGCGGCTGTTCGCCTCGTTCTTCGTACCGTTCTACTTCTTCAATGCGGGCACCAAGGTGCCCAGCGAGGCACTGAGCTTCGAGGCGCTGGGGCTGGGCATCGTGATCACCCTGGTGGTACTGCCGCTGCGTATTGCCGTGGTCTGGCTGCAGCGCCGGGTCATGTTCGGTGAAAGTTTCCGCAGCAGCCTGCGGGTCTCGCTGGCATTGGCGCCCACCCTCATCTTCACCCTGGTGCTGGCGGCGATCATGCGTGACCGGTTCCAGATTCCAGCCGTGCTGTTCGGTGCGCTGCTGCTGTACGCGGCGCTGACCACGCTGTTGCCGTCGTTGGTGTTCCGCACGCCCTTCGATGTGGACCCGGTTGAACAGGAGCCGGCGGGGGAGGGCGTCGACGCGCCGGTTGCTGCAACCGAATCGCTGCCGGACGCGCCGCCGGAGCCGGCCCCGGCCCGGCTGGGGTGAGGTATGCGGCAGGCTGCGGTTTGCGCCTGCCGGGCATGGCCGTTAGGGTTGGGGCATGAATGTACGTGCCCCTCTGCTTTCCGTTGCCGCGCTGTGCAGCCTGGCCGCCTGTTCGCAGCAGCCGCCTGCGATCAACCACGACCTGTCCACGGCCCCGGCCGATGCTTTCATGGCAGCCATCGCCGCCCACTGCGGGCAGGCCTTTGCGGGCAAGGTTGTTGAGGATACCCCGGCACCGACCGGCAAGGATCCCTTTGCCGAGCAGCGGCTGGTGATGCATGTGCGCGGCTGCGCTGACCCGGGACATGAGCTGCGCATTCCGTTCCATGTCGGCGATGACCATTCGCGGACATGGATCATCACCCGTACCGAAAACGGCCTGAAGCTCAAGCATGACCACCGCCATGCCGATGGCAGTCCGGATGCGATCACTCTGTATGGCGGCGACAGCAAGCCACCGGGCACCGCCGAGCGCCAGCAGTTCCCGGCCGATGGCGATTCGGTGGCGATGTTCCGCCGTGCCGACATGCTGGCGTCTACGTTCAACACTTGGGCGATGGAGATCGAACCGGACCAGCGCTTCGTCTATGAGCTGACCCGGCCGGAGGGGCGCCGCTTCCGCGTCGAATTCGATCTCAGCAAACCGGTGCCGCTGCCGCCGGCACCGTGGGGTGACCAGCCCGCTCCGGCGCCCTGACCGGCCCACGGGTAGCGCCGGGCCATGCCCGGCGGCGTTTCTGCGGTTGACCGCACCGCTGCGCTCGCCGGGCCATGCCCCG
>NZ_VYKI01000008.1:121405-149842 GCF_008710035.1 Stenotrophomonas cyclobalanopsidis | reverse complement strand
TGTTCCACCCGTCACCTGGAAACTGTCGGGGGCGGTGCGGTGTGGGCTGGCAGGACCGTTGGCGCCATGGATGGCGCCATCGAGCCCCATGTACGGGTTTACGGCGTGTCCTGCCAGCCCACACCGACCCGCCCAACCAGCAGAAAGCCAGAGACGCCTTTGAAGTGGACGTTGCCGTGGCTTGCAGCAGGTGCAGGGCTGCAAGCCCTGCCGAACCACCCTCCCCTCTTGCGCATGTAAACGATTCCAGCGTCTTTCAGCGAATCATCATTCGGCAGACACGTCACTGCGATATTGCGCAGCAGCATGCGCAACCCTTCCAGCCGTGCTAAAAATCGCCCCGCCATCGCTTAGATCGATCCAAGCGAATTGAGGGGATGGCCCGGAGTTGGGGACCGGAACACGTACGTACCCGAGCAACAGCGCGCCGCACCAGGCAATCGCGCGGCTCAAGCTAAATCGGCATCACACATTAGATCGATTCAAGTTCCGCGTCAGTCACCGGATCAATCCAGGAGAGAGGGAGAGATGGCAATGAAGCATTCAACTCACAAGCACGGTCGCGACACCTTGTCGCTCGCCGTCGCGCTGGCCCTGGCCGCAGCCGTCGCGCCGGCCGGCGCCGCTGCCCAGCAGGCCACCGCACAGCCGACCACCGGCGGTACCGATGCCACCACCCTGGACAGCGTCCAGGTCACCGGCTACCGCTACGCGATCGAAAAGAGCCTGCAGCAGAAGCGTGATGCCAACGCCGTGGTCGAAGTGATCACCGCCGAGGACGTCGGCAAGTTCCCCGACAAGAACGTCGCCGATTCGCTGCAGCGCGTGCCCGGCGTGGTCATCACCCGCGATGGCGGTGAAGGCAAGAGCGTCAGCGTGCGCGGCCTCGATCCGGACCTGACCCTGACCCAGTTGAACGGCAACTACATCGCCACCTCCGAAACCAATGACGAGGCCAGCCGTTCGTTCAACTACACCCTGCTGCCGTCGAACATGCTGTCCAGCGCCGAGCTGTTCAAGTCACCGGAAGCGCGCATCGACGAAGGCGGCATCGGCGGCACGGTCATCCTGCACACCCGCCGTCCGCTGGAAATGGAGTCCAACTCCGGTTACGTAACCCTGGAGGGCGTCTCCTCCGATACCCACCAGGACGTCGACCCGCAGGCGTCGGCGCTGTACTCCTGGCACAGCAAGGACGAGCGCTTCGGCGTGCTGGTCGGCGTGACCCAGCAGAAGCGCACCAGCCGCACCATGGAGGCGAGCACCGAGAACTACCAGTGGTACGGCACCGATGTCGACGCCCGTGATGTCAACGGCAACACCCTTACCCAGGGCGGCATCAACTACTGGTGGGGCAACTCCGGCTTCAACGACCAGTTCGGGCGCAACTACAGCGATTTCTTCATGCCCACCTCGGTGAACTTCGCCGTGAAGGAGGAGAAGCGCGAGCGCAAGGGCGGCCAGTTCACGTTCCAGTTCAAGCCGGTCGACAACCTGACCCTGACCGCGAACTACTTCCGGTTCCAGCTGGACGGCGACTATTCGCAGAACATGCTGAAGGTTCCCGAGTGGAACATGGCGCGCTACAACGGCGACGGCAACTGGGCAGGCGGCCGCCTGCTCAACGGCCTGACCTTCGACCCCAGCGGCACCGTGGTCACCGGCGCGCAGTTCGAGAAGCTGCCGGGCAAAGCCTACTACTGCAGTGAAGACGAAGCCGCCGCCGCTGGCCTGGCCCCGGGTGGCTGGGGCCCGGACGACTGCACCATTCCGACCCCGCAGCTGACCGGTGGCTACAGTCGCGAAAAGGCGCTGTCGCAGACTGCGGACCTGACCATCGACTGGGACATCAGCCCGCTGTGGAAAGCCTCCTTCAGCGGTGGCCGCACCTGGTCCGAGGGTGGCCCGTCGATGAACTTCCGCATGTCGGCCAAGCCGCGCCGCCGCGTCAACGGCGTGTGGGAATCCGGCAACCAGTACACCGCGTGGGACCTGACCGGCACCCCGACGCTGACCGTCTCGCCGAACCTGCAGGAGGTGCTGATGAATGGCATCGCCGAGGTCGACACTGGCTCGACCGATTCGTCGTGGATGCAGACCGAAGTGAAGCAGAGTCACTTCCAGGCCGACGTCACCAAGATGTTTGAAAGCGGCTGGCTGGACTCGATCCAGTTCGGCGCCAAGTACCGCGACGGCAAGGTCCACCGCAACACCGGCAACACCTACTGGGTGTGCCAGGGCGCCGACCCGGCGGACTACGAGAGCCGCTACCAGGCGGGCTGCGACAACACGGCCGGCGTCGCCCAGCCGGGGTTCTTCCTGTCCAACCCGATCAGCGGCATCGCCGGCGGCTTCAACGCGAACGTGTTCCCGGGCATCAACTTCCCGGCCTACATCAATCACCTGAACAACACCTACGGCCAGTCGTACAACCGCGTCGAGGACGACTTCGTCTACAACGTCAACGAGAAGATCTACTCGGGCTACTTCCAGGCCAACTTCCGTACCGAGCGCCTGCGCGGCAACGTCGGCGTGCGCGTGGTGCGTACCGAGCAGTTCGCCCAGTCCAGCGATTCGATCGAGCGCTTCAACGACTACTTCCTGGACAACGCCTCCGGCGCACCGATGTCCTGCGATGATCCGGCGGCGGCGGCCTACCCGACCTACGGCTGCGAGAGCGGCTTCGTGCGCCTGCCCGACAACCTGGCCCGCGAGAAGACCTACGAGCTGATCGGTTCGGATCGCACCTACACCGACGTGCTGCCGAGCTTCAACATCGCCTGGGACATCACCGACACGCTGGTACTGCGTGGCGCGGCATCGAAGGTAGTGGCTCGCCCGAGCTACACCAGCATCGCCGCCCCCGGCAGCCTGAGCTACTACAGCCCCGAATACGTCAATGACCGCCGCGTGGCGGGTGGCGCACCGACCGAAGGCTGGGCAGGCAAGGGCAGCAACAAGAACCTGGAAGCCTTTGAAGCCACCCAGTACGACCTTGGCGTTGAGTGGTACTTCATGCCGGGCGCAGTGGCCGGCGTCGGCGTGTTCCGCAAGGACATCAGCAACTTCACCGTGCCGATCGTGCGTGACGTGCAGATGGAGGTCGGCGGCGAGATGGTGACGGTGCAGGACTACAGCACCCAGGCCAATGGCCGTGATGCGGTGTCGCAGGGCGTGGAAGTCTACGGCCAGTACACCTTCGACTTCGGCCTGGGCGTGCAGGCCAACTACACCTACAACGACACCAACCTGGCCTCGATCGAGCTCAACGGCGAGAACCTCGGCGCCTCGCCGCTGGTGGGCAGCGCCAAGAACCAGGCCAACCTGACGGTGTTCTACGAAACCGACCGGTTCCTGGCCCGTGCCTCGTACAACCGTCGTGGTGAAGTGGTCGGCGGCCTGGTCAACGGCATGACCCAGTACACCGAACCGTACGATCAGCTGGATCTGAACGTGGCCTACAACTTCACCGAAGCGCTGACCTTCACCGCCTCGGTGCTGAACGCCACCAAGTCGGAACAGCGCATCTACCTGGGCAACGACACCCAGTCCCGCCTGATCTCCAACCTGTACTCGGGCCGCCAGATCTACTTCGGCGCGACCTACAAGTTCTAAGCCGGAACAACGGTCCTCCACGGCAGCCACGCTTTTACAGGTGGCTGCCGTTTTCTGTGCGCGACCGCGGAAACGCGCCGTTGTAGAGCCGAGCCGATGCTCGGCTGCCGTTGTTCTGCGCAAAGCGCAGCCGAGCGTAGGCTCGGCTCTACAGGTTCAGGTTTCCTGCCATCAGAACGTGAACACATACTCCAGCGCGAACTCACGCCCCACCGCGCCCAGCAGGCGGGTTGGCGCGAAGTCGTAGTCCGCCTTGTAGGGATCCTTGTGGTTCCAGCTGGCGGCATTGAAGGCGTTGTTGACGTACGCGTTGATCTTCATGTGCTCGGTCACCTGGTAACCGACGTTGAAATTCCAGGTGATGAACGGCCCTACCCGGCCGTAGTAGCGGGAGGTCTGCTGCCCTGCATTGGGGTTGGGGTTGGCCGAGCCGTCGGGCCGGGTCAACGGCTCCAGGCAGTTCAACGAAGGGCTGTCGCTGGGCACATAGCCATCGGCAAACGGCAGGCAGCCACCGGGATTGTCCAGGCGGTCGGTGCCCCAGTGGTAACGCACGCCCGGCACTGAACCCACGCGGTCTGCGTAGACATTGGCGTTCCAGTTGCCATGCTGCCAACCCAGGCTGGCGCGCAGCTTGCTGCGCAGGTCGCGGTCGCGACGCTCGGGATTGGGATCCTTGGCGTAACGCTGCTCCTTGGTCGAGAGCTGGTTGGTGTAGTTCACCCCCAGCTGGAAGCTCCCCCACGCGGCGGTTTCCAGTCGGTAGCGCGCGGTCAGGTCAATGCCTCGGACCTCACGGCTGGCCAGGTTGAAGGGCCCGCGCTCGATGGAAACCAGGCGCCCATTGCTGTCGCGGTTCACTCGTGCAAGGATGCCGGCGCAGTATTCGCCACCGGCCGGGTTCGACCACGGCGTGCCGTCGATGTTCTTGCCGGTCAGGCAGCCGGCCTCACTGGCCAGCACTTCGTCGGCTCCCACGTCGACGATCATGTCCTGCAGCTTGATCGCCCAATAATCGGCACTTACCGACAGATTCGGCAGGACATCCCAGACAAAGCCGACGGTCCAGGAATCACCGGTTTCAGAACGCAGCAGCGGCGTGCCGCGGCGATTCACATCGAATGCGTACCAGACATCGGGATTGCCCGCGCCGCACTCGTTGACCAGGTAGGCACCACTTTCAATGCAGCGCAGGCGGTCGTAGGTCAGCACCTGCGAACTGCTGGGCTGGCCCAGCAGGTAATGCATGTCCGGGGCGTGGAAGCTGGTGGCATAGGAACCACGTACCAGCAGCGATTCGAACGGCCGCCATTCCAGGCCCGCATTCCAGGTGGTTTCCTTCTGGCTGCCGATGCTCACCGCGTCCGCGCTGTCGTCGGCCTTGTAGCTGCCATAGCGGTCGTAGCGCGCCGCGGCGGTAGCGATCAGGCTGTCGGCCAGTGGAATCTTGAACTCCACGCCTGCCGAATAGCGCGTGCGCTCGCCACCGCCACGATCGACGTTCTGCAGGTCGAAGTCGATGCCGGCGCGCGGGTCGGGGCTGAGGTGATAGCCCTGGCGCGCGACTTCCGCCACGGCCGCGAACGATACCGGGCCGGCCCAGCCCTGGAACAGTTCGCCGGTGATGTCCGCCGAAGCCTGGTTGACCCACGACGAGGCGCGGTTGCGCGCCACCGTGCCCATCTGCCAGTACTGATCGGGGGTGATCGGGTTCCACCAGCGCGATTCGTTCAAGGCGTAGATGGCTTCGCCGTCCGCCGTGGTTCCCAGCCGCGGGCCCAGGAAGAAGTCATACGATTTCTGCTCATCCACCACGTTCTGCCGCTCTTCCACGCGGTAGTAGGAACGCCCCGCCGACGCGCTCCAGTCGAAACGGTCAGCCAATCGACCGCGCAGGCCGGCGCTGACATCCCAGGACAATTCGCGGTTGGTATTGCGCAGGGTGTCCAGGCCACCCACTTCGTTGGGGGTGAACTGGCGCACGCCCAGAATCGGGCGATCGCGGTTGGCATCCCAGTAGTAGCCGTTGGCATCGTCGACGAGGGTGACACTCGGCGGATTGGTGCCCCACAGCGCTTCGGAACGGTACACGGCCAGATTGCTCCACGCCTGCAGATCGTTGCCGAAGTCGAACGTGGCATACAGGTTGCCGGCGAGGTTCTCCGAGCCACCCGTCAGCAGCCAGTTGGCGTAGTCGGCACTCATGCCGCACAGGCGCCCCGTGTTCGTCACGGTATTGGCGTTGTAGTTGTAGACCAGACGATCCGCGGTGTAGTACTCGCCGTCGAACTTCTCGCAGGTTCCAGTGGGGGGTGGCAGGCGCTCTCCGGTGCCGGGGTCGATGAGCGCCAGGCCGGCCGTGGGTCGGAAGCCAACCTTGCGCTGCTCCATGTTCCAGGACGGATACGGCGCATCGTCGGCATCGTCCATCTGCGTCCGGTCCCGGCCGAACAACGGATCGCGCTTGGTGTACTGCAGCGCATAGGTCACGCTCCAGTGATCGCCGGTCTTGCCGCCGGCCCAGGACAGATCCCAGGTGTCCCGGCCGCCTTCGGTGGACGTGCCACCGCGCACGCGCACTTCATCACCGTCGTAGTGGGTCTTGAGGATGACGTTGACCACCCCGGCGATTGCGTCCGAGCCGTAGATGGCCGAGGCGCCACCGGTCAGCACTTCGATGCGCTCCACCGCCGCGGCGGGAATGTTGCTGTAGTTGGAGAAGTTGGTCTCGCCACCATACGGCAGCGGGTAGTCGGCCACGCGCCGACCGTTGACCAGCAGCAGGGTCCGGTTCGGGCCCATGCCACGCAGGTTCAGGCCGCTGGCATTGGGCGTGTGCGATCCCCACTGCGACGCTGCTTCGACGGTGCCGGTTGCTTCGGTCAGCGTCTTCAACGCATCGTAGACAGTGACGAAGCCTTCCTTCTGGATCTGCTGGGCGGAGATCACGTTGACCGGGGCCGGGCCTTCGACACTGGCGCGCTTGATGCGCGAGCCGGTGACGGTGACCGCGTCCAGATCCTGGGTGGCGGACGCACTGTCGGCGTCCTGTGCACTGGCCGCCAGCGGCAGCAGGGCCAGAAACAGGGCCTGGGACAACAGATGACGACGGGTACGGACGAACTGAGCCATGGGCGGTTGCTCTTCGTTGGTGTGGGCGCGCGGATGCAAGAAACAGCGGCACTGCAGAGACGTCGACCCAGGGCACTTGCATCGATCCAGACCGGATCCGCGCCCTCCCCTGTGGATCGATCCAAACTAAAGCATGGCTGAACAAGTCTTGGCATCTCGCGGCGCAGCAATGCACACCACGCAGTCGTAAACGACCCATGTCTATCGAAGAATCAATGATTTGCGATGCACGGATGTGTGGTGACGGCGGAACGAGGTGACACGATCACGACATGCGCGCGCGGAATCGTGTCGTGGGCGCGGTGACCTGCGGCGCTGTAGAGCCGAGCCGGTGCTCGGCTGCTGTTGCTTGCCGCAAAAAGCAGGCGAGCGTGGGCTCGGCTCTACAGACGTTGGTCAGCGCGCGCCGTCCAGCGCCTTGCGCAATGCTGCCACAGTGGCAGTGCTGGTCTGGCTCCAGTCCGGGTCCAGGCCGCGCAGCACCGGGTTCTGGAATTGCATGCCCGAGCGCCGCAGGCCCTTGGCCGAGGCGTGCAGCTCGCTGCAGCCGGTGTGGCGGGCCACCGCGGCGATGTTGGCCGGGCCCAGGCCGGCACCGGCCATCACGCTGATGCGCCCCGCCGCCTGGGTGACCAGCGCGGCCAGCACCTTGCTGCCGACCTCGGCACTGACCTGCCCGCCCGACGTCAGCACACGCTGGCAGCCGAGGCCGATCACCTGCTCCAGTGCAGCGGACATATCGCGGGTCGCATCGAACGCGCGATGGAACGTGACCTGCAGCGGCCCGGCGGCCCGGACCAGCTCGCGGCACAGCGGCAGGTCGATGTCACCCTGTGCATCCAGCGCGCCTACCACCAATCCATCGCAGCCCAGTGCGCGGCACTGCGCGATGTCGCGCAGCATCAGCTCGGTTTCCAGTGCGTCGTAGTGGAAATCGCCGGCACGCGGACGCACCAGTACGAACAGCGGAATGGTCAGCCGCTCGCGGGCAATGGCAATGCTGGCAAAGGATGGCGTGGTTCCGCCCTCGGCGAGGTTGTCGAACAGTTCGATGCGATCGGCACCACCGGCCTGCGCGGCAAGCGCCGAGGCCACCGAATTGCTGGCGATCTCCAACCTCAGGCGCACACTCACGCCTGGGTGCTCAGGTAGATCGACGGCGAATCGCGCAGGTCGTCCTGGCGCTGCGCATCGCACACCGCGTAGACGAAGCCGCGATGCAACGCGTACGCGCCGACCTCGCCCTGCTTGTTCATCGCCAGGAAGCAGACCTGCAGCGTCTTGCTGGCTTCAGGGCGCTTGCGCACCACCCGGTCGATGGCCTCGCGGCAGGCCTGGGCCGGCGTGCGCCCCTGGCGCATCAGCTCGACCACCAGGAACGAGGCCGCGTTGCGGATCATCTCCTCGCCCACGCCCGAGGCCGTGGCCGCGCCGACCTCGTTGTCCACGTACAGGCCGGCGCCGATGATCGGGCTGTCACCCACGCGGCCGTGCAGCTTCCAGGCCATGCCACTGGTGGTGCAGGCGCCGGCGAGGTTTCCCTTGGCGTCCAGCGCCAGCATGCCGATGGTGTCGTGGTTGTCGCTGTTGCCGGGGATGCCGCGGCGCTCGGCGTTGATCTGCGGCTGGTACTTCCCGGTCTTCAGCCACTCGCGCCAGGCCGCCTCGGCCTGCGGCGTCAGCAGGTGCTGGCGCTCGAAGCCCTGCTGCACCGCGAACTGCTGCGCGCCCTCGCCCACCAGCAGCACGTGCGGGCTGTTCTCCATCACTTTGCGGGCCACCGATACCGGGTGCAGGATGTCCACCAGCGCGGCAACCGCGCCACAGCGGCCATCGCCGTCCATGATGCTGGCGTCCAGGCTCAGCACACCGTCGCGATCGGGATTGCCGCAATGGCCGACGGTGGGATTGCACAGCTCGCTCTCGGCCCAGCGCGCACCAGCTTCGACCGCGTCCAGCGCGCTGCCGCCGTTGGCGAGCACCTTCCACGCCGCCTGGTTGGCGGGAACGCCGAAATCCCAGGTTGAAACAACCTTCGCCCCGCCCTGCGCGCGCGCCTGGACGCCCGGCAATGCCGCCATGCCCACGGCCAGTGCTCCGGCCTGAAGGAACTGCCTGCGATCCACCATGTCCGCCTCCGTCGTCCGTTCGGCCGTTGGCAGCCTGCCGTCAGCCCTTGCTGTTGTTCTTACGCCGGCGTGCGTGCCGCGTGCCAGACCGCCGCGCCGAGTACGCCCAGCTGGCCGTGTTCGACGCGCCACACCGGCACCTGGCGCAGCACGTCGGTCAGCACGCCCTTGTTGAGGAAGCGCTCGCGGAAGCGGCCATCGGCGAGGAAATCCTGCACGTGCGCGGAGATGCCGCCGGCCAGATAGACCGAGCGCGCGCCCACGGCGATCGCCGCGTCGCCAGCCAGGCTGCCCAGCCATGCGCAGAACACCTGCAGGGTTTCCACTGCCAGCGGATCCTCGCCACTGCGCGCCGCGCCGATCAGCGCCTCGGTGCTGTGCCACTGCGGGGTCGCGCCGCGCAGTTCGCACAGGCACGGGTAAAGGTTCATCAGGCCACTGCCGGACAGCACGCGTTCGTTGTCCACGTGCGGCCAGCGCTGCAGCAGCTGGCCCAGCACCTGCAGCTCCAGCGCGTTGCCGGCGCCCAGCGCGGCGTGGCCGAGTTCGCTGGCCAGCACAGGGCGGTCACCATCGGCAAAGCGCAGCGCGGCGCCCAGGCCGGTCCCCGCACCCAGCACCAGCGCCGGGAACGCCTGCGCCGGATCGGCATCGCCGTTCAACGGCACCAGGGTGTCGGCCTGCAGGTAGGGAATGGCCAGCGCCACCGCTTCGAAATCGTTGATCAGCTGCAGTTCCTGCAGCCCGGACTGCTCGCGGGTGGTCGACAGCGAGACCGTCCATGGCAGGTTGGCGTTGATCAGGACGTCGCCATCGAGCAGACCGGCAATCGCCACCACGGCCGTGCTGACCGGCTGGTCGAGGCTGGCGGTGAAATCGGCGAGGATCGCGGCCAGGCTTGGATGATCGGCGCAGGCGTAGGTGCGGTAGCTGCCCAGTCGCGGGGTCTGCCCCGGCGTAGTCTCGGCCAGGGCCAGGCGAGCGAAGGTGCCGCCGACGTCGGCCACCACCAGGCTGCGCGGATCATTGCCGTGGGGGGCACCGCTGCCAGCGAAAGGGCTGGCCAGATCGGAAAGTACCGGGGACGCTGCTGCAACGTTCACACTGGCCTGCTTGAATCGATTGAATCGTGTCGATTCTCAGGCATTGAACGCGCTTTGCCAACGCTGCGGGACAGGGTGCAGCGAACCTGCACCCGGTCCGGCCTGGATCAGGGCTGGGCCGTCTGCAGGCTGTAGCGGGTGGTGGCGGTGAACACCGCGCCATCGGGCTGGGTCGAGCGCACCTCGACCTTGTGGCTGCCCACCTCAAGGTTGGTCGGCAGCGCGCCACGCCACAGGTGCGGCGATGCGGTCGCTTCCGGCGAACGATCATAGCCGCGCAGGGCGTCGGCCGTGTCATCGGCCACGTTCTCCACCAGCAGGCGCGGGTCGGGCTGGCTGACCTGCTTCATCGGCTGCCAGGCGCCGCCGTCGACGCGGAACTCGACCACGCTGGTGTCTTCGCCCATGTACACGTTGGCGTACACGCCCCATGCCGGGTAGGCCCCCTGGCGCAGCACCTTCGGCGCATGCAGGCCGATCTGGGCGCTGGCCGGGGCACCGGCCACGCGGTACTGCAGGCGGTAGCTGCCATTGCCGGCCACGTCCAGCAGCGCATAGCCCTTCGGCGTGCCATCGCTCATGGTGCTGTCCGGCACGCCCGCGGCATTCTTCACGCCCGACCAGAACGCGCCGCAGTTGGCACCGACGTTGTATTCGTGCAGCGGCTTCTCACCCTGCCAGCCCTCGTTCTTGCCGTGGTAGACGTGCTGCTGGGTGTGGCTGTGGCCGCTCAGCACAAGCACGTTGCGGAAGTCCTTGAGCAGGTCGAACAGGCGCTGGCGGTCAGCATGGCGGAAGGTCTCGCGACCCGGCGCAGCGTCGAACAGCGGGATGTGCATGCCCAGCACCAGCAGGCGGTCCTTGCGCAGGCCCTTCAGGTAGCCGGCCAAGAAGGCGAACTGGTCCTCGCGCAGGCCACCGACGTACTTCGGCTTGGCGTTGGGGTCGTAGACCACGTCGTCGAGGAACACGAAGCTGGCCCCGCCCTCTTCCACCGCGTAGGTGTCCGGGCCGTAGATGTTGCGCCAGCTGTCCAGCGAGTGGTCGTCGTTGGCGGCATCGACATCCAGGTCGTGGTTGCCCGGCACATGGAACCACGGCACGCCCAGTCCGGTGGTGACCTTGTTGATGGCCGGGTACAGGCTCAGGTCGTCGTTGACGATGTCGCCGAGGGTGGTACCCAGGCGCGCCTTGGTCTGGCCCACCAGCGGCGCTACGATGGACTGCTGGTAGTAGCCGATGTCCTTCAGACTTGCAGTCTGCGAATCGGTGAAGACCAGCATCTGGAAACCACGGCGGCTGTCGTGGCGATCGGACTGCAGGGCGAAATCCCAGCCACGATCGGCCGCGCCGGTGGCGGCGATGCCGCCGTACTTCAGCGCCGGTGAACCGTTCGGCCGATAGTGGCGCCAGAACGCAGGCAGACCATCGGCCGCCTTCGGGAAGCTGTAGGCATCGGGCTTGATAACGAACACGGTCTGCCCGTCGCGCACCGGCAGGCTGTAGCTGCCGTCGGCCGCGGTCTTGACGATGGTCTCGCCATTGGAGACCTGCACCCCGGCCAGGCCCGGATCGGTCGCGCCGCGACCGGGCTTGCCGTCGCGTTCGAGATAGACCTTGCCACTGACCACCGTGTCGGCGGCCCAGGCCGGCGAAGTCAGCAACAGGCAGCACAGCCAGGCGGCGGGCAGTTTCATGGGGGCGGTCCGGGAAAGAAAGACCGCCCATTGTAAATTCCGTTGATGACATCGCGCACGCAATGTCGTCCGGTAGTTGCGGACCGCTGGTGCGCACGCCTCCATCATCGCCCGAGTGTCCGGTAGGTGCGGACCGTTGGTCCGCACGCCTCCATCATCGTCCGCGTGCCCGGCAGGTGCGGACCGTTGGTCCGCACGCCCCTATCAACGATGGCGCATTTCCAACACATCGCGGGCGTCCTGCAGCGACAGCCCGCGTGCGCGCAGCAGCACCAGCAGGTGGTACAGCAGGTCGGCCGATTCGCCCAGCAGGGCCTCGTCGTCCTGCGCCACCGCAGCCAGCGCCGTTTCCACGCCCTCCTCGCCCACCTTCTGCGCGATGCGACGGATGCCACCTTCGAACAGCGAGGTGGTGTAGCTGCCCAGCGGACGCTGTGCTTCGCGCACGGCCACCAGCTGGCCCAGACCACCCAGGAAATCCTTCGGCGCGCCATCGAAGCAGCTTTCAGCACCGGTATGGCAGGTCGGGCCGGCCGGACGTGCCAGCACCAGCACGGTGTCGGCATCGCAGTCCACGCTGATCGACTGCACCGCCAGCACGTGGCCGGACTGCTCGCCCTTGGTCCACAGGCGCTGCTTGCTGCGGCTGAAGAAGGTCATGTGCCCGGTCACCTGGGTGACGTGCAGCGACTCGGCGTTGACATAGCCCAGCATCAGCACCTGCAGGGTGTCGGCATCCTGCACCACGGCCGGCAGCAGGCCATCGCCCTTTGCCCAGTCCAGCGATTGCAGCGCCTGCGGCGACGGGCGTACTTCAATAGACATCTCGAACCTCGATCTGCTGGTCGCGCAGGTAGCGCTTCAAATCTGCAATGGCGATGGCGCCGCTGTGGAACACGCTGGCAGCCAGCGCGCCGTCCACGTCGGCCTGGTCGAAGGCCTGGGCGAAGTGCTCCATCGCACCGGCACCGCCAGAGGCGATAAGCGGCACATTGCACAACGCACGCGCCTGGCGCAGCTGCTCCACATCGTAGCCACGGCGCACGCCATCGCTGTCCATGCAGTTCAACACGATCTCACCGGCACCGCGGCGCTGCGCCTCGACGATCCAGTCCAGCGTGCGCAGCGGCACGGCCTGGGTCTTGCTCGGGTCACCAGTGAAACGGCGCACCCGCCACTGGCCATCGTCCTCGCGCACCGAATCAACGCCGACCACCACACACTGCACGCCGAACTCTTCGGCCAGTTCAGTGATCAGTTCCGGGCGACCCAACGCGGGCGAGTTGATCGACACCTTGTCCGCACCGGCAAACAGCACCCGGCGTGCGGTGCTCACGCTGTCGATGCCACCGGCCACGCAGAACGGGATGTCGATCAGGCGCGCGATGCGCTCGATCCAGGCCACGTCCACCGAGCGTGCCTCGGGGCTGGCACCGATGTCATAGAACACCAGCTCGTCGGCGCCCTGGTCGCGGTAGCGCTGGGCCAGCTCGGCGATGTCGCCCATGTCGACGTGGTCGCGGAAGCGCACGCCCTTGACCACGCGGCCATCGCGCACGTCCAGGCAGGGAATGATGCGGCGGCTCAGCATGCCAGTGCCTCGCCCAGGTCCATGCGCTGTTCCAGCAGCGCCTTGCCGAGGATGGCGCCGCCGCAGCCGGCAGCGCGTGCTTCGGCCACGTCGGCCACGTCACGGATGCCACCGGACGCCTGCACCGCCACGCCCGGCAACAGGGCCGACAGGTGCGTGTAGAGGCTGATGTTGGGGCCGGCCAGCATGCCGTCGCGGGCGATGTCGGTGCACAGCAGGTGGCGCATGCCGCCGCGCGCGTAGCGCTGGGCCAGGTCGTCCAGGGTCACCCCGGCATTCTCGGTCCAGCCGTGCACCGGCAGCTGCCACTGGCCCTGCGCGTCCTGGCGGGCGTCGAGGGCAATGGTGATGCGTTCGGCGCCGAATTCAGCGAGCCAGCCCAGCACTTCGTCGGGGCGGCGCACGGCCAGCGAGCCGACCACCACGCGGTTGGCACCGGCATCGAGGATGCGCGCCACGTCATCGCGACCACGCACGCCGCCACCGGTCTGCACCTGCAGGGAGGTGTTCTGGCGGATCGACGCCAGCAGCGGGGCCAGGGTGTAGCCGCCGGCGCGAGCAGCGTCCAGGTCGACCAGGTGCATCCACTGCGCGCCCTGCGCGGCAAACGCCTGCGCGCGCGGCAGCGGATCGTCGCCGTAGGAGGTTTCCTGCGCGTAGTCGCCCTGGCGCAGGCGCACCACGCGGCCTTCGCGGATATCCAGTGCGGGGTAGACGGTGAAACTCATGCAGCAGTGCCCTCGAGGAAATTGCGCAGCATCAGCGAACCGGTATCGCCGGAACGCTCGGGGTGGAACTGGGCGCCGAAATAGCGGCCCTGCTCGATCACGGCGGTGAACAGGCCGCCGTGGTCACAGGCGGCGACGGTGTGGGCGTTCAGCGGCGCGGCGTAGCTGTGCACGAAATACGCGCTGGAACGGTCCGGCACGCCCTGCAGCAGCAGCGACGGGCGCAGCGCCAGCAGCCGGTTCCAGCCCATGTGCGGCACGCGGATGCCACAGGCCGGCACCAGCTTGCGCACGGTGCCGGGAATCAGGCCCAGCGCATCCACGCCGGTTTCTTCGGAACGTTCGAACAGCAGCTGCATGCCCAGGCAGATGCCCATCAGCGGTACCTCCAGGCGGCGCAGCGGTTCAACCAGGCCCTGTGCATGCAGGCGCTGCATGCCCGGTGCCGCGGCTCCGACGCCGGGCAGGATCACCCGCTGCGCGCCGACCAGGCCCTCGGCATCGCGTACCAGGCGCACGTTCGCGCCCAGCCGCTCCAGCGCGTAGCGCACCGAACCGAGGTTGGCACCGCCGGCATCGATCAGTGCAACCTCGCTCACAGCGCCCCCTTGGTGGTCGGCAACGCGCTGCCCTGACGGGCCAGTGCCGGGCGCAGTGCACGCGCCAGTGCCTTGAAACAGGCTTCCACCTTGTGGTGGTCGTTGTCGCCGCGCACCTGCAGGTTGAGGTTCAGGCCGCTGGCATCGCACAGCGAACGGAAGAAGTGCGGCACCAGCTCGGTCGGCATGTCGCCCACGCGCTCGCGCTTGAACTCGCCTTCGAACACGAAATACGGCCGGCCGCTGAAATCCAGCGCGACGCTGGCCAGGGTCTCGTCCATCGGCAGGGTGAAGCCATAGCGGCCGATGCCGCGCTTGTCACCCAGCGCCTCGCGCAGCGCCTGGCCCAGGGCCAGCCCGGTGTCTTCGATCGTGTGGTGTTCGTCAATGTGCAGGTCACCCTCGGCCCGGATATCCAGAGCGAAGCCGCCGTGCTTGCCGATCTGTTCCAGCATGTGGTCGAAGAACGGCAGGCCAGTGGAAATATACGCGTCGCCGGCACGATCCAGGTCCAGTTCGACGCGGATCTTCGTTTCCTTGGTGTTGCGCTGGACCACGGCGGTGCGCGGTGCATCGGCCAGGGCGTGGGCGATGCCGGGCCAGTCCCACTCACCACCGAACTGTTCGGTGCGCAGCTGGAAGCCACGGATGTTGAGGTTGTCGGCGAACTGCAGGTCGGTGATGCGGTCACCGACCATGCCCGACCGCGCCCAGTCGATGCTGCGGTCCTGCAGGTAGGCGGTCATCAGGCCGATGCCCGGCTTGCGGGTGGGCGCGTTGTCCTGCGGCCAGCTGCAGTCCACCAGCACGTCCCGGAAGCTGATGCCTTGGCTTTCGAAGATCTGCAGCATCAGGTCGTTGGGGCCATCGAAGCTGGCGCGCGGGTAGCTTTCGCTGCCCAGGCCGTCCTGGTTGGTGACGATGACGAATTGGTAACCGGCGTCGCGCAGCTTCAGCAGCGCCGGGATCACCTGTGGCACGAAGCGCAGCTTTTCGTAGGCGTCGATCTGGAAGTCGGCCGGCTCCTCGATGAGGGTGCCGTCGCGGTCGATGAACAGGATGGGGGTCATGCAGCAGCCCTCCGGGCCGACAGGGCCGCGAGCACGCGGTCGTTTTCTTCGGGGCTGCCGATGCTGATGCGCAGGGCATCGCCCAGCTGCGGCGCGGCGCGCTGGTCACGCACCACCACGCCGGCGGCCAGCAGTGTATCGAACGCCGCCTGCGCATCGGCGAAGCGGACCAGCAGGTAGTTGCCGGACGAGCGGTACACGCGACGCACGCCAGGCAGGCCCGGCAAGGCAGAGAACAGACGGTCGCGCTCGGCGATGACCGTGGCCACGCGCTCTGCGGTACGGGCCAAGGCGGCCGGCTGCAGTGCCTGCACGGCGAGCTCGGCACACGGGGTCGGCACCGGGTACGGCGCCTGGCAGCGACGCAGCACGGCAATCAGTTCCGGCGCGGCAACCAGGGTGCCAATGCGCGCAGCAGCCAATGCGTGCGCTTTTGACAGCGTGCGCAGCACGGCGACGTTGGCGTGTGCAGCCAGCAGCGTGGTCGCCGACGCGCGCTGCGCGTATTCGACGTAGGCCTCGTCGACCACCACCAGGGCCTGCCCGCGCAGCGCGGTGGCCACGCGTTCGATCCCGGCAAGGCTGATATCGCTGCCGGCCGGGTTGGACGGCGCGCACAGGAACACCAGCTTGGCGCCCTGCGCCTGTGCCGTGTCGATGACCGCGTCGAGGTCGGCACGCAGGCCGTCTTCGCCATCGACCAGCGGCACGTCGATCAACGGCGCACCCTGCAGGCGCGCGCAGACCGCATACATGCCGAACACCGGCGAGGTCACCAGCACAGCATCGCGGCCAGGCACGCACAGGGCGCGCACCAGCAGGTCGATGGCCTCGTCGCTGCCCCGCCCGACCAGCAGCTGCTGCGGCTGCACGCCGTACAGGGCCGCCAGTCCTTCGCGCAGCGCCAGCGGCTGCGGCTCCGGGTAGCGTCGGCTGCTGCCGGCACTGTCGGCTGGATTGGCCCAGGCCGATTCATTGGCGTTCAACCACACCTCGCCCTGCACGGCCGCGCTGCGCGCCGAGCTGTAGCCGGCGAAGGCCTGCAGGTCCGGGCGCACCAGTGCCAGCACGTCATCGATGGCGGCGCTCATGCGGCGGCCTCCATGCGCAGGGCCACGGCACGTTCGTGCGCGTCCAGGCCTTCGGCGCTGGCGATGATGCGCGCGCAGCCGCCGATCGCGGCCAGGCCGGCGGCGCTGGCGCTCTGCACGCTGATCAGGTTCTGGAAACTGGCGACGCTGACGCCGCTGTAGGCACGCGCGGCACCGGCGGTGGGCAGCACGTGGTTGGTGCCACTGCAGTAGTCGCCCAGTGCTTCGGGGGTGTAGTCGCCGAGGAACACCGAGCCGGCGGCCTGCACCTGGTCCAGCCAGTCACGCGGTCCGCGCAGGGCGAGGATCAAGTGCTCGGGTGCGTAGCGGTTGCTGATCGCGAAGGCGTCCGCCAGCGTATCGACCTGGATCAGGCGCGAGGCCGACAGGGCCTGGCGTGCGATCTCCTGGCGCGGCAGCAGCGCGACCTGGCGCTCCACTTCCGCTTCGACCGCCGCCAGCAGCGCCGCATCGTCGGTCAGCAGCAGCACCTGCGAATCCGGGCCATGCTCGGCCTGCGACAGCAGATCGGCGGCCACGAACGCCGGATTGGCACCGGCATCGGCGATGACCAGCACTTCCGAAGGGCCGGCCGGCATGTCGATGGCGGCGGCGCCGTCCTGTGCGACCTGCTGCTTTGCTTCGGTGACGAAGCTGTTGCCCGGCCCGAACAGCTTGTCGCAGGCCGGAATGCTGGCCGTGCCGTAGGCCATCGCGGCGATGGCCTGGGCACCGCCCAGCTTGTACACGCGCTGCACGCCGGTCAGGCGCGCGGCCACCAGCACCGCCGGATCGGCCGTGCCATCGGCGCGCGGCGGCGTGCACAGCACGACCTGCGGGCAACCGGCCAGCTGCGCCGGCACACCCAGCATCAGCGCGGTGGACGGCAATGGTGCGCTGCCGGCCGGCACGTACAGGCCGACGCGGCCGACCGGCCGCAGCATGCGTTCGCAGACCACGCCGGGCGCGGTTTCCACCGCATAGCCCTTGCCCATGCCCGCTTCGTGGAAGCGGGTGATGCGCGCGGCGGCGTCGACCATGGCCTGGCGCAGTTCTGCCGGCACGGCGGCTTCGGCCGCAGCGAACTCCGCCTCGCTCACTTCAAACGATGTCAGTTCGACGCGATCGAAACGGGTGGTGATGGCGCGCAGCGCCTCGTCGCCCTGCATCCGTACCTGCGCGATCAGCGCGGCGACGGCATCGCGGGTCTGCTGCGCCACGGACTGCACCGGGCGGGTCAGCGCCGCGCTGCAGGCGGCTTCATCAAGTTGTGACCAGATCAGACGATTCATGCCAGCGACCGCTCCACGCTCAGTACCATCAGGCCCTGTGCGCCGGCGCGCTCCAGTTCTTCCATGCGCTGCCAGGTCAGCGGCCCCGGGCACATGGTCTGCAGGCGCAGTGCACCACCATCTGCAGGCAAACGCACCAGCGGTTCGGCATCGGCCAGCAGTTGCGCCAGCACGTCCACGCGGTCCTCGCTGGCGCGGAACATCAGCAGCTTGCGATCCTGCTTCTGCAACACGCCGTCCAAGCGCCGCAGCAGCATGCTGCGCAGCCCGGCGCGGGCGTCGTCCGGCACGCGCACTGCACCGGCCAGCACGGCTTCGCTGTCCAGCAGGTTGTGCACCGGGGTGAGCTGGTTGGCGCGCAGGGTGGCGCCACTGGAGACCAGGTCGCAGATCAGCTCGGCGGTGCCCAGGCGCGGGGCGATTTCCACCGAGCCGGAGAGTTCGACCACCTGCGCGTCCACGCCCTGCTCGGCCAGCCACTGCTTGAGGATGGCCGGGTAGCTGGTGGCGATGCGGGTGCCGGCCAGCTGCGCCGGGCCTTCCCACTGCCATTCCTCGGGCACGGCCAGCATCAGACGGCACTGGCCGAAGCCCAGCCCGCGCAGGGCCTGGTAGGCGTCGGGCAGGCCGATCTGGCGGCGTGCGGCGGCCTGCTCGTCCAGCTCGTTGCGGCCGACGATGCCGAGATCGCAGACGCCGTCGGCGATCAGGCCGGGGATGTCGTCGTCGCGCACCAGCAGCAGGTCCACCGGCAGCGATTCGCCGTAGCAGAACAGCTTGTCGCGGCTTTCGCGCCAGCTCAGGCCGCAGGCGCTGAGCAGGTTGCGGGCGGGTTCGGCCAGACGGCCACTCTTCTGGATGGCGATACGCAGCCGGTCACGTGCCGGCGCTGCCTGGGTTGCACTCATGGGGGAGGTCTCTAAGTTCGGAACGGGGCGCGGATCAGCGCGAAGCAAGGCGGTCGACAGCGGCGGCATAGCCTCGATGGCCATGCTCGAGGGTGCGTGCCACCCGTCCGGTGGTGGTCACGCTGACGCCGGTGCGTTCGTGGATCTCGCGGTAGGGCACGCCCTGCTGCAGCAGGGGGACGACCTTCCAGCGGTCGGCCATGGCTTCGAGCTCGGCCGGGGTGCAGAGGTCGCGCAGGAAGGCGAGCACCTGGTCGGGTTCGCGCAGGGCGGCAAAGGCCTGGGCCAGGGAGTCGAGGTCGGCCTGGGGGTCTTTGGCAGCGATGTCGGGGCGGGCTTTCACTGGGTGGATTTCTTGCATCAATGTAATAGCGCGCTAGTACGTTAGCGCATTCTTGCGCAGTGCGTCAAATCCGGGGTTGGTCTTGGCAGGGCTGCGCCCTGCACCTGCCGAAGCCGAAGCCGAAGCCGAAGCAACAGCAGAAGCTGGCTTCCTGAGGGATGGCGGGGTGGGTCCGGCTGAGGGGGACGCTGCAAGTACGTCTCTGTAAGCTCGGTCGCCGCTTGCTCGTGTGCGCTGTCCTGCGCACACGGCAAGACCGGGGTTGGGCGTCCTGCCCAACCCGCCCGAGGCATGCCTCGGGCCCATGCGGCTCACGCCCCCGCAACCGGACCCACCCCGCCTTCGACAGTCGGCCGCGAGCTGCTGGAACGGCAGGGATCGGATCCGTTTTCCGGAGGAAAACGGCTCTGAACTCGGAGCGCGGTCCGGAAACGAAAACGCCCACCGGGTGGTGGGCGTTTCGTTGAACCTCTGGGCGCTGCCTCGGGCAGTTACATCACCTTCGACTGTTCCAGCTCGACCTGCAGGGTGCTGGCCAGTTCGTCGCGGGAGACTTCGAACTGCTGCTCGCGCACCAGGTCCTTCACTGCGACGACGCCGCGGGCCAGCTCGTCTTCGCCGGCCAGGACCACGAAACGGATGCCAGCCTTGGCGGCGTACTGGAACTGCTTGCCGATCTTCTTCGGCTCCATCTGCACTTCGGTGTTGATGCCACCGCTGCGCAGGCGGCGGGCGATGTCCAGCGACTGCGCCATGCCCTGCTCGTCCATCAGTGCCACCAGCGCCTGAACGCTGCTGGCTTCGATGCCGTCGATCAGGCCGGCCTCGCGCAGCTGCCAGAACAGGCGCGACAGGCCGATGGAGATGCCCACGCCCGGCAGCTTGGACTTGCTGTAGTGGCTGGCCAGGTCTTCGTAACGGCCGCCCGAGCAGATCGAACCGATCTGCGGGTGGTCGGTCAGCGTGGTCTCGTAGACGGTGCCGGTGTAGTAATCCAGGCCGCGGGCGATGGAGAAGTTCAGGCAGTACGCAGTTTCCGGCACGCCCAGCGCCTGCACCAGCTGCAGCACTTCGCGCAGCTCGGCCACGCCGTTGCGCAGGGTTTCCGACGAGGCGCCACCGGCTTCCAGGGCAGCCAGCTGGGCCAGCGCATCTTCATGACCCTTCGAGCGCACGGCGACGAACGCCAGGATCTTCTCGACCTGCTCGGCCGGGATGTCGAAGCCCTCGCCCACCAGCGTTTCGCGCACGTAATCGGCGCCGCGCTTGTCCAGCTTGTCCACCTCGCGCAGCACGGCCAGCTGGCGCTCGCCTTCGGCCACGCCCAGGCTTTCGAAGAAACCGCGCATCAGCTTGCGGTTGTTCAGCTGGATGCTGAAATCACCGATGCGCAGCTCGGAGAACACGGCGTGGATGACGGCCAGCACTTCGGCGTCGTAGCGCACGCTCAGGCTGTCCTTGCCGATCACGTCGATGTCGCACTGGTAAAACTCGCGGAAGCGGCCACGCTGGGCGCGCTCGCCGCGGTACACGCGCTGCATCTGGTAGCGGCGGAACGGGAAGGTCAACTCGTGCTCGTGCTCGGCCACGTAGCGGGCCAGCGGCACGGTCAGGTCGAAACGCAGCGCCATTTCCGGCAGCGAGCGGTCGCCCGATTCGGCGGCATTGGCCAGCGCGCCGGTGGACTGCACGAAGTACACCTGGCGCTCGGTCTCGCCACCGGACTTGGTCAGCAGGACGTCGGACAGCTCGAACACCGGCGTTTCCACCGGCAGGAACCCGAAGCGCTCGTAGTTGCGGCGGATGACGTCCAGCATGCGCTGGAACGCAATCTGCTCGCGCGGCAACAGTTCAAGGGTGCCGGGCGGGGTACGGGGCTTGATCACGGGCGGAACTCCTGCAGGAACGGGAACGTGGGAGGGGGCGACATTCTACCGCCCCGCATGGCTCAGCCGCCGATCAGGGGCCATAGGGCCGCATGAAGTATCATAAGGCCCTCCCCCGCCCGTGATACGCCTCCGCACCATGTCCCGGCCTTCCGGCGCTCCGTCCGCCGCCCACGATGACGCCGCGCCGTCCTGCACCACGCTGGACTGCCTGCACTGCTCGGTCCGCCACCTGGCGGTCTGTTCGGCGCTGTCGCCCGACGAAGTGCAGGCGCTGGAACAGGTGACCGTGTCGCAGCAGGTGGGCCTGGGCAGCACCTTGGCCCGCACCGGCGAAGAACGCCAGCATGTCTATACATTGACGTCGGGTGCACTGCGCCTGGTGCGCACGCTGGCCGATGGCCGTCGCCAGATCAACGGGTTCGTGCTGCCGGGTGATTACCTCGGCCTCAGTGGCAGCGACCACCATCGCCACGATATCGAAGCCATCGCTGACAGCCGTGTCTGCCGCGTGGCCCTGCCGCAGATGAAGGCGCTGCGTGGCCGCTTCCCGCACCTGGAGCGCAAGCTGCTGCAGCGCGCCTGCCAGGAACTGGATGCCGCCCAGGATGCCGCGCTGGCGCTGGCCCGCCTGCAACCGGCCGAAAAGCTGGCCGACTTCCTGCTGCGCCTGGCCGCACGCGAGGCCAGGCTGGGCGGCGATGGCCTGCGCGTCTCGCTGCCGATGGGCCGCGGCGATATCGCCGACCACCTCGGCCTGACCATGGAAACGGTCAGCCGCACCTTCACCAAGCTGCGCCAGCAGGGCCTGATCGCCCTGCCCCATCTGAACGTGGTGGAGATCCTCGACGAGGATGGGCTGCGCGCGCTGGCGGGCGAAGGGCTGGCCTGACTCCGCTGCACTCGCCGGGTATGACCCGGCGCTACCGTTTGCCGCTGCGCTCGCCGGGTATGACCCGGCGCTACCCACATACGTTGCCGGCCTGCATCCACGTATGACATGGACCTACTGGTAGCGCCGGGCCATGCCCGGCGGCGTTTGATCAGCGCAGCAACACCTCGCGCAACGCCGCGTAATCGGCGGCCAGCGGCTCGGCATGCGCCGGCCGCTGCAGCAACGCATCCAGTGCCGGCGGCACCGCCACGCTTTCGCCGATCAAAGGTTCCACTACCGCCTCGAACTTTGCAGGGTGCGCGGTCGACACCACCGCCCAGTCGCCCTTGGCGCCGCGCGCGCGCAGGTCATGCAGCACTTTTACCGCAGTGGCGGTGTGCGGGCAGAACAGCTCGCCGCTGCTGGCATGCGCACTGGCGATGGTCGCGCGGATGCTCACGTCATCCACCGCGAACGCGCGGAAGGCGGCGCGCAGTTCGCCATCGTCCTCGGCATACAGCCATCGCAGGCGCTCGAAGTTGCTCGGCGCGCCCACATCCATCGCGTTGGCCACGGTGGCCACGCTGGCCTGCGGCTGATAGTCGCCGCCGTTGAAGTAGGCCGGCAGCACCGCATTGGCATTGGTGGCCAACACGATCTGGCCGATCGGCACACCCAGCGCACGCGCCAGCACGGCCGCCATCGCATTGCCCAGGTTGCCGGTCGGCACCACCAGGTTGAGGCGGCGCCGCGTGCGCGCGTGATGGGTCAGCGCCGCATGCGCGTAGTAGCTCATCTGCGGCAGCAGACGCCCGAGGCTGATGCTGTTGGCCGAACTCAACGGCACCTGCGCCTGCAGATCGGTGTCGGCCAGCGCCTGCTTGACCATCGCCTGGCAGTCATCGAACGAGCCGGCCACGCGCAGCGCCTGGATGTTGTCGCCGAAGCAGCCCAGCTGGTGTGCCTGGCGCGGCGAAACACGGCCATCGGGATACAGCACCACCACGCGCACGCCGGGCTGGCGATGAAAGGCCGCTGCCACCGCGGCACCGGTATCGCCGGAAGTCGCCACGACAATCGTCAGGTCACGGCCCTTGCCCGCCTGCAGGCGCGACAGGGTGCCGGCAAGGAAGCGCGCGCCGATGTCCTTGAACGCGGCGGTCGGGCCATGGAAAAGTTCCAGCACATGGTCGTCGTCGCGGCCCAGCGGACGCAGCGGCACCGGGAAATCGAAAGCCTCGCGGCAGATCTCCGGGAGTGCGTCCTGCAACGGATCACCCTCGAAAAACGGCTCCAGCAGATCGGCAGCGGTCTCGGCAAGGGTGGCACCGGCGTGCAGTTCGCGCGGCGCAGGCAACACGTCGGGCACGTACAGGCCGCCATCGGGTGCCAGGCCGGCGGCGATGGCGGCACTCAGGCCAACAGCGGGCGCATGGCCTCGGGTCGAAACGAATTGCATGAGCTCGGTATCCAGCAAGGGGGAAGGTTTCAGCACAGTCGCGCTCCAGCAGCGTCCAGCGGCGAGACCCAGGCTTCGCTGTCGAAGCCTGCGGCGGCAAACGCCGCGCGCACGGGCGCCGCAGCGGCATGGGCCTGGTCGGCATCTTCAAACCAGGCAAACACACTCGGGCCTGCGCCGGAGATGCCCGCACCCATTGCGTTGGCCGCCAACGCGGCATCGCGTGCAGTGTCAAAGCCGGCGATCAGCGCGGCGCGGCGCGGCTCCACCAGCACGTCGCGCAGGCCGGCGCGTACCAGGGTCGCATCGCTGCGATGGCAACCGCTGAGCACCAGGGCAAGGTTGGCGCTCTGCGCGACGAACTCGCCCAGCGCATAGCTGCCCTGCAGTGCCGCACGCGCTCGCCGGGTCTCCAGCACCGCGTGCGGATGCACCAGCAGGCTGTGCCAGCTGGCCGGCACCGGGATCGACAGCAGGCGATCAGCCGTGCACAGCGCCAGTCCGCCCAGCAGCAGCGGCCCGACGTTGTCGCCGTGGCGCCCGCCGCTGGCCACTGCCTCACCATCCAGCGCATGCGGATACAACGCTTCGCGCGGCAGCGGTGCATCGAGCAGCGCGTTGGCGGCCACGAGTGCGGCCACGCACGAGGCGGCCGAACCGCCCATGCCCGAGCCGAACGGAATGCCCTTGTCGATCTCGACGGCGAAGCCATACGGAAGACCCAGGCCCTCGCGCAGCGAGATCAGCGCCGCCCCGGCCGTGTTGCCCGGCGCATCCAGCGGCAGCTCGACGGCACTGCCACGGATGGCGTCGATGCGCACGGTCGGCTCATCGATGCGGCGCACCGTCACGGTATCGCCGATGCCGGCAATGGCATGCCCGAGAATGTCAAAGCCCACCGCCACGTTGGCAACGGACGCGGGCGCGAATGCACGTGCAATCACAGCCGCGCTCCTTCGCCGGCGGCCACGCGCAGCAGGTCGGCGAACACGCCGGCGGCGGTGACTTCCGGCCCGGCACCCGGGCCCTGCACCACCAGCGGGTTGTCGCAGTAGCGGCGCGTGCGGAACTGCACCACGTTGTCGGTCAGGCGCAGGTTGGCGAAGGTGTGGTCAGCCGGCAGTTCCTGCAGGCCCACCGACGCACCCTCCGCATCGAGCCGGGCGACATAGCGCAGCACCGCCCCACGCGCCCGGGCCTCTTGGAGGCGCTGCAGCAGCCTGGCATCGGATTCGCCCAGGCGGGCCATGAAGTCATCCACGCTGCCATCGCGCAGCAGCGCCGGCACCAGGCTTTCGACCTGCACCTGTTCCAGGCTGAGCGCGTGGCCGGCCTCACGGGCGAGGATCACCAGCTTGCGCGCCACGTCCACGCCGGACAGGTCATCGCGCGGGTCCGGCTCGGTGTAGCCCATCGAACGTGCCTGCGCCACCAGGGCGGAGAACGGCTGGCTGCCATCGAAGCGGTTGAACAGCCAGGCCAGCGTGCCGGAGAAGATGCCTTCCACCGCCAGCACTTCATCGCCGGTATCGACCAGGTCGCGCAGCGTGGTGATCACCGGCAGGCCGGCGCCCACCGTGGCCTCGTAACGGAAGCGCGCGCCACTGGCGGCGGCAGCGGCATGGATGCGCTGGTAGCGCGACAGCGGACCCGAACCCGCCTGCTTGTTCGGGGTGACCACATGGATGCCGGCGGCCAACCAGCCCTCGTAGCGCTCGGCCACTTCGGCGCTGCCACTGCAGTCGATCACCACCGCGTGCGGCAGGTGTGCGGCCAGCAGGTGTTCGGTGAAGGCGTCCAGGTTGCTGGCCTGGCCATCGTCGTGCAGCGCCTGCCGCCAGTCGGCGTGCAGGACATCGGCTTCCAGGCGCATGCGCGAACGCGAGGCCAGCGCACGCAGGCGCAGATCGACGTTGGCCTTGGCCAGCAGCTGGGGGCGCGCGGCCAGCAACTGGTCCAGCAGCGCGGCGCCGACATTGCCCGGCCCGATCACCCCCACCGCGAACGTCTGCGGCGACAGCCAGAAACCGGCGTGCGCGGCACGCAGGGCGCGCGTTGCATCGGCGCTGGCCACGGCCACGGAGATGTTGCGCTCGGACGAGCCCTGCGCGATCGCCAGGATGTTCACCCGTGCACGTCCCAGCGCCTCGAACAGGCGTGCGGCCACACCGGGCTGGCCGGCCATGCCGTCACCCACGGCGGCCAGCACGCTGACGCCCTCGCCGACCTGCACGCGCTGCACCTGGCCCACCGCCAGTTCGTGGGCGAATGCATGCAGCAGGGCCTCACGACCACGCGCGGCCTCGCCGGCCTTCACCACGCAGCAGATCGAGTGCTCGGACGACCCCTGCGAGATCATCACCACCGACACCTGCGCCTGGCGCAGGGCCGAGAACACGCGTTCGGCCGTGCCCGGCACGCCCATCAGGCCGGTGCCTTCCAGGTTCAACAGGGCCAGGTCGGGGCTCAGGGTCAGGCCCTTCACCGGCCCGCGCGGCGAGCGTTCGGCGCTGATGCGCGTGCCCGGGTGCGCCGGATGGAAGGTGTTGCGGATGAAGATCGGCAGGCCCAGGCGGATGGCCGGCGACATCGTCTGCGGATGCACGACCTTGGCGCCGAAATAGGCCAGCTCACAGGCTTCGTCGTAGCTCAGTGCTTGCAGCTGCACGGCCTCCGGCACCAGTCTCGGATCGGCCGACAACACGCCGTCGACGTCGGTCCAGATGTGCAGTTGATCTGCGTTGAACAGCGCAGCGAAGATCGCGCCGGAGTAGTCGCTGCCGTTGCGGCCCAGCGTGGTGATGCGGTCTTCACGGTCACGGGCAACGAAACCGGTGGCGACCACGCGCGACTGCGGATGCTGCAGGCGCCATTTCGCCAGTCGGTCAGCGCTGGCCTCCCAGTCCACATCCACGCCCAGTTCGCCGTGGCCCACCACCAGCACATCACGCGCATCCAGCACCGCGCAGTCTTCGCCGAGTGCCTGCAGGTGCATGCCCAGCAGCTGCGCGGAGAACACTTCGCCCAGCCCCTGCACGCGGTCCAGCACCTCGCGCGGCAACTCACCGATCACCGCCAGCGCACCCAGCACTTCGGCCAGGTGGTCGAAGCGCACGTCGATCCATTCCACGGTCTCGCCTACCTGCTCGCCGAGCAGGGCCACCGCCGCGCCACGGTGGCGTGCACGCAGGGCATGCCAGGCCTCGCGCCAGCCCGCATCGCCGCGCGCCGCCAGCTGGGCCAGCTCGATCAGTGCATCGGTGACGCCCTTCATCGCCGACACAACGGTGACCTGCAGCGACTCGGGACGGGCCAGCAGCAGGCCGGCTACATGGCGGTAGCGTTCGGCGCTGGCCACCGAGGTGCCGCCGAACTTGTGCACGACGGTGGACGGTGCGGCCAGCTCGGCCGGTGCAGCGGGATGGGCGGGAGCGTGGGAAGACATGCAGACCTCGGTAGGAGGCCCCGTCACATGCAGGTGGTAGGTTTCCCCGTCACCTGGATGGTGCGGGGCCGTTGTTTTCGGGAATTACACGAAGACGACGGGCCGCACCAGGGCAGTGG
This sequence comes from Stenotrophomonas cyclobalanopsidis, assembly GCF_008710035.1. Lineage (GTDB taxonomy): Bacteria > Pseudomonadota > Gammaproteobacteria > Xanthomonadales > Xanthomonadaceae > Stenotrophomonas > Stenotrophomonas cyclobalanopsidis. The sequence goes on along the minus strand of NZ_VYKI01000008.1, from coordinate 122,761 downwards.
TGGCGGTAGTGGTAATAATGGTGGTGATGGCGACGGGCGCAGTCGACGCGCCCGCGGTGGCGGGGGCAATCAGGCTGGCGAGAGCAGCATCGAAGACCATGGCGCACAGAAAACACCGTGTGCCGGGGGCCTGTCAAGTGCTGCGATGCAAAAATCGCTTGTTCCGATCATCGCCCAACGTGCAGCCATTTGGTTGCAATTGAGACAAATCGGGCATCAGAGCGCATGAGGCCGGCAATCAGCCGGCATGTTCGGCGATCGCACGCGGAGCGCGGTGCGCGTGGGCACACAGCAGCACGCCTGCCACCAGGAACACGATCGCCAGCGCCTCAAGCAGGGTCGGCCAACGCCACTGCCAGGCGAAGGCGTAGAGCAGCGCGAACAGGGTTTCGAACACGATCATCTGCCCGGTCAGGGTCAACGGAAGCAGGCGGCTGGCACGGTTCCAGAACGCGTTGCCGATGATCGACGCGATGACCGCGACGCCGGCGCTGATCACCCAGAACAGGCTCCACTGCGCGGGGGTGTGGTCGGCGGTCTGGCCGATGAAGGCCATCGGCACCAGCAGCAGCGACAGGCCACCGGTGGTGACGCCGGTCAGCAGCGACCAGTCATGGCTGGACAGATCGGCACGCCGGGCCAGCCAACGGCTGTTGCCCACCGAGTACAGCGCCCACGAGAAAAGCGCACCAAAGGCACACAGCAGGCCGATCAGGCGCTGCCGCCACGGCGTGCCCAGGTGCTCGGACATCAGCGATTCCCAGCCGACCAGGGCCACGCCGAGCACGCACAGCCCCAGCGCGGGCAACAGTTGTTTCAACGGCACCGCGCCCTTTTCGCGCACGCCGACCAAGGTCACCACCACCGGGATCAGGCCGACGATCAGCGAGGCCGCCGCGCCGCCTGCCCACTGCACGGCCGTGGCCAGCAGCAGGAAATACACCAGATTGCCGGCCAGGCTGAGCCACAGCAGGCCCATCCACTCCGCACGCCCCAGCTTCGGCGCCAGGCGCTTCCAGCGCGGCAGCAGCAGGATCACCGCGATCAGGCCGTAGACCAGATAGCGGCCGGCGGACAGTTGCAGTGCGTTGAAGGAATGCAGCACGGCAGGCGCGAGGAAGACCACGCCCCACAGCGCGCCAGCGGCAACGCCATTGGCGATGCCCAGGGCCATCGGGTTGTTGCGCATATCAGGTGCTTCGGGGGGAGAGAACAGGCCGCGCAGTGTAGGCGGCGATGGGCGCGGCGTCTTGACCGAGGCTACTGCCCAATCTCTTCGTAGAGTCGAGGGGGGGGGGGGGGGGGGGGGGGGGGGGGGGGGCGGGGCCGGGCCCGGGGAAAAAGGAGCCAACCCCC
>NZ_VYKI01000008.1:36680-121395 GCF_008710035.1 Stenotrophomonas cyclobalanopsidis | reverse complement strand
CCCCACCCCTCTCTTTTGAGCCTGTGGCGCCCGCCGCGGTGCGGGCCCCCCCCCCCCCCCCCCCCCTCGACTCTACAGAGACGCATCCCCGCGCCGCCAGGCGCTCGGGGTCAGCCCCGTCTCGCGGCGCAGCGCACGGGTCAGTGCGCTCTGCTCGGAATAGCCGGCCGCCAGCGCGATTTCGCTGATCGGCGCTGCGCTGGTCAGCAGCGCATGCTTGGCCCAGCGCAGCCGGCTGGCGCTGAGCCACGCCTGCGGACTGACCCCGAATTCACGCTGGAACAAGGCATGCAGCCGGCTTTCGCTGACGCCAACATGGGCCGCCATGCGCGCCACCGGCCACGTTTGCCCGGGATCGGCCTGCACGGCCGAACACAGGGCCTGCAGCCGCGCACCACTGCCCGCAGGGGCAAACGCCCGCAGCAGGTCAGCCAACAGCTCAGGCATGCAGCCGCCGACCCGCACCTGGGCCAGGCGCTGGCGCAGTGACAGCGGCAGGTGCAGCCAGCGCTGGCGACTGAGGTGCTCCTGGGTCAGGTCATCGAGCACGCCTGGGCCGCAATCGACGATCACGAAACCGTTCGGCCCATGTGCCACCTGGTCATGCGCCTCACCGGCGGCAACGAAGGCCCCCTGCAGCAGATCCAGACGGCCGCCGCGTCCTTCCAGCTCGAACTGCAGCTCGCCCTGCAGCGGCAGCACCCACTGTGCGTAGTCGTGGCGGTCCAGGCCCGTTGACTGGCCGTAGTGCCGCAGGTGGAAGATGGCGCCCATCGCGGCAGTGTGCGCGTGCGCAGTCCGGCCTGCAATGCAGTCATCAAGGCGGGCAGGACCGCATGCTATGTTCGGACGATGTTCACCCCGCAAGGATTGCATGATGAATATCCGACCATTGCTGCTCGCCCTGGCACTTGCCAGCCCCGTCGTGACGCCGCTGCACGCACGGGAAGTGCGTACGCCGCCGGCACCAGGCTGCCTCGATGCACGCGACGTGCAGCAGGTGGAACAGGACACGCCGGGCGCCATCGCCGTCGCCGATGGTCAGGGCCGGGCCTTCCAACTTGATTTCGCCGCCGCCTGCCCGGGCGTCAACGAAGCCGACGTGCTCAGACTGGAAGCCCCGCAGGGGTGGGCCTGCGGCCAGCCAGGCGAACGGGTGGTGGTCGACGGCCGAAGCTGCGCGGTCAGAGCGGTCACGCCGATCGACGGCCGCAGTTTCGCCGCGATCGCCCGCGAAAGCAGCCGCCAGTACGCATCCACCCTGCCCGGTGTGACCGTGAGTGCAAAGGGCCGGGGAGGCCGCAGCGGCGACACCCCACATAGCTTCCAGACCTCGTCGGCTGTATGCTTCGCCACCCGCAACATTCGCGGCTGGAGCGAAAGCCCGGAAGGCGTGGTGGTGGAAACCAACCCGCGCCGCAATGGTGGCCATCGCTATTACCACGTGGAGCTGGCCAGCAGCTGTTCGATCCTGGCCGGCGCCACCGACGTGGACTTCCAGTCCGGCCTGCAGAACGGCCTGATCTGCGGCAACCCCCGCGACCGCATCGTGCTGATGCCCTCGGGCATCGAGGGCGACGGCCGCACCTACACCCCCAGCTTCGCCCGCCCAGGCTGCGACATCCTCGCGGTCTATCCGAAGGACGACAGCCGCGCGCCCTAGCCGTCGGTGCCGAGGAAGGCGAACGGCTTGCTCGGCACGAACTGCGACAGCGCATCACCGGAGAAGGTGTTGCGCTGGTCCCGGCCCAGGTCGAGCTTGAGCACCTGCCCGCCGAAATCGACCTTGTTCAGATCGACCCAGAACGTGTTGGGCGTCAGCGCCGATTCAAAGAAGTACAGCCGGCGCTTGTGGTCGGCCACCGTGCGCCAGCGCGTGGACGAGATGTTCGGCTCGCCCGGCGTGGTGATGCCAAACGGCACCGACACATTGCGGATGACGCTGAACACACTGGCTAGCGCCTCCACCGGATCTTCAGCCTTGGGAATGGCATTGATATAGAACGAGGCACGCGCGAAGCGATCGGCCGAGCGGTTGGTACCCGGCAGCATCACCGTGCCCCCGATGCTCTTCCAGTAGGCATTGAGTGCCAGCTGCTGATCGAAGATCGGGGAGTTGGTCATCACCTGGTAGCGGCGGTCGTGATGGATGACCTGGCGGCCGCCGATGTATTCGATGATGGCGCTGTCGCCGGTAGCGTCGGACAGCGAAAGATGCAAGGTCGCCTGGCGGTCCTCACCGGGCACCTTGTCGGTGACGATGGCGAACGGCTCGCGCTCCAGTGCAGCCACGGCCTCGGCCACGCTGCCGAAATTGTCCAGCACGTACTGCGCCCACAGCGAGATGGCCAGCCCCGGCTTGTTGCCACGCTGCTGCGGATATTCCGATTCGACCAGCCACAGCAGGTTGGCGACGAGGCCCTTCTCGTTCATGCCGTCAGTAGTGGACACGTCGTAGCCGGTCGCCACCACGCTGCCGTAGCGCGCGGTCCACTTCGCCGACTTCGGTCCGGCCTGGCCGGTACGTTCGATGCCGCGCGGCAGGACATACAGGTTGGTGGCAACGTCCACCTTCCAGTCCATCGACCGGGCGGTGATCACATCGCCGTTGTCACCGAGATAGACCGCGCGCGTGCACGCCCATGCCGGGACCATCGCCGCCGCCAGCGCCATGGCCAGCGCCGCCCTGCCCTGCCACTTCGTCCGCTTCATGCCGTACTCCCTTCCCCAGGAAGCCCGATGGGAACCCGGCACAGGTGACCGCGGAGTGAAACACGGTCCCGTAGAGTCGAGCCTGCTCGACTACCGAAGCCATTCAGTCGAGCAAGCTCGACGCTACCCAGCGCTGAGCATAGGGCGCACGACGGCGCTCAGAAGATCCACTGCGGTGGGTTCGGCATCATCGCCCTCCACCGTGCGCGAGAAACCGGACCAGTCACTGCTGGCCAGCTGGCGCAGCTTCAGCGCATCGACCGGCAACGCGCGCATCGACCAGTACGGGAACTGGCGCTGGCCCAACCGCCCGCGCGCCAGTTCGACGATGTCCACATGACTGCCCGCCTGCAGGATGCGCTCGTACACCGAATCGATGCCATCGGGCGGTCCTTCGATGTACTGCAGGAAACGCTGCCCATCGTGCAACAACACGCCCGTCACCCCGGCCATCCGGTTGAACCGGGTGGCATCGTTCACCAACGTCTGCAGGCGTTCGGCGGAAAGGTCCGGCCGGGCCTGGCTGACGTAGGCAATGGCGCGTAGTGGCATGAATCTTCCTTGGCAACGTAAGCGTCCACGGTAGCAGCTACGGACGAGCCCGTCTCAGTTCGCCCACGCGTTCCCTGAAGAATTCAGTTAACGGCTGATGCGCGCGTCGGCACGCCGCGGCAGCACCGCTTCGAACACCACCTGCCCCTGCTCGTTGCGTGCATTCAGGCGTCCACCGTGCGCGGCCACGAACTGATCGACGATGTACAGGCCAAGGCCCAGCCCCTTGCTCTGGTGGAAGCTGGCCTTGAACGGCTCGAACAGGCGCGGCAGCAGTGCTTCCTCGATGTGCCCGACATTGCGCACGCGCAGGGTCACCACCCGCGAATCGCTGCCATCGACGGCAACCCGCACTACGTCCTTGCCCCCATGGGTGATCGCATTGCCGACCAGGTTGGCCACCACCTGCCCCAGGCGATCCATGTCGCCGTGCAGCGTGGCATCACCGCTGGCTTCGAAAGCGATGCGATCGCTGCCGTGCGCGCTGCCGGCTTCGGCGATCACTGCACGCGCCAGTGCTTCCATGTCGCAGGCATTGGCCTCCAGGCGCAGCCCGCCGCTGCGGATGCGCGAGAAATCCAGCAGCTGCTCGACCATGCGCGCCATGCGCACGGTGCTGGCTTCCAGGTACTGCAGCGTCTGCTGCGCACTGGTATTACCCGGTGGCAGTTCCAGCGACAGCTTGTCGGCGCACAGCAGGATGGCCGACAGCGGCGTGCGCAGATCGTGGGTCAGCACGGCGGCCATCGTCTCGTTCAACTTCAACGCGCGCTCCAGCGCCTCGTTGCGCGCCTTCAGCAGCTGGCGCTGCTGGTAAAGCTCGATGAACACGTTGACCTTGCTCAGGATCACCTGCGGGGCCACCGGCTTGTGCAGGAAATCGACCGCACCGCTCTCGTAGCCCTTGAACGCACGCACCGGATCATCCGGCGAGGCGGTCAGGAAAATGATCGGCACATCGCGGCTGCGCTGCGAGCCACGCATCAGCTCGGCCAGGGTGAAGCCATCGATCTCCGGCATGTGCACGTCCAGCAGCGCCAGCGCCACTTCATGCTCCAGCAGCAGCTCCAGCGCCTGTGCGCCCGAGCCGGCCAGCAGCAGATTGACGCCCTCGCGGCGCAGCAGCGCCTGCATGGCCACCAGGTTCTGCGGCACGTCATCGACGATCAGCAGGTTGACCGGGGTCTGCGACTGCGCAGGGTCCGGTGGCAGCAGGTTCATGCGAACAACTCCTTCAAGCGACGGCACATCAATTCAAGAGGCAGCACGGCATCTGCGCCGGCGTGCTGCAGGGCGGAGGCCGGCATCATCGATGCCTCGGCCTCCTCGGGGCATTGCAACCAGGCGCGGCCACCGGCGGATCGCACGGCAGCCACCCCTTCACTGCCATCGCTGCTGGCACCGGTCAGCAGCACCGCCAGCAGCTGCGGCCCGAACACGGCCGCAGCGGATTCAAACAACGGATCGATGGCCGGGCGCGAGAACAGCACCGGCTCATCCATCGACAGCGCGATGGTCTGCGCGTCCTCGACCAGCAGATGGTAGTCGGGTGCGGCGAAGGTCACCGTCGCCGCCTGCAGCGGCTGCTTGTCCTCCGCCTCGCGCACCTGCAGCGCGCAGTACGGCGCCAGTACTTCGGCGATGCGGCTGCTGCGGTCGCGCGGCAGATGCAGCACCACCAGCACCGGTATCGGCAGACCGGCCGGCAGCGCACCCAGCAGCGCCTGCAGCGCAGCCACGCCACCGGCAGAGGCGCCGACGACCAGCAGATGCGGACGCGGGGCGGCCATCAAACGACCTTCCGGTACAGCCGATGCTCGCGCGAGCAGGCTTCGAACGCATCGTGGTGGCGGCCGAACTGCAGCGATTCCTTGCTGCCCAGGCCGAGGAAGCCACGGTGAACCAGCGCCTCACGGAACAGGCCAACGGCGCGGTCCTGCAGATCGCGGTTGAAATAGATCAGCACATTGCGGCACGAGACCAGGTGCACTTCGGAGAACACCGTGTCGGTGGCCAGGCTGTGATCGGCAAACACGACGTTGCGGCGCAGCTGGCGGTCGAACACCGCTCCGTCGTAGGCGGTAGCGTAGTAATCGGACAGCGAACCGGTACCGCCGGCGGCCAGGTAGTTGCGGCTGAACTGTGCCAGGCGGTCGATGCTGTAGGCACCGGCTTCCGCACTGGCCAGCGCGGCCGGGTTGATGTCGGTCGCGTAGACGATGCTGCGTTCCAGCAGTGCTTCCTCGTGCAGCAGGATGGCCAGCGACCACACCTCTTCCCCGGTACTGCAGCCGGCCACCCACAGCTTCACCGAAGGGTAGGTGCGCAGCACCGGCACCACCTGCTCGCGCAGCTGCTTGAAATAGGCCGGGTCACGGAACATTTCCGAGACCTGCACGGTGAAGAACTGCATCGCCTGGGCGAACAGGTCCGGCTCGTGCAGCAGGCGGTGCTGCAGGTCGACCAGGCGCTCGCAGTCATAGCGCTGCATGGCCTGGTGAATGCGCCGCCGCAGCGAGGACACCGCGTAGCTGCGGAAGTCGTAGTGGTAGCGCTGGTACAGCGCCTCCAGCAGCACCTTCAATTCCAGATCGAACAACGCCTGCTCGTTCATTGGCGCGAGCACCAGACCCGGCACAGCGAGACCAGCTTGTCGACGTCGATGGGCTTGGCGATGTAGTCGTTGGCACCGGCCTGCAGGCAGCGCTCGCGGTCATCGGGCATGGCCTTGGCGGTCAGCGCGATGATCGGCAGGTCCTGCAGGTGGCGCTGCGCACGGATCTCGCGCATGGCGGTCAGGCCATCCTTCTCCGGCATCATGATGTCCATCAGCACCAGATCGACTTCGCGCTGGGCCAGGCGATCCACTGCTTCCTGGCCATTGCGCGCGATCTCCAGGGTCACACCCAGCGGCTCGAGCACGCTGGACAGGGCAAAGATGTTGCGCACATCGTCCTCGGCCAGCAGCACGGTGCGGCCATCGAGCACCGTGTCGCGGCGGCGGGCCTCGCGCAGCAGGCGCTGCTGGTCGCTGGGCAGGCTGGCTTCGACGCTGTGCAGGAACAGGGTCACTTCATCGAGCAGGCGCTCTGGCGAGCGTGCGCCCTTGATGATGATGCTCTTGGAATAACGGCGCAGGCGCTGTTCTTCCTCACGGCTGAGCGCGCGCCCGGTGTAGACGATCACCGGCGGGAAGCCGACATCATCGTTGCCGGCCATGTGTTCCAGCAGGTCGTAACCACTGCCATCGGGCAGGGACAGGTCCATCACCATGCAGTCGAAGGTGACCGTGCTCAACTGTTCCAACGCCGCGGCCAATGTACCCACCGCCACGATCTGCAGCTGGTCACGGCCCAGCAGCAGCTCAAGATTGCGGCGCAGGTCGCTGTCGTCCTCGACGATCAGCAGGCGGCGCACATCGCGCTGGCTGGTCTGTTCCAGCTGCTCGATGGCGGCGGCCAACCGCTCGCGGGTCGCCGGCTTCACGGCATAGCCGATCGCGCCGAGCTCACGCGCCACCTGGCTGCGGTCCATGCCCGAGACCACGTGCACGGGAATGTGGCGGGTCTCCGGATTGCGCTTGAGGCGCTCGAGCACGCTCAGGCCGGACACATCCGGCAGCCCAATATCGAGCAGGATGCCGTTCGGGCGCAGCTCGGATGCCAGCGTCAGCGCTTCTTCCGCGGTCGTAGCCACGACGCAGTCGAAATCGAGCTCATGGGCCAGCGATACCAGTGCTTCGGCGAAGCTGGCATCGTCTTCCACCGCCAGGATCAGGCGGGTGGGGCGCTGTCGGCGGCTGCGGTCATCGGCCACGGCCACTGCTGCTGCGGGAACCGGCGCAGTCGTGGGTACGCGCACGGCCGGCGGCGCCGACTGCACCGAAGTCGGCGACTGCGGAGCCGCCTCCGATGGCTCGGTCGGCACATCGCTGGCCGGTGCACCCTGCAACGGCAGTTCAAGGATGAAGCAGCTGCCGCGACCCGGCTCGCTGTCCACCTGGATATCGCCGCCCATGCGCACGGCCAGGTCGCGCGAAATTGACAGGCCCAGGCCGGTACCACCGTAGCGGCGGCGGGTGCTGCCATCGGCCTGGCGGAACGCCTCGAAGATCACCTGCAGCTGGTCACGGGCGATGCCGATGCCCGAATCGCAGACTTCGAAGCGGATGCGGCCATTGCCACCCGCACGCACGTGCAGGCTGACCTTGCCATGCTCGGTGAACTTCACGGCATTGGCCAGAAGGTTCTTCAGGATCTGCTGCATGCGCTGGTTGTCGGCCACCAGCTGGGTCGGCGCCAGCGCGTCGGCCTCGATCTGCAGGGCCAGACCCTTCTGCCGGGCCATCGGCTCGAACGTCTCACGCAGGCGCTGCAGCACGCTGTCGACCACCACTACTTCGTCGGCCAGTTCCACATGGCCGGCTTCGATGCGCGACAGATCGAGGATATCGTTGATCAGCGCCAGCAGGTCGTTATTGGACGACAGGATCGCGCGGGCGTATTTCACCTGCTCCTCGGTGAGGGTGCCGTCCTTGTTGTCGGCCAGCAGCTTGGCCAGGATCAGCGAGCTGTTCAGCGGCGTGCGCAGCTCGTGCGACATGTTGGCCAGGAATTCGGACTTGTAGCGCGATGTCGCCGCCAGCTCGTTGCTGTTGCGTACCAGCTGGCCCTGCGCCACCAGCAGCGCCTGCTTCTGCGCTTCCAGCTCGTGGGTGCGCTCTTCCAGCTGCACGTTGCTCTGCTCCAGCTCGACCTGCTGCTGCTCCAGGTTGGCCTGCGACTGCATCAGGCTGCGGCTCTGCTCTTCCAGCTCTTCGTTGGCCACGCGCAGTTCTTCCTGCTGGGCCTGCAACTCTTCGCCCTGCCGCTGCGATTCCTCCAGCAGCACGACCAGCTGCGCGCGCAGCAGCGAGGCACGCAATGCCATGCCCAGTGTGTCGCCGCAGCGCTCCAGCAGCTCCGCATCCAGCCCCTGCTGCCCGGCGGCCTGGGAGCGCCCCAGCTCAACGACACCCACCACGGTGCCGTCGCTGCTGATCGGCGCAAGAATGCGTTCACGCACCTGCACCAGCCCGAAGCTGGACTGCAACTGCAAAGCCCGCTCATCGTCACCCGGCAGATGACGAATCTGCTGGTCACGCGCCGTCTGGCCCAGCAGGCCTTCCTGCAGTGTCACCGACGCGGGGACACCGCTGGGCACGGCAACGCCACCCGTCAGATGCAGACGACCCCCTTCAATGCGGTACATGACACCCACATCCGCGCGCAGCTGCGTGGCCAGGCACGCCATCGACGCATCGGCAATCTGCTCAGGCCCCAGGTCGCCGCGCAGGCATGCCGACACGGCATTTTCCGCTTCCTGCAGCCACAGCGCACGCAGCGCCTCGCGTCGCGCATGCACCGCGCGCGACACGATGCCGGCAATCATCAGGAAAGCCACGCCACCGATGGTGCGGTTGATGAAGGAGAACGACGAGTTGGAGCTGGCCGGCGCCACGTTGTACCCCACCGCCAACAGCACGCACGCTACCAGCGCTACGACGAAGGGAACCCGCGCACTTCGCTGGAAAATGGTGACGCCAACGGCCATGAAATAGGTCAGCCACACCGCATAGCCCAGCGGAACGACAAGTTCCAGAGCAACGGTGGCCGCCAGCAGCATGGCCGCCGTCGTCCAGATCCAGCGGTCGCGCGTTGTTGCACCAGCACGCATCAGAAGGGTTCCCGGGCAGAAAGAGGCGGTTATGCTACCCCGTGTCGCATTCAGCCGCATACGACCAATGGCACAGGCAATGCGTGCACATGTCCTTCACGCTCGCCTGCCTACGGTCGCATCCCCTACAGGGGTATTACTGATTTCCAGGTGGACGCTCTTGCTTCTACGCCCTCCGTGCTGACGGACACGTCCCGACAACTGCGATTGCTGATTGACAGCGTTCGCGACCATGCCCTGTACCTGCTCGATCCCCATGGGATGGTCTGCAGCTGGAACCCGGGTGCCGAACGCATCAAGGGCTACCGTGCCGACGAGGTCATCGGCACTCACTTCAGCCGCTTCTACCTGGCCGATGAACGCGAGGCCGGCGAGCCGCAGCGCCTGCTGCACCTGGCCGCACAGAACGGCCACGTGGCTACTGAGGGCTGGCGGGTACGCCGCGATGGCTCGTCTTTCAGGGCCAGCATCGTCATCGAGGCGGTGCGCGAGAACGGCGAGCTGCTGGGTTTCGTCAAGATCACCCGCGACATCACCAAGCACTGGCAGGCCCAGCGCCTGCTGCGCGACGCTCAGCGCGCCCTGCGCCAGACCCAGCAGTTCGAGACCGTGGGTCGGCTCAGCCGCGGCCTGTCGCACGAGTTCAACAACCTGCTGACCACGGTCGGCAACGCGTTGGACCTGCTGTCGATGCGCGTGGGCAGCGACGCCCGCGCCGCCGAACTGCTGACCACCGCACAAGCAGCCACCGACCGCGGCGCCCTGCTGACCCGGCAGCTGCTGGCCTTCAGCACCGGCCAGACCCTGATCCGCGAGCCGCTGGACATCAACCAGCAGATCAGCGAGTGGCTGCCCGGCCTGCGCAGCGCCTGCCCACCCGGCGTGACCGTGGAAGCCGACCTGGCCCCGGGCCTGCCCCTGCTCAGCACCGACCCGCTGCAGCTGCAGACCGCACTTGCCAACCTGGTGGCCAACGCCGCCGACGCCACCCTGGACGGTGGCCGCGTCCTGGTGGCCACCGCCCTGGAGCAACGCCTGGATCCGGACGCGGACACCGCGCTGCAGCGTGGATATGTGACACTAAGCGTCTGCGACGAGGGCCATGGCATGGCCCCGGACATCGCCGAACGGGCCACCGAGCCCTTCTTTACGACCAAGGACATCGGCAAGGGCAGCGGTCTGGGCCTGAGCCAGGTGTTCGGTTTTACTACCCAGTGCGGCGGCTTCGTTGATGTGTCCACCACGCCCGGTGTCGGCACCACGGTCAGCCTGCTGCTACCCGCAATGGAGGACCCTGCCCATGACTGATGACCCGCTCCGCGTATTGATGGTGGAGGACCAGTCCGATCTACGCGAAATGATCGGCCTGGCGCTGCGCGATTTCGGCATCGATGTGGCAACCACGTCCGACGGCCACGAAGCCGTCGCCCTGATGCAGGGCGGCCAGCGCTTCGACGTGGTGTTCAGCGACGTCAGCATGCCCAACGGCATGTCCGGCATCGAGCTGAGCGAGCACGTGGCCCGCGACCAGCCACACGCGCGGATGATCCTGTCGTCCGGCTATGCCCGCTCCCAGCTGCCGCCGCTGCCCGACCAGGTGGAATTCCTCCCCAAGCCGTACAGGCTGCGCCAGCTGGTGGAGCTGTTGAAGCAGGATTGAGGGATCAGCGCCCGGTGGTGGGTGCGGACCGTTGGTCCGCACTGCGGAAACCCTCATCCACGCCCGGTGTGGATCGACGCTCGCTCGGTAGCGCCGGGCCATGCCCGGCGGCGAGACGCGGTTACCAACGCAGGAACAGCGTCACCACGAAAATGGCAAGGGCTACGCCGATGACGATCCATAGGCCTTTGCTCTGACGCCAGGAGGGCTTACGGGTGCCGGGGTTGTTCATCGCTTGCTCCATCGTGATAACAGGGATGGAGCGAGCTTCGCGTTCTGCATGTGCAGTGCGCGTGCAGGCTCGCGATGTACTCTCCCGTGCATTCAGGAATCCGTGTCGGGGTCCACCCGCAGACGACTGACCCGCCAACCCCCGTGCGAATTGAATCGCCCGGTGTCACCGGTCAGGCCGTAGCGCAGCGCCAACCAGCCGGCGCGGACCGAACCCACATGCCATTCCCTCACTTTCCTGTACGCATACCGAAAACGACGAGTTTGCATGGGCACACCCCAAGTGTGACGGTCATCACGATTCGCGGACGATAGCGCGAATTCATTTCGGCTGGAAGACACCCCTCCCCACCTCAGATCAGCGCTTGCGACGGCGCCAGACCCGCTCTGCAATATGGACGAGCCCTAGCAGGCAGGCGGCCACCAGCGCTACCTCACCAATGGCGAGCAACAGGTCCACAGGGATACTCCGGACGACAGGGTTGCGGCCAGGCTGATGCCTTCGAAATGACGGTCAACCTGTGCTGCAGGATCACCGTAAGGGCAAACGGCCTTGCCGTTCTGCAGGGTGATACGCATTTCCGGCAATGCGATGCGGATGAATGCGGGGAATGAGGGCCACACTGCGGATGAGGCCGCGAAGCGCGTGGTGACCCCGGCCCGATTCGAACGGGCGACCTTCCCCTTAGGAGGGGGACGCTCTATCCAGCTGAGCTACGGGGCCATTGGCAGCTGGGAAGGATACCGCGTCTGGCTGAATGGACCAAGCGCGGGAGGCAGTGGAACGCAGCGGGTGTCGCTATCATCCCCTGCCCCTACCCATTCAAAATCAGATGCCTGACGTCTGGAAACTGCTATCGAGCCTGGGTGACAGCCGCTGGTTGCTGCCCATGATTGCCGTCTTGCTGATCAGCCTTCCCCGCTCGGCGTTCAAGTGGCGTGCACTCGTGGCTATCGCCATCACGGCGGCGGTGACGCTCGCAAGCAAGCTCGCCTACATGGGCTGGGGCCTGGGTATCGCGAGCATCGATTTCACAGGATTTTCTGGGCATGCCGCGATGTCGAGCGCCATCTATCCGGTGGCCGGGACCCTGCTGGCCGGAACCGCTAGGCCAGCGAGAACTGCGGGCTTTGCTGCAGGGGCGATCCTGGCCCTGCTGATTGGCTGGTCCCGCATTCCTTTGCATGCCCACAGCCTCTCGGAGGTGGTCGCCGGCCAGGCACTGGGCTTGGCCGCAGCGGCGTGGAGCCTGCGCTCCAGCCCCCTTCCAGCCAGGCCGCACGCGTGGATTCTTGCTGCTTCCTTGGCAGCTGGACTCGCGCTCCCGATCGCTGCTCCCCACCTCCGAACTCACCAGATGGTGGTGGACCTCGCAAAATGGCTGTCTGGCCGCACAGATGTGACGCCTCGTCACAGTTCGTAATGCTGACATTCAGGCTCCTTGACATCCCCCCCCTGAATTGGCGAGGATGGCAGCGGAAATTTCCCTCACGGAGTAGGAGACCCCGTAGATGAAGAAGATGATTGCCGTTCTGGCCCTGCTGGGTATGTCCTCCCCGGTTTTTGCGCAGGAAGTTCCTGCAACTGAAGGTACGGCTGAAAGCACTGCAGCTACTACCGCTGCTGGCGCTGAGGCGGCTGGCATTTCCACCGCTGCGATCGTTGGCACCACCGTGATCGCCGTGGCGGCGGGTGCTGTGCTTTACAGCGTTGCTGGCGATAGCTCCAGTGGTAATGGCGACAACGGTGGCAACGGCGGAACTGGTGGCACCGGCGGTACCGGTGGCACGGGCGGCACGGGCGGCACCGGTGGTACGGGCGGCACAGGCGGTACCGGCGGCACCGGCGGCTAAGCCAGTGACAGCAAGTCCCAAGCCCTCGTCGTAACACGGCGAGGGTTTTTTATGCCCCGAATTTCTATCGATATGGCCATGACCAACAAGCACCTTCGACTCGCCACCGCCCTACTGGTGGCATCCGTCTTGCCAGGCTGCATCTGGGCTCCCGGGCAACACCTGCGCAGCACGGAGCTCACAAGATCCCAGAGCAGCGACGACGGTCAACTGCAGCTGATTCCGATCACTGCAAAACTGATAGCAATGGATGTTGCGTCCGAAAGTGCACTTTCGCTCCCCGAAACGCTGCTGAATTACTCGCCTGGGCAGTACCGCATCGGCGTAGGCGATTCGCTGTACGTCACCGTATGGGATCATCCGGAACTGACGGTGCCCGCCGGACCTCAGCAGACCCCCAATCTGGCCGGTCGCGTCGTTCAAAGCGACGGCACATTTTTTTACCCCTACATCGGCGTCGTTGAAGCCGATGGCAAGACACCCAGCCAGATTCGCGAAGAAGTCGCCCGCCGTCTGGCCAAGTACATCGAATCGCCCCAGGTGGATGTTTCCGTCCTTACTTACGCGAGCAAGCGCGTGTGGGTAACCGGCGCCGCACAGCAATCCACCCCGGTTACTCTGGGCACCTCCCCACTGACGTTGGCAGATGCAATTAGCCAGGCAGGCCTCAGCTCGGCGGGCGCTGACCTGTCGGGAGTGCAGCTGAGTCGCGATGGCACCAGTTACACAATCGACCTTGAGGCGCTTGCAGCGCGCTACGGCGGCCGCCAGATATACCTGAAGGACGGAGATTCCATTTACGTTCCCTTCCTGGATCGCAAAGAAATCTTCGTAGTAGGCGAGGTCGCTCAACCAGGCGCCTTCAGCTTCCGCACGGGAGACGTAACTCTTAACCAGGCCATTGGTCGCGCCCGCGGCCTCAGTCAAACTACTGCCAGCGGAAAGGCCGTCTACGTGATTCGCGGCTCAAGCGATCTGCTTGCGCAGCCGTCGGTCATCTACCAGCTAGATGCCCGCTCACCCGCCGCATTTGCAGTGGGCAGTCAGTTTCGCCTGGTGCCGGGAGATGTGGTCTTTGTCGGCGCAGCCGGCGTGACGCGATGGAGCCGCTTCGTGAATCAGCTCATTCCGTTCACCTCAATTCTGACCAATGCGGCTAGCGCACGAAATGATCTGAGCAATTGATATGCCACGGAAGAATCAGGTGACCACCCACGGCCACCAGCCAAGGAACGGAAGTCTGGCGCGCGCGGCTCTCGCCGCGCCAGTGGTGCTGGCACTTCTACTCACCGGCTGCACGACCGCCAGCCGCGCCACTGCCGACAGCATCCGGCAACTGGTGCGCCCGAAGGCAACCTACTCAGCCCAGAAAGTACTCACGACACCCTACCCGCAAGCAGACCTGACGACACCGGACATCCGCGGCCTCATCGTGCTTGGCTATTTGGACGACGGGCAGCAGGCCTGGATTGCGGGCAGGGATGCCGTATTCAACTTGTCCAGCACAGGCCTTGTGCTATCCGTCTATAAACAGGATGCACAGTACTCGGTGTCAATAGCCGACGACAGCATCTTCTCGGACCTGCGCAGAGCCCAGGATGGCAGCAAAGTGCTGCGCCGCTTCGATCGAACTAGTTCATTTGCAATGGGTGTCGAAGTTGCAGGGACAGTCCATTCAAAGGGCGAAGACACCGTCAACATTCTTGGGACGACTAGAACACTGCTTCGGTTCGACGAGAAGATGATCGGGGGCGACATGAACGCAACCAACAGCTACTGGGTTGACCCCAACGATGGCTTCATCTGGAAGAGTCGGCAGTATCTGGCACCTGGCTATCCCGTCGACCTGGTCCACTTGAAGCCTTATCGACCCGAGAGGCGCTGATCCATGCGTAGAAGTCTACTGATGATTGCGGCCCTGCTTTTGGGGACCGCCCTGCTGCCGGCTAACTGCCTTGCTGCTGATTTAGTGAGGATCAGCGGTCCGGTGCAGAATCCAGGTCTCCATGGAGATGAGAATGACGACCGCTTGGCTATAGCGCTGCTTGAGGCCAAACCAACCTCCAGCGCATTCTTGCCTGCGACATTTTTCACCCGCCGAAAGGCTGAACTTGAGCAGATACGCCTGAAGGCAGGCGTGGTGCACGACCTCCAGGCATTGAACAGTCTCGACAACGACTTGCTTCGCGAGCTGTCGGGGCGCTTGAGGCTATGGGTTGACAGCATGCCCGTCACGGGGCGTGTGCGAATCCTGCCATATCCACGCCTCATGCAACTGCAACCAAAGTTGGACCCGCGGATCCAAGCGGGCGATGCAGTGCGATTCTTGGAGCGTCCAACCACGATCCAAGTTGTAGGCGCTGTAGCCGAGAACTGCACCCTACCCCACCACCCCTTGCGTAGTGCACTTGACTACACCAAGGACTGCGCAGCCACGAAATTTGCAGACCCCGACAGCATCATCGTCATCCAGGTCGACAGCACCGTGCAGACGTTGGGCGCCGGAGCCTGGAATCGCGCGGACCCGCAGCCGGTTTCGCCTGGCGGCGTGATTCTTGTGCCACTGGCGAAGAAGTATCTTCAGACGGTAGACGCCGACTTCAACGCAGATCTTGCTGCACTCATCGCAACCCAAGCGGCCAATCCGTGATTCAAAGCATTCAGTACAGGACGGTACAAAGGGCGCGCACTTCGCTGGCCTTGTCGATTCTCGCGTTGTCAGTTTCGGCAGCCCTTCATGCTCAAGAAGCACCTCCACCAACATCAGGTGAGTGGGGAGGCGTTGGTCTGTTGCAGACGCCAACCGCACGCATGGCTGACGATGGCGATATAGCGATCACCGCTTCCCACAACTCACCCTACAGCCGCTACAACTTGACAATGCAGCCCCTGCCATGGCTGGAGGGTTCATTTCGTTACATCAACGTAGCGAACCTCCGCTACGGCGTCCCATCCGTCAGCGGCGACCAAAACTACAAAGATAAATCAATCGATTTCAAGATCCGCTTGCTTGAGGAATCAAGATGGATGCCCGAAGTCTCGTTCGGTGTTCGCGACGTGGGCGGAACTGGCCTATTCTCAAGCGAGTATCTAGTTGCCAGTAAACGGCACGGCCCCTTCGATGCATCACTCGGAATGGCAACCGGCTATATTGGCAACCGAGGAGACTTCTCCAACCCTCTTGGCGCGATTGATGATCGCTTCAAAGAGCGACCGATGCCGACCAGTGCGATTGTCAATGCCGGCAAGTTTGGCGCTAGCGCAATGTTCAGGGGCCCAGTTGGACTCTTTGGCGGCATCTCCTATCAGACTCCGATGGACCACTTCATCGTCAAAGTCGAGTATGACGGCAACGATTACCGCAGAGAGCCGCGTGGCGCCAACCTCAAGCAGTCCTCGCCTATCAATGTAGGCCTCGTGTATCGCCCAAGCAAATCAGTCGAACTGACCGCCGCTTGGGAACGCGGAGAGGCTGCCATGTTTTCTCTCACCCTGCGCGGAAATCCGGGCGGCTCGAGCCCAACGCCAAAGCCATTTGACCCGCCACCGCTGCCTGTAGGCAACGGAGCCCGGAGTGCAGACAGCAATAGCAGCTCAAGTGGATCGAAAAGTTCGGACGACCGAGACTGGGAAGCAATTGCATCCGAGCTGAGGACGAACGCTGGCTTCAACCTGCAGAGCGCATCAGCTCAAGACGGGGAGATAATTCTGACCGGCGTGCAGAATAAATACTTCAATCAAGCGAAGGGATTGGGCCGCGCTTCTCGCATCCTGTCCACCCACACGGGTAGCGACTACGACTGGTACACACTGCGCAGCGAGCGCCTGGGAATGCCAATTGCGGACATGTCAATCCGACGCGAGACATTCGAGGGGTACGTAAATGGGACTGCGGACGAAGATACACTCAAACGCAGTACTGACCTGGTCGCAGCAGGGTCGAATGTAGGACACGAACTATTCCGCGCAAAGCGTTCGCCATTTGGTGGAGGCTTCAGCTTTGGCTATCGCCAGAACCTCGGCGGGCCCGACGGCTTCATCCTCTACCAAGTTGCGGCCAACTACAGTGCAAGCTATTTCTTCAGCACGAACGTATGGCTGACCGGCAGCGCCAGCCAGAATCTTCTGAACAACTACGACAAGTTCAAGTACGACGCGCCTAGCAATCTCCCACGCGTCAGAAGTGACGTGCGCAAGTACACGCGCACGTCCGACTTCACGCTTCCCAATCTGCAGATGAACATTTCGCGCAGACTCTCTCCTGACGTGTATGCCATCGCATATGCGGGCTACCTGGAATGGATGTACGCGGGCGCTGGCGGCGAGATCCTGTACCGCCCTATGGCACAGCCATGGGCTGTCAGCGCCAACATCAACTGGGTGAAGCAGCGTGACTTCAATCAGCACTTCGGACTGCGCGACTACTCGACTGTCACGGGACACGCCACGCTCTACTATGTATTCGGGAGCCAGCAACGAGTAATCGCGTCACTTACCGCAGGGCGATATCTCGCCGGCGACTATGGTGCCACCGCCAATGTGGCACGTATATTCCGAAATGGTGTGACGATGGGGGCCTATGCCACCAAGACCAACGTCAGTTCGGCAGAGTTTGGCGAGGGAAGTTTCGACAAGGGCATCTACTTCAGTATCCCGTTTGACACCCTCCTCCCTCGCTCGACACCCGCTAGAGCCACACTTACATGGAATCCGTTGATCCGCGATGGCGGAGCCATGCTGGGCCGAAAATACCCACTCTATAACCTCACAAGCGAGCGAGACGAACGGTTCTTCTACGAAAACATCCAGGGCATCGCCGACTGAACCCCTGATCAAATATGGCCGCCCGATGGAAAGCGGGCGGCCATATTATTCAATAACTCTTGAGAAGACGGGCCGGAACACCGCCAATTACAGAATAGGGTGGAAACTTGGCATTTACCACGCTTCCCGCAGCAACCACGCTAGAGTGACCAATCTCACTTCCAGCAAGCAGCGTAACCTTCGCTCCGATCCAGCAATTCGCGCCAACTATCACAGGCGCTCGAACCGTCCCCTGTTCACGGATCAATCGCTGCTTGTCAGCGAACTCATGATTCTCCGGATGAACGCTGAGATATTGTCCAATGATTGTGTCGTCGCCTATCGACACGCCACCGGACCCGCCAATTCGGCAAAACTCTCCGATGCCTACGCGTTGGCCGACAGTGATCCCATGGCCTAGATTCTTCAGGCTCCCGGAGCAGATCAGTCGACCAAATTCACCTATCTTGACGCCATCTTGAAGAACGATGCCCTGCGCGCTCAATCCATCAAGAACCACGAAATCGCCAAGGCGCACACCTTTCCCTACCTTGATGCGCGATGCACATCGGACCACAACGCCCCTGCCACGAAATAGCGGCGAAAGTACTGACTGACGGACCCCAAGCGTCAGCGCCCCCCTTATCAGACAAATGCCATACTCCAAGGAAAGACGGAGTTTGTAGGACGCTGGAACTCCCTCATCCAATGCTACGCGCAACGAAAAGAGCGAACCAAGACGACTGAGTATTGTCATACAGAATGCTCCAGAGCCACGCAAAATTATGCAAACAGGAATCTTGAATCTCGATACCGAATCGCGAGCCTAAGCAACATCAAGCGACCATAACAGCGCGCTAAAAGCCTTGCCAGGCTCCTCTTCTCAAAAACAACAGGCCAAGAGCCAACCAACGCCTGCACACGACGAAGCATCTGATCTGCACTTATATCAGACCACAGCGCGGTATTGTGCTCGAGCTTGATGGGCATAACAACCAGGAGCTTCCCACTTTCCGCATAATCCAACATGAACTTGGTATCGATACCATAAAGGCTCAAACGCTCGTCAAATCTGCGCGACCGGAGATATCGGGCCCGAATCACCATACCACTGGTAATCGCGAGCACATTCCGGGAGGCTCGAACGCCAAGTTCAGGCGACGATACATGCCGCCCCTTGAAGTAAAAAAGCTTTCCAGGACTGACACACCTATCGCCAGAGTACACAAGCGGCAGGAAGAGATCGACTGACGAATTAGCCTCAAGATGGTTCTGCAACTCAAGAAAGTAATCGGCCGGCAATTCAGAATCCTGATCCAGGATGATGTAGCTTCCCGCTTCTATTCCTTCGGAAACTTCATTGTAAACCCAGGCAAGGGAAGGATTATCAGGGGACTCAATGTAACTCACCTTGAATCCAGAGAACTTCATCCCTTCCAGTGAATTCTCGCCAAACGATTTTGGGCTATTGTCCCAAACCACGATCTCACCCACAAACCCGTGATCAGACGCAGAGGCTACAAGAAGCGTCTTGAGAGTCAGCGAGTCGGCAGGGGCAGTTCCATAAAGCACCACAACAATCAGCAACGAACGATCAGTACCGGAAGGAGTACTCATTCGAGCTCCATTTCGGCTAGCGCCCTCAGGCCATCTCTGCGCCCAACTGCAAACGCAGACAACAAATTCTCATACTCGCCAAGAATGCGATCCCAAGTGAATGCCTCTTGGTGCCGGAGAGCGGAAGCGACCGACATCGATTTCAGATCCGTCGCACCATTCTCGATTTCATCAATCAAAACACTAAAGCTGTCGGCACATGCGAAATACCGAGCCCCATCGCCCGCAACCCAGCGATTGAACAAATTCTCATGCGCGATCACAGGATTGGAAGCGCCCAGCGCCTCCACCAACGATGGGTTTGTACCACCCACCTGGTGGCCATGAACATATCCACTGCAGAAGAACCGAAGCGCCTGTACAACCTCCTTGTCGTAGATAGCACCAAGGAAAACCACATCATCACTGGCCGAATCCATGACCTGGCGATGATAGGAATTCTCAGAGTCATACTTTCCCAGAACCGCAAGCTTCCGCAGTCGCGGGGACTTTGAGAAACCCTGGACA
Source organism: Stenotrophomonas cyclobalanopsidis (assembly GCF_008710035.1). Classification (GTDB taxonomy): domain Bacteria; phylum Pseudomonadota; class Gammaproteobacteria; order Xanthomonadales; family Xanthomonadaceae; genus Stenotrophomonas; species Stenotrophomonas cyclobalanopsidis. Next base: position 101,744 of record NZ_VYKI01000008.1, on the reverse strand, counting down.
ATCTCCAAAAGCGAGTTTTCCGGTTCTGGCCGCGCGATTACGGTGAAGTACTCATTTGGCACCAGACCCAATTCGGTAACTTTCGCCGCGTCAGCTGAGTCAACTTTCTCCCCACCATACGCAATAGTGGCAATCTTGCTGCGCCTAACTCTTGTCGCGAGGTGGTCCTTGATACGCGGGTGATCGGCGACAAGATGATCGCCAATCCAGCAACCGAAGCGTTCATTCAGCCAGAACCAGGTCTTCGCTACCGGCCCCCACTTCGCACGAGCCCATTCAATGCCATCCATGTTGATAACATTCGGCACGCCCCGCACCCGAAGGAGGCCAGAGAACACTGCGGTATTGTAGCCAAGAGTAAGGCATAGATCCTTGCTGTTGGCAGCGTCCCGATTTGCCTTCCAATCGAATGCAATTGTTCCAGCCGGGCCCGCAATTGCTATCGGAATATGGATCCGCTTGACGCCCCGCCACTCATCGCGCCACTCCTCACCGCCCCCATCCTCTTGGCAGTACACGACAACCTCCCAGCCCTTGGCGACCAAGTACAGAGAGAGCTGTTCCGCAAAGGTCTCAAAGCCACCATGGGCTGCAGGGATGCCCCGAATCCCCAGTATCCTCAGAACATTACCACTCATTTCCTACCATCCTTAGCTTCACCAGCACACTGCGACCCATGCTCAATCTCATCTAGCAACGAAGCACTCTGCTGACCGGGTCTCGCGACGCTCGATACGGCAACGAGCCTTCCATATGCACCGACGAAAATGGACATAAGCAAGAACATCTGCAGCGTATCCATCACGCCAGTTGCGACCGTAAACAGAGCATAGCCAAGCACCAGGCCCAGGAACATTCGCCTCGCCTTCAGTGTTGGCAGCACTCGACATACACCGCGATGCACCATCCAGAGCAAAACGATGAAACCAACGAAACCCAAGACACCCTGATTGATCATCAAGGTGAAGACAACGCTCTCCGCATCATAGAGATCAGAGGCAGACCCGCCTGCGACCAGCTCACGCGTGGCGTCCAAGCCCAACCCCCATAGTGGCGACTGCCAGAAATAGGAAAGTGAAACTGCAAACTGTCCGGCGCGCATAGCCAGGTCTGAGCCATTTTGTTCCACACCAATCGAGGAGTCGAAAATGTTGACCACGGAGAGAACCTTCTCCAGGAAAACATCTGAACTTGCGAGGGCAGCAACAAACAAAACTGCACCCAATAGTGAATACTTCAACGACTTGATGATACCGACCGAGACCCCAAAAACCAGCAGCGCGAAGAAGTAGAGTATCAATGGGCTGCGAGAATTAGTGAGGAGAACCGAAGTAACGATTACCCCTGAGAAGAGACCAAGCGCGATCAATTGACGCGGGCGAATCCGGGCACACAACTTCACGACGTAGTAGCAGAGAAGCAGCATGGCGACCAGTGCACCGTAGGTGATCGGGTGCGAAGTCGTCCCCTGCGCACGCATTCCACGCAGAGTGTCAGCATATGTCCGCGCCATCACTCGTCCGGTCTGCGTGGTTGAGTTGATGAAATCGATGTAGGGATTCCAATTCACCAGATATGCAGCAATTGCGTACATCGCCAGCAGAGTGAAGAAGACTACGTAGACCCTCAGCAGTGCCCTCGCTTCGTCAAGACGCATGCCACCGGCAAAGTGCGCGAAGGCCATCACAGGCACACCCACTTCAAGAAGTAGTGCAATCCAAGTCATGACGCCGGCCGTGGCACTACCCAGGTTCATGATGACGGACACACCCGCGGTGCCAAAAAAGATCACCAAGCCTGCGAAGAAAGGACCTCGCGTCAACGCGCCCCTGCGGGCAAGCGCCAGCGTTATCCCGTACATGACCAAAACTATTGCCATCAGGAAACGGTAAACGCTAAGGACAGGAATACCCGGAATATCCACAAGCAAAAGTGCTTTAGGAGTCAACATCATCCATGCGGGCATGAGAAGGACAGCCCGACGGAAGAACAGAATGATCAGCATGGCGCCGATACAAGCCAGGGCAAAAATCATGCGCGAGACATCCCCGAAAGAAGAAGCCGCAAGTAAGGGGGACTTTGCCGCTTATAGCCAGAACCACAACGACGGTGCAGACACGATTTCATCCCCGCCCCCCTGCCGAATGGGGAAGCAGGCTGACGATCTGACGCGAATAGCTTTCGGAGGAGAATCGAGAGCTGAATGTCTGATGGGCCGCCTTACTAAGCTCGACGTAGTCTGACGATCGGGTATCGGGAAGCATGGTAATGATCTTGAGCAAATGGCCATGATCACCCGGGCAGAAAATAAAGCCATCCTTCTCGTCACTGATGATCTCGAGCAGTCCGCCATGTCCTGCCGCCACCACCGGCTTGCCGTACGAAAGACCTTCAATCGCGACTCGCCCAAAGGGCTCCGGACTCGTCGATGGCACAACTACATAGTTGCACCAGCGGTAGTGCTCAGACGGGTCTTCACAGAACTCGAAGAAGTCGCACTGAAATGTCTCAGGCATCGTCTTTGCTAGCTCACGAAGCTCCTTTACAAGATGAATCTGTGCATCAATGGCAGAACCGACGATCCGCAGCTGGATGCGGCGCGAACTTGACGATAGAGCCTCAAGCAGAAACTTCTGGCCTTTCCAGGCGTTTATGCGACCAATCATCAGAAGCCTTAGCTCGCCGGCAGCCAAATCCTCGCCAGCCGCCTCAAATGGGCCCGGAACTCCGTTGTAGATCACAGTACCTGGGAGCCCAAGGGCCTTCATCGTTGCGATCGAGTTGTATACGACTTCTGCACCAGACAGGCGGATCAAAACACGAAACAGCGCCAACTCCCTCGGACCTGGAATTTCCCTCACGTGCAGAACCTTGCGCGCAGCACGAGCAGTGAATACACATGCCAACAGTGCCGAAGCACATACCAATGTATTGACGTAGACAAGATCTGCGTTGCGGAACTTACGCCTCAGACGACCTGCGGCAGCGAGCAGGCCGATCACAAACGCAACCGGCGTACGAAGCAAGCTTCTTCGGAGGTATCCCTGAGGCTCATAGACAACGGATCCACCTGCAGCTGCAATGAGATCCACAAGAGGTCCATGATCAGGGATTACCACCTCAATCTCGGAAGATTCCGGGTGATTCTTGGCCATAGCCTCAACCGCAGCGAGGAAGCTTCGGTCAGAACCATATAGCTCCGAACTTTGATGTACGCATACGATCTTCATGACATTTTTCCAGTAGAGCCACAGCAGGAATGACTTGGCATCTGAGAATAGATTCCCACTAAGGCTGCCCAGGCACGCGACTGCGCCACTTTACGGCAGCCGCTATCCGCCGCCGCCATTGCCGCGAGAGGGAAAGCAGAATGACTGCGTAGATCAATGCGGACGCACCGACAGCAAAGGCAAGCAGAATCAAACTCTGGATTGCCTGCGCCTGCTGCACATAGATGTGTAGGATGCAGCCCATCAGCAAGCCTGCAATCATCGGCATGATCGCGGGCCGCAGCACGTCCGCAGGAGCCGCGCCAAGCACCCGCGAGCAGACAGACGTGACGAGTATGAAGTTCAGGATGTTGGCGAGTAGATACAACGCAGCCATGACCACTACGCCATGAACTATGCCGAGCAGGAAGGCAGCAATCTGCAGCACTGCCCCGGCAACACCAAGATAAAGCAGGGTTCTCGTACGACGAGCGGCCATCAACACCACGCCGGTGGTACTCATAACCGATTGAAGAAGTGCCGTCGGAGCGAACCAAGCAATGAGTTGCTGGGCGAGCTCCCACCCATCCCCGAAAGTCAATCGGACGAAGGGCTCCTTAAGGACAAACAGACCGATCATCATGGGAGCAACTACAACGGACACTCCACCAACGGCGATTTTATAGGCCTCAACCCTGCCGTTCGCATCATCCTGCAACCGTGAAAGAACCGGAAGAAGAGATCGGGAGACGACAAGCGTAATGCTCTGGAGCGGAAACAGCATCAAGCGATAAGCGAGAGAGTAGTTACCCAAGACTGTCGTGGAAAAATACCTGCCCACAAGAACGCTATCCAGATTTCGCGCCAGATAATTGACCAGGTTAAAGCCAAGAACGCCTGACCCGAACTCCGCCAACGTCTTGTATCCAGTTGCACGACCTCTGCGGGGGCGCCAATCTGACGCCATCCAGAGCTGGACGCTGGTTGCTACAGAGACAAATGCCAGTTGGATGACCAAGCTCCAAGCTCCTGCCCCCCCAACTGCAGACACCAGTCCTAGTACACCACCCGCGAGGTTCGCACTACCTTCGATCCTGGCAATGGTCCGAAAGCTCCCTGCGCGCTCGAGCAGCGCCTGGTGGACAATCGCGCAACTTGCAACTGGGAAGCTCAGAGCCAGAGCGATCAGCAGCGGAACCAGTCGGGGCGTAGAAAAGTACAGCGCAAGCGGGTTGGCCAAGAGCATCACCAGGGCACAGACTAGTACCCCGGCTCCAAGCGAGATCCGGAAGGCCGACTCGATGTCACCATGCTCCAGATCTTGCTTCTGGATGAGCGCTGCGCCCAACCCCATGTCGCGAAACATCAACGAAAAATTGACAACGACTGTCGCCATCGCCACGACACCATACTCGCTCGGCTCGAGCAGCCGAGCAAGAACGAAGACGACCACGAACTGAGCACAGAGTTTTGAGGCCTGTGCGAGCGACGTCCATTTCAGGTTACTGCCAAACTTCATGGAAAGGTCTATTCGAATGGTGCCTGGATTCGCCGGCCTGCACCGTTGCTACAGGCCAGATGCAGGAGACTCTGCCCACGCTGGTGCGAAGCGCCTTACTCGGTCGACTTGTACTCGTAGTATCCGTAACTGTAGTAGCCAGTCGAACGCTTCTGGACCGCATTGAAGATCGCGCCACGGATGACCGCACCGTTCTGCTCGAAGCGCTTTCGTGCGAGTGCTATTTCCTTCTGCTGATTCAGGCCAAACCTTGCTACCAGAAGGGAAGTCCCGGCTTGCGCAGCAAGAATGGCGGCGTCAGTTACAGCTAGGATTGGCGGCGTGTCCACGATCACAAGGTCATAGCGAGAGGAGACCTCCTCCAGCAGTCGAGTCATGTTCGGATGCATGAGCAGCTCGGAGGGATTCGGAGGCACTTCGCCGCGCGCAATGAAGTCCAACCCATCGACAGGACCGAATGAGCGGATGACATCATTCACCTGAACAGTCCCTGCGATAGCCTCCGACAGGCCAGGAGTCTGAGCAACGCCAAAGGCACGGTGCATTGTTCCTTTGCGCATGTCTGCGTCGATGATCAGAACACGCTGCCCTGACTGCGCAATGACTGTTGCAAGGTTCGTGGATACGAAGGTTTTACCTGCATTCGGGCTGGCACCAGAGATCAGGACGATATTGTTCTTAGCCTCCAAGCGCGCGAAGTGAAGACTGGTACGCAAGCTTCGCAATGCTTCAATGGCGAGGTCGGCCGGATCCTTCACCGCGAGCAGATGGAGGTTGCCATCTTGACGGAATTTGCCGCGCACGGAATCCTTTGCCTGGCTTTCGCTGGCCGGAATCGACGCGTAGACCGGAATGCCAAGCTCCTCAATCAACGCAGGATCTTCGATGCCGCGATTGATCATCTGTCGGAGCAGAATTGCGAGCACCGCGAGCAGGAAGCCGGCAAATGCGCCAATCAGAACGATGACACTCTTCTTCGGCTTCACTGGAGTACTGTCATCAACCCGCGCTTCATCGACTACGCGCACATTGCCGACGGTACCTGCCCGTGCGACATCCAACTGCTGCGCCTGACTGAGCATTACGGTGTACATTTCATTCGCAACTGCCAGATCACGAGTCAGACGCAACAACTCCTGCTGGGCCTTGGGCAGCTGCTTCACTTCACCCTGGAAGCCATTTTTACGGGCCTCCAGCTCGCCGATCTGACGCATCAATGCTTGATAGGCCGGATGATCGCGAGTGAACTTTCTATCCATCTCAGCCTGCTGCAGGCGAAGCTGCTGAATGCTGGTTTCGACGGCAACGCCTTGATCGAGCAGACCCTTTGTCTGCAGTGAAAGGTCTACGGAATTCTCACGCATCTGGAATTCACTAAGCGCCTTCTGCGAGGCCTCTACCTGAAGACGAATGCCCGGGAGCTGCTCCTTTACAAAGCTGAGCTGAGCCGAAGCTTCTGCGGAGTTTCGTTCAACATTCTGGCGGACGTAGGCCAAGGCGATCTGGCGCAGGAATGCCTCTGCTGCAGCAGGATCCTTGTTCTCATAGAACAACCCCAGAATCCCGGAGTCCTTGCCGATCTCTGCGATACCAATCTTGTCCTGCAAGTCGTTGATGACGGCCAACTGGCGGCGCTTCACCACCGCGAATCGCATTCCCGGATTGGCGCGCAACTCGGCAACCTCCAAGGTCACCCCCCTCGCCTTGATCAGCTGACCAGCACGTCCATCCAGGATCTTCTCGCCGCCCGGACCTTGCAGCGAAAACACACCATTTTCGCCAGCCACCAAAGTCAGGGTCTCCTCCGTCAAGGAGCGCGGAACATCGAGGCGATGAATCTTCAGCTCGTCTCCACCCCAACCATAGCGACTGATGCCAAGCACCGGCGCGGAAAGGGCTTCCGGATCCACTGCCTCGGCACGCCGGGCAAAGAATCCTCCGACCACAGGGAACCGTTTCGGCGAGATCTCAACATCCAGATTTAGGGCATCAACCGCACTTCCAACAACCGCACGGGACTTTATCAGGGCGATTTCAGTCGTTGCCTCTCCGGCTCCCGAACCCAATCCCAACGACTTGCTCACATCGGTCAGGCCTGGAATCGAAGGCATCTTCGACTCCACCTGCACCACCGCGTCCGCGCGATAGATTGGAGCCGCAAACAATGCGTAACCTGCCGCGATCGCAAAGCAAGCAAGCGTACTCGCGAGAATCCACCAACGATTATCAAGGAGCGTGCCTAGAAGCTGCCGCAAATCGAGCTCGTCGCTTCCGTCTTCCAAGTTGATGCGGGGATTGGTCTTCATCTTTATCTGTTCAGTTATTCAGTTTGCTGGTCTGCGAGATGCTTCTGAGGGGCTGCAGTCAAAGGTGACGCGCCCAACTCCCCACACCTTCGGCCATGAGCTTGTAGACATGCTCGAATGCCGGCCTCTGCTGTCGGTACGGATCAGGAATCTCCCGCTCCTGCTGCCACTTACCCAGCAGGAACGTCTTGCCCGAGGCCTGTGGCGCGATTTCGGCAATGCGGCGCACATGCTTGCGCTCCATGGTCAGCACCAGGTCGGCCGCCCCCAGGATGGCGTCATCGATCTGCCGGGCGCGGTGCGCCAGACCATCCATGCCCTGCTCCACCAGCAATTCCTGTGCCGTGGCATCAATGCCATGGCCGACCAGCGCCCCCAGCCCTGCGGAGGAAATCTGGATGCCCTTGCCAGCAACAGCCTGCCTGAGCATGACCTCAGCCGACGGGCTGCGGCAGATGTTGCCGACACATACGAATAGAACGTTCTTGAACACTGACTTCAACCCTGTGGCAATCCATGCAGCGCCGCGGCCCCGAATTGGGTCGGCAGCAGCCAGACAGGATACCTTACGATGACGTTACGCGCGATGAAATGGCCAGCAAATTCATGGCATTACGTCGCAGTTCCCCGCTCAACAGAGCCTCAATACGCCGACTTTTGCCCCAGCACCTTGAATGCCGTCATCACGATGATGCGCACATCCAATGTTGGGCTCCAGCGGCGGATGTAATCGATGTCGTACTGCACGCGCTTCTTCATCGAGCGCAGCTCGGGGGTCTCGCCCCGCAATCCGTGCACCTGTGCCCAACCGGTGATGCCCGGCTTGACGTAGTGGCGGTGCATGTAGCGATCGATCAGGCGCTCGTAGTGATTGTTGTGCTGCACGGCATGCGGCCGCGGCCCTACCACCGACATGCTGCCGCCCAGCACGTTGAAGAACTGCGGCAACTCGTCCAGGCTGCTGCGGCGCAGGAAGGCACCAAAGCGGGTCACGCGCGGATCGTTCCGGGTGGCCTGGGTGATCTTGTCCGAAGAACCTTCCGCATGAACCCGCATGGAGCGGAACTTCAGCATCGAGAACTCCTTGCCCCCCAGGCCATGGCGGCGCTGGCGGAACAACACCGGGCCAGGCGAGCTCAGCTTGACGCCAATGGCCAACACGGCGAACACCGGGGCCAGCACGATCAGCGCCAGACCCGCCACCAGGATGTCTTCCACGCGTTTGGCCAGCCGGAAATTGTGGTCCGCCAAGCCTTGGCGCACACCGATCATCGGCACGTTGCCGACCTGGTGCACACCCGGATTCAGCGTACCCCAACCTGTAGTGTCCGGAATCAGCCGCACCGGCACCGGGTAGCGTTCGATCTGCTTAAGCATGGCCTTCATGTCACCGGCATCACCTGGGGTCATCGACACCCAGAGCTGATCGAATTCGCCACGATGCTGGTCCATGTAGCGCGGCAGGTCGGCCAGCACCCCTAGGCAACGGGGCGCATCACCGCCGCGGCGAACAGCAAGATCGCCCTTAGCGGAAAAGTAGCCGACCACTTCCTTGCCCAGCTCAGGCTTGCCGCGCAGCAGACGATGCAGCTTCAACCCCGACGAGCGCAGGCCGACCAGCAGCACGCGCTCGCGATCCAGGCCGCGGGCGCGCAGGCGATGCAGTTGCACCCGCAACAATACGCGAACGCCGACCATGCCGATCAGGCCTGACACATACCAGGTCAGCAGCCAGCGCGTCGGAACGGCCCCGGCCATATCGACCAGGACAGCATAGAAGGAGAACAACCCGAAGCTGCACGACCACGCCAGCAGCAGTATCCACAGATCCACCACAAGGCCGCGGCCACGCCACGCGCGGTAAACCGGCCCGATCATGAAGCAGACCATCGCGCTCAGCAGCAAGGCACCAAACACTACGCGCTGCGACGGGTCCGGCGCTGCCGAGCCATAGAAGAGAACGTGGGAGAGGATGGCCGAAATTGGTACGACGATCAGGTCGCCGAGGCGAAGCGCCAGCTCGAGGGCGGCCCGCGCTTCGACGCGCCTGCGTGACCGACTGGGGTGGCTGGCGAGCCCTTCTACGGATCCATGTAGCACGAGACAACTCCTATGAACGTTCCGCAGATCCGGGCGAGATCCAAAGCGGCCCCGGTCTCCCCAGCCGGCGCCTGCATTTCGTTGCGGTTCTATTGAGTACTGCGTGATTGTGTCTGAAGTCCGTCACAAAAGATAGCAGCCGGCTGGGGCTTATGTGCCGCACCTGGACATCAAGCGAGACGCAGGCCCATGATTTATATCACTTTGGATCAACTGGCCCGGGCTAAAATCGTGACGCAGGCCCGTCAAGCCTTTGGCGCCCCACCCCGCACTGCACCAAGCCCCGCCACATCCCTCTGCTACCATCGCCGGTTCAGTCCGCCGCATCCCCCACCTGCCCGTGGCGGCAACAACTACGTAACGAAACACAGGAGTCTGCATGTCTTCCGAGCTGCTCAAGTCCCTTGGTCTGGACGCGATCAACGCTGGCACCTACCTGGGCAACGGGGAATGGTCGAGCGCCACCGCCGGTGAGCTGATCACCCCGGTCAACCCGACCACCGGCGAGCCGATCGCGCAGGTCCGCGCGACCACCGAGGCCGAGTACGAAACCGTCGTCGCCCGTGCCCAGGAAGCCTTCAAGACTTGGCGCACCACGCCGGCCCCGCGCCGCGGCGAAGCCGTGCGCCTGTGTGGCGAAGCACTGCGCAAGCACAAGGACGCCCTGGGCTCGCTGGTCGCGCTGGAAATGGGCAAGAGCAAGCCCGAAGGCGACGGCGAAGTGCAGGAGATGATCGACATCGCCGATTTCGCCGTGGGCCAGAGTCGCATGCTGTACGGCTACACCATGCATTCGGAGCGCCCCGGCCACCGCATGTACGAGCAGTACCACCCGCTGGGCCTGGTCGGCATCATCTCGGCTTTCAATTTCCCGGTCGCGGTGTGGAGCTGGAATGCCTTCCTGGCCGCCATCTGCGGTGACATCTGCATCTGGAAGCCGTCCAACAAAACCCCGCTGACCGCCATCGCCTCCATGCGCATCTGCAACGACGCGCTGCGCGAAGCCGGTTTCCCGGACATCTTCTTCCTGGTCAACGATGCAGGCACCGCCCTGTCGGAAGCGCTGGTGGAAGACCGTCGCGTGCCGCTGATCAGCTTCACTGGCTCGACCCAGGTCGGCCGCACGGTCAACGAGAAGGTCGCTCGCCGCCTCGGCCGCTGCCTTCTGGAGCTGGGTGGCAACAACGCGATCATCCTGGACGAGACCGCCGACCTGAAGCTGGCTGTGCCGGGCATCGTGTTTGGCGCGGTCGGTACCGCCGGCCAGCGCTGCACCACCACCCGCCGCCTGATCGTGCACCGCTCCATTTACGCCGACGTGCTGGCCACCCTGGTCAAGGCCTACAAGCAGGTGGAAGGCAAGATTGGCGACCCGACCGATGCCGCCAACCTGATGGGCCCGCTGAACAGTGACGGCGCCGTGCAGCAGTTCCTCGATGCCATCGCCCAGGCCAAGGCCGCCGGCGGCACCATCGAAACCGGCGGCACCCGCATCGATCGTGCAGGCAACTTCGTGCTGCCGGCCATTGTGTCGGGCCTGAAGAACAGCGACGCGGTGGTCCAGCACGAAACCTTCGCGCCGATCCTGTACGTCATGCCGTACGACAGCCTCGATGAAGCCATCGACATGCAGAACGGCGTGCCGCAGGGCCTGTCGTCCTCGATCTTCACCCAGAACCTGAAGACCGCCGAGAAGTTCCTTTCGGCCGCCGGCAGCGACTGCGGCATCGCCAACATCAACATCGGCACGTCCGGTGCGGAGATCGGTGGCGCTTTCGGTGGCGAGAAGGACACCGGCGGTGGTCGCGAGTCGGGTTCGGATGCATGGAAGGTCTACATGCGCCGCCAGACCAACACCATCAACTATTCGGATTCGCTGCCGCTGGCCCAGGGCATCAAGTTCGACCTGTAACGCTGTTTTGTAGTGCCGAGCCATGCTCGGCAGGACGGGCCATGAACACTGCAGGAAGTGCAGCCGAGCATGGCTCGGCTCCACAAGGTATGAAGCCGACCCTCGACTTCAGCGGCCGCCGCGTACTGATCGCCGGCGGCAGCAAGGGCATCGGCCGTGAACTGGCGCTGGCATTCGCCGGCGCCGGCGCACGGGTCTCGGTCTGCGCCCGCGGCCTGCCCGGGCTGCAGGCACTTCAGGCCGATGCCGAGGCACAGGGCACGCCCCTCCATGTTGCCGCGGCCGATCTGGCCGAGATCGAGCAGATCGGCGGCTGGCTGCAGGCCGCCGCCGATGCGCTTGGCGGCATCGACGTACTGGTCAACAACGCCACCGGCTACGGCATGGCCGACGACGAGGACGGCTGGGCCGCCAGCCTGCAGATCGACCTGATGGCCGCCGTGCGTGCCTCCCGCCTGGCGCTGCCCTGGCTGCGGGCCTCGGATGACGCCTGCATCCTCAACCTGTCCTCGATCGCCGCCCAGCAGCCCCGCCCCGGTGGCGCGCCGTATGCGGCGGCCAAGGCCGCACTCTCGCACTACACCACCTCGCAGGCGCTGGCATTGGCGGCGGACCGCATCCGGGTCAATGCCATCGCGCCGGGCTCGATCGAGTTTGCCGATGGCCTGTGGGCCCGACGCCGCGTGGAAGATCCCGAGCTTTACCACGGCACCCTGGCGAAGATACCGTTCGGCCGCTTCGGCCACCCGCGCGAGATCGCCGACGCCGCGCTGTTCCTGTGCTCGCCGCTGGCGCGCTGGATCACCGGCCACGTGCTCAACGTGGATGGTGGCCAGGTGTTGATGGGCTGAACCCGGGTCGCGCGCCGCGCTCGCCGGGCATGGCCCGGCGCTACCGCTGCCGTCTCGCCCATGGGCTTGCTGGCCCGCAGGCACTATCATGTGTGCACTGCCAAGGAGGATCCCCATGAGCGTGGCACCCCGACAGACAAGCGGCCTGGCCGTCCTCAGCCTGGTGCTGGGCATCGCCAGCTGGACCGTGCTGCCCTTCGTGGCCAGCATCGTGGCCATCATCACCGGGCACATGGCCCGCAGCGAGATCCGCCGCCGCCCCGCCGAGCTGGAAGGCGACGGACTGGCCCTGACCGGCCTCATCCTGGGCTGGTTGAACGTGATCATGCTGGGCCTGGGCCTGCTGGTCATCGTCCTGTTCTTCGGCGGTCTGGCCTGGCTGGCCACGCTGTCGAACTGACCGCCATGAGCGCGTCGGACAGCACTGAACGCTTCAGCAGCCGGGTCGCCGATTACGTGCGCTACCGCCCGGACTATCCCGCTGCCCTGATGGACTGGCTGCACGGGTCGATGGCCGTGCCCACCTCGGCGCTCGTCGCCGACATCGGTGCGGGCACCGGCATTTCAAGCCGCCAGTTCCTGGCCGCCGGCCATCCGCTGGTGGCGGTGGAGCCCAATGCACCCATGCGCGCAGCCGCCGAGCAGTGGCTGGCACCGCAGTTTCCACTGTTCCGCGCCGTCGATGGCCGCGCCGAGGCGACCGGGCTGGCCGATGCAAGCGTCGATCTGGTCAGCGCCGCGCAGGCCTTCCACTGGTTCGACACCGTAGCAGTGCGTGCCGAATGGCAGCGCTTCCTGCACCCGGGCGGACTGGCCCTGATCTACTGGAATTCGCGCCTGCTCGATGCCAGCCCGTTCCTGGTCGGCTACGAGCAGCTGCTGCTGGACTACGGCACCGATTACACCGCGGTGGCCGAGCGCTACCAGGACGATGCCACCATGCAGGCCTGGTTCGGCCCCGGCCTGCGCGGCATGATCGAGCTGCCCAACGTGCAGCACCTGGACTTCGACGCCCTGCGCGGGCGCCTGCTGTCTTCTTCCTACGCACCGCAGCCCGGGCACCCGCGCCATGCGCCGATGCTGGCTGCGCTGCAGGACCTGTTCAGCGCCCATGCGGTGGATGGACAGGTCGCCTTTGAATATCGAACCCGAGCCTTCCTCGGCACGCTGGACTGAACCGACGCATGTATTCGCTTGCCCGCCCCTTCCTGTTCTCGCTCGACGCCGAGCGCGCCCACGGCCTCGGCCTGTCCGCACTGGACACGGCCTACCGCACTGGCACCACGCCGCTGCTGGCCGCACGCATCGCGCCGATGCCGAGCACCGTGTTCGGGCTGACCTTCCCCAATCCGGTCGGCCTGGCCGCCGGCCTGGACAAGAACGGCGAGCACATCGATGCCTTGTTCGCGCTGGGCTTCGGCTTCGTCGAGATCGGCACCATCACCCCGCGCCCGCAGGACGGGAACCCGAAGCCGCGCCTGTTCCGGCTGCCGGCGCACCAGGCCATCATCAACCGCATGGGCTTCAACAATGCCGGTGTCGATGCGCTGGTGCGCAACGTCGAGCGCGCGCGCAACCGCCGCGGCCTGCTCGGCATCAACATCGGCAAGAACAAGGACACCCCCAACGAGCAGGCGGTGGATGACTACATCACCTGCCTGGACAAGGTGTATGCGCTGGCCGATTACATCACCGTCAACATCTCCTCGCCCAACACCGCCGGCCTTCGCGAGCTGCAGGAAGAGACCGCGCTGCGCCAGCTGGTCAGCCAGCTGCGTGACCGCCAGGAAACCCTGGCCGCGCAGCACGGTCGCCGCGTGCCGATGCTGGTGAAGGTGGCGCCTGACCTGAGCGAGCGCGACATCGATGCTGCCGCCCGCGTGCTGGCGGAACTGGAGGTGGACGGCGTGATCGCCACCAACACCACCATTGATCGCAGCCGCATCGCTGGCGATCCGCTGGCCAGCGAGGCCGGCGGCCTGTCCGGTGCGCCGGTGCTGGACCAGTCGACCCTGGTGCTGCGTCGCCTGCGCGCGCGCCTGCCCGAATCGGTGCCGCTGGTGGGCGTGGGCGGCATCCTCTCCGGCGCCGACGCGGTGGCCAAGATGGCCGCCGGTGCCGCCCTGGTACAGTGCTACAGCGGCCTGATCTACCGTGGCCCGTCGCTGGTGGCCGAGTGCGTGGAGGCGATCCGTCGCCGCCGCGAAGCGCCCAGCCGTGGTGCGGTGGCGCCGCTGTGAGCGCGCCCATGAACGGCCACGACACTTCCGCCGCACCGCTGCGCTGGACCCTTACCGAAAACGCCCCGCTGCAGGCGCTGAACACTTTCCACGTGCGCGCCAACGCGGCGCAGCTGCTGGAACTGCACGACCCTGCCCTGCTGCCGGAGGTGCTGGCCCTGCCCAGCGTGGCCAATGGCCCGCTGCTGGTGCTGGGCAGCGGCAGCAACGTGCTCATCGCCGATGACCTGCCGGGCACCGTGCTGGTGTTCGGCAACCGCGACATCAGCTTCCTCGAACACCGTGCCGACCACGCGGTGATCCGCGCCGGCGCCGGCGTGTCCTGGCACGGCCTGGTGATGTTTTCGCTGCAGGAAGGCCTGTCCGGCCTGGAAAACCTCGCGCTGATTCCCGGCACCGCCGGTGCGGCGCCGATCCAGAACATCGGTGCCTATGGCGCGCAGGTGGGCGAGTTCATTCAGACCGTCGAAGCCTGGGACTGCCAGGAGCAGGCCTGGGTGCGCATGGACAACGAACAGTGTGGCTTCGGATACCGCGAAAGCGTGTTCAAGCGGCAGCCCGACCGCTACCTGATCACCGCCATCGAACTGAGACTGCCGCTGCTGCACGCCCTGCGCATGGACTACGCCGGCATCCGCGAGGAACTGCAGGCACAGGGCGTGGAACTGCCCAGCGCGGTGGACGTGGCCAATGCGGTCATCACCATCCGCCGTCGCAAGCTGCCCGACCCGGACGTGCTGGGCAACGCTGGCAGCTTCTTCAAGAACCCGGTGCTGCCGCTGGAACAGGTGGACGTGCTGCTGCAGCACTTCCCCGAACTGCCAGTGTTCCCGGCCGAGCGCGATGACCAGCGCAAGGTCTCGGCGGCCTGGATGATCGAATCCTGCGGCTGGAAGGGTTTCCGCGAAGGCGACGCCGGCGTGGCCCCCAGCCATGCCATGGTACTGGTCAATCACGGCAACGCCACCGGCGCCGAATTGCTGGACCTGGCGCGGCGCATCTCCGCCTCGGTGCTGGAGAAATTCGGCGTACCGATCGAACCGGAGCCGCGCCTGCTCGGCGCCCAGTGGTGAACGCCACGGCACGGCCCGCGCTCGCCACCCCGGCGCGGGCGGCGCTGCTGATGCTCGCCAGCACGATGGCGTTTGGCCTGATGGCCATCGCCATCCGCTATGCGACGCGCCACGTGCCGACCCAGGAAGTCGCGTTCTTCCGCAACGCGTTCGGCCTGCTGGCACTGTTGCCGATGCTGCTGCGCCCGGGCCGTGCGCCGCTGAAGACCCAGCAGCTGCCGCGCTATTTCGTGCGCAGCGCGATCGGCCTGGGCTCGATGCTGTGCGCGTTCTGGGCGCTGGGCCACCTGCCCCTGGCGCAGGCGGTGTCGCTGTCCTATTCCACACCGTTGTTCGTGACCATCGCCGCGGTGCTGTGGCTGGGTGAAACCGTGCGCGTGCGGCGCTGGGCGGCGGTGGTGGTGGGTTTCATCGGCGTGCTGGTGATCGTGCGGCCGGGCACGGCGGGCTTTTCCGCCGGCAGCCTGATCGCCGTGGCCGCGGCCCTGCTCAGTTCGCTGGTGGCCATCCAGATCAAGCAGCTGACCCGTGTGGACAGCGCCGACACCGTGGTGCTCTACACCTACGTGTTCTGGGTGCCGCTGTCGCTGGTGCCGGCCGTGTTCGTGTGGGTCTGGCCCACGGGCGTTGCGTGGGTGTGGCTGGTGGTGACGGGCGTGATGGGTACGGTCGGCCAGCTGCTGTGGACGCGCGCTTTGCGCTTGGGCGAGGTATCGGCCCTGACCCCGATCAGTTTCCTGCAGCTGCCGCTGGTGACGCTGTGTGGCTGGCTGTTGTTTGATGAAAGCGTGGACCGTTGGACGCTGATCGGTGCCGGCATCATCCTGGCGGCGAATGCGTATATCGCGCATCGCGAGGCAGTGCTGGCGCGGCGCGCCGCGAGCGTGGCAGCGACGGCGGCCGCGAAGCCGGCGGAATAAAGGTTGTTCGGCAGGGCTTGCAGCCCTGCACCTGCCGGAAGTGCCGGCCGCTGGCCGGCAACCTCAAGAGCAAGAGCGGCATTCCGTGGGATGGCGGCTGTTGGGAACTGCTGGTGGTGGGTGTCGACCGTTGGTCGGCACATCTGTCAGATATCGAATGAATTCATCCACGCATGGCGTGGCTCTACTGCGACAGGCGGTTGGTAGGTGTCGACCTTGGTCGACACGATTTTTCCATCAGATATCGAATGAATTCCTCCGTGCCGACCAACGGTCGGCACCCACCAAAGCAGAATGCCGTTCTGACAGATCGCGGAGGTCTGTCGAAGGCGGGGTGTGTGAGCGGCATGGGCCCGAGGCATGCCTCGGGCGGGTTGGGCAGGACGCCCAACCCCGGTCTTGCCGTGTGCGCAGGACAGCGCACACGAGCAAGCCGCGACCAAGCCTACATGGACGTGTTTACGGCGTCTCCCTCAACCGGACCCACCCCGCCATCCCACGGAAGGCCCGCTTTTGAAGTTGAAGTTGACGTTGACGTTGACGTTGCCGTTGCATTGATCAGGTGCCGGGCGCAGCCCTGCCGAAGCCCTACATCGCGCTGTAAGCCCGCTCCGCCGCACAGAACACATTCCCAGGCGCGAACAACTCCCCCAGGTGATGCAGCGCCTGCCGACGCTGCTGCGGTGGCCTGTAATCGCCATCGCCCCCCATCAGCATCTGCTGGAACGCCACCAGATCCTGCAGGATGCGCGCATGCCGATACCACGCGATCCACTGCGCATCGCCCAGGTCATCGCCATACCCATCGGCAAACCCCTGCGGACGCTCGCGCCCCCAACGACCACCCACCGCTGCCCCGACGAACATCAGGTCGCGTTCGCGCGGCGCCAATGACAGCCCATCCCAGTCGATCAGGTGCAGCGCCCCGTCGTGACCCATCAACAGGTTCCCCGCGTGCAGATCGGTATGGCAGGGATGCAGCAGCGGCTCCCGCTCCGCCAGCGCCTGCCGCAGCGCCAGCGCACGCTGGTGCAGCGCGGCGATGCGCACGCGCTGCCGCGCCCACACCGCGTGGAAGGCACGCCCCCATCGATCCTGCGCGGCCGGCAAGGTCGCTGGTTCCTGCAGCCAGTGCCCTACCGTATCCAGTGCCTCGCAGGACAGCGACTGCCGCGGCAACCCTTCGGCCAGCGCCTGCGGCAACCGCGCGGTGTGCAGGCGATGCAGCACTTCACCGAGACGCCGCCATTGCATCGCACTCAGCGGTGCCTCGAAACCGGACTGTCCTTCGATATAGGGAAACAGGGTGAACTGCAGACCCCAGCGCTGCACCGACGCACCACCGGTCATGGCCGGCCACGGTGCCACGATCTCCTCGATGCCCAGCGTACCGCGCAGCCAGTGCAGGCCGTCCCACACCTGCGGCGCCACCTGGTAGCTGCGGCACTTCAACCACCACTGGCTGCCGCGCGCATCGATGCGGAACACGCTCGCGTTGGCGTCGGCGCCCACCACGCGCGGGACCACCGCGGTGGCGGTGATGCCGTAGGACTGCTGCAGTACTTCGTTGATCTGCTGCGCCGACGCAAAGGACATGGGGCGGTCTTGCCGTGGAATCCTGACGCAGTGTCGCAGATGGCCAAGTCGGCTCGGTGGCGATCACGTCACAACATTGCGTCAGTGGACAGCGATGCGCTGATATGTCGCAGTCGCAGGCGCAGCTCAGCGTGCGTAGAACCCCAGGAACATGGCCACCGCCGATTCGGCGACCTTGCGCCGTTCGACCGGGCCCAGCGGCGGCTGGCCCATGGTGACTTGCGGCCAGAACGCGAAGCCCTTCACCAGGCCCTGCAGCTGGTGGTCGGCGAATTCCGGATCGACCTCGCGCAGGCGTCCATCGGCGATGGCGGCGCGGATCCATGCGCTCACGCCGCCTTCCTTTTCACCCATGCGGCAGACAATCGCCTGCGCACGCTCGGGCGAATGGATGATCTCGGCCATCGCCACGCGGGCCAGATCGATGAAGTTGGCATCGCCCAGCAGGTCAAGTTTCTGCCCGATCAGCTGCAGCAGCTGCACGTCCAGCGGCTGGTCGGCGCGGTACGGCAGCACGACGGCGGCCATGCTGCTTTCCCACAGCTCTTCCAGAATGTGGCCGAACAGCGCTTCCTTGCTGGGGAAATGGTTGTAGACCGTGCGCTTGGACACGCCGGCCGCCGCCGCGATGCGGTCCATGCTGGTCGCCTCGAAGCCGGCGCTGCGGAACTCCTCCACCGCCGCGCGCACGATGGCTTCGCGTTTGCGGTCGGTCAGGCGTTGCAGAGCACGGGACATGGCGGGGGCCTGGTAACTGAACAGATGCACAGATTTTACACCGACCAGTATACTTTTCAGAAGTCGGAAACTACACTGTGCAGTGTACCCAGCGGACGTCCCCGATGAAGCGCCTGCTCCTCATCCTCCTGATCGGAACCCTTGCCGTGACCGCCTACACCTTCTGCAAGTCGTGGTCCCTGCCCCGCTTCCCGGACTCGCCTCAATTCCGCAATGGCAAGTTCCGCAATGTTTTACCAAAGCCCGCCACGGGCCTGCGTGATGGTCTGGAGATCTGGTGGGCCTTCATGTTCAACAAGCCCAATGGCACCGTGCCCACGCAGCCGATTCCGGTGCAGGCGCTGGACCGTGCCACGCTGGACGCCGCACCGGATCGCACCCTGTTCCGGCTTGGCCACTCCACGATCCTGCTGAAGCTGCGCGGCCAGTACTGGCTGACCGATCCGGTCTTCTCCGAGCGTGCCTCGCCGGTGCAGTGGATGGGCCCGGCACGCTTCCACGCACCACCCATCAGCATTGAAGACCTGCCGCCAATCGCGGGCGTGATCCTCTCGCACAACCATTACGACCATCTGGACCATGCCGCGGTGATGCAGCTGGCCGGCAAGACCGCGCGCTTCATCGCGCCGCTGGGCGTGGGCGACCAGTTGATTGCCTGGGGCGTGGATGCTGCCAAGGTCGAGCAGCTGGACTGGTGGCAGTCGACCGAGGCCAATGGCCTGCGCCTGACCGCCACCCCGGGCCAGCACTTCTCCGGCCGCGGCCTGGGTGACAGCGATCGCAGCCTGTGGGCCTCGTGGGTGATCCAGGACGGCGACTTCCGCATCTTCTTCAGCGGCGACACCGGCTATTTCGACGGCTTCAAGGCCATCGGCGAGAAGTACGGCCCGTTCGACCTGACCATGATCGAGACCGGCGCCTACGACAAGCGCTGGGCCTTCGTGCACATGCAGCCCGAACAGACCCTGCAGGCGCACCTGGACCTGCGCGGCAAATGGCTGCTGCCGATCCACAACGGCACCTTCGACCTGGCCCTGCACGCCTGGCAGCAACCGTTCGAGCGGATTACCGCGCTGGCGGCGGCGAAGAACGTGCCCGTGGCCACGCCGATGATGGGCCAGGCGCTGGACATGCAGGCGCCTGTGGCGGGTACGCGATGGTGGGAACCCTCACGCTGAACCTAGGTAGCGGCCAACCTTGGTTGGCGCCCTCCGTCGACCAAGGTCGACGGCTACCAGAGCACCCACAGCCATTCACCCTCGCTGGTGAATGCCAAGTCCCTTGGCCCCCTCGGCCAGACCCGGCCGCAGCTCCAGCGAGGGAATCAGGTAATCCCCTGCGTTCTGCCGGCGGTATGGAATCACCGCGTCAACGGCCAGGCCATCCAATCGCCTGCCCAGACCTTCCAGCACGTCCGCCACGTTCTGCTCGCCCACCTTGCTGCTGCGGTAGATCACGTGGGGCGGCAGCACATCGAAACCTGGATAGAACAGGATTCCGTGCTGGATCGGGAACAGCAGATCATCGATTGGACCGTTGATGCCGCGGGCGGCGTAGTGCGACTCCCAGCCACCGGTCGTCACCACCAGCATCGCGCGCTTGCCGGCCATCGCGCCCTCGCCATAGCGGTCGCCCCAGTGGCGGTCCGAATGCTCACCCACGCCATAGGCGAAGCCATAGGCATAGACCCGGTCGACCCAGCCCTTGAGGATGGCCGGCATCGAGAACCACCACAATGGAAACTGCAGGATGACCGTGTCGGCCCAGCGCAGCTTTTCCTGTTCGGCGGCGATGTCGTCACTCTGCCGGCCATTGGCATAGGCCTCGCGCGAATCCAGAGAGGCATGGAAAGGGCGTTGCGGATCGCGCCCCGGGTGGTCATCGCCATCGATCGGCGCCTTCCAGCGCATGGCATACAGGTCTGACACCTGCACGGCATGGCCCGCCGCCTGCAGGCGCTGCACGGCGAAGTCCTTCAGCGTGCCGTTGAGCGAGGTGGGTTCGGGATGGGCGTAGACAAGCAGAACGTTCATGGAGCACCACAGTGGGGAATGCCGGTGACGATAGGCAGTATCGCGCTATAGTTGAAATGAATTCCTGCAATTGCACTCATTGCCATGGACAATATCCTGCGTCGCATCGACCTCAACCTGCTGGTGACCCTGCAGGCGCTGCTGGAAGAACAGAACGTGACCCGTGCGGCCGAACGCCTGCATCTGGCCCAACCCACGGTCAGCATCCAGCTGGCGCGGCTGCGCGGCCTGTTTGATGATCCGCTGCTGCTACCGGGTTCACGCGGCATGCGCTGCACGGCCCGCGCCGAGGCGCTGCGCGAGCCGCTGGCTGAAGCACTGGATGCGATCCGGCGCACCGTCGCGCCCGTGCAGTCATTCGATCCGGCCAGTGCCCAACAGACCTGGCGGATCATGGCGTCGGACTTCGGCGAATCCACCGTTGTGCTACCGGCACTCCCAGGCATCCGCGATGCCGCGCCGGGCACACGCTTGGCGGTGGTCAGCCTTGCGCCGGCGCAGATGGTGGCGCAGGCCGAGCGTGGTGAGATCGACCTTGCCATCCACATCGCTTCTGAAGCGCCGCCGTCACTGCATCAGCGTCCGCTGTTCCAGGAACGCTATGTACTGGCCGGCCGGCGCGACCATCCGAAATTGAAGCGGCGACCGACGCTGAAGCAGTTCTGCGCGTTGCAGCACGCGATCGTGTCCCCCGATGGCGGAGGCTTCCACGGCAACACGGACAGCGCGTTGGCGCATGTAGGTGCACGCCGCGAGGTCGTGCTGTCGGTGCCGCACTTCCTGTTCCTGCGCAGTGCCCTGCTACGCACCGACCTGGTCGCGATGATGCCTTCACGCTTTGTGGAGGCTGACCCTGCGTTGAAGGCGGTGGAGGCACCGATCAACGTGCCGGGATTCGAGATGATGCTGTTCTGGCACGAGCGCGTGCACCGCGATCCCGCGCATCGATGGCTGCGCGAGCGCTTGGCAGCCCTGTAGAGGCCAACCTTGGTTGGCGCTCCGTTCGCTCTGGTAGAGGCCAACCTTGGTTGGCGCTCCGTTCGCTCTGGTAGAGGCCAACCTTGGTTGGCGCTCCATTCGCTCTGGTAGAGGCCAACCTTGGTTGGCGCGTTTCGTCGACCAAGGTCGACGGCTACCAAAGCGTAGTCACAGATCCGGCAAGCCCGGCGGATTGGTCTGCGACTCCGGGACGGCCTCTTCGGCCAGGTTCCAGCGCGCCAGCGCCTGCGCATAAGTGCCGGTGCGGATCTGCGTGTTCAACGCTGCGGTGATGGCATCGGCCAGACCGCTACCCTTGCGCGTGGTCGCCGAGATCGCCGCGGCATCCGGCCAGCCGCCGGGGAACAGGCCCACCCGGCGCACTTTGCCATCGCGCGCCGAATAGGCGCCCGTGGCATTCGGCTCGAACGACACATCGGCACGACCGGTGATCACCGCCAGCCGCCCCACCACGGCATCGTCGAAGTACTGGTACTCTACCGGCTTCAGGCCCGCGGCGATGTTCTGCTGGTCCCAGTGCCGCAGGATCTGGTCCTGGTTGGTACTGGCGCCCACCACCACCTTCAGCCCGGCCACGTCCGCGGGCTTCTCTATCTTCTGGATCGGCCCGTCGGTGCGGGTGTAGATGCCCAGCAGGTCGAACCGGTAGCTGGAGAAGTCGAACTTCTTCTTGCGCTCCTCGGTCACCGTCACATTGGACAGCACCGCATCGTACTTGCCGGATTCCAGCCCCAGCGGCCAGTCCGGCCATGCCACCGGCACCAGCACCAGCTTCAGCCCCAGGCCATCGGCAATCAGCTTGGCGATGTCCGGCTCGACCCCCACCACCTGCTTGCTGTCGGCACCGTAGTCGGCCAGCGGCAGCTGCGCCGGATGGGTTGCCACGGTCAGCACACCGGGGGTCACGAAACGATAGCCCGCCGGAATCAGGGCCTGCGCTTTCGGGTCAGTCGTGCCGGTCAGTGCAGGCGCATCGGCGCCGGCCAGGGTCACACTGGCGGCAGGCGCATCTGCGGGCCCGCGCACGCGCGAGTAAACGATGCCGGCGATGCCGATGACCAGCGCGGCGCCGATCAACAGAGTGCTGCGCGAGGGACGGCGCGATGCTGCAGGGCTCATGGAAGTCCTCGGGTTACAGAGTCTTGGCCAGGAAATCAGCTGTACGTTGCTGCCGCGGCCGCTCGAACAGCGCCTCGGGGCTGCCCTGCTCGATCACCCGCCCCTGGTCCATCATCACCACGGTGTCGGCCACGCGGCGGGCGAAGCTCAGTTCGTGGGTGACGATCACCAGGGTCGTGCCGGAGCTGGCCAGCTCCTCGATCACGCTCAGTACTTCGGCCACCAGTTCCGGGTCCAGCGCCGAGGTCGGCTCGTCAAACAGCAGCACCTTCGGCTGCAGCGCCAGTGCACGGGCAATGGCGATGCGCTGCTGCTGGCCACCGGAGAGCTGCCGCGGGAAGGCATCGGCCTTGTCGGCCAGGCCGACACGCTGCAGCAGGTCGCGCGCCTGCTGCTCGGCCTGCACACGCGGCAGGCCACGCACCGCGATCGGCGCCTCGATGATGTTCTCCAGCGCGGTCAGGTGCGGGAAGAGGTTGAAGCCCTGGAACACCATGCCGACCTCGGCACGACGGCGGCGGATCTCGCGCTCGGGCAGCTCATGCAGCGTGTCACCGTCGCGGCGGTAGCCGATCAGCTGTCCGCCCACGTTCACATAGCCGCTGTCGGCGCGCTCCAGATGGTTGATCAACCGCAGCAGGGTCGACTTGCCTGCGCCCGAAGGACCGATCAGCACGGTCACGCTGCCGGCGCGCAGTTCCAGGTTCACATCCTCCAGCACGGTCTGCTCGCCAAACACCTTTCCGACACCATGCAGTCCGACTGCAGCACCCTGCCCGGGCTCGACCTGGGCCGCGACACGCGGGCGGCTGGCCACGCGCGCCTCGCTCCGCACCACGGGCCTGACCGGTGAAGACACACGCGAGATGCTGCGTTCGCGCTGCATCTGGCCCCGTGCGAAACGCTGCTCCACCCGCCGCTGCAGCAGCGACAGCACGGTGAGGATGACCAGGTACCAGACCGTGGCCACCATCAGCAGCGGCACCACTTCCAGGTTGCGGCGGTAGATCACCTGCACGGTGTAGAACAGCTCGGGCAGTGCCAGCACATAGACCACCGAGGTACTCTTGGCCAGCCCGATCACATCGTTGAAGGCGGCCGGCAGGATCGAACGCATTGCCTGCGGCAGGATGATCCGGCGTACCTGGCGACCGCGCGGCAGGCCCAGCGCCGCGGCTGCTTCGTACTGCCCGTGGTCCACCGACAGAATGCCGCCGCGGATGACCTCGGCCGAGAACGCCGCCTGGTTCAAGGTCAGGCCCAGTACCGCCGCAGTGAACACACCGATCAGCTGCGTGGTCGGGTACGAGAACAGGCTGATGCCGGTGAACGGCACGCCCAGTTCGATGGTGCTGTAGAGATAGCCAAGGTTGTTCAGCAGCAGCAACAGCACCAGCAACGGAATCGAGCGGAACAGCCACACGTAGCCCCACGACACCGCCGACAGCAGCGGCGAACCGGAGACGCGCGCCAGGGCCAGCAGCGTACCCAGCGCGAAGCCCAGGCCGGTGCCCAGCGCGGTCAGCAGAAGGGTACGGCCCAGTCCTTCCAGCACCGGGCGCGCGAAGAACCACTCGGCGAACGTGCCCCAGCCCCATCGCGGGTTGCCCAGAACCGATTGCAGCCCGATCAGGATCAGGGCCAGCGCCAGCACCGTGCCGACGGTCTGCAGCGGGTGCCGCACCGGTACGATCCTCAAGGCCGGTGTGGACGCGGTTGCTGGGAGGGCGGCGATGCCCTCCAGCGCGGTGGAAGGCGTGCTCATGCATGGGCTCCGTGCAGCAGTGCAGCACTGGCCGCCGGCAACGGCGCCGACGCGTGCAGGTGTTTCTCAAACGGCAGGTGCGCAATCGTCTCCGGGTCGGCGTGCAGGTCGAACAGCGCCGTGTAGCCATGGCTGAGGTACAGGCCCACCGCCTCGGGCTGGCGGAAGCCGGTGGTCAGGAACACGCGGCGATAGCCCTGCCGTGCGGCCTGGTCTTCCAGTTCCTGCAGCACGCGGCGGGCGATGCCCTGGCGGCGAAGGCCGGGCAGCGTCCAGATCCGCTTGAACTCGGCGGTGTGCGCATCGCGGTGCGGCATGAACGCGCCGCCGGAGATCGCCCCGCCATCGCGCAGCAGCAACACGAAAGCCCCCACCGGTGCGGCAAACGCCTGCGCCGGGTAGCGCTGCAGCTCCTCGCGTGCGCTGCCACCGACGCGTCCGCGCACATCGGCGTAGCGGCTGTCGTACTCCTGCTCCAGGCCATCGAACAGCGGTCGCGCCAGCGGGTCATCCACCGAGGTGTAGAGGAAACGCTCGTTGTCAAACTGCACGCTCATGCCGCGTCCTCCACCAGGTAGTGCTCGGCCAGGCGCGCCCACAGGCTGGCTGCCGGGGCGATGGCTGCGTCGTTGAACACGTAGCGCGGGCTGTGCAGCGGCGCGCTGTCGCCGTTGCCGACGAAGACGAAGCTGCCGGGGCGCGCCTGCAGCAGGAACGCGAAGTCCTCGCTGGCCGTACGCGGCGCGAACGCCGGGACCACCTGCGCCTCACCAAAGCCCTGCCGTGCGACCTCGCGGATGTAGGCGGTCTCCTGCGGATGATTGATCACGCTGGGGAAGCCGCGCGGGAATTCGATCTCGGCACGCGCGCCGAAGGCAGCGGCGGTCTGCTCGGCAATGCCGGTTACCCGACGGCGCAGGGTGTCGCGCACTTCCGGCAGGTAGGCGCGCACGGTCAGCTTCAGCTCCACCACGTCGGGAATCACGTTGGCCGCCTGCCCACCGTGGATCGACCCCACGGTGACCACACCCATCTGCCGCGGGTCCACATTGCGCGACACCACGCTCTGCAGCGCAGTGATGATGTGCGCGGCAGCCAGGATCGGATCGACACTGCCCTGCGGCTCGGCGCCGTGGCCGCCCTTGCCGAGCACCTTCAGCCGCGCCCAGTCCACCGACGCCATCGCTGGACCATCGACGAAACCGAAGTGCCCCACCGGCACGCCCGGCCAGTTGTGCAGGCCGTAGATGGCATCCACCGGGAAGCGCTCGAGCAGGCCGTCCTCGATCATCTTCAGGGCTCCCGAACCGGTCTCTTCGGCCGGCTGGAACACCAGCTGCAGGGTGCCGTCGATGCGCCCATGATGGGCCAGGTAGTGCGCCGCCGACAGCAGGATTGCGGTGTGGCCATCGTGGCCGCAAGCGTGCATCAGGCCTTCGTTCTGGCTGGCATATGCAAGGCCGGAATCCTCCTGGATCGGCAGTGCGTCGATGTCCGCGCGCAGGCCCAGCCGACGATTGCCCTGCCCGCGCTGCAGCGTGCCCACCACACCGGTGCCACCAATGCCGGTGGTCACCGCGTAGCCCCATTGCTGCAGCAGCTCGGCCACGCGGGCGCTGGTGCGATGTTCCTTGAACGCCAGCTCGGGGTGGCGGTGCAGGTCATGGCGCAGCGCGATGGCCTCTTCGGCGCGTGCTGCAATCTGCGGCAGCACGCCTGTTGCCGTCGGGTTCCGCCGGGCATGGCCCGGCGCTACCGGGTCCGTGCGCTCCAGAGCGCGCCCATGCCCGTCGCCGCCACGATCCGGTAGCGCCGGGCCATGCCCGGCGCGCGTTGCATCCAATAAAGCCCGGTGCAGGATCGTCATCGTCTTACCCCGCCTTCCGCGCCGGTTCGGCGTCGGTTGCATGGCGGCTGGCCTTGCGCGGCAGGCCCAGATGGTCGCGCAGGGTCTGCCCCTGCAGCTCGCGCCGGTGGTAGCCACGCGCCTGCAGGATCGGCAGCACCAGCTTCACGAAATCATCCAGGCCTTCGCGCTGCGCGGCAAAGCCGAGGATGAAGCCGTCGCTGGCACCGGCATCGAACCAGCGGATCAGTTCGTCGGCCACGTGCTGCGGCGTGCCGATGAAGTTCGGGCGCGGGCTCACCGCCTGCAGCGCCACCTGGCGCAGGGTCAGGCCCTGCTCGCGGGCGTCCTGCTTGATGCGGTCGGTGGTGGAGCGGAACGAGTTGCTGCCAATGTCACCCAGCTCGGGGAACGGCGCATCCGGGTCGTACTGGCTGAAATCATGGTGATCGAAGAATCGCCCCAGGTAAGCCAGCGCATCATCCAGGCTGGCCAGTGCGGCAATGGCCTGGTACTTGGCCTCGGCTTCGGCCTCCGTGTGGCCGACGATGGGGCCGATGCCGGGGAAGATCTTCACATCGTTGCCGCTGCGGCCGTGGGCAATGGCCGAGTTCTTCACCTTCTGGGTGAAGGCACGCGTTTCCTCCAGCGAAGGCGAGTGGGTGAACACCGCATCGGCGTACTTGCCCGCCAGCGCGATACCATCATCGGACGAACCAGCCTGGAAGATCACCGGCTGCCCCTGCGGCGAGCGCTGGATGTTCAACGGGCCTTCGACCTGGAAGAACTTCCCCTTGTGGTCCAGGCGGCGGAACTTTTCCGGCGCGAAGAAGGTGCCGCTGTCGCGCTCACGCACGAACGCATCGTCATCCCACGAGTCCCACAGGCCCTGCACCACGTCCAGGTACTCATCGGCAATCTGGTAGCGCAGCGCGTGCTCCGGATGCGGGCGGCCGTAGTTGCGACCCGAGCCTTCCAATGGCGAGGTCACCACGTTCCAGCCGGCGCGGCCGCCGCTGAGCAGATCCAGCGAGGCGAACTGGCGGGCGACGGTGAACGGATCGCTGTAGGAGGTCGACAGCGTACCGGCCAGGCCGATCTTCTTCGTCACGGTTGCCAGCGCGGACAGCAGCGAAATCGGCTCGAAGCGGTTGAGGAAGTGTGGGATCGACTTCTCGTTGATGTACAGGCCATCGGCCACGAAGCCGAAGGCGATGCCGTTGTCCTCGGCGGTGCGCGCGATGTCGATGTAGAACTGCAGGTTGACGCTGGCGTCTGTCGGGTTGGAAGGGTGCTTCCAGGCATGCATGTGGCTGCCGGGGCCCTGCAGCATGATGCCGAACGGAATGTGGCGCGGAGTGGTGCTCATGGGGGTCGCTCCTGCAGGTCAGGCCACCGCCGCGCGCGGCGCGGGCGACAGCAGTTCAAGGGATGTCAGGCGGGCATCCAGGTCGGCCACGGGGGCGTCCAGGATGAATTCACCCACGCCGAAGCGCCGGTGCAGTGCGTCCAGCTCGCCCCGAACGTGCGCGGCATCGCCGGACAGCACGCTGGGACGGGTTTCCTCGATGCGGAAGTGGCTCACCTTGACCTGCCGCGCGTACTCTGCGGCGGCTTCCGGGCTGGGCAGGTTCACTGTCTGCCCCGGCCCCAGATGCAACTTGTAGACGCGCAGTGCCCCGATGTGGCGTGCGGCGGCTTCGCTCGTGGGGGCAGCGAAGGCGACGGTGGCCAGCAGCGGCGGATGTGCAGACACCGCGCGATAGGCCTCGAAGGCCGCCTCGATATGGGCTGGATCGCCATCGAAGTGCGCGGCATAGACGAAGCGCCAACCGAGCTCGGCCGCCTGTCGCGCGCTCTGGGGGCTGGCGCCCAGCAGGAAGCGCTCGGGTGCGCTCTGCGGCACGGGCCGCGCCTGCGCGTCTTCCTGTGTGCCGGACAGATAACCTTCCAGATCACGCAGCTGCTGGGTGAAATCGGCGAAGGCCGGTCGGCCCGCGGCCAGCGCTGCGGTCGAGGCCGGCAGGCCACCGGGGGCCTTTCCCACGCCCAGATCCACGCGGCCCGGCGCCAGCGCCGCCAGCAGATTGAAGTTCTCGGCCACTTTGTAGGGAGCGTAATGGCGCAGCATCACCCCACCGCTGCCGATGCGGATGCGCCGGGTCTGCGCCAGCACCCACGCCGCCAGCACTTCCGGCGCCGGGCTGGCCAGGGTTGGCGCGGCATGGTGTTCGGCGAACCAGTAACGGTGGTAGCCCAGCTGTTCGGCACGCTGCGCCAGCTGCAGGCTATAGCGCAGCGCCTGCTCGGGCGTGCCGCCATCGGCCACCGGGCTCTTGTCCAATACGCTGATCAGATAGCTCATGCGCGCGTCCTCGCTCAGGGGTGGGCCACGGGAATGCCGAGCAACCCGTTCAGGGCAGCCAGGATGGGTTCGGCACCAGACACGTACAGGCGCTCGTGGTGGGCACCGTTGGCGTGTTCGCTGTGCACGCCCTGCGGCAGCACCAGCTTGGGCAGCGACTGGTCCTGCTCGCCGATCTCGGCAATCACCTCGCGGCGCGGCCGGGCAAAGCCGATCCGGCGCACGTCCAGATGTGTATCCAGACCGTCGATGCTCGACAGTGCGCCTTCCAGCAACAGACTGTGGCGGCAGAAGAAGCGCTGACCGGGCAGCTGACCGTCCTCGAACTCGCGGTCCAGCAGGAACAGGATGGGTTTGGGGGTTGCGTCTTCAGCCACGGGGTCGTCCTCATCAGGTCCGGCACCGCAGTGCCGCTTCGTCTTTGATGCTAGAGAAGGGCGGCGCTGCATCAGCGCCATCGCGCGACAATCGGCGGTCAGATCCGGCCACGCAGATGCGCCTTGGCCATAAGCAAAGCGCCGCCGGTTATGCCGCGCATTCGCTACTCACGCGATGCGCCGCAACGGCGCCGGCGCAGCGAGCGCCTGCACCGTCAGGTGCCCAGCGGCACGTTCGGCCGCCAGCGCGATACGCGCCTGCAGCGCCGCGCTGTTGATCTGCGCGCCATCGAAATCCGCCGGCGTGGCATACACCCCTATCGGCAGCGTGTGCGCCTGCAGGAAGCTGAACAACGGTCGCAGCTGGTGGTCGATCACCAATGCATGGCGTTCGCTGCCACCGGTGGCGGCCAGCAGCACCGGCGTATCCACCAGCGCCTCCAGCCCGATGAAATCCACCAGGTGCTTGAACAGCCCCGGGTAGGAACCGCGATACACCGGCGTGGCCACGACCAGCAGATCCGCCGATTCCACCGTGGCCAGCGCCTGTTCAACGAACGGCTCAACCTCTCCACGCGTCAGCGACTGCCCAAGCGAGCGCGCGATCGACGCCAGCTCCACCAAAGTCACGCTGGCATGCAGGCGCTCCTGCAGTGCGTCCAGCAGGTGCCGCACCAGCAGCAGCGTCCGCGACGTCGCCGAACTCGTCGGCGAGCCAATCAGTGCAACCACGTTCAATGCAGATGACATGCAAACCTCCGTTGTAGAGTCGAGCCATGCTCGACTTCGGTTCAATCAGAACCGGTAGTTGACCCGCCCGTACCAGAACGCACCCACCGTGCTCAGCACATCGCCGGTATCCCAGGTGGTTTCGATGCTGGCCACGTCGCTGGCGCTGCGCGCGTACCCGGGCACCTTGCGGGTGCGCTTGTCGAACACGTTGTTGATGCCCAGCGCCGCGCTCCAGCCGCCGCCCAGCTCGACGCCGCCGGACAGATGGGTCACCAGTACCGGCGGCTGCTTGTATTCCACGCCGTTGTTCAGGCGCTTGATCGGGCCGTAGTAAGTGAAGTCCAGGTTCGAGCGCCAGCGCCCGTTCTGCCAGCCCAGGCCTGCCACCTGTGTGTAGCTGGGCGTGCGGAAGCGCAATGCGTATTCGCTGGATTTGGTCAGCAGGTTGATGTTCGGCAGACCCTGCAGTGCAGCAGGAATATCGCTGACCTTCTGGATGGTGGTGCGGCCCACATTGGCCGCGTAGGTCCAGCGCAGCTTGCCCCACGCGGCGTCCTGGTTCGCTTCCAGGGTCAGCTCGACGCCGCGCGTGCGGGTGTTGCCCACATTGGTGAAGTAGCTGGCATAGAACGCATCGCCGGGCAGGATGCTGATGCCGGCCGTACGCAGCAGCGCATCGATGGTGTTCTTCTGCGCCGCGGTCAGCACCGTGCCGCTGTTGTCGGTGATGTTGGCCGGGTCCTGCGCGTTGTAGCCGATCTGGCTGGACTGGCCCAGCTGCCCGCGGATATCGATCTGGTAGGCGTCCACCGCCAGATGGAAGGCCGGGCTCGGGTCCCAGGTCACACCCAGGCTGTAATTGGTGGCCTTCTCAGGCTTCAGCGGCGTCGCACCGAGGGCAACCGCCGCCGGCGATGAAACCTGCGCCACCAGCGTGGTGCCGCAGGGGCAGCTGCCGGTGGCCTGGTAGAACTGTGCCCCCAAGCTCGGCGCATGGAAGCCGTTGCTGACCGTTGCGCGCACCCCCAGCGCATCGGTGAAATCAAAGCGCGTGGTCAGGCGCCCGGTCGACACGCTGCCGAAGTCCGAATGGTCTTCCCAGCGCGCGGCCGCATCCAGGTACCAGCGCGAGGTGATGTTGCTGGCCGCGCCCACGTACATCGCCTTGCTGTTGCGCGTGGCCTTCACCGCATCAGCGGTCGAGTAGCCGACGAAGGCGGCGGCACCGAAGCCAGTGTACGACTCCCACTGCCCTGCCCCGCGCTCGTACTGTTCATGCTGGTACTCGGCGCCGGCACTCATTTCCAGGGGCGAAGCGAGTGCTGCGACCTCGAAGCCGCGGCGCAGGTCCAGGTTCGCGATGCCCTGCTGGAAATCCAGCTTGCCGTCGTAGAAATCGGTGGGCGAGCCCGGGTATGGCAGCGAGAAGTTGGCCGAGTTGCGCGTGTAGGTGCGCACCGTGCTGCGGTTGCCCGTCAGGCTGGCGTCGTAGTCCCAGCCCACCAGCTGGCCCTTCACCCCGGCACTGCCGGTGTACTGCTTCTCCTTGGTTTCCAGCACCGGCAGGAAGCCATCGGGCCACACGCTCAGCACGCTCGGCGCCTTGTAGGTGGTGAAGATGGTCGCCGGCAGGCGGAAGTTCTGGATCGCCTGCGCGCTGCGATCGCTCGCCGTTGCAGTGGCATAGAACTGGGCGTTCTCACCCAGGCCGTGGCCGGCATTCAGCGCGAAGGACTTC
This sequence comes from Stenotrophomonas cyclobalanopsidis, assembly GCF_008710035.1. GTDB lineage: Bacteria > Pseudomonadota > Gammaproteobacteria > Xanthomonadales > Xanthomonadaceae > Stenotrophomonas > Stenotrophomonas cyclobalanopsidis. Next base: position 70,306 of record NZ_VYKI01000008.1, on the reverse strand, counting down.
AGCGAATACGACGGCGAACTGAGGATGGTGTTGGCTTCGGCATCGCGCGTGGCCTCGGCCGGGTTCGGCGTGGCACCGGCGGGCAGCTGGTTGTTCGGCCGCAGCGCGACCAGGTTGCCGTTGGCATCCACCGCTGGGTAACTCAGGTAGCCGCCGATGTAGCGGCGCGTGCGGATGGCGTGGCGCTGGCGGGTGGTCTCACCGGACAGGTTGACGAAGCCATCCTCACCCCACGGCAGGCCGACGTTTGCACGCACGCTGGTCCGCGTACCGTCGCCGTCGATGCTCTGCCCGCTTTCCACCGAAACATCGCCTCCATGCGCCTGCGATTTCAGGATCACGTTGACCACGCCAGTGATGGCATCGGAGCCGTAGATGGCCGAGGCACCATCGCGCAGCACTTCGACATGGTCGATGGCCGCCACCGGAATCAACGCGAGGTCGGCCCAGGCATGGCCGGGATAGCCACCGCCATTTGCACCGCTGACATAGGCGCTGGCATTGCGGCGTTTGCCGTTCACCAGCACCAGCGTGTAACCCGGCGACAGATTGCGCAGCTGGTAGCCGCGGATCAGGCTCTCCTGGTCACTCTGGTAGCCACCGATCTGGCTCAGCGACGGCAGGCTGCGCTGCAGCGCTTCGAGCAGGTTGGCCTGGCCAGTGGCCGCCAGATCCTCGGCGGAGATCACGTCGATGGGCGTGGAACTGTTCTTGACCGTGCGCGTGCTGGAGCGTGAGCCGGTGACCACCACTGCATCCAGGGTGGAGGCGGCCAGCGTGGCGGACGTGGCCGTCGCCGCGTCTGCGGGGGCATCTGCCTCGGCAGCATGGGCAGAGGCAGCAGCCAGCGCGGCTGCAATCAGGACAGCAAGGGAATTCAGGACAGGCGAATGGGCGGCAGGCATGGGGGCTCGTGGGGGTGGGCCGGAGACACACCTCCATTCAAAGACCCCGGCCGGCAACGCAACAGCCGATATCGCGTCACCCAACCGTCATATCCGGCCAGCCACATGACCGCTGGTCATGACCTTACGCAAGCCCCCGCCGGGTAGATTCGACCGTTGGTCGACTATCGCGCTACCAGCAGTCGACCAACGGTCGACTCTACCCTTCGGCCTCCACCATATGCCCCGCCGGCATCTGCACATGCCCGCACGCCACTGCGCGCACCGCAGCCGCCTCGGTAGCATCACGCCATGAGCATCGACCCGACCGCGCCCACCGTCGCCATCGTGGCCTGCCACGGCCAGGGGTTGTTCGAGTTCGGCTGCGCGGTGGGACTGTTTGCGCCCATCCGCCCGGAACTGGGGGTGGCCTGGTATCGCACCCAGCTCTGCGCTGGCGAACCCGGTGCACTGCGCATGCTCGGCAGCGCCCAGGTGCAGCTGCCCTACTCGCTCGACGCTATCGACGACGCCGACATCATCGTCATCCCCGGATGGCGCGAGCCCAGCGAACGCCCACCGCAGGCGCTGCTGGACGCGCTCATCCGCGCCCACGCGCGTGGCACACGCATCACCTCCATCTGCTCAGGGGCCTTCGTGCTGGCCTGGGCCGGCCTTCTCGATGGTCGCCAGGCCACCACCCACTGGCGGCTCACCGAAGCACTGGCGCGGGAGTTCCCGCGCATCCACGTGCGCGAGGATGTGTTGTACGTCGACACCGGCGACATCATCACCTCGGCCGGCTCGGCCACCGGCATGGACATGATGCTGCACATGGTCCGCAAGGACTACGGCGCGCGCGTGGCCAACCTGGTGGCCGAGCGTCTGGTGCTGGCGCCGTGGCGCGATGCCGAGCGCAGCCAGCGGGTCAGCCGGGCCATCCCCAACGGCGAACCCACGCGGCTGGCCAAGCTGATGGAATGGATGCGCCACAACCTGCGCGAGACGCATTCGCTGGGCAGTCTTGCCGAGCAGGCGGCGTTGAGCCAGCGCACCCTGCAGCGGCAGTTCCTCGAAGCCACCGGCCTGTCACCCATCGACTGGCTCATCCGCGAGCGCGTGGCGTTTGCCCGCGAGCTGCTGGAATCCACCGACCGACCGCTGCAGTGGGTAGCCGAGCAGGCCGGCTTCGGCTCGCAGGAATCCTTCCGCCGGCATTTCCGTGGGCTGGTCGATGCCAGCCCGACGGAATACCGCAATCTGCATCGCGGTGCGCTCAGTCCGGACCGGCTGGTCGGCTGCTGATCGCCATACGCATCAACGCACCTGGCGCGAACGGATCCGCCAGCACTGCGCGGCGAAGCCGATCACGAACACCACCGCGCAGCCGAGCAGCACCTGCAGCACCACCGGTGCCAGCGGCGCGGCGGCAATCGGATGTCCCACCGGCAAACGCGTCAATGTCTCATTGGTGCCCGGTACCAGCGACAGCAGGAAGCTGAAGGACAACGCGAACGTCGACAGGTACGGCGCCATACGGCCGAGGAAACGCAGCCGCCCCGCCAGCACGCCGCCGAAAGCGACCAGCAGCACGATTACCCCGAATGCATGGCCGGGGTTCAATCCGCCGGTGCTGGAAACGGTGAAGGCCGTCGCGACCGACAGCACCAGGCCCAGCACGTAGAGCTTGCCCGAGCGCGTGGCCGGGTCAATCGCGCGATGGCGGATGAAGCCATACAGGCCGGCCAGGACCGGGATCAGGCTTACGGCGGTGTGGATCGCGCCGAGGTTGGAAAGGGGGTGTGCCATGGGAGGTCTCCGCTGATGGTAACAACCTACTAGTAGGTAGGTTTAAAAGGTAAAAAGAAGGCCCGCGCTGCCGCAGGCCCATCACACAAACCTCAGGCCGCCGCGGTGAACCGCGCGATGGCCAGGCGCGCCAGCGCCGCAAACGTGGCCGAATCACCCAGGCCGCGCGCAGCCAGCATCGCGCCGTGCACCGAGGACATGAACGCCTTGGCCTCGTCTGCTGCCGAACCCTGCAGCCGCAGCTGGCCCGTCGCCGTGCCCTTCTCCAGGGTCAGCGCCAGCCAGCCGCTCAGATCCTCGAAATGGCCGCGCACTTCATCGGCGATCTCGGCCGGAATCATCGGCGCCTCGGCGGCCAGCATCGCGCAGATGCAGAAAGAAGAGGTGCCGCCGGCAATGCAGCTGGACCAGTAATCCACGTAGGCATTGATCTCCTGAAGCGGGTCGCCCAGCTGCCGGTCGAGCAGCGCCAGGCCCTCGCGCGCCTCGGCCCGGTACAGCACCACCACCGTACGCACCAGCTCCGCCTTGCTGGGGAAGTGGTGATGGATGCTGGCCTTGCTGATGTTCACCCGCGCCGAGATGTCGGCGTAGCTGAAACCGTTGTAGCCGCCGGCTTCCAGCAGCGAACGGGCGTGGGCGAGGATCTCGTGGGCTTTGGGGGAGAGCGGGTCTTTCATGGGGTCAACCTACTAGTAGGTAGTCCAAATGTCAAGCCCGCCAGGCGTGGCGTGGCGCTACCAGGGGTCCTGGCATGGCTTGGCGCCACCGGGGGTGCCGCGCCGCGATTCGCGCCGGGCGAGGCCCGACGCTACCGGCGTGAGGATGGCGCTCGCATTTCTTTCACTGGCACGCCACCCCCGCGCACGCAGGATCGAAGCCCCAATCCCGGGCTTTCCAGAAAGGTGTTCTGCAATGGACAAGAATCGTACCGAAGGTGCCAAGAACCAGGTCAAGGGCACGGTGAAGGAAGTGGCCGGCAAGGTCACCGGCAACAAGACGCAGGAACTTGAAGGCAAGGCACAGAAGGGCGTTGGAAAAGTGCAGAGCGCCGTCGGCAAAGCCAAGGATGACGCGCGCCACTGAGTCACTGGGATACCGCCGCGCCCCACCACGCGGCATCCGGGTGCCCTCAGTCGAGGGCATCTGCAGCTCCGCCACATGCATCGAGAACTTTCCCCGCTGTGACTCCACCGACCACGCAACGCATCCTGCTGGTAGAGGATGACACGGCCATCCGCGAACTTACCGAGGATGTCCTGTCCGAGAGCGGCTACGACATCACGGCGGTTGGCGATGCAGAAGCGGCGGTTGCTGCGCTATGCAGCGCCGGGTCATTCGATCTTCTGATTTCAGACATCCGGCTGCCAGGCATGAACGGTTGTGAGCTCGCGCGCCACGCGCAGGGCCGTGACCCCGCGCTGCGCGTCCTGCTGATGACCGGTTATGCCGGACAGCTGGCGGGCGACCCTGAGATCTTGCCCCGTCACTGTCCCCTTCTGCGCAAGCCCTTTACGCTGCGGGAACTTCTGAAGTCGGTGCACGCCACGATCTGAATTCCCCTGCCAGCAACCGGTCCACGCGCCGCTCGAGTTCGACGGCAGAGAAGGGTTTGGTCAGAATCTCCATCCCCGCCTCAAGATGCTCACCGCCCACCGCCGCAAATGCTGCATAGCCGGTGATGAACAGGACGGGCATCGCCGGTCGCGACTGCCGACCCGCGTCGGCAACCTGCCGCCCATTCAATGTTCCCGTCAGGCCCACATCCGTCACCAGCAGGTCGAACGAATGATCAGTCGCCAACAACGAAAGCGCCTCGCTGCCATTCGCCGCTTCGGTCACGTGATGCCCCTGCGTACTCAGCACATCGCGCACCAGCGCCCGGATGGATGGTTCATCCTCAACCAGCAGCACCGAGCGGCCCGAGAGCAGTGGCATGGTTGAAGCATCCGCCACGGGCTCGGCGCAGGTCGCCGGCGCGGCACTGAACTGAGGCAGATACAGGCTGATCGTGGTGCCCTGCCCCGGCGTGGATTCGACGTCCACCTGCCCGCCCGACTGCCGAGTGAACCCGTAGATCATCGAAAGGCCGAGCCCGGTACCCTGGCCGATCGGCTTGGTGGTGAAGAACGGTTCGAACACCTTCTGCAGCACGCTGGCATCCATACCGGTGCCGGTGTCACACACGGAAAGGCGTACATATGTCGCTGCGGGCAGTCCAAGCTGCTCACCGCGTGCGCTGGTCACCACCTCGATGTCCGAGGCGATGACCAGCGTTCCGCCTTCGGGCATGGCGTCGCGCGCGTTGATGCAGAGGTTGAGGAGGGCGTTCTCCAGCTGCGGCGCATCCACCAGTACGTCATCGCCGCCGTCCTGCAGCCGCGTTTCAATGCCGATCGAGGGCCCGATGGAACGACTGAGAATGTCCAGCATGCCGCTTACCAGCGTGGAAACGCGCACGGACGATGGCGCCAGGGTCTGCCGCCGCGAAAACGCGAGCAGCCGCTGAGTCAGTGCCGCAGCCCGGTCGGCGCCACCTCGGGCCATCTCGAGGTAACGCTGCAGATCCTCCACGCGTCCCTGCCCCACCCGCAGTTCCAGCAGCTCCAGACCCATCGAAACAGCGGTCAGCATGTTGTTGAAATCGTGCGCGATGCCGCCGGTCAACTGGCCCAGCGATTCCATCTTCTGGCTTTGCCGCAGACGCTCTTCCATGGCCATCAGTTCGGCCGTTCGTGCCTGCACCCGCTCTTCAAGGGTCAGGGTCAGCTGTTGCAGACGCTGCTGGTCAATGCGGCGGTCACTGATGTCAGCCGCTGCACCGAACCACTCCCGTACCTGCCCGTCTTCATCCAGCAGCGGCACGGCACGCATCTGCAACCAGCGAACCCCGCCGTCGGGCATCAGGCTGCGGTGTTCCACCTCCAGCGCCGAACCCGTCTCGCGTGCCTGCTTGATGGCGGCATCTACCGCGTCACGATCGGCAGGGTGGATCAACTGATCGCGCCACGACCCGCCGCCCTCGCGAAGGTCCGCAGCGCCACCCTGGCGATAGATCAGGTGCACCTGCTGCCAATCGGCAGAAATGGCGTACAGCGACTGCGTCGCCGCAGCAACCAGCGCCCCCAGTCGTCGCTCGCTCTGCACCAGCGCTTCGGAGGCGTGTCTCTCAGCCGTGCGGTCGCGGAACACCACCACATAGCCTACGGCCTCGCCTTCATGGCCACGCAGAACCGTCATCGAGCCATGCGCCCAGAACCGTCCCCCATCGCGGCGGCGCAGCCAGCGCTCACCGCTCAGACCACCCCGCAACAGCGCTTGGTCCATGTTGTGGTGGAAGCGGCCAGCCTGCCGGTCGTCGTCCAGATACAGCACCTCACCATGCCGGCCCAGCACTTCGGATTCGTGCCAACCGAGAATCTCCTCCGCGCCGCGGTTCCACAGCGTCACCAGACCGTCCATGTCGAAGGCGATGATCGCGTAGTCACGGGCACTGTCCATGATCTGCCGGTGCCGCGCCTCGGTCAGCGAGAGGTGACGCTCAAGCGCGACCTGCGTGGTCAGGTCCAGCCCCTGAACGAAGATGCCGTTGACCCGCCCCACCTCGTCTTTGCATGGCTGGAACACCACGTCGACAATATGGCGCGGATCGATGCCGGCCTGCGCGATGCCGCTGTCATAGGCCACCTTGCGCCCGATGTACGGCTCACCGGTGCGGTACACCTCATCCAGCAGATCCAGATACCCCTGGTCCAGCACCTCCGGCAGCGCCTCGACAATGGGCCGGCCAATCACCTCGCGGTGCCCGATCAGGCTCGCATAGCCCGGATTGACCAGCTCAATGCAGTGTTCAGGCCCGGTCAGGAACGCCATGAACAGCGGGGATTTCTCGAACAGCGCGATCAGCCGTTCGTTCTCGCGTGCCAGACGATCCTGCGCCACCACCATCCCGGTCACTTCCTTGGTCACGCAGATGGCGCCCGCGACCGTTTCCTCGTCCCCATGCAAAGGGGAGAACGAGAACGTCCACCAGGTGTCTTCCGGCGTCCCATAGCGGTTCATCGCCACCGGCACATTCTCGAACCGCGACCCCTGCCCGGCAAAGGCCTGCTCGATCGGCTCGCGTACCGCAGACCACGCATCCGCCCACAGGCTGCGCAGCGGTGCTCCCATCGCATGGTCCAGGCGCGGCCCCAGGATCGGTGCGTACGCATCATTGAAGAGGAAAACCAGCTCGTCGCCCCAGACCAGGTACATGCTTTCCGGGGAATTGAGCATCAATTCCACCGCGCAGCGCAGCGACGCGGGCCATTGCGCCGTAGGCCCAAGCGATGTGGAGGACCAGTCGTAATGACGGACGCGATCCGCCGCAACGCCTGCAGCACGGGGAAATGCGGGAAAATAGGGTTGCACTTCAATTCCTGGAGAAAAGCGGGAGTCGCAGCACCCCGGGGCATCCGGCCCGCTGCAGAAAGTGAGACTGTCGGCACCAATGTACGGCATCGGGGAGCACGCCGCCGTCAACGGATCACCCGCGCAGCGCTCGCCCGCAGAACGCGTGAGCAAAGCCTCACGCCTCCCAGAAGGCGGCTCCGTATAGTGACGCCCGTCACATACGAACCCCTTCCATGCTCCGCGCATTTGCGTACTCAAGCCACATGCCGGCGGGTCTTTCCGATGAAAAAATCCGCAGCATCATCTCCCAATCGGCCTCGTTCAATCGCGTTGCAGGCGTCACTGGGGCTTTGCTCATCAGTGGGCAGCAGTTCTTCCAGTATCTCGAGGCCCCCCCTGACGGACTGACGACCGTCATGCATCGCATCCACGAAAGCCGCTCACACCACACCCTGGTGCAGGTGCTGGATGCACCCATCGAAACCCGTGCGGTGCCCTACTGGGCAATGACCCGGGTCGAAACCGGCCAAACCATCGTCTCCGGCCTGGTCAACGCGCAGTGGGACGAGTTCGGGCGCCGCGCCTCCGTGGCCAGCCCCGGCATGGAGCTGCTTGCATCGCTGCTGCGCCCGCACTTTCCTGCCCTGGGCGGTGCAGCAGCGTAAGCAAGGTTGAGCGCAGCGTCAGGCGGCCTCGCGCCGCCCCAGCGAACCCATCGTGAAGATATAGCCCGCCTCCAGCAGGAAGCCACGCATGCGCTGCTCGGCCGTCCTTGGGCAGGAGATCAGCTCTGGGCCGTACAGGGCGTAGACCCAGTGGTCTTCGCCCAGCTGCTCGCGGCGCACACCCGAACGCGGCGACTGGCAGGCCCAGGTCCAGGCCTCGCGCAACCGTTCCGGGCCGATCGATTGACCATTGCGCAGCCGGAAACTCAGCCAGCGCACCATACCCCCATTCGATTCTTCCATGCTTCCCCCCTTGTGTGAGCAGCCACCGTAACGGCTTACCCCGTCATGCCGGAGTGATCACGCTCACGCATGGGCCCGCTCCCAGAAATCTACCAGTGCCCCCAGTCCCGGTACCGCACGGCGATCATCGCGCACGGCCGGAAACTGCCGCTTCCATTTGCCTGCCGCGATGGCATGCAGGGCCGATACGTCCACGCTGCGGCAGACCATCGACCAGTTGCGGAAATAGCGCTCGTTCACCGCTTCATCAAACAGCACCCCCACACGCTCATGTCGGGTATCCCGCTCGATCCGGCCGAAAACCTGGTCGATAGCAACGTGCGGGCCTTCCAGATACTGGAAGAACCGATGCCCATCAAACAGCAGCACACCAGTCACCGACAATGCCTGGTTGCGCGCCATGGCGGTGATGAGCAGGTCGTCTATCGAATCGGCGGCCAGAGGGCACGACGCGGTGCTCTGGTAGGCCAGCGCACGCAAAGGCAGGGCGGACATGTGTACTTCCGGAAGTGAGGGTGACGCGGCGCAGCGCGTCACGGCGAACGAGCAGACGTGTGCGACACGTTAGCCAGCCGCCCGTGCGGGTCTTGTGACTATCAGCCGACATCTGCGTCCGGTCAGTCCTCAATGCGACGACACATACATCGCGTCCACCGGCGCCGGCGGCAGTGCGAAGCTGCGCCGCATCCGCGCCACCTCGGCTGCCGGCGGCAACGCGAACAACCGCTTGAACTCACGATTGAACTGCGACGCGCTGGCGTAGCCCACCCCCAGCGCCGCCGCCTCGGCCGTCATGCCCTGGCGCAGCATCAGCAGGCGCGCCTGGTGCAGCCGGGTCGACTTCACGTACTGCATCGGTGAGGTACCGGTAATGGCACGGAAGTGATCGTGGAAGGTCGGCACGCTCATCTCCGCCTCCGCCGCCAACGCATCCACATCCAGCGCCGTCGCGTAGGCCGCATGGATATGCCGCAGCACCTTGCCGATGCGGCCGAAGCGCCCCCGCATCGCCAGTGCCTCGCGCATCGCGCCGCCCTGTGCACCGGTCAACACGCGGAAATACAGCTCGCGCACCAGCGCCGGGCCGAGCAGCGCCGCCTCCAGCGGATCGCCCAGCGCCTCCAGCAGGCGCAGCACGGTGGCCTGCATCGCCGGCTCCATCGGGCTGGCCATCATGCTCTGCGCCGGTGCAGGCACCGTGTCCACGAGCGCCTCCAGCTCCAGCATCAGCTCCGCGGCCAGCTGCAGGTCCAGGTGCAGGTAGATCGCCAGCAGCGGCGCGTCGGCGCTCGCCTCGGTTTCCATGGTGAACGGCACCGGCACCGACACCGCCAGGTAATGCTGCGCGTCGTACTGGTACACCTTCGCGCCCATGTAGCCGCGTTTCACGCCCTGGCAGACGATCACGATGCCCGGGTCATACAGCACCGGCGTCCGCGGCAGTGGGCGGTCCGAGCGCAGCAGGCGCACGCCCGGCAGGGCCGTCAGCGTGTAGCCCTCCTGCGTGGCCTGCACCCGCAGCAGGCCGACCATGCGCGCCTGCATCGACGGTTCAACAGCGGGCACGGGCACCTCATAGGAATAGGCAAGAATGGCCGAATCCTAGGTCTGGGCCGTCGTCCAGGCAAGCACTAACGTGCAAGTCCCGCAACCGAGACCCATGACCATGACGATCTCTCGCCTCCTCCTCATCACCGGTGTCAGCAGCGGCTTCGGCCGTGCCCTGGCCGAGCAGGCCCTGCAGGCCGGCCATCGCGTGCTCGGCACCGTGCGCAGCGAAACCGCCCGCAGCGACTTCGAAGCCCTCGCCCCCGGCCAGGCGTTCGCGCGCCTCTTGGACGTCACCGATGCCGACGCCATCGATGCCCTCGTCCGCCATATCGAAACCGACATCGGCGCCATCGACGTACTGGTCAACAACGCTGGCTACGGCCACGAAGGCGTCCTCGAGGAATCCTCGCTCGCCGATCTGCGCCAGCAGTTCGAGGTGAACGTGTTCGGCCCGGCCGCCCTCATCAAGGCCGTACTGCCGCACATGCGCGCGCGCCGCCGCGGCCACATCCTCAACATCACCTCGATGGGCGGATTCATCACGATGCCGGGCATCGCCTGGTACTGCGGCAGCAAGTTCGCGCTGGAAGGCATCAGCGAAGTGCTGGCCAAGGAAGTGGCCGGCTTCGGCATCCACGTCACCGCCGTCGCGCCCGGTTCGTTCCGTACCGATTGGGCCGGCCGCTCGATGGTGCGCTCGCCACGCGCGATCGAAGATTACGACGCCCTGTTCGACCCCATCCGCAGCGCGCGCGAGGCCAAGAGCGGGCAGCAGCTGGGCGACCCGGTCAAGGCCGCGCAGGCCATGCTGCAGCTGATCGACAGCCCCGCCCCGCCCACCCACCTGCTGCTGGGCAGCGATGCGGTGCAGCTGGTGCGCGGCAAGCTGCAGGATCTGGCCGCCGGTATCGAGGCGTGGGAGGGCCTGAGCCGTTCCACCGACGGCTGAGCCGGCCTGGCCGCTGCGCTCGCCGGGCATGGCCCGGCGCTACCGGGGCACGACCCTGTTGGTCGGCACGCTGCCGGCTCCCCGGTCCGCGTGAAGGCCGTGCGCACGGTTCGCCCTCCCCCCGGTTGTAGCCTGAGCGCCTACCAGCAGCCAAGGAGGCGCGAGGGTGAATGCATCGATCCGGCAGGTGAACCTGCAGCGGCTGATCCTCGCGCTCGCCACGCTGTCGGCACTGGTCATGCTGGGCAACACGCTGTGGGCCAGCTACCAGGTGCAACGCCAGCAGCTCATTGAAAGAAGCCTGGAAGCCAACCGCGTCTACGCGCACTCGCTGGCCCAGTCCACCCAGCATTTCGTGCTGAACGCGCAGCAGCAGCTCGCGGTCGGGGCCGAGCGCCTCAGCCGCAGGCTCGACCAGCCGGCAGCACACGATGATGAAGTGGAACGCATCAAGCTGCAGACCGATGCCTTCAACAGCGTCATCTCGGTCAATGCCCAAGGCGTGGTGGTCGGCACCTCGCCCGCGCTGCCGGAACTGCACGGCAAGGCACTCACCAGCGCCGCCAACCGCAAGGCACTGCAGCAGCGACTGCCGATGGTCAGCGATCCGTTCATCGCCCACACCGGCAACCTGGTCGTCACCCTCTCCCACCCGGTATTCGATGCCGACGGCGACTACGCCGGCTACATCACCGCCTCCATCCACCTGCGCGACCCGAACGTCCTGCATTCCCTGCTTGGCACGCACCCCTACGAGGATGGCTCATACCTCTACGTGGTCAGCCGCGATGGCACCGTGCTCTACCACCCCGAGCCGGACCGGGTCGGACAGCCCGCCACCCGCAATGCCGCCTTCGATGCGCTCAGCCAAGGGCGTGCCGGCGCAGTGCATTCGCACAACAGCCGCGGCATGCACATGCTGGCTGGCTTCGCACCGGTGCCCGCTGCCGGCTGGGGCATCGTCGCCCAGCGCCCCATCGAGGCCGCCACCGCGCCCATGGGCAGCCTGTTCGTCACCGTGCTGCGCAATGCCGCGCCGTTGGGGCTGCTGTCGCTGGTCCTCATCTGGCTCTGCTCGCGACGCATCGCCGCGCCGCTGCAGCAGCTGGCCCGGCACGCGCAGGAAGGCGATGTCGGCGCCGCCATCTCCCGGGTCAAGGCGGTCAATTCATGGTATTTCGAAGCCGCCCAGCTGAAGCAGGCGGTGCTGGTCAGCTTCCGCAACCTCAGCGACCGCATCGGCAAGCTCGACCTGGCTGCGCTCACCGATCCCCTCACCCAGCTGCTCAACCGGCGCGGGCTGGAACGGGCGCTCAGTGCGCTCACTGCCTCCGGCGTGCCGTTCGGGGTCATCACTCTCGACGTGGACCACTTCAAGGATGTGAACGACCGCCACGGCCACGACGCCGGTGACCAGGTCATCGCCGGCGTCGCCCAGAGCATGCGCACCAATGCCCGCCCGCAGGACGTGCTGTGCCGCCTGGGTGGCGAGGAGTTCCTGGTGCTGCTGCCGGAGGTCACCGCTGATACCGCGCTGCAGGTGGCCGAGCGACTGCGTGCCGCCATCGAAGCGCAGGCCTTCCCCAAGGTCGGGCACATCACCATTTCCGCCGGCGTCAGCCACTACCCGGAAACCGAGACCGACCCCGATCTGGCCATCCGCCAGGCCGACAAGGCGCTCTACCGCGCCAAGCACGGCGGCCGCAACCGTGCCGTGCTCTACCGCAGTCGCAACCATCGGCCTGCAGCGCCCTCTTGACGTGGTGCTTGCTGCGTCTACACGGCACCACCGCAATACACCTGCAAATCTGGCAACGCCCATGGTTCAAGGCATTGCGACGATCTGGCTCCCGCGTTCCCGTTCAACCGGTTAAAGCACATGGCCCCTACCCGCTCTGAAGAACGCATGTCGACATTGGGCAGCCTGGATGCCCTGGACGAGGTTGTCAGCAGTTCACTGGACCGCCTCACTGAACTGGCCACGCGCCTGTTCCAGACCGACGTGGCCTTCGTTTCCCTCGTTGAGACCGACCGCCAGCGGATGATTGCCCGGCAGGGCCTGGACGTTGCCGAGATGCAGATCGAGCATTCCATCTGCGCCCACACCATCCGCTCCGCCGAGGGCATGGTGGTCGCCGACCTGCGCGCCGACCCTCGCTTCACTGGCAACCCGCTGGTGGTGAAGCCGCCACATCTTCGGTTCTACGCCGGCGCGCCGTTGCTGGCCAAGAATGGCGTAGCCATTGGCGCCCTCTGCGTGATGGACCCTGCAACCCGAACGTTTTCCGAAGACGACCGCAGGCAGCTTCAGACACTGGCCATTGCGGTCATGAACGAGCTTGAGCTGCGGGTCCTCACGGGCCGCCGCGACCCTGTCAGCGGACTGCCCAACCGCCATCAGTTCTCGCTGGACTATGCCGCCTGGTCGGCACGCGCCCCACAGCGCGTGTGTGTGGCCGTATTGGTAGACGTGCTGGATCTACCAAGGGCGAATGAAGCTGGGCAGGTGCTCGGCATGGCTCCGCTGGAAGCGCTCATCCGCCGCGCAGGTGCGCGCATCAAGTCCGCCCTGGAAGGCGTCGCCGAGGTCTACCACGTGGGGGTGACCCGGTTTGCATTCGTGCTGAGGAAGTCTGATGGTGAGGCTGCCGAGCGGATGGTGAACGAGCTGCAGGGCCGCCTGACCCGCCCCATGCTTGCTGCCGCCGTACCGATGTCCCCGATGTTCCATGCCGGCCTGTGCGAGATCGAACTGGACCGCCACAGCGCCGACGATGTCCTCCGACGCATGCTGATCGGCCTGCACTGCGCGCACAGCACCGGCGCACCGTTCTGCTGGTACTCGGCCAGCCGGGATGCCGGCTTGAAGCGCGGCTATCGTCTGGCGACCGACGCGGAGCGAGGACTTCTGAATGATGAATTCTATCTGGTGTACCAGCCGCGCTATCGCGCGCGGGATCTGGTGCCGGTGGCCGCTGAGGTACTCCTGCGCTGGAACCATCCCGACCTGGGCGCAGTGAGCCCGGCCGAATTCATTCCCGTGTTTGAGCGCACTGCACTGATGGAGGTGGTGACCGACTGGGTACTCGACCGTGCATTGACGCAATTGGCCCAATGGCGTCGGGAAGGGATTTCGATGGTGCTGTCCATCAACCTGTCACCGCGTGATGTTGCACGTGTTGGCATGTCCACCCGCCTGCTTGCACATATCCAGAGGCACGGCCTGCGTTGCCAGGATGTGGAAATCGAAATTACCGAAGGCGAGTGGCTCCGTGCGGATTCGCCGCCCGGCGAGCAACTGAAAGAGCTGGCAGCCGCTGGAGTGCGCCTGGCCGTGGATGATTTCGGCAGTGGCTACAGCAACTTTGGCTACCTCACTGAGTTGCCCATCCACACCATCAAATTGGACAAGTCGATGATCGACGACCTGTCCACGGATACCCGCGCGCAACTGAAGGTGCAGGCGGTCATCAGACTGGCTCAAGGCCTGGGTTACAACACGGTGGGCGAAGGTGCCGAGACCCATGAGCAGGTGGCCCTGCTGCAGGCGTACGGCTGCGACGAGATCCAGGGCTTTGCGTTGTCGCGCCCGGTAAGCGCCACGGAGCTGGCCCAATTGCAGACGGCGCCGTACGTTCTGGCGTGAGTCATACGCCGGGCTGAACGGGGCTGAGTGCGTTCATCTTCTTCGCACACTGTTGTCTAGGCGAAGCGGGCATGATGGCGGCGTAGCAGCAATGCCCCTTCCACTGGATTCCCTTTGCAGCCGTCTTCCCCCTCGGCCGGATCACCGGCCTCGCCGTCGCGTACCTTCTTTGAGTACCTGGCCGTACGGGCCGGTGAGCAGTGGTTCGCGGTGGACGTCCAGGCCGCCGTCGAGATCCGCGGCCCGGAGACCTTTGACCGCCCGGTGGGCGAAGGCGGGCCCAGGCTGACCGTCCGCGGGGACGCCCTGCGCGTGGCCGATCTGCGCCGCCTCAGCGGGCTGGCCCCGTTCACCTACACCTGTGCGGCAATGGTGCTGGTGCGCGCGGGGAGTGACGTAATCGGCTTGGCCGTGGATGAAGTGGGCGACATCGAAAGCGTCCCCCGCAAACAGCTGCGGGCGGAAAATCCGCTGGGGTATGTGTTCTGCAGCCAGAGCATTGCCATGGCCGACAACGGCGAAATACCGCTGATCGACCCGATGTTGTTGATCGCCGCGTAGCCCGTGTAGAGCCGAGCCCACGCTCGGCTGTTCTTGCCCATCACGCCCGGCAACGTTGAGCCGAGCGTGGGCTCGGGCCTACCCCCCTTCTCGCCGCCCTCGCAACGCGTGCTGTAGGGTGGCGCCATCTGGCTCCTCTGCGGTGCGAATCCTTCGTTCCCCTGTCTAGCCCTCTACCGGCTCGACACATGAACTCACCTTCTGCATTCCGGGTGCTCCGCATCCGGCCGCTGCTGCGCCTCAACGGCACCGTCGAGCGGGTGGATGTGCTGCACGGCGCCTGCGCGAACTGTGGACACCAGGCTCGCTATTCCCAACCTGGCGGTCTGCGGCAGGTCGGCCTGGACATCGAGTTGACCTGCGCCCACTGCGGCAACACCGGCACGTTGACCGAGGCGCGCATCTTTGCCGCGTGGGTACAACAGGTACGGCGGGACCGCGTACTCGTCCTCGCCGGAATCGACCCCGAAGCGCTCTACGGCCCTTAGCCGCCTCACCCTGCGCCGCGCGCGCAGCGGCCTATTGGCACACCACTTCCACATTCACCCCATCCGGGTCCAGCACATACGCCGCGTAATAGCCGCGGTGGTAGCGTTCGCGTATGCCGGGGGCTCCATTATCGACGCCCCCTGCGCCCAGCGCCGCCTGGTGAAACGCGTCCACCTGGGCCCGCGTTGCGGCCGCAAAGGCAATGTGGGTGCCCTGCCCTGGCACGCCCTTATCGTGGAACCACAGGCAGGGGTAACCCTCAGCGCCGAAACCATGGCGCGCACCGCCTGTGGCCGTCCGCACCTGCAGCACATGCACGATGCCCAACGGTGCCAGTGCACAGGCATAGAACGCGCGGGAAACCGCCGCATCGCGCACGGCAAATTCAATGTGGTCCAGCAAGCTCATCGCACGCTCCTCATGGTGGTGTGGTGCTTCACTCCAGGTCCGCATCGATACGCGTGATACGCCCCGCCGTGTCCAGCGTCATCACCAGGCGGCCAGTCTCATGGCCGAAGTCACCCTTGAAATCGACCCGCACGCAACCCCGCCCGCGGGCGTCGGCATCCACCGCCAGAATGCGGGTCACCGTGTGGTACGCCACGAAATAGCGCGCAATGTAGTCCCGCACGCCGGCCGCGCCGTCAAAACGGTGGCCGGTGGACGGGTCATCAATTACCGCATCCGGCGTGAACAGCGACACGGCCGCATCCACGTCGAATGCATTGGTCGCCGCCACCAGCGCGTCGGCAGTGCTGCGCATCCTTTCCATCGAAGCAGGCATACGTATCATCCTCCGTGTTGCCAGGGTTTGTGCACGAATTCCAGGCTGTAGCCATCCAGATCCCGCACCTGTGCAGCGTAGTAGCGCCGGTCGTAGTGCAGCTGTGCGCCCGGCAGGTGCATCACCGTGGCGCCCGCATCCAGCGCCGCGGCGAACGCCGCGTCCACCTGCGCCGTGGAAGCGGCGGCAAAGCCCACATGCACCGCCTGCGGTGCCGGCACGCCCTGCCGCAGCCAGAAGAACATTCGCCCACCCGCGCCGAACCCCTTCAGATCCGGGTGGCCGGGCGGGCCTTGGCGGCCGTCGTAATCCAGCCGGCGGTCGATGCCCAGCAGCGGCAGCACATGGCTGTAGAAGGCGATGGCTCGCTGCGTATCGGCAACGGTCAGAAATACATGGTCCAGCATCAGAGGGCTCCTGTGCAGTGATCAGATGACATAGCCGCCGGACACTTCCACGTTCTGCGCCGTCACCCATCCGCTGTCCGCGCACAGCAGCGATGCAATGACCCGGGCCACTTCCTCCGGCTCGCCCACCCGGCCCAGCGCGGTCTGCGCAGACAGCGCGGTTTCGAACGCCGCGTCCAGGCCGCCGCCCAGCTCGGTCCGGATCGGCCCCGGCGATACCGAATTAACGCGAATGCCCTGCGGCCCGAACTCCTTGGCCATGTAGCGTGTCAGCACTTCCAGCCCGCCCTTGAAGGCCGCATACGGCGCCACCCCGGCCGTCGCCACCCGCGTGGTGGCGCTGCTGACATTGACGATGGACGCCTGCGGGCCCAGCAGCGGCAGCAGCATCTGGGTCAGGAAAAAGGGGCCTTTCAGGTGCACGTTGAACAGGCCATCAAACTGCGCCTCGCTCACCGTGGCAATGGGGTTGAACAGGCCATGGCCGGCGTTGTTTACCAGCCCGGTCAACTGCGCGGTGGGCCAGTGTGAAGCCAGGGCATGTTCCACCTCCGCGCGGAAGCCGGCAAAGGTGTGCACCTGGCCCACATCCAGCGGCAGCGCCACAGCCGGGCCGCCTTCGTCGGCAATCTGCCGCACCACGGCCTGGGCAGCCTCTGCGTTCTGCTGGCAGGTCAGGATGATGCCGTGGCCGCGGCGTGCGCAGGCCCGGGCGGTGCTGGCGCCAATGCCGCGGCTGCCGCCCGTGATGAGGGTGATGGACATGGACACTCCGTATTGGGGACAGCCCTCACCTTAGGCAAACGGGCCCGCAGCGGCCGTCCGGATCCTCGCCCATTCCTGCCCAATCCTGCTTTGTGCCTTGCGCACGCGCCGCGCGAAGCGTCCAATGCCGGCATGCAAACCCAGCTTGAAGAACTGCGCGCGTTGACGGCGCATGCCCAGAACCGCCGAACGGAGACGGGCATCCCGCGCGTATCGATGGTGCAGGGCGCCGTACCCGAGCACGAACTTGCCGCCGTCTACGAGCCGATGGTCAACCTGATCCTGCAGGGCAGCAAGTCGATGACCGTGGGCAACCAGACCCTGCATTACGACCCAGCCACCTACTTTGTGATGTCCGTGGATCTGCCCGCTGCCGGCGTGGTGCGCAGCAGCGCTGCCGGTGCACCGTATCTGGCGGTCGCCCTCAGCCTGGACCCGGTGCAGCTGTCAGGCCTCCTGGCCGACCTGCCCCCGCCTGCCCCGGCCGCGCAGGCCAAGGCTTTTTCCGTGGCGGCCGTGACCCCGCCGCTGCTCGACGCCTGGGTGCGGCTGCTGCGCCTGATGCAGCACCCCGCCGACATTGCGGCACTGGCCCCGGCCTACGAGCGCGAAATCCTCTACCGCGTGCTGCAGGGCCCGATGGGCTGGATGCTGCGCGATATCGCCAGCCCCGACAGCGCACTGGCGCGGGTCAACCACGCCATCCAGGCGATCCGCCGCGACTATGCCCGCAGTTGGCGGGTGGAAGACCTGGCCGCCGATGCGGCCATGAGCGTTTCCGCCTTCCACCGCCACTTCAAGGCGGTGACCTCCCTCAGCCCGGTGCAGTACCAGAAGCAGGTGCGCCTGCTGCAGGCTCGCACGCATCTGTTGGCCTCCGGCTGCAGCGTCATCCGCGCCGCGCACACCGTGGGCTACGAAAGCCCCACCCAGTTCAGTCGCGAATACGCGCGCGCGTTCGGGCACCCGCCAGCCAAGGATGTCGCGCGCATTCAACAGCGCAGTGCCGGCAAGAGCTGACGACACCGGTCAGGCAGACGCACTCATACCTGCGCCATGCCCCCATCCACCGCCAGCTCGGCGCCGGTGGTGAAGCTGCTCTCGCTGCTGGCCAGGAACAGCGCGGCCGCGGCCACTTCCTCGGCCCGGCCCAACCGCCCCATCGGCACCAGACCGGTAATCGCTTCGCGCACCTCGTCGCTCACCGCATCGAACATCGCGGTATCCACCGGGCCGGGGCTGACGACATTCACGCGGATGCCCTTCGGCGCCAGCTCATTCGCCCAGGTGCGCGCAAACGCGCGCAGTGCCGCTTTGCTCGCGCCATACACGCCGTAGCCCTTCGTTCCGATGGCCCCGGCAATGGAGCCGATCAACACGATGCTGCCACCGGCCGGCATCAGATCAAGCGCACCCTGCGCGGCAAGCAGTGCCGCGCGCACGTTCAGCGCGAAGGTGCGGTCGAACAGGTCTTCGCTGACGTCGCCCAGGATCGCGAACTCGGAAATACCGGCGTTGATGACCAGCACATCGATGCGGCCTGCCTCCGCACGGATGTGATTGAACACCTGTGCAAGCCCAGCCGTCGTGCCCGCATCAGCGCGCAGCGGGTGGATGCGCCCGGTTCCCGTTTCCGCCGAGGGCTGCGGCGCGGCCTCCCCGGCTGAGCGGCTGGTGGCGTACACCGTTGCGCCCTCGGCGGCGAAGCGCAGCGCGATCGCGCCACCAATGCCTGAGCCGCCACCGGTCACCAGGGCCACTTTGTCCTGCAATCTTTTCATTACGACCTCGCTTGGGTAAGTGCGGTCGATGATATACAGCTTATACTTACGGCAGAATACGCACTTAAGCTAGCGTAGATATCGTGGAGTAAACCGATGGCCCGCCCTGCCCGCCCGCATACCCGTACCGACTGCGTTGCCGAAGACGCGCTGATCGACGTGCACCGTTCGCGCCCGATCCTCGAACAGATCGCCAGCAAGTGGTCGATCCTCATCCTCACCGTGCTGTGTTCGCGCCCTTCACGATTCAACGAAATCATGCGCCGGCTGGACGGCATCACCCACAAAGCGCTGGCCGATGCGTTGAAGCGGCTGGAGCGTAATGGCTTGATTCAACGGCATGTGCTGCCGACCACGCCCGTGGGCGTGGAATACACCATCACCGCGTTGGGGCGTTCGCTGCAGCAGCCGTTCACCGCGCTGTACGACTGGGCCTTGCACTACGGGCCGGAGATGGAGCGCGCCCAGGCTGAGTACGACCAGGCAAGGTAGCGCCGGGCCATGCCCGGCGAGCGCAGCGGCGCCGCTACCCATCAGCTGTCGCATCCGGCTCGCCAACAGCGCCGCTCAGGTCGCTTCAAGGCACACCTCACGCCGTCAACGCGTTCGGCAAGGCCGCTTCATACAAGAACTAGTAAGCGGGAAGCGTCACAAGCGCCTGCGCTCGCCGCGCACTTTGCGTCATTCCTAGTCGTGAACGGCGTAAGTAAAGCCCGATGGCGTCATTCACTGTCGCGTGCGTCCGGGATGAAGCATGCGACACTCGCGCCTGCCTCGCCAATGTCCTCATGATCTTCGGATTTTTCTCATTGCATCGAACAAGCAGGCGTAAACACCATGGCATGCCACTGACAACGAGTGGCCGGGTCTGCAAACCCGCGATGCATTGATGTGCCTGTTGTTTGCGCTTGCCCGCCGGTACCGCCCGGAAACCGGTACCGGCGGGCAATCCGTCGGCCTGTATGGCGGGCGGTGCGTGGGGGTATTCGTACCCACCGGCCAATGGCACATATTGCATCCCGGTTTGCAGCCACGCACCGTCCGCCACCCGCTTCCGCGTGGTGGCGCTGTTAAGTACAGCCACGGAAGCCGACGCCATGACCATTCGCAAGAACCCGCCCTTCTCCGTCGATGACCCCATCAACGACGACAACAACCCTTCCTCTGACCTCAGCACCTTTCAGGGTTGCCTCAAGCGCATCCGCGATGGCGAAGGCTCCGATGGAATGCTGTGGCCTGAGGAGAACCTTACCGAAGGCCGCAGGCAGTCGCTGGCCCGGATTGATCGTGCCGCCGTGGCGATTCTGACGGGGGTCGAGATGCTGCATGCAGCACGCCGGTGCGAGTCGGTGGCCACGCCCAGCCGACACCTCGACGAAGGCGTGGTTGAGGGGTTGTTCTTCGCCTGCCGAGAGCTGGCAGAGCTGGTTTGCAGGGAAGTCAGGCCGGCCTGACGATGCGGCAACCGCACGGTAGCGCCGGGCCATGCCCGGCGGAAAACCCGAATGCGCCGCGCTGCGCGCTCGCGGGGCATGGCCCCGCGCTACCACCACCCTTCGCCGGTAGCGCCGGGCCATGCCCGGCGGAAAAACTGAATGCGCCGCGCTGCGCGCTCGCGGGGCATGGCCCCGCGCTACCGCCACCCTGCACCGGTCGCGCCATGCCCGGCGGGAAACGCAAACGCGCCGCGCTGCGCGCTCGCGGGGCATGGCCCCGCGCTACCAACACCCTGCACCGGTAGCGCCGGGCCACGCCCGGCGGAAAACCCGAACGCGCCGCGCCGGGCGCTCGCGGCGCATGGCCCCGCGCTACCACCACCTGCACGGTAGCGCCGGGCCATGCCCGGCGGGAAACCCACACGCGCCGCGCTTCGCGCTCGCGGGGCATGGCCCCGCGCTACCACCATCTCGCACCGGTAGCGCCGGGCCATGCCCGGCGGATAACCCCAACGCGCCGCGCCGCGCGCTCGCGGGGCATGGCCCCGCGCTACCACCACCCTGCACGGTAGCGCCGGGCCATGCCCGGCGGAAAACCAAACGTCCCTTGCAGCCACGCTTAGCGCGCGGTCCAACCGCCATCCATCGGAAGCGCCGTGCCTGTCATCTGCGCCGCGGCATCCGACGCGAGAAACACCACCATCTCCCCAAGCTGCTCCGGCGTCACGAACTGCAGCGATGGCTGCTTCTCGGCCAACAGCTCACGTGCAGCGGATTCCTGGTCCGTTCCTCCCCGCTCCGCCAACGCGGTAATCTGCTTCTCCACCAGCGCGGTCCGCACCCAGCCCGGGCAAATGGCGTTGGCCGTAATGCCCGTGCCCGCGGTCTCCAACCCGGTGACCTTGGTAAACCCGACCACGCCATGCTTGGCGGCCACATAGGCCGACTTGTTCACCGATCCCACCAGGCCGTGCGCCGACGCGATGTTGATGATGCGGCCCCATCCCCGCTGCTTCATGTGCGGCAAGGCCGCCGCCGTTGCATGGAATACCGCCGACAGATTCAGCGCCAGAATCGCATCCCACTTCTCAACGGGGAATTCCTCGATCGAGGCGGTGTGCTGAATGCCCGCATTGTTCACCAAGATGTCGATGCGCCCCAACGTGGCAACGGCGCGGTCGATCATTTCGCGTACCGCGTCGCCACGGGAAAGGTCGGCGCCATCATGCGTCACCCGCACGCCGAACTCGCCTTCCAGGCTGGAGCGGATGCGTTCGATCTCCTGCGGATCGCCAAACCCATTCAGCACGATGTCGGCGCCTTGCCTCGCCAGGGCCGTGGCAATGCCAAGGCCGATACCGCTGGTTGAGCCAGTGACTACCGCGACCTTTCCACTGAACATGGGCAAGCTTCCTTGGGACGGAGGCCCAAGTGTAGATCCACGCCACGCGTGGATGCTCCCCCGCGTCGGCCCGCAGCTAGAACCGCAGGCCCGCCCGATCAACGGTCGCCAGTGGACTGGCCTTCCGCACCGCCTCAAGGAAGAGCAGGAAGTCGCGGTTGAACAGCGTCAAGTTGTTGGTAAACGTCACGCACTTTCGGCCCGCTGCTTTGCTGAAGCACACCTGCCAGACATAGCGCCCGTAGATCCTGTCGGACGTTCGTGTGACTGAGGTGATCTGCGAAAGTGGAACCGCCGTGGGCACCGGCCCCCGCCGCAGATAGAAAGCTTCCGTATCGAAGAAGTAGTGCTCGCGATCCTCTTTTCCATCGACCATCGCTAAGGTCATGGAGCTACCGGAGATCCGGCGAGGCGGGTTCAGACGCAGCCCTGATCCCAACGCAGAACGGGCTTTCAGTGACGCACGCCGATGAATGAGCCAGATGGTAAGCAACGGAAGTGCCGCAAGGGCAGCGACGGCCACGGTTTTCACAACTACCAGTGTGCTCGGCACACAGAACTCCTGGATCAACATTCAGCATTGGCGACCACCCGGTCGCGTGGGGCGACTGATCCACGCCACGCGCGCCGGCCGCGTCCCAAGGACGAAGCCGGTGCGCCATGGTGCCACGGCGCCACATGCGATGGAAAAGCCGCCTTACTACAGTCGCTCGACCAACCGCTGCCCCACTTCCCGATGTGCATCCTGTGGATCGCTCCGAAGCGCTTTTCCCTAGCATCTAAGCATAAATCTACGCATTGCCGCTGGACCTGAATAGATTGATGCGAATATCCCCCAATAGGGACAGTCTCCAGGACGAGATGATCTTCCTCCTTCTAAGCCAATTGACGAGTTCAACGTTCTGAACATTATTCTCAATTGTAGGCTTGTGATACCCGACGTTAATCTCGGAATATGGCCTCGGGAGTTCCGCCAAGATCCCGCGAACCTCTGCCGAACTCAAGATCTTCTCGTACCTGTTGAACAGCGAGATCTGTATGCGGACGGGCTCTGAATTGACAATAGCGGCCCGGGCTCCCTCAGCATTGAGCATAACGGTATCTGCCCCTATTTGCTCAAGGATCATCCCCACCTTGCCGGCCCGCGCCGGTAAGCCACCTAGTGAGGTCAGATCCATCGCCCGGATAGTCGCCAACTTTTGGGCGTCCCCGATATTCTCGCTGAGAAGCTTCTCCCGGAAATCATCGTCAAGCCCGAACTCCGCGACTTCCATAAGATACTTGTCAATATTCTTCGCCACAAATAGCAGCTGAAGATCGATCTGTTCCGCGAGCGCCGATACCGTGTCATTGGAGAAGCTAATACGCGCCTCCTCGATCAAAATTCTCCATTTACTGGCGTCAAGCTCGTCCGGGAATTTACTGAAGGTCCTTGGGAGCTGCTTGACGTATGCGCGGTAGGTAGTGTCCTCCAACGCATTATTGCTGATCAAGAAAAGGCGAAGCTTCGCGGTCTTATCATCACCTGCGATGGGCTGTGCGGTCAAAGCGTCAAGCGCTGCTTTCGTCTCTAGGAAACCGGTAAGAACGCCCGCATCAAAGGCATCACTGTTCATGAAGGCACGGCAGTTTTCCCAGCTGGCCTCGATCCTACCCAGTTGGAAGACAAGGGACTGGAAGCGGACGGGCACGTCATCGAATGACTGGATGGTCGCTGACTGCCTCTCAAGAATTGTACTTATAACGTCAAAATCCACATCCTCTCGCCCAAGCAGGTTAAGGATGGCCGCAACGCTTTCGCGCGTATCGCTATGCAGCGGGAGGAGCACGTCTTTCAGATACAGCTCGAAGCCGTCCTCAATCCGTGAAATCAGTTGGGGATTATCCATGCCAGTCACCGTGGTGAAGTTCTGGGTGCGCAGGGGGGTGAGATCATTGACACCCAAAATTGCGTGAAAAATGAACTCCAGGTTTTCGATCGAGAGTGTGTAAAAGCCCTCTTCGAAGAGGAACCGGGCCACTCCGGGAAAGCCTTCCACACTCGACAGGTCCTGAACTTCAATCCCGAGCAGCGCAAGCCGAGACGGATCAAAGTCAATTCCAAGAGCGAGAACTCGAGCCAGCTTATCTGATACGAACTGCGACACCTTGGGATACGTGACCGGCAAAGCCTCGAGTGCCTGCTCAGAAAGATGGGCGATAACCTGGCCGATATGGGAAAAACCGCGTTCGTCGAGAATAGCAGGAACATAGCCGGGCCAGGTTGCCTGAAGGCCGTCCACCAACTTGGGGATCTCCGCGCCAGCCACATAGTAGCTTGCGAAAAACGCCTCACAATTATCGAAGTCCGAGGCCATGTAAGTGAACATCTTGGCCAACTGCTCTCTATAAGTTGTGGCGTTACTCAGCAGGCAGTCTACGATCTTCACATTCAGGACGTAGGGTTGCCGGAAATCCTCGCCCCGCATTCCGGCAATGACTTCCTTAACATTGTCAATTGGGAAGTCGGGGGGCGGGACAATGAAGCCACGTATCTTGATCAAAAATTTATTGTCATTCGGAGACATCCGACCCGCGTGAAACAGCGACGTATACTGATAGTAGGTATCGTCGATGTGCCCTTCCAGAATAAGAAAACGAGCCAACTCGTGACCATCGCCGAAATCGTTGAAAATGTCTTCCAATTCCTCTGCGCTGATCCTGATGATTTCATTGAATTTTGCTGAACGCAGTCCGGCACCGCTCATCCGCAGCGACTGAAGCTTTTTGGCAGCAAGACTTTTGAACTCTGCCGCGCGCCGTTGGATCTCTTTCTGTCGATCACTGAACGCCCGCAGGCTATCGACTTCAGACTGCAGCCCGGAAATATCGACGTTCTGGTTGCTGGCGCCGTAATAGTTATTGATTGTTACTACCACCTGCTCGGCGGAAATGATCTGATCGAAATCGTCGCTTCTCACAAGATTGCCGATCTCAATCATAGTTTGGCTGTTCCGGCCGACTCGAGATGCCAACGGGGGCAGCCGTTCGACCAACGCCATTGCGTAGATCCGACGCAGCTCAAGCAGATCGGTTGGAACCTGTCTCTCTGCCGAAGCTAGACTGGCCTCTACTTCATCTATTTCTGACCGATTTTTCACCTCGGCGCGGGCGATCAACTCATCGTGGCGAGCAAGAATCTTTGCGAGATTGCCCTTCCCGCTATGCAGACTCTCAAAGTCTCTTGGGAAGACATTCTTATAGATCAAGACGGCCAGAAGCTTGTTCGCGTCTAGAACATTTTCATCATCAAGCTCCAGGTTCGCAGCATAAATCGCATACTCATTAAATATGTTATGAATGAGCCTGAGGTCATTTAGATAGCGCGACACTTCGCGAAGAAACTGCTGGTCAAAGCGACTGTCGAGTGACAGGCGCTTTCCCTGTTCCAGAACCTTATCAATCGAATTTGATGAATTGATAATAGGTATGACAGGAATGATAAACTCGAAGAACTTCGTTCTCTCTGTGTTTATAAACATATCGTCACGCAGTGCGTACAGGAAACGGATAGGTCGCTTCACTCCAGCATTCGCGTTTACGAGACTGTTAATTTCACGCAGGGTTACAAAGATATCAGGATCATCGAACCGATCAAGATCCTCAATAATTACGAGATCATAATTCGTGGATTGAAAGAAATAAACAATCTCATCGAGATGCCTATTTAGTATTGACTCCTGACTAACTGCAGCAGGAGTGATCTCGATATCTTTCAGTGAAATACTCTTGAGCGAGACACCGAAGCTCGCCTTGTAGACTTTATATATAGTTATCCACAGGAAAGAAGCGCCGATCGCAAACCAAATGTAATGCGGCAAGTTGCCGATGGAAACCGGAAGAAAATATGTTCCATCGATAATTTCATCGCGCTTTTGGAAGATGTTCCAAGATGCAGTTGCGCCAATGATTGCAAAAAGAGAAAACAGGATCGACCACCTCCCGGGCGATTCTATCCTTTTGAAGCGTGAGAGCGGGAGCTGGTTCGCATCTGCTCCATAGAGCATCTGCTGCAGGATGCTCCGCTCTATCTCCTGCTTGCTAACTTTCCCTTTAGAGGGAGCAGACTCCGCGAGAAAGGCTGCAAGAGATATCTGCAGAACCGGGCGCCGATACCTCTGCACGAACGACTTTATAATACTACTCTTGCCCGATCCATATGGCCCGGTCAGCGCAATGTTTGACACGCGGGGATTATCTGTCGCGTAGACGAGCGCTTCCGAGTAGACGCCGGCCTCGTCTGCCTTGCTGGTCGGCGCAAGATCGATGAACTTGGTCGGGAGTTCGGCAGTTTGTGTCGAGCGGCCACGCCGACCCGCCATCTTTGCGACTATTTTTCGCAATTTGTCCCCAGATTCCTTTAGGAGAACTACAGATCGTTCGAGCATTGGCAATGCGTCCCCTCGCATCCAAACAAGATGGCAAAGCTTCTGCCAGTCGCCAGCACATTGATTTTTGCACCGACCATTCGGCGTACCCGCCCTCCGGTCAGACGCTCAGCCCCGTTGACCGCCCCATCGTCGTATGGCTCTACGTGTCGTCAGATGCTGGGTACACAAGGTCGCTGAAGATGTTATCACCATAGGTGCCTTACGGCCGCGATCCTTCCCCCAACCGAGATCGAGAGATGAAGAAGGCAAACACGGTATGGAAAAAGCCCGGCAATCCAAGTCCTAGGAGGTGCGCAGGCATGAAGGACCTGCAGGAAGCTCATGACGACGGGATGCAGTCGATCCATGTCGGAAAAAATCTGGCATCCCTGCCAGGGAAGGATGAGAGCTGCTGCTCTCGGTCCAGCAGGGCCCGAACAACGACGGTGTTGCCGCTCCGACAATTAGCCGTGCCAGTGGTTCGGTGCACCGCGTCGGACGACGTACTACAGGGCGACCGAAAGCGCGGCCCAAGTCAAAGCCAAGCTGCCTGAGCCAATTAAGGGGATGATCGACGAACCTTCGTTCGGCTACCTCACTGCCGCTGCATTGTTGGGCATAAAAAGATCACCGGACAGCGAATCTTCCACCACAAGGTCTGGCAGGTGCACAAACGCCCGCTCAGCCAGGGCTCGCCAATCCAGGCGGAGCATTCTCGCGCCGACGGTCCGGATCATCGTTGGGTCACCGAGCTGTGCCGCGTTTTCTGTGGCAGGGATGACTGGCTGAGCCCCATCGATGGAATTCTGTAAATAGTGAAGCTCTCGCTCGCCCCTAGAACAAGGAGGGCGCCTCTCGGCGCCCTCGTTCTTTCAACTCATTCCCACTCAATAGTAGCCGGCGGCTTCCCCGAGATGTCATAGACAACCCTTGAAACCCCCCGCAACTCGTTGATGATCCGATTACTAACCGTCCCCAGGAACTCATACGGCAAATGCGCCCAATGTGCGGTCATGAAGTCGATCGTCTCCACCGCACGCAGCGCAATCACCCACTCATAAGCGCGCGCGTCGCCCACCACACCCACCGACTTCACCGGCAGGAAGACGGCAAACGCCTGGCTGGTCTTGTCGTACAGATCCGCCTTGCGCAGCTCATCAATGAAGATGGCATCGGCCTTGGCCAGCAGTTCGGCGTATTCGCGCTTCACTTCGCCCAGGATACGCACGCCCAGGCCCGGGCCCGGGAACGGATGGCGGTAGACCATGGTGCGCGGCAGGCCCAGCTCAACGCCAAGGCGGCGCACTTCGTCCTTGAACAGCTCGCGCAGCGGCTCCACCAGGCCCAGCTTCATGTGCTCCGGCAGGCCGCCAACGTTGTGGTGGCTCTTGATCACATGCGCCTTGCCGGTCTTGCTGCCGGCCGACTCGATCACGTCCGGGTAGATGGTGCCCTGCGCCAGCCACTTGGCGTTGCTCAGCTTGTTCGATTCTTCATCGAAGATCTCAACGAACAGGTTGCCGATGATCTTGCGCTTGGCTTCCGGGTCGCTCACGCCTTCCAGCGCGGCGAAGTAACGGTCGGCGGCATTCACGCGCACGACCTTTACGCCCATGTGCTCGGCAAACATCGCCATCACCTGGTCGCCTTCCTGCCAGCGCAGCAGGCCGGTATCCACGAACACGCAGGTCAGCTTTTCGCCGATGGCCTTGTGCAGCAGCGCGGCCACGACGGACGAATCGACGCCGCCGGACAGGCCCAGGATCACTTCGTCATCGCCTACCTGCTCGCGCACGCGAGCAATCTGGTCGT
The DNA here is from genome assembly GCF_008710035.1 of Stenotrophomonas cyclobalanopsidis. Classification (GTDB taxonomy): domain Bacteria; phylum Pseudomonadota; class Gammaproteobacteria; order Xanthomonadales; family Xanthomonadaceae; genus Stenotrophomonas; species Stenotrophomonas cyclobalanopsidis. Next base: position 42,258 of record NZ_VYKI01000008.1, on the reverse strand, counting down.
CGATGATGTTGGCGGCGGTCCACAGGGTCTGGCAACCGCACACGTCCACCACGAAGCGGCGCAGCAGCGCCTGGCCCTGCAGGGTGTGCGTCACTTCCGGGTGGAACTGCACGCCGTACCAGCGCTTTTCTTCGTTGGCCATGGCGGCCACCGGAATGCGGTCGGTGGTGGCGGTGATGGTGAAGCCCGGCGGTGCAACGGAGACATGGTCGCCGTGGCTCATCCAGACGTTCAGCTTCGGCTCGCCGCCGTGGTCGCTCAGGCCCTTGAACAGTGCATCGGGGTGGATGACGTTCACTTCGGCGTGGCCGAATTCGCGCTGGTCAGCCGCTTCGGTGGCACCGCCCAGCTGCGCGGCCAGGGTCTGCATGCCGTAGCAGATGCCGAAGATCGGCAGGCCGCTGTCGAACACTTCCTGCGGTGCGGCCGGGGCGCCCGGCAGCGTGGTCGATTCCGGGCCACCGGACAGGATGATGCCCTTGGCGCCAAACGCGGCAATGTCAGCCGGGTTGTGGTCCCAGGCCCAGATTTCGCAGTAGACGCCCAGCTCGCGGATGCGGCGGGCGATCAGCTGCGTGTACTGCGCGCCGAAATCGAGGATCAGGATCTTGTCGTTATGGATGTTGGTCATGGCGCCCTGGCAATGCAGTAGGGAAAACGAAAACTTCGAATGCTTTTTCAACAGCGCATAGAGAAAGAGGAACGGGAATCAGATTCCTCGTTCCTCTTTCTCCGGCCCGCGTCAGGCGCGGTAGTTCGGCGGTTCCTTGGTGATCGTCACGTCGTGGACGTGGCTCTCACGCTGGCCGGCGCCGCTGATCTTGACGAACTTGGGCTTGGTGCGCATGTCGTCGATGGTGGCGCAACCCACGTAGCCCATGGTGGCGCGCAGGCCGCCCATCAGCTGATGGATGATGCCGCCCACCGGGCCGCGGTACGGCACGCGGCCTTCAATGCCCTCCGGCACCAGCTTGTCGGCGGTGGCGGCGTCCTGGAAGTAGCGGTCCTTGGACCCCTTTTCCATGGCGGCCAGCGAACCCATGCCGCGGTAGCTCTTGTACGAACGGCCCTGGTACAGCTCGGTCTCGCCCGGCGATTCCTCGGTACCGGCCAGCAGGCCACCGACCATGATGGTCGAGGCACCGGCGGCCAGCGCCTTGCCGATGTCACCCGAGTAACGGATGCCACCGTCGGCGATGAGCGGGATGCGGTCCTGCAGGGCCTCAGCCACCAGGTCGATGGCGGTGACCTGCGGCACGCCGACGCCGGCGACCACGCGGGTGGTGCAGATCGAGCCCGGGCCGATACCGACCTTGACTGCGTCCGCGCCGCTGTCCAGCAGCGCCAGTGCGGCTTCGCCGGTGCAGATATTGCCACCGATGACCTGCACGTGCGGGAAGTTCTTCTTGACCCAGCTGACGCGGTCCAGCACGCCCTGCGAGTGGCCGTGCGCGGTATCGACCACGATCACGTCCACGCCGGCGGCGACCAGCGCTTCCACGCGGCGATCGGTATCGCCCCCCACGCCGACGGCAGCGCCGACCAGCAGGCGGGTCGACAGATCCTTGGCGGCGTTGGGGAAATCGGTGTTCTTCTGGATGTCCTTGACGGTGATCAGGCCACGCAGGGCGAAATCATCGTTGACTACCAGCACCTTCTCGATGCGGTTGCGGTGCAGCAGCTGCAGCACTTCTTCGCTGGCGGCGCCTTCCTTGACCGTGATCAGGCGATCCTTCTTGGTCATGATGTGGCGGACCGGATCGTCCAGCTCGGTCTCGAAGCGCATGTCGCGATGGGTGACGATACCGGCCAGCAGACCGTCGCTGCCCACCACCGGCACGCCGGAGATGTTGTGTGCCTGGGTCAGGGCCAGCACGTCGCGGATGGTGGTTTCCGGGCCGACGGTGATCGGGTCGCGGATGACGCCGGCCTCGAACTTCTTGACCTTGGCCACTTCCGCGGCCTGCTGTTCCAGGCTGAGATTCTTGTGGATGATGCCCATGCCACCCAGCTGTGCCATGGCGATGGCCAGGCGGGCTTCGGTGACGGTATCCATGGCCGCAGACAGGATCGGAAGCTTGAGCTTCAGGTCTCGGGTCAACCGCGTTTCGAGGTTGACGTCCTTGGGCAGGATGGTCGAGTGGGCGGGGACGAGCGAGACGTCGTCGTAAGTGAGTGCTTCAGCCTGGATGCGCAGCATCGGCATACCCGAGATGTGGGGAAGCGCGACATTTTACCCCTTTTTCACGCCCCGTGGGAGGGGGTGGATGCGACGCAGTGTCGCGCGGGCGACGCCTTTGGTAGGCGCCAACCTTGGTTGGCACAAACAGGGAGAGGTCGTCACCCCATCTGGGGCCCAGGCGCCGGACAAATCGTGCCAACCAAGGTTGGCACCTACCAGGAGCGGGTCATGCAGGCCGACGCCGCCCCGGTAGCGCCGGGCCATGCCCGGCGAGCGCAGCGGCGCGGTTGAATCAGGACGCTTCCGCCGCTTCCAGCGTGTTCTGCATCAACGTGGCCACGGTCATCGGGCCGACGCCGCCCGGCACCGGGGTGATCCAGCTCGCCCGCTCGGCCGCAGCCTCAAACCCGACATCGCCCACCAGCCGGCCATCGTCCAACCGATTGATGCCGACGTCGATCACCACGGCGCCCGGCTTCACCCATTCGCCCGGCACGATGCCCGGGCGGCCCACGGCCACCACCAGGATGTCGGCGTTGCGCACGGCCTGTTCCAGCACGTCCTTGGGGGTGAACTTGTGGCAGCTGGTGACGGTGCAGCCAGCGATCAGCAACTCCAGACCCATCGGCCGGCCCACGTGGTTGCTCACGCCCACGATGGTGGCGTTGCGGCCACGCACCGGCTGGTCGGTATGGCCCAGCAGCGTGGTGATGCCGCGCGGGGTGCACGGGCGCAGGCCGAATTCACGCAGGGCCAGGTGGCCGACGTTTTCCGGGTGGAACCCGTCCACGTCCTTGCGCGGGTCGATGCGCTGGATCAGGCGGCGCGCGTCGGGAATGCCCGGCAGCGGCAGCTGGATCAGGATGCCGTTGATCTTGGGGTCGGCATTCAGCTGGTCGATCAGGTCGAGCAGCTCGGCTTCGGTGGTACCGGCCGGCAGATCGTAATCGTAGGCTTCGATGCCGACCTTTTCCGCCGCGCGACGCTTGTTGCGTACGTACACGGTCGAGGCCGGGTCGCCACCCACCAGCACCACGGCCAGACCAGGGCGGCTACCACCGGCGGCCACGCGGGCGTCGACGCGCACCTTCAGGCTGTCGAGCAGGTTCTCGGCGATACGGCGGCCATCGAGGATGCGGGCAGGAAGCTGGGGGGCGGAGTCAGTCATCGAGTGTGGGGGCAGGCGGCGGCGGGGACGCTATTGTCCCTGATTCAGCCCCCCCTCGCCCACCGCCACGGCACCGATCCGCCCGCCCTTGTAGAGCCGAGCCTATGCTCGGATCACGCGCGCAGCGCGGCTCTATCGCAACCTGACTGAAGAGCAGCCGAGCATCGGCTCGGCTCTACTCTTCTTCTTCCGGCACCTGGTCCGCGTTCAACGTGCGGGCCTTGCGCTTGGGCGCGGTGAACGGGGTCGGCGTCGGCACGCCCGGCAGCGCGCTGCCGAACACCATGTGTGCGCCGGCACGCAGGCTGCCGCCGGCCATTTCCAGTTCGAAACGCTCGGCATCGCGCTCGCGGATCTGCTCGGCGATCTCCTGTGCGTCGTCCTCGTCCGCACCCAGCTCCATCAGCGCGGCCTGGCCGAACATCAGCGCCGATTCAAACGTTTCGCGGATCTGGAAATCGACACCGGCATGGATCAGCCGCAGCGAGTGCTCGCGGTCGAACGAGCGCACCAGCAGCTTGGCCTGCGGGAATTCATGCGCGACCAGCTCAACGATGCGGTCGGCATCTTCGGCATTGTTCACGCACACCGCAATCGCCCGCGCGGAACCTGCACCCGAGGCGTGCAGCACGTCAAGACGGGTGCCATCGCCGTAGTAGATCTTGAAACCGAAGCGCTCGGCGTTGTGGATCATGTCCACGTCGTTGTCGATGATGGTCACGTCCACGTCGCGGGCCAGCAGCGACTGGCTGGCCACCTGGCCGAAGCGGCCGAAGCCGATCATCAGCACGCTGCCGGACAGGCCGTCGGCGGTGTCCACGCCTTCCAGGCTCACCTCGGGCTTGGGCGCCACGCGCTTGTAGACCAGCACCACCAGCGGAGTCAGCGCCATCGACAGCACCACCACGGCGGTGAAGTTGGCATTGATGTCCACGTCGATGACGCCGGCACTGGCGGCGGCAGAGAACAGCACGAAGGCGAATTCGCCACCCTGCGCCATCAGTACGCCACGGTCCATCGCCTGTGCGTGGTCGCTGCCCATCAGGCGCGCCACCACGTAGATGCACAGCGCCTTGGCCGCCATCAGCGCCAGCACCAGGCCGACGATCATGGGCCAGTTGCCGGCCACCACGCCCAGGTCCAGCGCCATGCCCACGCTGAGGAAGAACAGGCCCAGCAGGATGCCGCGGAACGGTTCGATGTCCGCTTCGATCTGGTGGCGGAAGGTCGATTCGCTCAGCAGCACGCCGGCAAGGAACGCGCCCATCGCCATCGACAGGCCGGACAGCTGCATCAGCAGCGCCGCACCCAGCACCACCAGCAGCGCGGCGGCGGTCATCACTTCGCGCGCTTTCGATTCGGCAAGCAGGCGGAACAGCGGATTGAGCAGGAAGCGGCCGACCAGCACCAGGCCGACGATGGCACCGACGCCGATCGCCACCGACAACCAGCGCGAGCCCTCGCCATCGGCACTGCCGGCGCTCGGTGCCATCCACGCGACCAGGGCCAGCAGCGGCACGATCAGCAGGTCTTCGAATAGCAGGATGGAGACGATCTTCTGCCCCGACGGCAGCGCGATGTCACCGCGCTCGGCCAGCAGCTGCATCACCACCGCGGTGGAGGTGAGCACGAAGCCGGTGGCGCCGATGAAGGCGACCTGCCACGGCAGGCCGAACAGCTTGGCGATGCTGGTCAGCACCAGCGCACAGGTGACGATCTGCAGCGTGCCCAGCCCGAAGATTTCCTTGCGCAGGCTCCACAGATGCGAGGGGCGCATTTCCAGGCCGATGACGAACAGGAACATCACCACGCCCAGCTCGGCCGTATGCAGGATCGCCTGCGGGTCGGAGAACCAGCCCAGGCCGAACGGTCCGATCGCCAGGCCCGCGGCGAAGTAACCCAGCACCGAACCCAGGCCAAGCCTGCGGAACAAGGGCACCATCACCACCGCCGCGCCCAACAGGGCCACGACCTTGACCAGCTCGCTGGTCGCTGCTTCTACCGCCATGCGGTGTATCCCCGAAAACCGAAATCGGCCTCAACGATAGAGCAAGTTTTCTGACGGCAATAGCATCGACGTTGCGTTTAGTTGTGCTGGAAATGGAACGATGGCGGGATTAAGAAGCAGGATCGTTCCGAAATCGTGCCCTGTAGAGTCGAGCCATGCTCGACAGCCGTTCGCGACACCCCCCCCGCACTCGAGCAAGGGGCGAAAAAAAAAAAGGACA
>NZ_VYKI01000008.1:0-36670 GCF_008710035.1 Stenotrophomonas cyclobalanopsidis | reverse complement strand
AGTCGACCTAGCTCCGATGCCTTTTCCCACCCGCGCGGGTGTATGCTAGCGGCCCTCGACTCTACAGAGGTCAACCAAGGCAGAACGCGGCGTAATCGATATACCCGGGGAACGGCACGCCGGGCGCACACACCGGGCACTGTGGATCTGGCTGTATGCGGGTTTCGCGGAAGCGCATGCCCAACGCATCAAAGCGCAAAAGGCGCCCCACCAGGGGCTCGCCGATGCCCAGCAGCAGCTTCAGCACCTCGGTCGCCTGCAGCACCCCGGCCAGGCCGGGCAGCACGCCCAGCACGCCCGCCTCGGAACAGTTGGGCGCGAACTCCGGCGGCGGCGGCTCGGGGAACAGGCAGCGGTAGCACGGGGCCACGCCACGCTGGCGGCCCGCATCAAACACGCTTACCTGCCCATCAAAGCGCTCGATGGCGGCATAGACCATGGGTTTCGCGTGCTTGATGCAGGCGTCGTTGAGCAGGTAGCGCAGCGGGAAGTTATCCGAGCCGTCCAGCGCCACGTCCACGCCCTCCAGCAGGCGATCAACGTTCTCCGAGGTCACCCGTTCGGGCACGGCCTCGACCTCAATCGACGGATTCAACGCCAGCAGCCGCTCGCGTGCCGAATCGACCTTCAGCTGGCCGACGCTGGCCTCGGTATGCACGATCTGCCGATGCAGGTTGCTGCGCTCGACCCGGTCGTGGTCGGCAAAACGCAGGCGCCCTACCCCGGCCGCCGCCAGATAGAAGCCGGCTGGCGCGCCCAGACCACCCGCGCCCAACACCAGCACGCGCGACTGCTGCAGGCGGCGCTGGCCAGCCTCGCCCACCTGCGGCAAGAGCAGATGGCGTGAGTAGCGGTCGTAGAAGTCGCGGTCAGCAGCATCCAGCATTGGCTGCACCAGCGGCAGCCCCTGCTCGCGCCAGGCCACCGTTCCGCCAGCCACGGAGGCTACGTTTGAATAACCTGCGGCCAGCAGCGCCTGCGCCGCGTCGGCCGATCGCTTGCCGCTCTGGCAGATCAGCAGGATGTCCTGGCCCTGCGCCGGCAGGTGCGCGGCCGGGTCGGCCAGCAGGTCATCCTTGGCCACGCCACGCGCGCCCTCGGCCATGCCTCCCGCGCGCTCATGCGCCTGGCGCACATCGATCAGCACCGCACCGTGGGCCACGCGCGCCCGCGCCTGCTGCGGGGAAAGCTCTGGAATGCTCATGCACCCATTGTAGGACGGCCACCGGGCATGGGTGGACGCGGTAGAGTCGACCGTTGGTCGACTGCCCTTGGCGGAATGCGGAACCCCGCGCTGCGCGCGGTAGTCGACTGACAGTCGACTCTACCCCGCCGGTTTCCCCGTCGGTTTCCTCCGCCGGTTTCCCCCGCCGGTTCCCCCGCCGGTTTCCCCGTCGGTAGCGCCGGGCCATGCCCGGCGAGCGCAGCGGCACGCAGGGATCTGCCGGGCAATGAGCCGAGCATGGGCTCGGCTCTACACGAAGAAGGCGGCCCTGCGGCCGCCCTTTCGTGGATCACTTGCCCTTGACGTGCTTCATCAAGCGCCGCTTGGCCTTGACCTGCCGCTCGGTGAGGACGTTCTTCTTGCCCTCGTACGGGTTGGTACCCTCGCGGAAGATGAAGCTCACCGGCGTGCCGATCAGCTTGAAGCGCTTGCGGAAGAAGTTCTCCAGATAGCGCTTGTACGACTCCTGCAGCTCCTTCAGGCGCGTACCGTGCACGATGAAGGTCGGCGGGTTGGCGCCGGCCGGGTGCACATAACGCAACTTGGAGACGTGGCCGCGGATGGTCGGCGGCGGGTTGGTCTCGTAAGCCATTTCCAGCGCCTTGTTCACTTCGCTGGTGGTGAAGGTCTTGTTGGCCGATTCGTGCGCGCGGTGCACCGCACGGAACAGCTCACGCAGGCCCGAACCATGCTTGGCGGAAATGCGCACCGACTCGGCCCACGGCACGAAGCCCAGGCGCAGCGACAGCATCGTTTCCGCCTGCTCACGCTGGTATTCGGTCAGGCCATCCCACTTGTTGATGGCGATGACCAGCGCACGGCCGGCATCCAGCACCGCGCCCAGCACGGTGGCGTCCTGGTCGGTCACGCCCTCGGTGGCGTCCAGCATCAGCACGGCCACCTGGCACTGCTCGATGGACTGCATGGTCTTGACCACCGAAAACTTCTCGACGACCTCGTCCACGCGCGAACGGCGGCGCAGGCCGGCGGTATCGATCAGGCGGTATTCGCGGCCGTCACGCTCCAGGTCCACGGCGATGGAATCGCGCGTGGTGCCCGGCACGTCCGAGGCGATCATGCGTTCTTCGCCGAGGATGCGGTTGACCAGCGTCGACTTGCCCACGTTGGGGCGGCCGACGAAGGCGATGCGGATGCGGTTTGGATCGTTGTCCAGCTCTTCGCCGCTGCCTTCTTCGGGCAGGCGCTGGATCACTTCGTCCATCAGGTCATCCAGACCCTGGCGATGGGCGGCCGACACGGTCAGCATTTCGCCGAAACCATACCGGGCGAACTCCGAGCGGACGGTGTCTTCGTCGGTGCCGTCGATCTTGTTGATCAGCAGCAGCGTCGGGCGCGACAGCTTGCGCAGCCATGCCAGGATCTCGTCATCCATCGCCGAGGTGCCCTCGCGGGCGTCGACGACGAACAGGATCAGATCGGCTTCGGCCGCGGCGGCGCGCGCCTGGCGCGTGGTGGCACCGGCCAGGCCTTCCTCTTCCTCGGCAATACCGCCGGTGTCCACGACGAGGAAATGGTTGTCCTCGTCCAGACGGCAGACGCCGTAGTTGCGGTCGCGGGTGACGCCGGGCTGGTCATGGACCAGGGCGTCACGCGTGCGGGTCAAAGCATTGAAAATAGTCGACTTGCCGACATTCGGCCGTCCAACCAGGGCGACCAAAGGCAGCATCGCGATTACTCCGTATTAATTTGCCAACCGGAATGCGGTCAGCTTGCCATCAACATTCTGCACCAGCAGCACCCCGTCGACGACGATTGGCTGGGCCAGCAGGGCGTCACCGCCGCTCTTGGCCCGCGCCGCCATCGCGCCGTCGGAGGCCTGCAGCCAATGCAGGTATCCCTTGTAGTCACCGACGACCACGTAATCCCCCTGCAGCGCAGGGCCGGTCAGCGAACGACGTGCCAGACCGGTCTGCGACCACATCGCGGTGCCGCTGGCCTTGTCCAGGCCGAACACGCCGCCCTTGGGGTCGGTAACGAACACATTGCCCGAAGACACCGCCACGCCACCGGCACCGCCGTGGTCGCGCGCCCACAGCGGGCGACCGGTCGGGCCTTCGATGGCCATGGTCTGGTTCTTGAAGCTGCTCACGAACAGCGTATTGCCTTCCAGCACCGGCGCGCCGTCGACGTCGGCCATGCGGTCCAGCTCGGTACGGCCTTCGGGGCTGCCCACGGTCTGGTCCCACAGGGTGCGGCCGTCCTGCATGGCCAGGGCGGCGACAGCGCCGTCATCCTTGCCGATGAACAGCACGCCCGGACCGGTGACCACCGGCGCGTTGCCACGTACGGTCAGCGCCGGCAGCTCGCTGGGGTTGAACCACTTCTGGGTGCCGTTGGAGGCTTCAAACGCGGTGACGCGGCCATCATTGCTGCGCACGAACACCAGGCCCTGCGACACCGCCGGGGCGGAGATCACTTCGCCCGGCACGCGGGCACGCCACTTCTCGCTGCCATCGTTGATGTCCAGCGCGATCACCTGGCCATCGAGGGTACCGATGACCACCAGGTTCTCGCCGACACCCGGGCCGCCGGAAAGGCGCAGCTTGGCCTTCTTCTTTTCCTTCTGCGGCTCCCAGGTCCAGACCTTCTTGCCGGTCTGCAGGTCGATGGCGTGCACGCCACCGGTGATCGCCGCAGCGAACACATGGCCATTGGCCACGGCCGGGCCCTGGCGCACGCCGATGCGGCGCTCGCCCTTGCCCAGGTTGACCGACCAGGCCTTGTTGACCTTCAGGGTCGGCTCGAACTTGACCAGTTCGGCCGGCTCCTGTGCCTTCTTGGCGGCGGCATCCTTACCGGCGAACCAGCCCTTCATGGTGCTGCAGCCGGTCAGTGCCATGCCCAGCAGCAGGACGGAGGCGACGCGCGTAATCATGACCTTCTGACTCATCAAACCGACTCCGCAGGGGCGGCGACGGTGCCGCCAGCGTCCATAACCTTGGTTTCCAGCACACGCCGCTGCGGTGCTGCCACGTCCAGCGTCTTAAGCGCCTTCTCATACTGCTTACGGGCCGCGTCACGCTTGCCCTGCGCCAGCAGCGCATCGCCCTGGATTTCCAGGCTGCCGCTGTCGGTGGCGCTGCCAAGCAGCTTGATCGCTTCGTCGCTCTTGCCGGTGGCCACCAGCAGGCGGGCCACGCGCTGGTCAACCACACGCTGCAGGTCACCTTCGACCTTCACGGCGCGCAGGGTGGCCAGTGCTTCTTCGTTCTTGCCGGCGTCGACCTGGGCCTTGGCCAGCTGCAGGGCCGCCAGATCGCCGTAGATGCTGGACGGACCAGCCTCCAGCGCCTTGACCGCCTTTGCCGCGTCATCCAGCTTGTTGCCCTGCAGGCCAACCAGCGCCTTCTGGTACTCGACATTGGCCGAGGCCAGCTTGCCGCCCTGGTTGGTCTGGTACCACTGCCAGCCGGCAATGGCGCCGATGGCGATCGCTACGCCACCGAGGATGCTGGCGCCATTCTTCCGCAGCCAGCTGCGGACACGTTCACTTTGTTCGTGCTCGTCGAGCAGATCGTCGATCGCCATGCGTACTCTCGCCCCGCCCGTAGGGAGGGACCATTGGGATTATCGAAGGTGGTTAAACCGCGTCTCAGTGTGAAACCGGGACAACGGAGCCTTCAGAGGATACCTGAAAGCGGGCCACGTTGGCTCGCTGGTAGGGGGTCAGATCGACGATAGCGCCGTTCTGCTGAACCTGGACCGCCGAGGCGTTGCCCAGGGTCACGCGGCTCACCTGGCCGGGGGTGAAGCTGCGGGTCTCGCCGGCCTTGATCAGCGCCTTCTCGACCGAGCCGCCATCGGGGGCTGCGATATCGACCCAGCTGTCGCCACTGAACTGCATGTCCAGGTTGGCGGTGGCCGGGGCGGCCGGGGCCGGACGCGGCACCGGGGCCAGCGAGGCTACGTACGGGGTGGCAGCCGGCTTGGCGGCGGCAACCGCCGGCTCGGCACTGGCAGCCGCCGGTTCGTTGCCGACCGAGGACGGGGCCACCGGCACGGCGGCCGGCACCACGTCCAGCGAGGCCGTGTTCGGGGTCGCCGGGGTGTTGTCGAAGTGGCCGCGGGTGGCGAACCACACCGGCACCGCCAGAACCGCGGTGATGCCGACATACAGCATGCGCCGGCCGAGGTTCTCGGCGATGCGGCGGGCACGCGGGGTATGGGTATGGCTGACCAGGGTGGGCGGAACGACCGCACCGACCTGGGCATGTTCCAGCAGCTGGCTGATGTCCACGTTCAGCAGGCGCGCATAGCTGCGCAGCTGGCCACGGACGAATACCGGGGCGCCGAGCTTCTGCCACTGTTCTTCTTCAAGCGACTTGACCACCTGGACCGGCATGCGCAGGCGCTGGCCGACATCATCAAGAGTCAGTCCGGCCGCCTCGCGGGCCTGGCGCAGGCGGGTGCCGCAGCCGGCCGCAGTATCGAGAGCGCTCACAGTCTGGTCATCAATCACAATGCATCAACCCTGGAGGTTAGGAGCCCGCGTCCTGCGGAAATTCCTGTCGAATCCGCTGCAGATAACGATCGGATGCCGCCTGATCGCCCAGTCGCGCCTCGATTTCAGACGCAAGTTGTAACACGGAACGTGTGGCCGGTGCAGCCGCAATCCTACGTTCGGCGAAGGCGCGCGCCTCGAAGAACCGGCCACGACGGACGTTGAGCTGGGCCATCGCCTCGAGCGCGACCGGGTTGGCCGGCACCATCACCAGCGCCGCACGCAGGTCGCGCTCGGCGCGTTCCACCTGGCCGGCGTCAAGCGCGCAGCGGCCGGCATTGGCCATCGCCCCGCCCGCGGAGGCATTGCCCGGCAGCTGCAGGGAACGGTCGAACCACAGCAGCGATTCGGCGGCACTGCCGTGCTGGCACAGCCAGGCGCCGTAATTGTTGAGTACGTCAGCGCGCTGCGGGGCCAGCTCGGCGGCGCGGCGGAAGCCTTCGCCTGCCTGCTGCGTACGGCCACGACGCTCGTCGATGCCGGCCATCAACATCACCCCGTCCACGCCCTTGGGCTTCAGCTTGATGGCCTGGCGCACCTTGCGCTCGGCCTCGTCCAGGTTGCCCACCTGCATGTCGCGGGCTGCCAGCGCGAGCTGGTCCTGGTAACGGAACTCCTCGCGGACGCCCGGCGCATCGCGCACGTGGCGTTCCGGGGCGACGTCACCACCGCGGGTGTATTCCTCGGGGAGGTGCGACTTGGTGGTCTTGCTGCAGCCGCTGGCCGAAACGGCCAGCACCCCTGCAATCAGGACTGGCCAGAGACGGTCACGCCGCCGCATCGCTCCCCTTCCCTGCCTGCAACGTCTTGTTGAACTCCGCCTGGCGGCGGGTGCGGTCCATCACCTGGCCCTTGAGCTGGCCACAGGCGGCGTCGATGTCGTCGCCACGGGTGCGGCGGACCATCGTCAGCACGTTGCTGTCGAGCAGGATCTTCTGGAAGGCGCGGATGTGTGCTTCTTCCGAGCGCTCGTAGCGGGTGCCCGGGAACGGGTTGAACGGGATCAGGTTGACCTTGCCCGAATCCTTGGCCTGCACCGCATTGTCGAACTGGCGCATCAGGCGGGCCAGCTCGCGGGCATGCTCGGGCTTGTCGTTGATGCCCTTCATCAGGGTGTATTCGAAGGTCACCGATTCGCGGCGCTTGTTGGCGCGCAGGTAGCGTGCGCACGAGGCCATCAGCTCGGCGATCGGGTACTTTTTATTGAGCGGCACGAGCGTCTCGCGCAGCGCATCGTTCGGCGCGTGCAGCGACACCGCCAGCGACACGTCGCTTTCGGTGGACAGGCGGTCGATCTGCGGCACCAGGCCGGAGGTCGACAGGGTCACGCGCTTGTTGGCCAGGCCGTAGCCCAGGTCGTCGCGCATCACGCTCATGGCGCGCACGACGTTGTCGAAATTCATCAGCGGCTCGCCCATGCCCATCATCACCACGTTGGTGAGGCGGCGCATCTGGTGCGGCACGTTGCCCAGGTGGCGTGCGGCAACCCACACCTGGCCGATGATCTCGGCGGTGGTCAGGTTGCGGTTGAATCCCTGGGTGGCGGTGGAGCAGAACGTGCAGTTCAGGCCGCAACCGACCTGCGAGGACACGCACAGCGTGCCGCGGGTCTTGTCGGGGATGTACACGGTCTCGATGGCGTTCTTGCCATCCACGCCCATCGCCAGCAGCCACTTGTGGGTGCCGTCGGCGGAGGGCTTGTCGAACACAATGTTGGGAACCAGCACCTCGGCATGGGCCTGCAGCTTGGCGCGCAGGACCTTGCCGAGGTCGGTCATTTCATCGAAATCGGTGACGTAGCGATGGTGGATCCACTTCATCACCTGATGGGCACGGAACTTCTTCTCGCCGAGAACCTCGACGAAAAACTTCTCCAGGCCCGCGCGATCGAGGTCGAGCAGGTTCTGCTTGCCAGCCGTGGGTGCCGACTTCGGCAGCGGCTGGATGGCGGGGGACTGTACGACCTCGTTCACGGCATTACTCTCAGCGCGAGACGACTTCGGTGGCGGCGAAGAAGTAGGCGATTTCAATCGCGGCATTCTCGACCGAGTCCGAGCCGTGGGCGGCATTGGCATCGATGGATTCGGCGAAGTCGGCGCGGATGGTGCCCGCAGCGGCTTCCTTCGGGTTGGTGGCGCCCAGCAGGTCGCGGTGGGCCAGGACGGCGTTCTCACCTTCCAGGGCCTGGATCATCACCGGGCCGGAAATCATGAACTCGACCAGCGCGTTGAAGAACGGACGTTCGCGGTGCACGGCGTAGAAGCCTTCGGCTTCACGACGCGACAGCTGCTTGTACTTGGCGGCCACGACCTTCAGGCCGGCCTTCTCGAAGCGGGCGTAGATTTCGCCGATGACGTTCTTGGCAACGGCGTCCGGCTTGATGATCGAAAGGGTGCGCTCCAGCGCCATGGGATGTCTCCAATGGATTCGGGCCGCTGATGGCCCGAAGGGTAACAAAAAAAAAGCCGCGTCGAGACGCGGGCTTAGCCTGATAAACGTAGGCGAATTGTAAGAGATAACGCGGCTGGGTGGTAGAGGGCGGTGTGGCCCTGTTGTAGAGCCGAGCCCATGTTCGGCTGGCCTTTGGGCCGAAGAGCAGCCGAGCGCGGGCTCGGCTCTACACTTTCAGGCCCACCCATTCACCCACCTGAGCGGATTATGACCGGCCCGGCCATTTTGCTGCACTGCAAAATGCCATACGCCCCCGTCTGGTCCTAATATCAAACAATCGTTTGATTAAGGTCCGCCGCCCCATGGCCAAGCCCGCCCACTTCTCGACCAAGGACCGGATCCTCGGCGCCGCCGAGGAGCTGTTCGCCCTGCATGGCTTCGCCGGCACTTCGTTGCGCCAGGTGACCAGCCAGGCCGACGTCAACATCGCGGCGGTCAACTACCACTTCGGCTCCAAGGAAAACCTGGTCAACGAGGTGTTCCGCCGGCGCATGGACGAGATGACCAGTGTGCGCCTGGCCCAGCTCGAACGCGCCCGCAGCGAACACCCCGGGCAGCTGCGCCCGGTGCTGGCCGCCTTCGTCGAACCCGCCCTGGCCATGGCCCAGGACCGGCAGAGCGGCGGCGCCTTCGTGCGGGTGATCGCCCGCGCCTACGCCGAGAAGAACGACAACCTGCGCAAGTTCCTGTCCGACCACTACGGCCACGTGCTGCGCGCGTTCGGCAAGGCCATCGCCGAGTGCGTGCCGGGCCTGAGCAAGGAAGAGCTGTACTGGCGTCTGGATTTCCTGGCCGGTTCGCTCACCTACGCCATGGCAGATTTCGGCCTGATCAAGCGACCCGCAGGTGTCACCGAAGCGGCGCATCGTGCCCATGCCGCCCATGAACTGATCCATTTCGCCGAAGCCGGGTTCCGCGCCGCCGCACGCGGCAGCGCCCTGCCCGCTTCTCCGTGATTCCACCGGGTGTGACCCACCCAGTAACTGCTGACCAACAAAGGCCCTACACCATGTCCAATTCCCTGCTAGTCCGCCGCGCCGCCGTGCTGGGTGCCGGCGTCATGGGTGCCCAGATCGCCGCCCACCTCACCAACGCTGGCGTCGACACCGTGCTGTTCGACCTGCCTGCGAAGGAAGGCGCGACCGACGGCATCGTGCTGAAGGCGATCGCCAACCTGGGCAAGCTGAGCCCGGCGCCGCTGGCCAGCAAGTCGCTGGCCGAAGCCATCACCCCGGCCAACTACGAGTCGGGCCTGGACCAGCTGAAGGACTGCGACCTGATCATCGAGGCCATTGCCGAACGCATGGACTGGAAGCAGGACCTGTACAAGAAGATCGCCCCGTTCGTGGCCGACCACGCAGTGCTGGCCTCCAACACCTCGGGCCTGGGCATCAACAAGCTGGCCGACGTGCTGCCGGAGCAGCTGCGCCACCGCTTCTGCGGCGTGCACTTCTTCAACCCGCCGCGCTACATGCACCTGGCCGAGCTGATCCCGGCCACCACCACCGATGCCGCCGTGCTGGAAGGCCTGGAAGCCTTCCTGGTCACCACCCTGGGCAAGGGCGTGGTGTACGCCAAGGACACCCCGAACTTCATCGGCAACCGCATCGGCGTGTTCTCGATCCTGTCCACCATCCACCACACCCAGGAATTCGGCCTGGGCTTCGATGAAGTGGACGGTCTGACCGGTCCGCTGGTCGGCCGCCCCAAGTCGGCCACCTACCGTACCTCCGACGTGGTTGGCCTGGACACCATGGCCCACGTCATCAAGACCATGGGCGACACCCTGCCCAATGACCCGTGGCATGAATTCTTCAAGTCGCCGAAGTGGCTGGACGCACTGATTTCCAAGGGCGCACTGGGCCAGAAGACCGGCGCCGGCATCTTCCGCAAGGTCGGCAAGGACATCGTCGTCCTCGACCTGGAAAAGCAGGACTACCGCCCGGCCGACCGCACCGCCGCGCCAGAAGTGGTCGAGATCCTGAAGATCAGGAACCCGGCCGAGAAGTTCGCCAAGCTGCGCGAAAGCCAGCACCCGCAGGCGCAGTTCCTGTGGGCGACCTTCCGCGACCTGTTCCACTACAGCGCCTACCACCTGGCCGACATCGCCGAGACCGCGCGCGACGTGGACCTGGCCATCCGCTGGGGCTACGGCTGGTCGCTGGGCCCGTTCGAGACCTGGCAGGCCGCCGGCTGGAAGCAGGTCGCGCAGTGGATCGCCGATGACATCGTCGCCGGCAAGAGCATGAGCAGCGCCCCGCTGCCGGACTGGGTATTCGATGGCCGCGACGGCGTGCACGCCGCCGAAGGCAGCTACAGCCCGTCGCGCAACGCCAAGCTGCCGCGCTCGGCGCTGCCGGTGTACCAGCGCCAGCGCTTCCCGGATCCGCTGCTGGGCGAGAAGTTCGCGCCGGGCGAGACCGTGTTCGAGAACGACGGCCTGCGCATGTGGCACGACGGCGACGGCATCGCCGTGGTCAGCTTCAAGACCAAGATGAACACCGTGTCCGACCAGGTGCTCGATGGCCTGCAGGAATGCGTCAGCCGCGCCGAGAAGGATTTCCAGGGCCTGGTGATCTGGCAGCAGAAGGAACCCTTCTCCGCCGGTGCCGACCTGGCCGGTGCCCTTGGCCTGCTGCAGGCCGGCAAGGTCGACCAGTTCGAAGAGATGGTCGCCAACTTCCAGCGCACCAGCCAGCGCATCAAGTACTCGCTGGTGCCGGTGGTTGCGGCCGTGCGCGGCCTGGCCCTGGGTGGCGGCTGCGAGTTCCAGATGCACAGCGCCAAGACCGTGGCCTTCCTGGAAAGCTACATCGGCCTGGTCGAGGCCGGCGTCGGCCTGCTGCCGGCCGGTGGTGGCCTGAAGGAACTGGCCGTGCGCGCCTCGCAGGCGGCCGGTCCGGGCGGTGACGTGTTCGCAGAACTGAAGAAGACCTTCGAGACCGTGGCGATGGCCAAGGTGTCCAACTCGGCGGTCAACGCCCAGGAACTGGGCCTGCTGCGCAGCACCGACAAGGTGGTGTTCAACAGCTACGAAGCGCTGTACATCGCCAAGGCCGAAGCGCGTGCGCTGGCCGAAGCCGGTTACCGTCCGCCGCTGCCGGCACGCCGCATCCAGGTGGCCGGTGACGTCGGCATCGCGACCTTCAAGATGATGCTGGTCAACATGCTGGAGGGCCGCTTCATCAGCCCGTACGACTACGAGATCGCCGAGCGCATCGCCACCGTGCTGTGCGGCGGCAAGGTCGACCGCGGCACCCTGGTGGACGAAGAGTGGCTGCTGACCCTGGAGCGCAAGCACTTCGTCGAACTGGCCCAGCAGGAAAAGACCCAGGCCCGCATCGCGCACATGCTGAAGACCGGCAAGCCGCTGCGTAACTGATTGATGGCGGGTGCCGGCTGCGGCCGGCACTCCTCTGCTTCTGGTAGGTGCCGACCGTTGGTCGGTACTCCTCTGCCCTGGTAGGTGCCGACCGTTGGTCGGCACTCCGGCTGTAGCAGTCGAGCATGGCTCGACTCTACAAAACCCATTCGAGAGATCACCGCAATGACCAAGCAAATCCAGGACGCCTACATCGTCGCCGCCACCCGTACCCCGGTTGGCAAGGCGCCCAAGGGCATGTTCCGCAACACCCGTCCCGACGACATGCTTGCGCACGTGCTGCGCAGCGTCGTCGCCCAGGCCCCGGGCGTGGACGTCAACCGCATCGATGACGCGATCATTGGCTGCGCGATGCCGGAAGCCGAGCAGGGCATGAACGTGGCACGCATCGGCGTGCTGCTGGCCGGCCTGCCGAACACGATTGCCGCGCAGACCGTGAACCGGTTCTGCTCCTCCGGCCTGCAGGCTGTGGCGCAGGCCGCCGACGCGATCCGCCTGGGCAACGCCGACCTGATGCTGGCCGGCGGCACCGAGTCGATGTCGATGGTGCCGATGATGGGCAACAAAATCGCGATGGCGCCGAGCGTGTTCGACAACGACCACGTGGCCATCGCCTACGGCATGGGCATCACCGCCGAGAAGGTGGCCGAAGAGTGGAAGGTCTCGCGCGAAGACCAGGACGCCTTTGCCCTCGCCTCGCACCAGAAGGCCATGGCCGCCATCCAGAACGGCGAGTTCAAGGACGAGATCAGCCCGTACGAGATCGTCTCGCACCTGCCGGACCTGGCCGACGGCCAGCGCATCATCACCCGCAACAAGGTTGCCGACACCGACGAAGGTCCGCGTCCGGACTCCTCCGCTGAAGGCCTGGCCAAGCTGCGCCCGGTGTTCCGCAACGGCCAGTTCGGTGGCACGGTCACCGCCGGCAACTCGTCGCAGATGAGCGACGGCGCCGGTGCGGTGCTGCTGGCCTCGGAGCAGGCGATCAAGGATTACGGCCTGACCCCGCTGGCCCGTTTCGTCAGCTTCTCGGTGGCCGGCGTGCGTCCGGAAGTGATGGGCATCGGCCCGATCGCCGCGATCCCGAAGGCCCTGAAGCAGGCCGGCCTGACCCAGGACCAGCTGGACTGGATCGAGCTCAACGAAGCCTTCGCCGCGCAGTCGCTGGCGGTGATCCGCGATTGCGGCCTGGACCCGAGCAAGGTCAATCCGCTGGGCGGCGCGATCGCCCTGGGGCACCCGCTGGGTGCGACCGGCGCGATCCGTACCGCGACCCTGCTGCACGGCCTGCGTCGTCGCCAGCAGAAGTACGGCATGGTGACGATGTGCATCGGCACGGGCATGGGCGCGGCGGGTATTTTCGAGGCGCTGTGAGGTTCAAAGCGTTGCCTCGTTGGCTTCATGCCGTGGGCCGGGTCGGCAGGGCTGCGCGGGACACGCCGTGAACCCATCCATGGGGCTTGATCGCGCCATCCATGGCGCCAACGGTCCCGGTCAGCCTCACCCACCCGTGTCACCCGGCATTCCGCGCGGCGGAAGGGTGAGCAAAGGCAAGGTCAATAGCCGGGGTCAGAGCCCTTTGCCATGCAAAGGGATCTGACCCCCAAAGCAGAAAAGGCAGCCAATGGCTGCCTTTTCTGCTTTTTTGCTCTTGCACTTGATTCCGCCCTTCCCGTCCGCGCCCCACGGAAACTGTCGAGAGGGGGCGGATGGCCCTCTCCAAGACCGTTGGCGCCATGGATGGCGCCATCGAGCACCATGGAAGGGCTTTGGCGTGTCTTGGAGAGGGCCATCAGCCCCCTCCCTCACGTATCAGACAAGGCGCCTCACGGAGCGCTCGAACACCCTCACTCTTCCGCCAGCATCTCCGTCAGCTTCGCGCGCGCCGGCTTCGCCAGCTTCTTGTTCTCCAGCGCGAAACGGATCGTCGCCTCAACCAGGCCCAGATGGGTGCCGCAGTCGAAACGGGTGCCCTCGAAGCGGTATGCATCCACTTCCTCGGTCGCCAGCAGCGAGGCGATCGCATCGGTCAGCTGGATCTCGCCGCCGGCACCGCTGCCGGTGGATTCCAGCAGCTCGAAGATCTTCGGGCTCAGCACGTAACGGCCGACCACGGCCAGGTCGCTCGGCGCGTCCTCGGGCTTCGGCTTTTCAACGATCTGCGAGATGCGGCCCTTGCGGCCATCGAACGCTTCGGTCGCCACGATGCCGTAGCTCGCGGTGTTCTCGTGCGGAACGTCTTCCACCGCGATCACGCTGGCGCCGCTGGCCTCGTTGAGGTCGGCCATCTGCTTCAGCGCACCGTCGCCACGGTTCCAGATCAGATCGTCGGGCAGCAGCACCGCAAACGGTTCGTCGCCGATCACCGACTTCGCACACAGGACGGCATGGCCCAGGCCCAGCGCCTCGGCCTGGGTCACGAAGATCGCACGCACGCCGTCAGGCAGCACGTGACGGATCATTTCCAGCTGCTCGTGCTTGCCCGCACGCTCCAGCTTCTGCTCCAGCTCGTAGGCCTTGTCGAAGTAATCGGCAACGGCGTGCTTGTAGCGGTTGGTGATGAAGATCAGGGTGTCACAGCCTGCCTCGATGGCCTCATCAACGGCATATTGGATAAGCGGACGATCGATGATCGGCAACATTTCCTTCGGAACCGTCTTGGTTGCCGGCAAAAAGCGCGTCCCGAGCCCTGCCACTGGAAAAACAGCCTTACGAATTCGCTTGCTCATTTAGTGCCTGTTGGCCTCACGTGCCGGAAAGGGAACCACTTTAGCGGAAGAGATGTATGCGTCCTGTTCAATCGGAGAGAACTCCGGCATGGTCGCGAACAGTACTTCCCGGATCGTATCAGTGTCGTACTCGGCAATAGCGTCACGCAGTCTCGGCACATTGCCCAGCACGATGTCGCGCGAGAACGTGCGCACGCCGGCTTCCAGCACCTTGGGGTGCGAGGTCGGCCGGTAATCCTCGTCCGAATAGAACAGGGTCTCGTGCAGCTTCTCGCCCGGACGCAGCCCCGTATAGATGATCGGAATGTCCTTGTACGGCTGCTTGCCGGCCAAGCGGATCATCTGCTCGGCAAGCACGCGGATCGGCACCGGCTCACCCATGTCCAGGGTGTAGATGGCACCGTGCGATGCCGACGCCGCCGCCTGCAGGATCAGCTGGCAGGCTTCGGGGATCGTCATGAAATAACGGGTCACTTCCGGGTCGGTCACCGTGATCGGGCCGCCGCGCAGGATCTGATCACGGAACAGCGGCACCACGCTGCCAGCCGAATCGAGCACGTTGCCGAAGCGCACGGTCACAAAACGGGTGTGCGTGGACTTCTGGTCCAGGCTCTGGCAGATCATCTCGGCGTAGCGCTTGCTGGCGCCCAGCGCATTGACCGGGTCGACCGCCTTGTCGGTGGAGATGAACACGAAATGCTCGACACGCGCCTCCATGCACGCACGCGCCACGTTCTCGGTGGCGAGGATGTTGTTGCGCACGGCTTCACGCAGCTGGCGCTCCAGCACCGGCACATGCTTGTACGCGGCCGCGTGGAAGGCGGTATCGACCGGGTGCAGCGACAGCGCGTGCCGCATCACTGCCGGGTCGCCGACGTCACCGAGCACGGCCTCGATCTGCACGTCGGGGAAGCTGCGGCGCAGCTCGGCCTCGATGGTCAGCAGCAGCAGCTCGCTGATCTCCAGCATGACGATGCGCCCTGCACCGTGGCGCGCGCACTGGCGGCACAGCTCCGAACCGATCGAGCCGCCGGCACCGGTGACCATCACCGTTCGCCCGCCCAGCCAACCGCGGATCAGGTTCCAGTCCGGCATGATCGGCTTGCGGCCGAGCAGGTCCTCGATGGCCACTTCCTTCAGCTGGCCCGGCAGCGAATGCCCCTGCAGGATGTCGCTGAGCTTGGGCACGGTGCGGAACGGGATGCCGGTGCTCTCGCAGATGGCCACCACGCGCTGCATGCCCACCGCATCCAGCGACGGAATGGCGATGACCAGCAGCTTGGCCGCGGTTTCGCGGGCCACGGCCGGGGCATCGTCGAGCGTGCCCAGGATCGGCAGGCTCTGCAGCTTGGCGCCGCGCAGGTGCGGGGCGTCGTCCAGCAGGCCGACCGGCTCGAAGTTGCCGGAACGGCGCAGGTCGCGCACGAGTGTCTCGGCGGCCTGGCCGGCGCCCAGGATCAGCACGCGACGCGCGGTCGAATCGGACTGCAGTGACTGGTAGTCCTTCCACGCGCGATACAGCAGGCGCGGCGCGCCCAGCAGGGCCGACAGCGCGAACGGATAGATCACCAGCACCGACAGCGGCACGCCGTTGAAGCGCTTCCAGGCCAGTACCAGGACGATGGCGACCAGACCGACGAAACTGGCCTTGAAGATGTTCAGCAGGTCGCTGACGCTGGCGAACCGCCACAGGCCGCGGTACAGGCCAACCCGCCAGAACACGATGCCCTGCAGCGCCAGCACCAGCGTCGTATCGACGTTCCACAGGGGCAGCGACGGGGCATCAGGCAGGATGGAGTAACGGCCGGCATGCAGCAGCTGCCAACAGGCCCAGACCATGAACAGGTCATGGCAGACGATGGCCGTGCGAGGCAACAGGCCAAGGATTCTGTCCCGCCAGGGTGAAGACATATGTCGCGTAATTCCTTATCGGTGGCGCAATCCATTGCGCAGGAGGAGCCAAAGCAGGGCCAGCGCGGAAATCCACGCGACCGCTACGGCAGCCTCCCACCTCGGCTGCAATCTGGTGCAAACAAAGAACACTGTAATACTGAACAGGGCTACAACAAAGTACATCCCTGTCACCTGCGCGTGGCTGGCTCCTGCCTGCACCGCGCGCTGGTAGACGTGCTGGGTGTGGGGTTCCATCCAGCGCTGCCCTGAAAGGATGCGCGCCCCCAGCGTGAAGCCCGCGTCCACAAGGAACGGGGAAATGGGCACGAGCAGCAGCATCCAGTTGATGTCCGTACGCACGGCGGCGACGGCCAACACCACCGAGACCGCGTAGCCCAGCGCGCCACTTCCGACATCGCCCATGAAAATGCGCGCCTTCGGGAAGTTGAATGGCAGGAAACCTACGCAGGCCAGGCCCAGCACGATGGCCACCAGCGAGTACGGCCAGGGCAGTACGATGGCGAAGCCAAGTGCGGCGATGACCGCCTGGCTGCTGGCGATGCCGTTGATCCCATCCATGAAGTTCCAGATGTTGATCAGCGAAGCAGTGAACACCAGCACCAGCAGGGCCAGCACCCAGCTGCCGCCATGCACCTTGACCAGCGCGGCCAGCAGGCCAGCCGCGATGAAATGGACCAGCAGGCGGCGCAGGGCCGGCAGGGGCCGGTGGTCGTCCCACCAGCCGATGCCCGCCACCAGCACCAGGCCGAGGCTGGCGACCAGCAGGCTGGGAATGGCTACCGGCCACGCCCACATGGCGGCGACGGCGGCCACCAGCAGGCTGATGACGATGGCGATGCCACCGCCACGCGGGGTCGCCACGCTATGGCTGCGGCGTTCGCCGGGCTGGTCCATCAGCTGCCGCCGAAGCGCGTAGCCACGCGCCGCCCAGGTCAGTGCGGCGCTGAGCAGGGCCAACCCCAGCAGCGCGGCCATCACCCGCCAGGCCATGGCTCAGAGCACCGCGTAATTCAGCAGCGGCTTGACCGTGCCCCACTCCTTGCAGCTCGGGCACTGCCAGTGGTGGGTGCGCGCACCGAAGCCGCAGCGCGTGCAGCGGTAGGCCGGGTTGCGCACCAGCAGCTGGTCGGTGATGTGCTTGAGGTCGTGCAGGGTGGCGGTGGAATCCGCACCTTCGGCCAGGGTCAGGTCGATCAGCGCCGATTCGCCGCGCACCGAAGGGCGATCCTTCAGCTGGCGGCCGAGGTAGGCACGGGCCGGAGCCACGCCTTCCTGTTCTTCCATCAGGCGGGTCAGTGCCAACACCGGGGCGATGCCGCGGTAGTGCTCGGTCATTTCCGACAGGAACGCACGCGCGCCGCCGAGGTCGCCCACCTTGCGGTAGTTCTCCATCAGCGCCGGCAGCAGCTCGGGCAGGTACTCGGGATCGTTGCGCGCGGCACGCTCGAAGGCGCGCACGGCAGCTTCGGCATTGCCGGCATCGGTTTCCAGGCGGCCTTCGATGATGCCGGCACGCACCGACATCGCATCGGCCTGGTAGGCACGGGCAATGGCCGCCCTCGCCTCTTCCAGCTTGCCGGCGCCGCGGAAGCGCTCGGCCAGCTCGCATTCGAACTGCCCGATCAGCTTGCCCATCGGCTCGCCGGTGACATCTTCGAAGCGGGTGGCGTTGTCGATGGCCTTTTCCCAGTCGCGCTCGGCCTGGTAGATGCCGATCAGGTGCTTGAGCGCCTGCGGTGCGCGCTGGTCCAGCTGGGCCAGTTCGGTGAACACGGTTTCGGCGCGGTCCAGCAGGCCGGACTTCATGTAGTCCTCGCCCAGTGCCAGCAGGGCCTGCACGCGCTGCGCGTCGCTCAGGTCGTTGCGGTTGACCAGGCCCTGGTGCAGGCGGATCGCGCGATCCACTTCACCACGACGGCGGAACAGGTGGCCCAGCGCGACCTGGGTCTCGAAAGTTTCCTTGTCCAGCTCGGCGATGTGCAGGAAAAGCTCGATGGCCTTGTCCGGCTGCTCGTTGAGCAGGTAGTTCAGGCCGCGGAAATAGGTGCTGGACAGGTGGCTGACCTGGTTGTCGCCATGGCGCTGCCCACCGCGCCGTCCAATGACCCAGCCGGCCAGCGCCGCCAGGGGAAGGAACAGGAAGAACCAGAACCACTCGGTGACGAAATCCATCTTCGATCAGCGTCCATCAAAAGATTGGGAGGGGGGGACCGGCGCCACCGGGGTGGCGACCGACTTGTTGGCGCGGCGCAGCTGGGCGTAGAGCGGAATGACCACGCTCACCAGCACCAGGCCGGCACCGACGATGACACCGATCAGCAGCGAAGCGATGATCGCCACGCCGATCGAGGTCTTGAGTTGGGTGAACAGCAGGTTGATGGTCATCTCGTCCATGTTCATGGCACCGATGATCAACCCGAGAAGCAGCACCGCCAGCAGGACCAGCAGACGAAAAACCTTCATGCGACAGCTCCAGTGGCAGGAGGTCGTAGCTTATCCGACTCGCCGCGGTATTCGCACGCGGTGACGCGACGGGACACTCAGGCCGGATCGGCGTCCAGCGGCAGCACGCTGCTGACCCGCTCACGCAGTTCCTTGCCCGGCTTGAAATGGGGAACGTGCTTGCCCGGCAGGGCGACCGATTCGCCGGTCTTGGGGTTGCGGCCCAGGCGCGGCGGACGGTAGTGCAGCGAGAAGCTGCCAAAACCACGGATTTCGATGCGATCCCCTGCAGAAAGGGAACCGCCCATCATTTCCAGCAACGACTTTACCGCCAGATCGACATCATCGGCCTTCAGGTGCGCCTGGCGGCGCGCGAGGATTTCGATCAGTTCGGATTTGGTCATTGCCGGCTCACATCAGGGGGCACTCACCCTGAAACGGCCCGGGCAGGATGCCCGGGCCGTCCAGGAAACAACGTACAGCGTAAGGCCGATTACTCGGACTTGTTGCCGCTCAGCTGTGCACGCAGCAGCGCGCCCAGCTGGGTGGTGCCGCTGGCAGCCGACGAGGACTGGTATTCCTCCAGCACTTCGCGCATTTCCGCGTCGTCCTTGGCCTTGATCGACAGCTGCAGGGTACGGCCCTTGCGGTCCATGCCCACGAACTTGGCTTCGACCTTGTCGCCGACCTTCAGGTGCTGGGTGGCGTCGTCAACGCGCTCGTTGGCGATGTCGCGTGCCGAGACGTAACCTTCGATGCCGTCAGCCAGCTCGATGATCGCGCCCTTGGCGTCGACTTCCTTCACCACGCCTTCGACCTTGGAGCCCTTCGGATTGGCAGCCATGTACTGGCCGAACGGATCCTGCTCCAGCTGCTTCACGCCCAGGGAGATGCGCTCGCGCTCCGGATCGACAGCCAGGACGACGGCGTCCAGGGTGTCGCCCTTCTTGAAGTTGCGAACGATGTCTTCGCCGGTGGTCGCCCAGCTGATGTCGGACAGGTGAACCAGGCCGTCGATGCCGCCGTCCAGGCCGATGAAGATGCCGAAGTCGGTGATCGACTTGATCTGGCCCGACACCTTGTCACCCTTCTTGTGGGTGGCAGCGAAGGTTTCCCACGGATTGGCGGCAACCTGCTTCATGCCCAGCGAGATGCGGCGACGCTCTTCGTCGACATCCAGCACCATCACTTCGACTTCGTCACCCACCTGCACAACCTTGGACGGGTTGACGTTCTTGTTGGTCCAATCCATCTCGGAGACGTGCACCAGGCCTTCGACGCCCGGCTCGATCTCAACGAACGCGCCGTAATCGGTGACGTTGGAGACCTTGCCGAAGACGCGGCTGTTGGCCGGGTAACGACGGGCGATGTTATCCCACGGATCTTCGCCCAGCTGCTTCAGGCCCAGCGAAACGCGGTTGCGCTCGCGGTCGAACTTCAGCACGCGCACGTCCAGCTCGTCGCCGACGTTCACGACTTCGGACGGATGGCGCACGCGCTTCCATGCCATGTCGGTGATGTGCAGCAGGCCGTCGATACCGCCCAGGTCCACGAATGCGCCGTAGTCGGTCAGGTTCTTGACGACACCCTTCAGGATCGCGCCTTCCTGCAGCTTGTCCATCAGCTGCTCGCGCTCTTCCGAGTGCTCGCTTTCGACGACAGCGCGGCGCGAAACCACGACGTTGTTACGCTTGCGGTCCAGCTTGATGAGCTTGAACTCGAGTTCCTTGCCTTCCAGGTAGGCCGGATCGCGCACCGGGCGCACATCGACCAGGGAACCCGGCAGGAAGGCGCGGACATCCTTGATGTCCACGGTGAAACCACCCTTGACCTTGCCGCTGATGCGGCCGGTGATGGTTTCGTTCTTTTCCAACGCTTCTTCCAGCTCGTCCCACACCATCGCGCGCTTGGCCTTCTCGCGCGACAGGACGGTTTCGCCGAAGCCGTTCTCGATGGAGTCGAGGGCGACCTTGACGATGTCGCCTTCGGCGACGTCGATTTCGCCAGCGTCGTTACGGAACTGTTCGATCGGCACGATGCCTTCGGACTTCAGGCCAGCGTTGATCACCACGACGTCGCCGCGGACTTCAACAACGGTACCGCTGACGATGGCGCCCGGCTTCAGCTTGGCCAGATTGGCCTGGCTGGCTTCAAACAGTTCGGCAAATGATTCGGTCATTAGATTTACTCTGTTGGACACATGGGCCGGTTGGCTTCCTTCCGGGGACATGCCCCACTGAAGACCGTTACCGCCCGCCTGTTGGTCGACCCCGGAAAAGCAGGTCGTGTGTAGTAGGAAAACCGCCACGCATCATTGCGCGACGGAGCTGGTACAGCACTGCTATGCGCGACCACCGCCGATGTTGCTGGCAGTGCTCCCGCGCGAACGGATCAGGCAGCCGGAACCGGAAGCAGATCCATCACTCGGGCAACGACATCATCGATGCCGATGCCTGTGGTGTCGATGAGGACAGCATCGTCTGCCGGCTTCAGGGGCGCCACGGTACGCTGGGCATCACGGGCGTCGCGGGCCATGATCTCGCGCAGGAGGTCATCAAAGTTAACAGAAACCCCCTTGTCTTTCAACTGCTTATGCCGGCGCTCGGCGCGCTCCTCGGCACTGGCGGTCAGGAAGACCTTGTAGGGGGCGTCCTTGAAGATCACCGTGCCCATGTCGCGACCGTCGGCAACCAGGCCCGGCAGCTCCCTGAATGCGCGCTGGCGCTCCTTCAGTGCGGCACGGACTTCGGGAATGGCGGCAATGGCCGAGGCCAGCGCGCCAGTGGTCTCCAGGCGCAGCTCGTCGGTGGCATCGGTGCCGTTGACCATGACCCGCATCGACTCACCCTGTTCAACAAACTGAACGTGGGTGTCGAAGGTGCAGCGCACCAGGGCCGAGGCGTCGGAGGTATCGATGTCGGCCCAGCTCGCAGCCACGCCCACCGCCCGGTACAGGGCGCCCGAATCCAGGTAGTGCCAGCCCAGGCGGCGCGCCACGATGCGGCTGATGGTACCCTTGCCGGCCCCCGAAGGGCCGTCGATGGTCAGGACGGGAGCGAGTGGATTCATGGGGGTCCTAGCGCGTGTGAAGGGGCCATTCTAGCCCCTGCCCAAGCCCCCGCGCAGAGACTTTCGCGCAACCACTTGAAACGACGACAAAAAGCCCGGTAGAATGGCGGGCTTGAACGAGCGCCAACTGCCGATTGTCTTGCGCATATCGCGGCCACGCTCCACCCGAACAACTACTGTTTACGCCGAGGTATGCCATGAAAATCCTGTCCTCCCTGAAGTCGGCGAAGGCCCGTCACCGCGACTGCAAGGTCGTCCGTCGTCGTGGCAAGATCTTCGTCATCTGCAAGTCGAACCCGCGTTTCAAGGCGCGTCAGCGCTGAGCCTCACGGCCTTCGGGCCGCGGCTGGTCCCACGCGGGACCGCCCCGATGCAAAAGACCGCCTTCGGGCGGTTTTTTGTTGCATGCAGCTTTTTTTCCTGCCGTTTTTTGCTGTAATCGCCTTTCTTGACCACTGGGGAGTAGATCGAGATGAAGCGTTACCTGAGCACACTGGCCGTCCTGGCCACCCTGGCCGCCGCCACGCCGGCGCTGGCCGATACCCTGCTGGTCGACCGCGCCGCTGAGAAGCCGGCCGGTGCCCTGCCCGTCCGCGGCCAGAGCATGCAGCAGGTGCAGTCGCAGTTCGGTGCGCCGAGCGAGCAGCTGCAGCCGCGCGGCGGGCAGAAGCGCCAGTGGCCGACCATCAACCGCTGGGTCTACCCGCAGTTCACCGTCTACTTCGAGAAGCAGAAGGTGATCGACGTGGTAACCAACAAGGCGGATCCGAACGAGATCGGCCCGAAGCCGCCGATCCGCTGAACCCCCTACCCGCCGCTGGCGGGCCTGTGTAGCGAGACCATGAACCAGACCCTTCGTTTTCCTGCCGAATGGGAAGCCCAGAGCGGCGTCCTGATTGCCTGGCCCACCGCCGACACCGACTGGGCCGATCGCCTGGGCCAGGTGGAGGAAACCTACATCGCGCTGGTCGCGGCCATCACCCGCTTCCAGCCGGTGCTGATCTGCGTGGCCGACGACGATGTGGAGACCTACGCCGAAATGCGGCTGCGCTCCAACCGCATCGACATGGACCGGGTCCGCTTCACGACGGCGGCCTATGATGATACCTGGCTGCGCGACTCCGGCCCGATCACCCTGCGCCGCGCCGACGGCAGCTTCCAGCTGCTGGACTTCCGCTTCACCGGCTGGGGCGGCAAGTTCGACGCCACCCTGGACGACCAGCTGGTGGGCGCGCTCGACCAGGCCGGCGTGTTCAACGACGCACCGGTGCGCAGCATCCCGTTCGCGCTGGAAGGCGGCGGCATCGAGACCGACGGTGAAGGCACCCTGCTGACCACCTGGAAGTGCCTGCACGAGCGCCACCCTGACCGCGACCGCGCCAGCCTGAGCGCCGACCTGGCCGACTGGCTGCAGCAGGACCGCGTGCTGTGGCTGGACCATGGTTACCTGGAAGGCGACGACACCGACGCCCACATCGATACCCTGGCCCGCTTCGCTTCGCCTGACAGCATCGTCTACCAGGCCTGCGACGACCAGAGCGACTCGCACTACGCCGAACTGCAGGCGATGGGCAACGAGCTGGCCGCGCTGCGCACCAGGGATGGGCAGCCGTACCGCCTGTTCCCGCTGCCGTGGGCACAGCCGGTGATCGACGAAGGCCGCCGCCTGGCCGCGTCGTACGCCAATTACCTGATCGTCAATGGCGCGGTGCTGATGCCCGCCTATGGCGACCCGGCCGACGACCTGGCCCGCGACGTGCTGGCCCAGGCCCACCCGGGCCGCGAGATCGTGCAGGTACCCTGCCGCTCGCTGATCTGGCAGAACGGCAGCCTGCACTGCATCACCATGCAGCTGCCGGAAGGGCTGTTGAAGGCGTAAGCCAGCCCGGTAGAGTCGAGCCATGCTCGACTGGCCTTTCGTAGCGCCGGGCCATGCCCGGCGAGCGCAGCGGCGTCCTGAGAATCCGCCGGGCATGGCCCGGCGCTACCGTGTGCGAACGCCATTCAGCGCGCGACACGCCGTCGCCGTCCATCCGCGCTAACATGCTCGTTTTCCCCCGCAGGAACGCCCCGCATGAACTCGCGCAGCCCCCTTACCGTCGCCCTGATCCAGGAGCGCAACCACGGTGATGCCGCCGCCAACTTGGCGGTGATCGAAGCACGCGTGGCCGAGGCGGCTGCGCAGGGCGCGAAACTGGTGCTGCTGCAGGAACTGCACAACGGCCCGTACTTCTGCCAGCACGAATCGGTCGATGAATTCGACCTGGCCGAGCCGATTCCCGGCCCGAGCACCGAGCGCCTGGGCGCACTGGCGAAGAAGCATGGCGTGGTGCTGGTCGGTTCGCTGTTCGAACGCCGCGCCGCTGGCCTGTACCACAACACCGCCGTGGTCTTCGAGAAGGACGGCACCCTGCTGGGCAAGTACCGCAAGATGCACATCCCGGACGATCCGGGCTTCTACGAGAAGTTCTACTTCACCCCGGGCGACATCGGCTTCACCCCGATCGACACCTCGGTGGGTCGCCTTGGCGTGCTGGTGTGCTGGGACCAGTGGTACCCGGAAGCGGCGCGCCTGATGGCGCTGGCCGGTGCCGAACTGCTGCTCTACCCCACCGCCATCGGCTGGGACCCGGACGACGTGCAGGACGAGAAGACCCGCCAGCGCGACGCGTGGGTGCTGAGCCACCGCGGCCATGCCGTGGCCAACGGCCTTCCGGTGCTGAGCTGCAACCGCGTCGGCCATGAAGCTTCGCCGCTGGGCGCGTCGGGCATCCAGTTCTGGGGCAACAGCCACGTGCTGGGCCCGCAGGGCGAGTTCCTGGCCGAAGCCGGCACCGACGCCACGGTGCTGGTGTGCGACGTGGACCTGCAGCGCAGCGAACACGTGCGCCGCATCTGGCCGTTCCTGCGCGACCGTCGCATCGATGCGTACGGTGACCTGCTCAAGCGCTACATCGACTGAGCCGGAGCGCTGCCATGGCCGTCCTCATCCGTGATGCCGGCCCGGCCGACATCGCCGCGATCACCGCGATCTACGCGGTGGAAGTGACCGACTTCGTCAACACCTACGAGTACGACATCCCCGACCAGGACGAGATGCTGCGCCGCATGCGCGACATCATCGACCGTGGCTTCCCCTACCTGGTCGCCGAGATCGACGGCCAGGTGGCGGGGTATGCCTACGCCAACACCTACCGCACCCGCGTGGCCTACCAGTGGACCGTGGAGAACTCGGTCTACGTCGACGCTGCCTACCAGGGCAAGGGCGTGGGCACCGGCCTGCTGCAGGTGCTGATCGATGCCTGCGTGGCGCGCGGCTACCGGCAGATGGTGGCGGTGATCGGCGAACCGACCAATACCGCTTCGATCAAGCTGCACGAACGCTTCGGCTTCCACCTGGTGGGCGTGTTCAAGGGCCTGGGCCGCAAGCATGGCCGCTGGCTGGACACCGTGCAGATGCAGCGCGCGCTCGGCGATGGCGCCGACACCGCACCTTCCAATGAATGAATCCATGACTGAAACCCTTCCCGAAACCGGCGACGATCTGTTCGCCGGCCAGCCGGTGCGCGTCGTTGAACGCGACGGCGTGCGTTACACCCTGCTGGGCACCGCCCACGTTTCCCACGCCAGCGTCGAGGCGGTGGAAAAAGCCATCGACAGCGGCCGCTTCGATGCGGTGGCCGTCGAGCTGGACCCGCAGCGCCTGCAGGCGCTGAGCGACCCGGACACGCTGGCAAAGCTGGACCTGGTGGAAGTGATCCGCAAGGGCCGCGTGGCGCTGTTCGCCGCCAACCTGGCCCTGTCGGCCTACCAGCGCCGCCTGGCCGAACAACTGGGCATCGAGCCCGGTGCCGAGCTGAAGCGCGCGGTGGACCTTGCGCGTGAGCGCGGCCTGCCGGTGCACCTGATCGACCGCGAAGTCGGCCTGACCTTCCGCCGCGCCTCGCAGCGCCTGGGCTTCTTCGGCAAGCTGAAGCTGGTGGCCGGCCTCGGCGCGGGCCTGTTCTCCTCGGAAGAAGTGGGCGAGAACGAGATCGAGAAGCTCAAGCAGGGCGACATGCTGGAATCGAGCTTCGGTGAATTCGCCACCGAAAGCCCGGCGCTGTACGAGACCATCATCGGCGAGCGCGACCGCTACATGGCCACGCGCCTGCGCGAGGAACACAACCCGCAGCTGCGCGAGGTGCTGGCCGTGGTCGGCGCCGGCCACCTGGCCGGGCTGGCGCGCTACCTGGAAACCGACACCGCCGAACCGGCACCGCTGCGCGCGGAACTGGAAGCCGTGCCGAAGAAGCGCAACATCCCGTGGTTGACCCTGATCATCCTGGCCATCGTGATCACCGGCGTTGCCGTGGGCTTCTACCGTGGCGGCCTGGGCGTGGGCACCGAACTGCTGGCGACGTGGGCGATGTACACCGGCGGCCTGGCCGGCATCGGCTGCCTGCTGGCCGGCAGCCACCCGCTGAGCATCCTGACCGCGATCGCGGTGGCGCCGTTCAAGCCGTTCCGCCTGAGCATTCCCACCGGTGCGTTCTCGGCGCTGGTGGAAGCGCGCCTGCGCAAGCCGGCCTACGAGGACTTCCTCAAGCTGCGCGACGATGCGCAGAGCCTGAAGGGCTGGTACCGCAACCGCGTCACGCGGGTGGTGCTGACCTTCATGCTGACCAACCTGGGCAGCATGCTGGGCCTGTGGCTGACTGCCGGCAAGGTGTGGGGCCAGGTCGCGGGTTGATTGCAGCACCCCGCCGGGCGTGGCCCGGCGCTACCGGTCGCAGGTCCGCCCGCATCGGTAGCGCCCGAGCCCATGCCCGGGCGGCGCCGCGACGCGGCGAAAGGTAGCTGCCAACCTTGGTTGGCACCGCCCTGCCCACCGGCGAAAAAAAAAGGGGGAGACCGCCCCACTACGACCGGTCTCCCCCCACCACAAACACGTTGTCGCGCGTTACACCCGGGCAGCGCCCGGTTCCACCCGTCGACGGCAGCGGTAGGCGAGCGGCAGCCGAGCATGGCTATGCCGGCCGTCCTGGCCGGCCCCCTTCGGGCCGTCGCAAGCGACGTTGGCAGCGGCTCCTGCCGCTGCCTTCGGCTCTACAGTGTCCCCTCCCCCCACCAGAAACACGTCGTCGCGCGTTACACCCGGGCAGCGCCCGGTTCCGCGATGTCCAGCCCGCGCGCGCGACGGATCAGGCGCGTGACCGCACTGCGCAGGTCATCCAGCACCGCGTAGATGGTCGGCAGGAACAGCAGGCTGACCACGGTCGAGAACGCCAGGCCGCCGGCAATCGCGCGCGCCATCGGGGCGTATTCCGGGCCATCGCCGAACATCTGCGTATTGGTGAGCGAGATCGGCACCATGGCCAGGATCGCCGTGCCCATCGTCATCATGATCGGCCTCAGGCGCTCGCGTGAGCCTTCCACCAGCGCCTGGGTACGGCCCATTCCGCCGCGCCGCAGGTTGTTGATGTGCTCGATCATCACGATGCCGTTGTTCACCACCACGCCCATCAGCACCAGGATGCCAATGAAGGACATGATCCCGAACGAGGTACCGGTGATCCAGAACAGCCAGAACACGCCGAAGATCGAGAACAGCACGCCGCTCATGATCGCCGCCGGGAACAGCAGCGACTCGAACACCGCCGCCATCACCACGTAGATCATCACCAGCGCGATGAGCAGGTTGAACACCATCTGCTGCATCGCTTCGTTGTCGTTGCCGTAGTCACCGCCATCGAAGGTGAAGCCATAGCCGGCCGGGAAGCTCATCGGCGTGAGCACCGCTTCCATGGCCTTGCGGCCATCGGGCGCGGTGACCTTCTCGGCCAGGTTGGCCTTGATGGTCAGGGTGGTCTGGCGGTTGGTGCGGCCGATCTGGGTGGCCGAGGAGCCCACGTCCACGCTGACCAGGCTGAGCAGCGGCACGCTGCGGCCATCGCCGGTACGCACGCTGTAGCTGGCCAAGTCTTCCGGGCTGCTCTGCTCGGCACCGGCAAAGCGCACCCACACCGGCACTTCGTTGTCGCCACGACGGAACTCGCGCAGCGGCGCACCCCGCAGGGCCAGGCCGACGAAGCTCGCCACCTGCTCGGCGTTGAAGCCGAACGCAGCGGCGCGCTCGCGGTCGACGTGCACCTTCAGCTCGCCGCCCTTCTCGCCATTGTCGATGCGCACGTCGCGCAGCTCGGGGCGCTGGGCCAGCAGCGGCAGCACTTCCTGGCCGATCTCCTGCAGCATGCTGCTGGAATCACCCACCAGCTGCACCTGTACGCCCTGGTTGCCGTTGCCCCCATCGCCGCCCTGGTTGCCGACGAAGTAGTCGGTACGCGCCGACTTCGGCAGGCCCTTGCGGATCTCCTCCTGCAGCGCCTTGATGTCCTTGGCGTACTTCTCGTCGATGGTCACCGTGGTCGAACTGCCTTCCTGCTCGCTGTACCAGGAATAGACCTGCTGCACATGCAGGCGCTCGCGGTTCTGTTCCACCCAGGCTTCGACGCGGCCCACTTCCTCGGACATCTGCCGGTAGGTGTAGGCGCCCTTCCACATGTAGCCAATGAAGATGTCCTTGCCACCGCCGCCGCCGAACATGTCGACCTTGGTCAGCTTCATCGGCACCAGGCTGACCAGCACCACCAGGAGGATGCCAAGCAGGCTCCAGCCGCGATGGCGGAGCGACCAGTCCAGCAGGCGCGCATAGCGACGCTGCAGGCGGGCGATGACGCCGGTCTGCGAGTGCAGCAGCTTGGGCGTGGCCATGCGCGCGGACAGCATCGGGATCAGGCTGACCGCCACCAGCCACGAGGCCAGCAGCGAGACCGAGATGGTGATCGCGATCTGCGCCATGAAGATGCTGATGTTGTTGGTCTCGCCGAACAGGTTGGGCACGAACACGATGCAGTGGCACAGCGTGCCGGCGCTGAGTGCGATGGCCACGTTGCGGGTGCCGATGATGGAGGCCAAGCGCGGCTGCCCCGGCATGCGCTCGCGTTCCTGGTAGATGCTTTCCACCACCACCACGGCGTTGTCCACCAGCATGCCGACGGCCAGCAGCAGGCCCATCATGGTCAGGATGTTCAGCGTCACCCCGGCGAAGTACATGAAGCCCAGGGTGATGGTGAAGCAGATCGGGATGGCCAGGGTCACCATCAGGGTGGACGGCCAGTGGCGCAGGAAGAAGAACAGCACGGTGACCGACAGGATCAGGCCAACCGCTCCGGCTTCGGCCAGTTCCAGCAGCGAGGAGGTGACCGCCTTGCCCTGGTTGTCGATGACCTTGATCTGCACGTCGCGCATCGAGTCCTGCGCGCGGATCGCCTCGACCTCGGCCAGTGCAGCGCGCGAGACATCCACCAGGTTGGCGCTGCGTTCCTTGAAGATGTCCAGGCCGATGGCCGGGTTGCCGTCGAGGCGACGCCCGTAGTTCATCCGCGCCGGCTTCAGCCGCACCTCGGCGATGTCGCCCAGGCGCAGGCCCTTGGCGTTGATCACCAGGTCACGCATTTCCTGCAGGTCGGTGATCTCGCCCACCGGCTGCACGCGCACGCGCTGGCCGTTGTCGTTGATCTGTCCGGCCGAGATCGAAAAGTTCAGTGTGCGCAGGCGGTCGCTGAGTTCGTTGATGCTCAGGCCATGCGCGCTGAGCCGGTCGGCATCGATGGCGATCTCGACCTCGTTCGGCGGCGCGCCGGTGATGTCCACGCGCGCCACGCCTGGGATGCGCTCGATGCGCCGCTTGAACTCGCGGTCGAGCATGTCATAGGCGGCGGTCAGGTCGGTGGCGCTGGCCAGACGTACCTTCAGCACCGGCTGGTCGCTGCTGGACCACTTGAACACGTTGTAGCGCTGCAGGTCGTCGGGCAGGTCGCTGCGGATGGCATCGATGCGCTCGCGTGCATCGGAAGCCGCGATGGCGATATCCCGGTCCCAGTCGCTGAACTCGATGAAGATCGAGGCGGCTTCGGACGTGGCCTGCGAGCGCATGCGCTTGATGCCGGTCATCGTCGCAAGCGATTCCTCCACCGGCCGGATGATGGTCCGCTCGACCTCTTCCGGGGTGGAGCCGGTATAGGGGATCTGCACGAACAGGAACGGCGCGGAGATGTCCGGCAGCGCTTCCAGCGGCAGCCGGAACGAGGCGATCAGGCCCACCACCACCAGCGATACGAAACACATGATGGTGGTGACCGGGCGGCGGATGGAGAACTCGGCGACGCTCATGCCGGTTCCTCCGCGCCGCCGCGGTGGCCGCTCTCGGCCGCGTGCAGGCCTTCACCGGCATGCTTGCGGCCGCGCTCGCGGTAGTAGGCATCGCCGCGGCGGTCCATCAGGTCGTACACCACCGGGATGACCAGCAGGGTCAGCAGGGTCGACACCAGCAGGCCGCCGATGACGGTGATCGCCATCGGTGCGCGCACCTCGGCGCCCTCGCCCATCGCCACCGCCAGCGGCAGGAAGCCGAACAGGGTGCACAGGGTGGTCATGATGATCGGCCGCAGGCGCGAACGCGCACCTTCCACCAGCGCCTCGTGCTTGGCCACACCGGCCTCGCGCAGCTGGTTGACCTTGTCGATCAGGATGATCGCGTTCTTGGTGACCAGCCCGACCAGCAGGATCAGGCCGATGAACACCACCACCGAAATGGGCTTGCCGGTCATCAGCAGCGCCAGGACCGCGCCGACCAGGGCCAGCGGGATGGTGAACAGGATGACGAACGGGTGCAGCAGTGATTCGAACTGCGACGCCATCACCAGGTAGACCAGGAAGATGGCCAGGCCGAAGGCGAAGATGAGCGACTTCGCAGCCTGCGCCAGCTCCTCGCCCTGGCCGCCGATGTGCAGGCCGACGCCGGCGCCGAGCGGCTGCTCGGCCACCATCTGCTGCACTTCGCGCATGGCCGCGCCCAGGTCGATGTCGCGCAGGTTGGCCGACACCACGGCCACGCGGGTCTGGTCAGCGCGATGGATCTCGCTGGGGCCTGTGGTGGCGACCACGTCGGCCACGGCGTCCAGGGTAACCGGGCGACTGCTGCCCGGGTTCACGATCAGCCGGCGGATGCTGTCCACGCTGGCACGGTCGCCTTCCTGCGCACGCACCAGCACGTCGATCTTGCGGTCACGGAAGCTGTAGCGGGTGGCCACGTCGCCACGCACCTTCTTCACCACCACGTCGGCGATCTGGCGGGTGGTCAGGCCCAGCGCACCGGCACGCTCCTGATCGAAGCGGATCTGGATTTCCGGGAAGCCCTCTTCCACCGTCGACTTCACGTCGGCGTAGTGCGCGTTGCTGCGCAGCAGGGCCGCCAGGCGCTGGCCGGCCTGCTCGAGGGTGGCCATGTCCTGCCCGCGCAGCTCGATTTCCAGCGGCGTGGAGAAGCTGAACAGTGCTGGCCGCGCGAAGTCGACCTGGGCACCGGGGTGCTGGCCCATGGTGTCACGCAGGCGCTCGGTGATCTCCGCTTCGGTGCGTGCGTTGCCGCCGCCTTCCATCACCACGGTCAACTTGCCGATGTTCTCGCCGCTTTCGGTCGGGCTGGCATCCAGCCGCGTGCCGCTGCCGCTGACGCCGTACAGCGAGGCCACGCCTTCGCCATTGCCGTGGGCCAGCTGCAGCTCGCGCACCAGTGCGTCGGTCTGCTTCAGCGGGGTGCCGGCCGGCAGCTTCACCGTCATTTCGAAACGGTCCTGGGCCAGCTGCGGAATCAGGTCGGCACCGAGCATCGGGACCAGCGCCATGGTGGCGACGAAGGCCAGCGCGGCCATCGACAGCACCTTGCCCGGGTGCGCCAGCGCATTGGGCAGCAGGCGCAGGTAGCCGCGCTCGGCACCGGCGTAGGGCTTCATCGCGATGTCGCTGGCCTTGCGCATGACCGGTCCGACCACGGCGACCGCGCCGCGCCACACGCGCACCACCAGCCAAGCCAAGGCGAAGAAGCTCCAGCGCACGCCGGCCACAAAGCCACGACGGCCCAGCGCGACCGGCTTCTGCCAGCGGCTTTGCGGACGCCACGCCTCGGCGGCGGCTTCTTCCGGGAAGGCCAGCGGCGGCCGGCCCTTCAGCGAGCTCAGCATCGGGATCAGGGTCATCGACACCAGCAGCGAGATCGCGATGGCGATGGCCACGGTCAGCGCCTGGTCGCGGAACAGCTGGCCGGCGATGCCATCGACGAACACCAGCGGCAGGAACACCGCGATGGTGGTCAGGGTGGAGGCGACCACTGCCATGCTCACTTCGCGGGTGCCGACGATGGCTGCCTGCAGGATGCCCAGGCCGCGTTCGCGCGCCTTGGCGATGCTTTCCAGCACCACGATCGAGTCATCCACCACCAGGCCGGTGGCCAGCGCCAGGCCGCCCAGCGACATCACGTTCAAGCTCAGGCCGAGCTGACCCATGAAGAAGAACGTGGCGATGATCGAGACCGGCAGCGACAGGCTGATGACGAAGGTGGACCAGCCATCGCGCAGGAACAGGAAGATGATCAGGATGGCCAGCAGGCCTCCGATCACCGCGTCCTTCTTGACGTCACTGATGGCGTGTTCGATGAAGCGCGACTGGTCCTCGATGGTGGTTAGTTCGGCATCGCCGGGGAAGGTGGCCTTGATCTGCTCCAGGCGCTTGCGCAGCGCCTCGGCGGTGGCCACGGTATTGGCGTCGCCTTCCTTGTAGATCGCCAGCTCGACCGATTCCTTGCCGCCCAGGCGGATGATGGCTTCGCGTTCCTTGTAGCCCTGGCGCACGGTGGCCACGTCCTTCAGGCGCACCGGCACGCCGTTGGCGACCACGCTGGAACCACCACCGGAGGAGGCACTCTGCGCCGCCGACGCCGCAGCGACTGCCGCAGCCGAGCCGGTGGACGCGGCGATGTTGAACATCTGCTGCAGGGCCGAATCGGCCGCGCTGCCGTTGGACGACTGGGTGGTGACCAGCAGGTTGCGGATCTCTTCCAGATCGGCGAACTGGTTGACGGTACGCACCAGGAAGCGCTGCGAGCCTTCCTCCAGGCGCCCGCCGGAAATGTTGATGTTCTCTTCCTTCAACCGCTTGATGACGGTGTCGATGGGCAGGTTGAGCTGGGCCAGCTTCTGCTGGTCGATGTCCACCTGGATCTCGTCTTCCAGGCCACCGCCGACCTTCACTGCAGCTACGCCGGTCACCGGCTCCAGCTTCTTCTTCAGGTCTTCGTCGGCATAGCGGCGCAGGCCGGTCAGTTCGTGGATGGCGTCCTCATCGCTGGTCGGCGCCGCCTTGGTGGACAGCACCAGGCGCATGATCGGCTCGGTGGACGGATTGAAGCGCAGCAGCACCGGGGCCTTGGCCTCCAGTGGCAGGTTCAGCGCTTCCATCTTGTCGCGCACCTCCAGGCTGGCCTGGTCCATGTTGGTGCCCCAGGCGAACTCGAGCACCACATCGCTCTGCCCGGTACGCGAAACCGACTTCAGCTTGCGCAGGTTCTTGACCACGCCCACGGCTTCTTCCACCGGCTGGGTGATCAGGCTTTCGATTTCGGTGGGTGCCGCACCGGTGTATTCGGTGCGCACGGTCAAGGTGGGATAGCTCAGGTCGGGCAGCAGGTTGACCTTGAGGTTGCCCAGCGCGATCAGGCCGAACAGCAGCAGCGTGACCGTGCACATGGCGATGGTGACGCGGCGGCGGGTGGCGAATTCCACCAGGCCGCCGCGCAGGCCGGCAGCGGCGCCATCGCCGCCGGGCGAGGCACCGTGGTCGTGTCCCGGGGCGCTCATTGCTGGCTCCCGGCCTTGTCTGCGGATTTACCGCCGGCCACGGTGGCCGGCTTGGCCTTGGCGGCCTTGGGATCGGCGATGACCTGCACGGCGGTGCCGTCGCGCAGGGCGACCTTGCCGGCGGTGACAATCTTGTCGCCGGCGGCCAGGCCTTCGCGGATCTCCACCCACGGGCCCTCGGCATAGCCCAGCTTCACCGGTACGCGCGCCACCTTGCCTTCGCGCACGCGGAACACCGCCGGCTCACCGTCGTCGAGGATGGCCAGGCGCGGCACTACCAGGGCATCAGCGCGCTGGTCGTAGTCGATGCGGATGCGTCCGAACATGCCGGGTTGCAGCGCATGCTCGGTGCCGTTGA
The DNA here is from genome assembly GCF_008710035.1 of Stenotrophomonas cyclobalanopsidis. Classification (GTDB taxonomy): domain Bacteria; phylum Pseudomonadota; class Gammaproteobacteria; order Xanthomonadales; family Xanthomonadaceae; genus Stenotrophomonas; species Stenotrophomonas cyclobalanopsidis. The sequence goes on along the minus strand of NZ_VYKI01000008.1, from coordinate 2,843 downwards.
AGGCGCTGACCACGCGGAACGTGCCGCTGCCGGAGTCCACCACCGGCGCGATGCGGTCGACGGTGCCGGTGAAGGTCTTGCCCGGCAGCGCATCGGCCGAGAGCACGACCGGCTGGCCGGCGCGCAGCGTCGCCAGTTCGCGCTCGGGCACGTTGAGGGTGGCTTCCAGCTGGGAGTTGTCGACGATGCGGAAGATCGGCGTGTTGATCTGCACGAAGTTGCCGGTCTTGATCGAGCGCGAGGCGATCACCCCGGAGATCGGCGCCACCACCGTGGTGTAGGACAGTTCCAGCGTGGCCAGGCGGTACTGCGCGCGCATGTTTTCCAGGTCGTAGCGCAGCTGGTCGACGTCGGAGGCACTGACCATCTGCTGGCCGACCAGCTTCTGTGCACGCTGGTAGTTGTTTTCCAGCTTGCGCATCTGCGCCTCGCTCTGCGCAACGGCCAGGCGCGCGCGGTCCGGGTCCAGGCGCACCAGCGGCTGGCCGGCGGTCACCCGCTGGCCCTCCTCGACCAGTACGGCCAAGGCAACGCCGGAGGTCTTGGCCACCACCTGCGATTCGGCACGCGGTTCGAGTGCGGCGGTGCCGGTGTAGCTGGCAGCAACCGCGCGGTGGCTGGCCACGGCCACTTCCACCGGCACGGTGTCGACCTTCTTCTCGTCCTTGGTTTCAGCCGCCTTGGCATCGGCGCTGGGGCCGGCAGCGCAGCCGCCCAGCAGCAGGGAGGTGGAGATCAGCAGGGCAGCGGCACAGAGTCCAGTGCGGCGGCCGGGCAGGAAGGTTGGGTGCGACATCGTCAGATCCCTGGAGGATGCGTGGGCAGGTGTGGTAGCAAAGTAATGCACCACTTCACGGCAACACCATATCCCAAAGGTCATGGTGCCTTCACGCCGCTGGTCGGCCCGCCCCCATTTCAGCTAGATGAAACCTGGGGCTATACTCGGGTCGTTCCGTACCCCACGCCGGAACGACCAGACCCGAATCCCCGGATAACGACATCATGCGCCCGCAGCCGCTCGCCGCTTGTCTCGCTCTGGCCGTCCTCCTGCCCCTCGGGGCCGCCGCACAGCCCGCTCCTGCTCCTGCAGCACCCGCCCCGGCTCCTGCCCAGGCCACCCCGCCCGCTGCCGCCGCCCCGGCCGGCAACTTCGATAATGGCCGGGTGCTCGCCTATACCTGCCAGGGCTGCCACGGCATCACCGGTTACAAGAACGCGTACCCCAGCTACCGGGTACCGAAGATCGGTGGCCAGACCCAGCAGTACCTGACCCAGGCCCTGACCGAATACCGGCAGGGCAAGCGCCGGCATCCAACGATGCAGGCGCAGTCGATGAGTTTCAGCGAACAGGAGATCGCCGATCTCGCTGTTTACCTGTCCACCGTCAAGTAAGGCCCGCCCATGTCGAAAGCCGCGCACACGATGCGTCACGCCATCGCCCTGTCCGTTGCCCTGCTGCTGGCGGCCTGCTCGCAGTCGCAGGTGGAAAGCAGTGAGAAATCGGCCGGCGACCCCGGCCATGCCAGTGGCGAACACGGTTCGTCCTCCTCGGCCGGCCTGCCGCCGGGCCGCGAGGCCGCCGGTGAAGCCCGGGCCAAGGTGAAGGGAAAAGCGACGAACCAGAGCTGCATTGATTGCCACGGTGCCGACGGCAATGCGCCGATCGACCCGACCTACCCCAAGCTGGGTGGGCAGTATGGCGATTACCTGGCCCATGCCCTGCAGGCCTACCGTGCCGGCGACCGCCAGCACGCGTTGATGACCCCGCAGGCAAAGGACCTGAACGACCAGGAGATTGCCGACCTGGCCGCGTACTTCGGCAGCCGGCCGAGCCAGCTGCGGGACCTGCACGGGGTGAAATGACCGCGCCATTCCGGTGGGTGCGGACCGTTGGTCCGCCCTGACGGCAGGTACGCGGCGCCACCCATGTAGAGCCGAGCCCACGCTCGGCTGCTTTTCGTCCGGTCCGCGATGAGCCGAGCACGGGCTCGGCTCTTGTGTCTTGGAACGGTGCCCTGATCAGGCACAATTCCCCTGGTGACCCCGGGAGGCTCCGATGACGCTGCCTCGGCTCTTAAGCCTTCGGCTCTTAAGCCTTCGAGCTTGCAAAGTAGATTCAGCGCGTCGGCGGCCTGACACCGCCTTGGAACTTGAACGGTATCTTAGGCCCACCTTCGGGTGAGAGCCTGCACTCACAAGGGCAAGTCTGGCGGCTTCCGATCACGATCGTAAGTTCAAGCTGGAGCGAGATCATGCAAGTAATTGGTAACGACATGGCCAAGGCGACCTTTGATGTTGCCTTCCCACTGCCTAATGGCAAGTATCAGACCAAAGCCAAATTTCCCAATACGCCCAAGGGTTATGCGCAATTTCTGGCGTGGCGAGCCAAGCATGCGCCTGACGCAGCGGTAGGCATGGAGGCCACGGGTATCTACCACGAGGCCTTGGCGCGCGCCCTGGTGGAGGCCGGGGTGACGGTTTATGTCGCCAACCCCGCGCGGGTGAAAGCATTTGGGCAGGCCGAGGGAGTCCGGACCAAGACCGACCGCAGCGATGCCAAGCTGATTGCCCGGTTCTTCGAGGCCCAGCGTGCGGACAAACTGCATCCGTACGTCCCGCCTACTCCCTCGGAAGTGAAGCTACGTGCGCTGGTCCGGCGTCGCGATGACCTCCAGGAGATGCTGCAGATGGAGCAGAACCGTCTGGAAGTTGCCGATATCTCCGTCCAGCAAGGGATCCATGACGTGATCCGGACGCTGGAGGAACAGATCAAACAAGTGCGAAAGGCGATCCAGGACCACATCGACGACGATCCGGACCTGCGCGGGCGCCATCAACTGCTC
>NZ_VYKI01000007.1:63001-175018 GCF_008710035.1 Stenotrophomonas cyclobalanopsidis | reverse complement strand
CGACTCTACATCGCCTCAATCGTCGCCGCCGCCGCTGTCGCTGCTGCAGTCCGATCCGCCATGGCTGTGGCTGCCGTGGCTGTCACCGGCATACCCGCCCGAGGAATCGGGACTGCCCGCGAAGCTGCCATCACCGCGGCTGACCGGGCCATCGGCGGTGGCGATCGCCATGCACAGGATCGCCCCAACCAGCGGCAGCAGCCAGACAAGCAGCAGCTGCACCATCCGCCCTCCCACCGACACGTCGTCGCGCCGGACCACCACATAAGTGGCGACAAGGTTCAGACCCAGCACCAGGGCGATCAGGACCAGGGTGACAACCAGCATGGCGCAGCTCCTTGCGCAGGGGGTGGCGGCATTATGCCCCCGCCGTGCCCCCGGTTCGCCCTGCCTGTCATGAAGATGGGACAATGCAGGGCGCGCCGGCCCGGCCCCCAGGGTCCCGCCGGCCCCCCTGCACCACACGGAAGAAGAAGAACAACAACATGCTGAAAGTCATTTTCGATACGGATCCGGGCGTCGACGACGCGCTGGCCCTGCTGTACCTGCACAAGCACGCCCAGATCGACCTGGTCGGCGTCACCACCACCTTCGGCAACGCCTCGGTGGAATCGACCACCCACAACGCGCTGTACCTGAAGCAGGCCTGGGGCTTTGCCGCCCCGGTCGCGCGCGGCGCCGCCGGCCCGCTGCAGCCCGAAGCCACCCCGGAAGCCTGGCCGGTGCACATCCATGGCCACAACGGCCTGGGCAACCACCCGGTGCCGGCCGCGCTGGACGTGGCCGCCGATGCGCGCCCGGCCCACCAGCTGATCATCGACCTGGTCCGCGCCCACCCGGGCGAAGTGACCCTGGTCGCGGTCGGCCGCATGACCAACCTGGCCCTGGCCCTGCAGCAGGCCCCGGACATCGCCGGTCTGGTGCGCGGCGTGGTCCTGATGGGCGGCGCCTTCCACGTCAACGGCAACATCACCCCGGCCGCCGAGGCCAACATCTGGGGCGACGCCGAAGCGGCCGACATCGTGTTCACCGCGCAGTGGCCGGTCACCGCCATCGGCCTGGACGTCACCACCCGCGTGGAAATGGACCGTGACGGCCTGGACAAGCTGGCCGCCATCGGCGGTGCCGATGCCGGGCTGGTGCGTGCGCTGTCGCAGGACTACGTGGACTTCTACCTGCAGGCCGGCCACAAGGGCATGGTCGTGCATGACTGCTGCGCCTGCATCGCCCTGACCCGCCCGGAGCTGTTCCAGTTCGAGCGCGCCAGCGTGCGCGTGGCCACCGACGGCGTTGCCCGCGGCATGACCATCCCCAAGCCGGAAGGCCTCGCCTTCGGCCCCAGCGTGTGGGATGGCCACGTGCTGCAGTCGATCGCCATCGGCGTGGATGCACCGGCCGTGCTGGCCGACATCGTGCAGACCCTGGCGGTCTGATCGCCTAGCGCTTGCCCCTGCCCGGGGTCGTCTCGGGCAGGGTCCACAGCACCGGCAGCACCAGCACCGCCACCAGCGCGATCATCGCGCCCGGCGCCGCCGCCCAGCCGCTGCGTTCCACCCACCACTGCGCCAGCCACGGTGTCGCACCGCCGAACACCGCCGTGGCCATGGTCACCCCCAGTGCCAGCCCGCTCACCCGGCCCTCACCCGGGAACTGCTCGGCCGTGGCCGGTGCCGCCACCGCGCTGATGCCACCGGCCACGCAGGCCAGCACCACCGCCGCCAGCGCGATGCCCAGCGGCGCGGCTTCGGCCATCCAGCCGAACATCGACAACGGCAGCAACGCCGCCAGCACCGTCAGCCCCAGCAGCAGCGGTCGCCGCCCGAAGCGATCGGACAGCAGTCCGCACAGCGGCGTGATGGCGATGACCGCCACCGCCGCGACTGTCGACAGCCACAGCGCATCGCCTTCATCGTGCCCCTGCGCATGCAGGAACGCCGGCACGTAGGTGATGCCGACGTAGTAAGTGATCGAACCGAGTGCGGAAATCGCGAAAGTGCGCGCCACCGCGCCGGGATGGTTGCGCAGCACGTGGCGCAGCGGCGTCGCCGGAATGCTGCCCTCGCGCCGCTGGCGCTCGAACTCGGGCGATTCATGCATGCCCGAACGCGCAATGAGGATCACCAGTGCCAGCGCGGCACCGACGAAAAACGGAATGCGCCAGCCCCAGCCATCCAGCTGCGCGGGCGTGAGCGTTGCCACCGTCACCGCGGAAATCGCCACCGCCAGCAGCGCGCCCACTTCACTGGCCGCCGAGGCCAGCGAGGTGACCAGGCCGCGACGGCGGGCCGGTGCGCTTTCCAGCAGGTAGGCAACCACGCCGGTGTATTCGCCGCCCACCGAAAAGGCCATCACGCAGCGCAGCACCAGCAGCAGCACGCCGGCCGTGGTGCCCGCGGTCGCTGCGGTCGGCAGCAGGGCGGTGGCCAGCATCGCCGCTGCCATCAGCGCCATCGAGGCCAGCAGCATCCAGCGCCGGCCGAGGCGATCACCGAGGTGGCCGAAGCACAGCGCGCCGAGCGGGCGCATCAGGTAGGAGACGGCGAAGCCCGCCAGCGTGACGAGCATCGCCTGCTCGCCGCCACCGAAGAACACCCGCGACAGCACGGTGGCGAAATACAGGTACAGGGTGAAGTCGTACCACTCCACCACGGTGGACAGGCCCGCGACCCACATCGAGCGCTGCCGCGCCGCCGTCATTTCGTTCATGGGCGGAGGGTGTCACGCGCCGGGTGACGGCGCGGTGCATCTGCAGGCGGAGCGCGGGGCCAGAGCCCTTTGCCGGTGGCAAAGGGATCCGACCCCGTCAGAGTTCAGGGTGCGCGACGCAGGGTGAACAGGGTGATTTCCGAGGGCACGCCGATGCGCGCCGGGAAGCCGGCCCACAGGCCAGCGCCGTTGCTGACGTACAGGATCATCCCATCCACCTCGTAGCGGCCGGAGACAAAACCACCGTTGGCACGCTTCACCAGCTGGTCCATGCCGATGATCTGCCCGCCGTGGGTATGGCCGGACAGCTGCAGCTTCACCCCGCGCGCGGCCGCATCGGCAGCATTGCGCGGGCGATGGTCGAGCAGAATCACCGGTGCGGCCGGATCGGCACCGGCCAGCGCCGCCTGCAGGTCGGGCAGCGGCAGGCCGTAGCGCGCCGCCACCGGGTCAGTGACGCCGGCAATGGTCAGCGCCGCATCGCCCCGCCGCACCTGGGTGTGGCTGTTTTCCAGCACCTGCATGCGCAGCGCGCGGAAGGCCCGCATCCAGTCGCTGTACTGTGCGTAGTATTCGTGGTTGCCGGTGATGGCGATCACCCCGTCCGGCGCCTGGAGGTCACCCAGCGGGCGGAAGTCATCGCGGCGTGCATCCACCGTGCCATCGATCAGGTCACCGGTGATCACGATCAGGTCCGGCTTCAACGCATTGCTTTCGGCCACCACCTGGCGCACCCAGTCGCCGGTCAGCAGGCGGCTGGCGTGGATGTCGGTGAGCTGCAGCATGCGATAGCCGTCGAAGGCGGCTGGCAGGTCCTTGATGGACACCTCGACCTGACGCGGCTTCGGCACTGCCATGCCCTGGCTGACGCCGTACGCACTGAGCAGGAATGCGGCACCTGCGGCCAGCGGACGCAGCAACGGCGTACGCAGGGCCGAGACTGCACGCGGCAGGCGCAGCACGCGCGCCGCCAGCAGGCCGGCATCGAACAACAGCATCGCCAGCGCCAGCAGCAGCACAGCGGTGGAGCCGGTGGCCAGCACGGCGATGGCCATCTTCGGGATTTCCGGCGAGGCCATCGTGCCCCAGAAAGTGGCGACGATGCGCAGCTGCACGGCCAGGCCCACCAGCAGCAGCGACAACAGGGCCTTGGCCCAGACCGGCAGGCGCAGCGGCCAGAACAGGCGCCACGCCACGTACAGGCCCATCAACAAACCAATCGTACTCAGCACTGCGGCATTCCAGAACGTGGGGCCCGCCATGGTGACGGGCGCAGGTTGCAATGGGTAGAGCCGAGCCCATGCTCGGCTACACCAACTGTAGAGCCGAGCCTATGCTCGGCTACACCAACTGTAGAGCCGAGCCTATGCTCGGCTGCGGGAAAAACAGCCGAGCATGGGCTCGGCTCTACAGAAGGCAAAAGCAGCCGAGCGTGGGCTCGGCTCTACAAAAAGTAAAGGCAGCCGAGCAAGCTCGACTCTACGTCAGGTGCCGCGCAGCCGCTGCAGCCGCAGGCGGGCGATGCGGCGCTTCTCCATCGCCAGCACGGTGATGCGCACGTCGGCCACGTCCACTTCATCGCCTTCATCCGGCAGGCGCCCCAGCTGCTCCAGCACCAGGCCGGAAATGGTCATGTAATCGCTGCTGCGCGGCAGCGACACACCCGCCAAGCGCTGCAGATCGTCCAGGGTCAGCGCGCCGTCGGCTTCCCACTGGCCCTCGCCCTGCGCCACCACGCCGTAGCGCTCGTCCTGGGTATCGGCCAGGTCACCGGCGATCGCCGCCAGCAGGTCGTTGGCGGTCACCAGGCCTTCCACGCTGCCGTACTCGTCCACGGCCACCGCCAGCGGCACCGGGTGCTGGCGGATCAGTTCCAGCGCCTGCAGCGCACTGGCGCTGGACAGCACGTACTGCGGCGCGCGCAGGTTGCCCTCCAGCTGCAGCGGCCGGCCCTGCAGCAGGTCGGCCAGCAGGTCGCGGCTCTGCACCACGCCGCGCAGCCTGTCCAGGTCGCCCTCGCCCACCAGCAGCCGCGTATGCGGCGAGGCCACCAGGCGCGCCACCACATCGTCCTGGCCACGCGCCAGATCGATCCACTGCACGTCGGCGCGCACCGTCATCACGCTCGACACCGGCCGGTCGGCCAGGCCCAGCACGCTGCGGATCATCTCGTGCTCGGCCGGCTGCAGGCGCTCCTCCGCGTCACCATGCTCCAATTCGCCGTCGTCATCGTGGCCATTGGCCGGACGTGCACCCAGCATGCGCAGCACTGCATCGGCGGTGCGCTGGCGGAACGGCTGGCGGCGCTCGTTGCGCTCACGGTTGAAGCGCACCCACTGGTTGAAGGCTTCCACCAGGATCGAGAACGCGATGGCCGCGTACAGATAACCCTTCGGAATCTTGTAGCCCAGGCCTTCGGCCACCAGACTGAAGCCGATCATCAGCAGGAAGCCCAGGCAAAGCACGACCACGGTCGGATGCTTGTTGACGAAGCGGGTCAGCGGCTTGCTGGCCAGCAGCATCAGCACCATGGCGATGGTCACCGCGGCGTACATCACGCCCAGATTGTCGACCATGCCGACAGCGGTGATCACCGAATCCAGCGAGAACACCGCGTCGAGCACCACGATCTGCGCCACCACCATCGCGAAGCTGGCATAGACCTTCTTGCCGTTGTCCTCGGGCTGGCGGCCTTCCAGCCGCTCGTGCAGTTCCATGGTGCCCTTGAACAGCAGGAACAGGCCGCCGCCGAGCAGGATCAGGTCGCGGCCGGAAAAGCTGTGATCAAACAGCGTCAGCAGCGGCTCGGTCAGTTTCATGATCCACGCCAGCGCGGCCAGCAGCACCAGGCGCATCAGCAGGGCCAGGCTCAGGCCGATCACCCGCGCGCGGTCACGCTGGTGCGGCGGCAGCTTGTCGGCCAGGATCGCGATGAACACCAGGTTGTCGATGCCGAGCACGATCTCAAGCACGATCAGGGTCGCAAGGCCCATCCAGATCGAGGGGTCAGCCAACCATTCCATTTCGGTTCCGTGTCTTCATGAGGTAAGGGAGAGAGGGGTGTTTCAGTCGTCGTCCTGCGTCTGCAGCGGGTCGTGCCCGAGCAGGTCGCCCGGCGTGCACTGCAGCTCGCGGCAGATCGCATCCAGCGTCGAGAAGCGGATGGCGCGTGCCTTGCCGGTCTTGAGGATGGACAGGTTGGCCAGGGTGATGTCGATGCGCCCGGCCAGCTCGGACAGGGTCATGCCCCGTTCCTGCAGCATGCGGTCGAGCGTGATGACGATCGCCATCAGATGACACCATCGAGGTCATCACGCATGGCTGCACCGGCGGCGAACACGCGCGCAAGCACGAACAGCATCAACACCGCGATCAGGCCGGTGATGGACATGCCGCCGCCGACTTCCATCCAGGCGAAGTCCGGGCCCATCCAGGACGCGTATACGCCGATGATGATCGACAGCACTTCCATCGCCAGCATCAGCCAGGCCATGCGCCGCAGGCGCTGCGCGTTGGCATGGGTGAACGGGCGCGCGCCGGCGGCCGAGCGCAGCAGGCGCGCCAGGTGCCGCAGGAACACCAGGCACAGCGCCAGCAGGGCGACGATGCTACCCAGGCCGATGCAGAAATGCAGGAACAGATCGCTGCCGTGGACGGCCGCGGCGTGCGCGTCGTGCACCCTGTCCAGCAGCCAGCGCCGGTCGCAGGCCACCAGGGGAACGGCCAGCAGCGCGGCCAGGATTCCCAGCCAGCACATCGCCCGCACGGCCTGCACGGCGGTCTGGGCCAGGGTGAACAAGCCTCGCGCGGGTTCGGCGCGGGCGGGACGAGCGGTCAAGCAGCCTCCGACGTGGGGCAGCCTCGCCGCCCGGGATGGATTTATCGATAAACGATATACCACATCCGGATGCGTTGGACGAATCGTAGGCCCAAGGCCTTGCGCTAGCGCGGAGGCGCCGTGTCGCCCGGCGGCGTGGAGGCCTGTTCGAGCATGGCTTCACCCGGGCTGGCCGACGCCATCGCCTGCACGCCAGCTTCGGCGGCCTGCCGGGTGACCAGGCGGAAACGGACGCGCAGCTTCGTTTCGCCCGGCGTGGCCCAGCCGTACTGGATGGCCACCTGGTCGGCCGGCAGCGGCCCGCGGCCGGGCAGCGAACGCACCTGCAGCGGTTTCGGCGCCGGCTGCATCAACCGCGCGAAGCCCTTCTGCACTACCGCAGGTTCGGCCTTCTCCGCATACACGCTGCAGGTGCCGTCGTCGGCCCAGCTCACCGCATAACGGCCACTGGCCAAGGGCACCAGCCACGCCACGCCCGGCTGTCCCTGCAGCAGGGTGGCCGCCTCGGCTGGTTGCAGCGGGGTCAGGCCATTGGCCTCCATCAGGGCCTGCAGCCGTGCCGGAGCGCCGATGTGCTGCATGCACGCGGTGTCGAACAGTTCGCTGAAGGAATCCTGCGCGACGGCCGGCTTCGGCGCGCGCGACGGCTGCGCCACCGCCAGCACGGGCAGCAGCAGTCCAGCCATCAACCAGGGCGCAGCACGCATCACAGCTCCAACGGATCGAAATCAGCGGGGAGGATGGCAAAGGCAGGGGCTGCTGCGCAACAGCCCCGCCATTACGTTTTGCTCAGCATTGCTGCGGCTTGCAGTGGAACGTGCACTGGCGCCGGAGCTTGCCGGCTGGGTGGATGAGGGTGTGTTCGAAGTGGACTGAACCACCGGGCATGGCCCGGCGCTACCGCAGGCATTCAGACGTTCAATTCACCGTGGTCCTCGCCATCCCAGTACTGGATGCGCTGTGCGTGCACGTGGATCAGCACCAGTCCCGGCGTATCCACGCCCTGCTCGAACCAGCGTTCCAGCTCGTCGACCCAATGCTCAGCCAGCACCGCGCGTTCGCGGATGATCTCGGCCCGGCCCCGGACGTGGACGAACAGCGGCGGCTTGCCCAGCAGCGACTTGCTGCCGGTGAAGCCCAGCGCAACCTTCGGATCGGCCTCGATCTGCTTCACCATGTCGGCGCTTTCCAGCGCGAAGAACCAGCTGTCGCCGTCGTAGTCCACGTCGCCGTTGTTGCTCATCGGCCGGCCTTCGATCTCGCCGGCCGCGTGGGTCTGCAGCATCGCAAAATCGATGCCGGCCATCTTCTTCGCCAGTTCGGGGAGGGTCAGTGTGGTCATGCGCGTAGTCCGGATGGGAGGGGGAGCCCAGCGTCCCCCGCGTGCGGTGACTGGCGCGTGCAGTGGTGGTGGCGCCGCCTTCACGTCCTTCCGCCGGGCATGGCCCGGCGCTACCGGCTCTTGGACACCAGGTATGGCCCGGCGCCAATGCAGGGCGACCGGGCCGGGCTCAGATCCAGCCCTGGTCGACCAGTTCGCGCTTCAGGTAGGCGTAGAAGACCGGCGCGGCCACCAGCCCGGCCAGGCCGAAGGCCGCTTCCATCACCAGCATGGCCAGCAGCAGTTCCCAGGCCCGCGCCTGGATCTCGCCGCCGACGATGCGTGCGTTGAGGAAGTACTCCAGCTTGTGGATGACGACCAGATACAGCAGGGCCGCCACCGCCACGTAGAACGACACCGACAGCGCCACGATGGTGATGATGGTGTTGGAGATGATGTTGCCCACCACCGGCAGCAGGCCGGCGAGGAAGGTGATCAGCACCAGCGTCTTCGACAGCGGCAGGTGCACGCCGAACAGCGGCAGCACGCCCAGCAGGAACACCGCGGTGAACACCGTATTGAGCAGCGAGATCTTCACCTGGGCGAACACCACCTGGCGGAAGGCCACGGCCAGGCGCGTGGTGCGCCCGATCAGCTCCTGCGCCAGCGGGCCCATCTTCGGCAGCGGCAACTCGTCGTACAGGGCGATCATCGCGCCCAGCACCATGCCGATCAGCACGCGCACGCCCACCTGCACCACCGACGTGCCGGCCACACCCAGCTGCCGCTGGTGCTCGGCGGCCCATTCGTTCACCGCCTCGCGCAGCCGCGTCAGGTCTTCGGGAATGTACGGCTGCAGCAGTGCGGGTACCTGGTGCCGCGAGGTATTGAGGATGTCCATCAGCCGCGCCAGCAGCACGTCGGGGCCACCGGTCTCGTTGCGGAAGAACGAGGCCACGCCGATACCGGCCAGCACCAGCACGCCGATGATCACCGCCGACAGCAGAATGACCGCGAAGGCACGCGCCCGTCCCGGCGGCAGCTTGCCTTCCACGGTGTTGGCCAGCACGTGGGTCAGCTGGAACACCAGCAGGCCCGACAGCAGGGTGACCACCAGGCCCAGCTTCAGGGCCAGCCACATGCCCAGCAGCATCAACAGCCAGGCGGCGATACGCGCGGCAGGTGGCCTGGGCGGGGCAAGGATCACGTCGGTCATGGCAGGACATCCACTGGGGTGGCCCATGGTAGTGGATTGCCATGGCGGTTCCGGGGCAGTGCGCGGCGTTCCGTTCAGCCCTCTGGCGGCCGCGCCCACGCCAGCGCACACTGGCGCCCCGCCTGCCCGCATGGATGCCCGATGCCCCGCCTGCTGCCCGCCGCCCTGCTGTTGATGCTGTGCCCGCTGCCGACGCTGGCCGCGGGCGGCGCTGCCGACACGACGCCGCTGCCACCGCAGGTCAAGGCCGATGCCGAGGCCATCGCCGCCTCGCTGCTGGAAGTGCAGCGCACCGATGTCGAGCTGTCGTGCCCCAAGGCCGTCGAAAACGCGCGCTACGGGCTGGAAACCATGCTGGAAGTCGGCGCGAAGAACGTGGCCGGCGGCTACATGGATGCCGCGAAGTTCGAGGCCATGGCCACGCCGATGCGCGGCCTGCTGCCGCAGATCACCGATGCAAACTGCGAAGGCGCGACGGACGCCAAGCGCGATTTCTACCAGTGCATGTCCAGCGACTACAACCACGTGCTGGCCTGCGCCAAGGCCCACCTGAAGTAACCGCGCCCTGCCCGGCGCCTGCTGCTCAGCCGGCGGCAGGCGCGGCCGTCGAGCCCCGAACCATCAGACTGAACTCCAGCGTCTGCTGCAGCGGTACATCGACACGTTCGATGATGGCCAGCAGCAGATTGACCGCCCGCGCACCGATTTCCCGCATCGGCTGGCGGATGGTGGTCAGCGGCGGCGTCAGGAAGCTGGACGAGGCCAGATCATCGAAGCCGACGATGGACAGCTGGTCCGGCACGCGGATGCCGAGGTCGCGGCAGGCGGCCAGCGCACCCAGCGCCATCTGGTCGCTGAAGCAGAACACCGCGGTCGGCGCGAGCGGAAGCGCGAGCAGCGCCTTCGCCGCCGCATGGCCAGATTCCAGCGAGAAATCACCGGGTACGACGCTCAGGCTGCGCAGCCGGCCACGCGCCTTGCCGGCACTGCGCACGCCTTCCAGGCGCTGCTGGTGCAGCGGGTTGTCGGGCGGCCCGCCGACCACGGCGATGCGTTCATGGCCGAGTGCATACAGATGCTCCATCACCGCACGCGCGGCGGCGGCGTTGTCGATGTGCACGCTGGGAATGCCCAGCGCGGGATCGAACTCGCAGCCGTTGACCACCGGCGCGGTGGCGCCCAGCGCCTGCACGATCTCGCGCGCGGTCGGCGGCAGCCGGTGCCCCAGTACGATCAGGCCGTCGGCCTCGTTGCGCCTGAGCATCTGCGCGTAGCGTTCCTCGCGGTCGGGCTGGTGCTGGGTATCGCCCAGCAGCACGGCGTAGCCGACCGCCTGCGCCGCCTCTTCAGCGCCCTGCAGGATCTGCGCGAAGAACGGGTTGGCGATGTCCGGCACGGTCACCAGGATCTTGCCGCTGCGCTGGGTCTTCAGCGTACGGGCCACCGTATTGGGCACATAGCCCAGCGTGGCGGCCGCCTGTTCGATGCGCGCGCGGGTGGCCGGCAGCACTTTTTCCGGCCGCGACAACGCCCGCGACACCGTCCCTGCGGAGACGCCTACGTGCTTTGCGATGTCGTAGATGGTTGCCATGGTCCTAGCTCCTGTTGCCGCTGTGCACTGCACAACGGACCTGCGGAAAGCCCATGCTAGGGTAATGCAATCGATTGCATCGAGGGCGAATCAACGTGAGGACGCTTAAGGGTCCGGCGCTTTTCCTGGCGCAGTTCATCGGCGACAAGGCTCCTTTTGATCGGCTGGACACGCTGGCCGTATGGGCCGCGGGGCTGGGCTATTCTGGCGTACAAGTGCCCGCCACTGCGCCTCACCTGTTCGACCTGGCCGAGGCGGCGCGCAGCCAGACCTACTGCGACGACGTGGCCGGGATGCTGGCCGGGCACGGCGTGCAGATCACCGAACTGTCGACCCACCTGCAGGGACAACTGGTCGCGGTGCACCCGGCCTATGACAGCCTGTTTGACGGTTTCGCCCCGGCAGACAAGCGCGGCGATCCTGCCGCCCGCCAAGCCTGGGCCGTGGATCAGCTGAAGCTGGCCGCCAAGGCCAGCCAGCGCCTGGGGCTGGCTGCACACGCCACCTTCTCCGGCGCACTGGCCTGGCCCTACATGTACCCCTGGCCGCAGCGCCCGCCAGGCCTGGTCGAAGAAGCCTTCGCCGAACTGGGCCGCCGCTGGCGCCCGATCCTCGATGCGTTCGACGACTGCGGCGTCGACCTGTGCTTCGAGATCCACCCGGGCGAAGACCTGCACGACGGCGCGACCTTCGAGCGCTTCCTCGAGGTGGTCGGCCATCATCCGCGCGCGAAGATCCTCTACGACCCCAGCCACCTGCTGCTGCAGCAGATGGACTACCTCGGATTCATCGACCGCTACCACGCGCGCATCGGCATCTTCCACGTCAAGGACGCGGAGTACCACGCCAGTGCCCGCAGCGGTGTCTATGGCGGCTACCAGGACTGGATCGATCGGCCGGGCCGGTTCCGTTCGCTCGGCGATGGACAGGTCGACTTCAAGGGCATCTTCTCGAAGTTCGCGCAGTACGACTTTCCCGGCTGGGCGGTCCTGGAATGGGAGTGCTGCCTGAAGCACCCCGAAGACGGCGCACGGGAGGGCGCCGCCTTCATCCGCGACCACATCATCCGGGTGACCGAGCGCGCCTTCGACGATTTCGCTGACAGTGGCACCGACGCCACATCACTGCACCGCATGCTGGGACTCTGAGCTGACACCGCCCCGGGAGGGCAAGCCATGACGCACGCCATGTCGCGCTTGGGCGCGATGATGTTTCTGCAGTTCTTCATCTGGGGGGCGTGGTTCGTCACCCTCGGCACCTACCTGGTGCAGGGCCCGCTGCAGGCCAGCGCCAGCCAGGTGGCCACGGCCTTCCTCAGCCAGTCCATCGGCGCGATCGTCGCCCCCTTCCTGGTCGGCCTGATCGCGGACCGCTACTTCGCCGCGCAGCGCATCCTGGCGGTGCTGCACCTGGCCGGCGCGGTGCTGATGTGGCTGGCCTCCACCGCGACCAGCTTCAGCATGTTCTCGGCCTGCGTGATGGGCTACATGCTGCTGTTCATGCCGACACTGGCGCTGGCCAACAGCGTGGCGATGCGGCACATGCAGTCGCCTGAAAAACAGTTCCCGCTGGTGCGGGTGGCCGGCAGCATCGGCTGGATCATCGCCGGCGTGCTGATCGGCTGGCTGGGCTGGGAACAGGCACACCGGCTTGAACTCACCTTCCGGATGGCGGCGGCGGCCTCGCTGCTGCTGGGCCTGTATGCCTTCACCCTGCCGCACACGCCGCCATTGGCGAAGCAGCGCGACGCCGGGCTCGGGCAGATCCTCGGCCTGGATTCGCTGCGCCTGCTGAAGTCGCGCGCCTACCTGGTGTTCTTCCTGGCCTCCATCGCCATCTGCATCCCGCTGTCCTTCTACTACAACTTCACCAACCCCTACCTCAACGACCTGGGCGTGCGCGGCGCGGCCGGGCTGCAGTCGCTGGGCCAGGTGTCCGAAGTGCTGCTGATGCTGGCGATGCCGTTCCTGTTCGTGCGGCTGGGGGTGAAGACCATGCTGGCGGTCGGCATGGCCGCGTGGGTGGTGCGCTATGCGCTGTTCGCCTTCGGTGATGCCGGCGGCGGCTTCTCGCTGCTGGTGATCGGCATCGTGCTGCATGGCATCTGCTACGACTTCTTCTTCGTCACCGGGCAGATCTACACCGATGCACATGCGGGACCTGATGCACGCAGCAGCGCGCAGGGCTTCATCACCCTGGCCACCTACGGCGTGGGCATGCTGATCGGCACCTTCCTGTCCGGCGCAGTGGTGGAGCACTACACCACGGCCGCAGGGCCGGACTGGCAGCAGATCTGGCTGTTCCCGGCCGGCGTTGCGCTGGTCGTGCTGATCGCCTTCCTGCTGCTGTTCCGCGACCGCCCCGCCGCCGCCACCGCAGCCACGACCCGCTGAGACCAACGCCGATGCGAAAGCTGGAAATTGCCATTGTCGGTACCGGGATGATCGCCGCGGTGCACCGCCGCGCCGCCCTGCTCGCCGGGGCCGAGGTGCGCGGCGTGGCCGCGTCTTCTCCGCAGCGCGCGCAGGCGGTGGCGCAGGCGTGGAATGTGCCGCGCGCTTACCGCGATATCGACGAGGTCGTGGCCGATCCGCAGGTCCAGGTGGTCCATGTGTGCACGCCCAACCACCTGCACCGGCCGATGGCGCAGGCCGCGCTGGAAGCGGGCAAGCACGTGATCTGCGAGAAGCCGCTGGCCACGACCCTCGACGATGCTCAGGCGCTGGCATCGCTGGCCGCATCCAGCGGTCTGGTCGCCACGGTGCCCTTCGTCTACCGCTACCACCCGGTGGTCCGCGAGGCCCGCGCACGCATCGCGGCCGGAGACCTCGGGCCCCTGCATCTCATCCACGGCAGCTACCTGCAGGATTGGCTGCTCGACCCGGCCAGCAACAACTGGCGCGTCGACCCGGTACTGGGCGGCACCTCGCGCGTGTTCGCGGACATCGGCTCGCACTGGTGCGACCTGGTGGAATGGGTCAGCGGCGAGCGCTTCACCGAGGTCAGCGCGGCCTTCGCCACGGTGATCGCCGAGCGCAGCGCCGAGGGCGCGCAGAGTTTCAGCACACCCGCCGCGGGCGGTGCCACGCAGGCGGTGTCCAGCGAAGACGTGGCCATGGCGATGTTCCGCACCAGTGCCGGCACATTGGCGTCACTGACCGTCAGCCAGGTCTCGGCGGGGCGGCACAACCGGCTCTGGTTCGAGATCGATGGCGCCAAGGCCAGCGTAGCGTTCAACCAGGAAGACCCCGAGCGGCTGTGGATCGGCCGACCCGACCAGCGCGAAGAAACCTTCGTGCGCGGACCCGGCGCCGGCAGTGCCGAACAGCGTCGTCTGTCGACATTGCCGCCAGGCCATGCGCAGGGCTACGCGCAGTGCTTCGAGGCCTTCGTCGCCGACACCTATCGCGCCATCGACGGTGAGACGCCGCAGGGCCTGCCCACCTTCGAAGACGGCCTGCGCTCGGCGCGGATCGTCGACCGCGTCATCGCATCAGCCAGGTCGCGCGCCTGGACCACCCTCGAATGAATCCTTGGAGGATGTACGGATGAAGGCTCCAACACGCAGGATCGCCACCGCCGCACTGCTGCTGTTCGCCGCTCTGCCCGCCTTCGCTGCGGAAACCGACGGCGCACAGAAGCCCATCGCGGTGCAGATGTACACGCTGCGCAACGCCGGCACGCTCGACCAGCAGCTGAAGATCGTCCACGACGCAGGCGTGCACGCGGTGGAAACCGTCGGCACGCAGGACGTCAGCGCGGCCGAACTCAAGCAGCTGCTCGACAAGTACGGCATCAAGGCGATTTCCTCGCACACGGCACTGGCCGACCTGCGCAACGATCTCGACAAGGTCGTGGCCTTCAACCGTGCCATCGGCAACACCACGCTGGTGGTGCCCTACCTGGACAGCAAGGATCGGCCGAAAGATGCCGCCGGCTGGGCCGCGCTGGGCAAGGAACTGGGCGGCATCTCCGAACGAGTGCGTGCCAAGGGCATGCGCCTGGCCTACCACAACCATGACTTCGAGCTGGTCGACGTCGATGGGCGCACCGGCTTGGAGCTGCTGTTCGAAGCCGCCGGCCCGAACCTGCAGACCGAGCTGGACCTGGCCTGGGTGGCCCGCTCCGGCCACGACCCCGTGGTGATGCTGGGCAAGTTCCGCGGCCGCCTGTTCGCGGTGCATGCCAAGGACAACGCGCCCAAGGGCCAGGCCGAAGACGAAGGCGGATTCGCCGCCGTCGGCCAGGGCGTGCTCGACTGGAACGCGATCCTGCCGGCTGCCGCCCGTGCGGGCGTGACGTGGTACATCGTCGAGCACGACCAGCCGCGTGACCCGGCCAAGGTGATCCAGACCGGCGCCGACTACCTGCGTGAACACCTGACCGTCAGCCTGCCCGCCCGCGCTTCGCGCTAGCCCGCCAAGGAGCTTCGTTTGAAAACTGTCCTGACCCTGGCCCTGACCCTGTGCGCGGCGACCCATGCGCTGCCGGCGTGGTCCAAGGAAGATCCTGCTGCCGGGGCCAAGCTGTACGCGACGAACTGCGTGGCCTGCCACGGCGCCGATCGTGCCGGCGTGCCCGGCGCATTCCCCGCGCTCACCGACATCGGCAAGCGCCTGCCGCCGGCACAGATCAAGGAAAAGATCAGCAAGGGCGGCGGGCTGATGCCGCCCTTCTCCCAGCTGTCGGCGCAGGAGATCGATGACCTCGCCAGCTACCTGGCGAAGTAGGCGCGAGCGTTACAGCTCGCGCACCCAGATGTTGCGGTAGCTGACCTTGGAGGCATGCTCCTGCAGGTACAGCGGCGCGCAGCCATGCGGTGAGTACGACGGCGCGCCGATGTACTCGGTCCGGCCCGCCAGCACGGTGTCGTCCTGCACCAGCACGCCGTTGTGCAGCACGGTGATGCGCGCCGGCGAGGTCAGCCCGCCACCGGCGGAGAACCGCGGCGCCTTCCAGATGATGTCGTAGGCCTGCCACTGGCCGGGCGCACGCGAGGCATTCACCAGCGGCATGGCCTGCTTGTAGATCGAGCCGGCCTGGCCGTTGGCGTAGGTCGGGTTGCCGTGGCTGTCGAGCACCTGCAGCTCATACAGCTC
The DNA here is from genome assembly GCF_008710035.1 of Stenotrophomonas cyclobalanopsidis. Lineage (GTDB taxonomy): Bacteria > Pseudomonadota > Gammaproteobacteria > Xanthomonadales > Xanthomonadaceae > Stenotrophomonas > Stenotrophomonas cyclobalanopsidis. The sequence continues at coordinate 159,247 of NZ_VYKI01000007.1, read as the reverse complement.
CTGCAGGAAGATGCCGCTGTTGCCGCGGTTCTGGCCGTCGAAGCCCTTGGTATCGGTCGGCGTGCGCCACTCCACGTGCAGCTGCATGTCGCAGAAACGCTGCCGGGTGCGGATGCCCTTGCTGCCCGGCACCACGGTCATCGCGCCGTCGGCCACCGTCCACGGCACGCGCCCGCCCTGCTCCGCCTCCCAGGCGGACGCGTCCTTGCCATCGAACAGCACGATGGCGTCCGACGGCGCAGTGCCGGCCGGCGTGGCGACGTCCGCCACCGGCGCCCATACCTCGGTCTTTGCCGGATCACGCTCGGGACCGGCCTGCGCAAACACCGGCCCCGCCGCCAGCACGCCCGCGGCCACCAAGAAAGGTCTGATCATCCTGTCGCACTCCATCAGCTGGTGGCCCAGGCCGGCGTGCCAGGCACATAGGCCATGTCGCCATCGTAGCGTCCGGGCACGGCGACGTACTTCAGCACTTCGGTCGCGCCCTGTTTCGAGGTGAAGAAGCCGAAGATGGCCAACTGCTTGATCATGGTGAACGGATGCGGCATCGCCTTTGCCGCTTCCACGGTCCCAGTGCCGGTCTCGCTCACCTCGACCGCGCGCTTGCGGGCCTCGGCATCCAGCCTGCGCAGCAGTTCGCTGCGCGCATCGGGCGCAAGGGCCACGAAGCTTCCGCCGGCGCGTTTGTCGATGTCGGCCAGGCCGGCACGGAACGTCGCCTGCTGCCGGGCGGTGTAGCAGTCGGTCACGAACCGCGCCATGAAGGCGCCCGTGGCCGCGTCCTTCGCGCCGGGGGTGCGGGTGCGCGGCAGGATGGTCTCGGCGATTTCATCAAGCGTGGCGATCTCGGCCTCGGAGAAGCCAGCGCCTGGCGGCGCAGCCGGCGGCTTGGCACTGGCCAGCGCCGGCAGGCCGATCATCGCCGCGCCGGTGGCGGCGAAGATCATCTTCAGCAGTTCACGACGATCCATCACAGGTTCCCCGCTTTCAGTTCGCGCACGGCATGGTCGGCGGCGCGTGCGGTCAGCGCCATGTAGGTCAGCGACGGATTCACGCAGGCACTGGAGGTCATGCACGCACCGTCGGTGACATAGACGTTGGGCGCGTCCCAGACCTGGTTGTTGGCATTGAGGATCGAGCTCTTCCGATCACGTCCCATCCGCGCGGTGCCCATTTCGTGGATGCCCTTGCCCGGCGCATAGTCGTTGTCGTGCATCTCCACGTCCTTGACGCCGGCGGCTTCCAGCATCTCCGCCGCATCGGCCGCCATGTCCTTGCGCATCGCCTTCTCGTTCTCGCGCATGGCGACGTCCATGGCCAGCACCGGCAGCCCCCACTTGTCCTTGCGCTCGTGGTCCAGGCGGATGGTGTTGTCGTGGTGGGGCAGCATTTCGCCGAAACCGGTCATGCCGATGCGCCAGTCACCGGGCAGGCTCAGCGCCTCCTTCAGGTCGGCACCGATGTTCAGCTCGGCAATCTCGCGTGACCAGCCGTTGCGGCTGGCACCGCCCTGGTAGCCGAACCCGCGCAGATAGCCGCGCTTGTCCGCCGCCACGTTGCGGAAGCGCGGGATATAGAAACCGCAGGGACGACGGCCGAAGTAGTACTTGTCGTCGTAGCCTTCCACCCGGCCGGACGCGCCTGCGCCGAAGTGATGGTCCATCACGTTGTGCCCGAGCTCGCCGGACGACGAGCCCAGCCCGCCTTCCCAGACATCGGTGGCCGAGTTCATCAGCAGCCAGGTCGAATTGAACGACGACGCATTGAGGAAGATGACCTTGGCCGTGTACTCGTAGGTCTGGCCGGTCTCGGCGTCGATGACCTCCACGCCGCGCGCACGCTTGCGGTCCTTGTCGTAGAGCACTTCCTTGACGATCGAGAACGGCCGCAGCGTCAGGTTGCCAGTCTTCATCGCCGCCGGCAGGGTTGCCGCCTGGGTCGAGAAGTAGGCGCCGAAGGGGCAGCCGAGGATGCACTTGTTGCGGTACTGGCAGTTGACCCGGCCCTGCTCCGGCATCGGCTTGGTGATGTTGGCGGTGCGCGAGTGGATCATGTGGCGCGTGCCACCAAAGGCTTTCTGGATCCGCGCGGCGACGTCCTTCTCGACGATGTTCAGCGGGATCGGCGGCAGGAACTCGCCATCAGGCAGCACGTCCAGCCCTTCGCGCGTGCCGGCGATGCCGGCGAATTTCTCCACGTGGTCGTACCACGGCGCGATGTCGGCATAGCGGATCGGCCAGTCGGTGGCGATGCCGTCCTTGAGGTTGGCTTCGAAATCCAGATCGGAGAAGCGGTAGCTCTGCCGGCCCCACATCAGCGAACGCCCACCGACGTGGTAGCCGCGGAACCAGTCGAAGCGTTTGGTCTCGATATAGGGCGAGTCCTGTTCGTCGGCCCACATGCCCTCGAGATTCTCGGCCAGCGCGTAGTCGCGCATCAGCACCGGGAACGCCGCCTTCATCGCCTGGGTCGGCCGGTTGCGATGGGGGAAATCCCACGGTTCCTTCATCGCATTGACGTAGTCCTTCACGTGTTCGATGTTGCGCCCGCGTTCCAGCATCAGGACCTTGAGACCTTTTTCGGTCAGTTCCTTCGCCGCCCAACCGCCACTGATTCCCGAGCCAACAACGATGGCGTCGTAATGATTATCTGCCATGGGTCTATCACCTGGGTGGATATCGTTTCAGACGTCGCAGAGACGGATCGCCTCGCGCAATGAGCCAACGGGATCGGGCGCTGCAGGCATGAATTCCTGCGCCAGATACCCATCAAAACCGGTGTCGCGGATCGCGCGACAGATGGCCGGATAGTTCAGTTCCTGCTGGTCCCCGATCTCGTGCCGGCCAGGCACGCCTGCGGTGTGGTAATGCTTGAAGTACGCATGGTGCCGACCGATGGTGGCGATGATGTCGCCCTCCATGATCTGCATGTGGTAGATGTCGTAGAGCAGGCCGAAGTTGTCCGAGCCGAGCCGCTTGCACAGTTCCACGCCCCAGGCCGAGTGGTCGCACAGATAGTCGGCGTGATCGACGCGGGAGTTCAGCAGCTCCATCACCAGCACCACGCCGCGCTTCTCGGCATGGCCGAGGATGCGCTTGAGCCCGGCTTCGGCATTGGCCATGCCCTGCTGCGGGTCCATGCCGTTGCGGTTGCCGGAGAAGCAGATGAGATTGCGATAGCCGGCGTCGGCCACCAGGTCGATGTGCCGCGTGTAACGCGCCACCAGTTCATCGTGGAACTCGCTGCCGGCGAAGCCCTTGGTCAGGCTCAGTTCCGCGCCGTTGCACATCGAGCTGTCTACGCCATGGGCCTTCAGCGTCGGCCAGTCCTCCGGGCCGACCAGGTCGATGGCGGCAAAGCCGAGGCCCTTCACGGTCTGGCAGAGCTGGGCCACCGACAACTGCGGGAAGGTCCAGCGGGCGACGGAATGCTTCAGCCGGCCCTTCAGGGGCGCGGCAGCGGCAAAGGCGGGCAGGATGCCTGCGGCCGCCAGGCCCAGGCTGCCGGTGAGCGCCATGCGCAGCGCCTCGCGCCGCGTGAGCCCCGGCACCGGTGCCGGTGCCGGTTCGATGGAATGGATCGACATCCACTTCCCGGCCTCCCAACCGGTGCAAACATTGATGATTCACCGCGATGCAATCGATTGCACCATAAGGGAGGAATTATTTTTTTTGCAAGACGCGGTGCACGAAAATTGATGCTGCGGGGCACAACGGCAATGAGGCGCAGGTGATCAACCACGCATGCGCGCGAAACGCGCCGGTGGCATGCCCACCAACCGCGCGAACGCCGCACCGAAGGTGACCGCGCTGGCATAGCCGACCCGCTCGGCGACCTGTTCCAGGCTCAGCGAGCGATCGTTGAGCAGGCGCTTGGCCAGTGCCATGCGCCAGTGCAGCAGGTATTCCATGGGAGCCACACCCACCACCTGCATGAAACGCGCGGCGAAACCCGAGCGCGACATCGTCGCCTGCCCTGCCAGCGCCTCCACCGTCCACGCGTGCTGTGGGCGCGCATGCAGGGCACGCAATGCGCCAGCGAGCCGCTCATCGCCCAGCCCGCGGACCAGCCCACTGCCCCCCACGCTGTCCATGCCGCTGCGCAGCGCCTCGATCAGCAGCACTTCCAGCAGGCGTTCCAACACGACATCACGCGCCGGTCGCTGCGCACGCGCTTCCTCACCCACCATCTGCACCAACGTGGCCAGGCGCGGCTCACCGCGTACATGCAGCAGCCGCGGCAGCAACGACACCAGCAGGGCCGCATCGGGCGAAGCGAATCCGCAGTGTCCGATCTGCGCGCACAGCGCCACGGGTCCATCGAGGCTGCCTACCCGGAAGTGGCCTTCGGCGATACGCACCGGCAGGCTCGGCGTGATGTCCGCCGGCGCCTGCATGCTGGTATTGACCAGCTCGTGCAGGGCTGGCACCAGCACGAAATCGCCGGCCTGCAGGGTGATCGGCGCGCCCCCCTCCACCGACAGCCGGCATTGCCCGTGCAGCACCGCCATGTAGAACGGCTCGCCTTCGCCTTCGCGCCGCACACACCACTCGCCAGCGGCCTCGACGCGCTTGGAGAAGCGTGCCGTGGGCTGCAGCAGGGCCACGACGTCGGACAGCGGATCGGATGACACTGGACGCTCGACGAGGAAATATGGACGTTTCATTGTAGCGCGTCCATCCAGCGGGGCCGACCATGGTCACTCGTTCCTGCTGAAGGCGTACACGATGCAAACCGTACTGATCACTGGCTGTTCCTCCGGCTTCGGGCTGGAAACCGCCCGCCTGTTCCTCGACCGTGGCTGGAAGGTCATCGCCACCATGCGCACACCGCGCGCCGATCTGCTGCCCGTGTCCGCGCACCTGCGCGTGCTCGCCCTGGACATCACCGACCCGGCCAGCATCGCGCGGGCCATCGCCGAGGCCGGCCCGATCGACGTGCTGGTCAACAATGCGGGGTTCGGCGCACCGGTGCCGGTGGAACTGACCCCGATGGAAACCGCCCGCGCCCTGTTCGACACCAACACGCTGGGCACGCTGGCGATGACCCAGGCCGTGCTGCCGCAGATGCGCGAGCGCGGCGACGGCGTGATCGTCAACGTGACCTCCACGGTGACAGTGAAGGCGCTGCCGCTGGTGGGCGTCTACAGCGCCAGCAAGGCGGCGGTGAATGCTTTCACCGAATCATTGGCCATCGAAGTCGCACCGCTGGGCGTGCGCGTGCGCCTGGTACTGCCCGGGCGCTCGCCGACCACGCGGTTCGGCGAGAACGCGTTCCCGCATCTGGGCGGCATGGAGCACCCGGCCTATGGGCCGCTGCTGCAGGGCGTGCTGGCCGGCTTCCGCGACAGCAGCGGCCCGGTGACCACGCCGGAGGCCGTGGCAGAAGCAGTGTGGCGCGCGGCGACCGACGAGAACGCGCCGATGCGTAGTCCCGGGGGCGATGACGCGGTGGAGTGGATGAGCGCGGCTGGGTGATCCCAGCACAATGCTCATAAAAAACCCCGGCAGGCGCAGGGCCTTGCCGGGGTTTTCTGCTGGCTGATGCCAGGCGCGCGTCAGAACGGTTGTGTACACCTGAGGTACTTAAATCAAAATTGCATTTGGCCGCAAACCCAATTAAATCAATGACCTGAAGGAACAGTCAACTGATCTTTTTCAACCAATTGGACCAAATCAGTGGATCACCCCAGTGACACGTCCGCTGTCTATAGCTGCCACTCACCAGATCGCTAACCAGTCACAACCCGTGGTGCACGGCGCACATTGCACAGGGGGGGCTAATCCATAGGCATGAAGAACGGCGCGATGGCCGGATCAATCTCGCCAAATTCGAAGGTCACCAGATCGTCATCGCCATCCAACCTGCTCAATGAGGCACCTTGGATCAAGCGACCCTGAGAGAGGGCCAGCGCAAAGGGATTGACCTGTTGGGCATCGAACCGATACGCCTTGCAGAAGTCCTCCTGTGACAAGTTTCCAGATAGCAGCTGCATCAGGTCCCGAGAAGAAATGCTAACGCTCATACCACCTACTCCTCCGGTTGTAAATCGATATCGGACTTGGGGTCTTTCACTGGTCTCTTGATCTAGGCAGCGACGAGACGCGTTGTAAGGTGCCAGCTGCGGCTTGGGAAAATGAATCAAGGCACGCTTAATCAGTTCATCGAGCTCCGCGTGGGGAGATGTGAGGTGTGCGGGATCGATAGAGCCACGTACCCTGAGGTCAAAGCGTAGCTTTCTATCCGTCTGGGCGGAGACGAAGTCGCGCTTTTCCTCAACGCCAATGAGAAGCACGCCGTCAATGCTTGAATGCTTGGTCAAGAAATGGTCGACGACCTGTCGGTCGGTAAAGGTACCGCCGATCGATGTCATCGAAACATTACTGCGAAACAGACCGCAATCACCATCGCATGCCACCAAGAGTTTGAATGCTCCCTCTTGAACGCCTTCTAGCTGGCCAGTCTTCGCTTTGAGCGCTTTGTAGAGCGGATTGACCTCCTTTGAAGGCGCCACATCGTAACTGGTGTAGCTTCCCATGGTGGTCGTTTGAGCGGGATCGTAAGTGATTGAAAAATCGAAATTCTTGTCGGATGGCTTGAATACGTCGTGCTCGTGCGGCTTCAAGTTGATCGCTTTGAGCCAAGGGACGACCTCACGATGCAACAGCGAAATCATTTGGCCTCTGATCGGAAGGGCCAGCTGGACTTTGACCTGGCCTCGCTTACCCGTTCGCCCGCCATTGATCCTGTAAGCGAGCTTCACAGGATCAACACCATGCTTTCTCGCCAAGACGGGAGTTTGCTCAAAAAGCACGTCGACCGGGTTCCTTTCGTCCAAGCCCCTGTCCGAAACGGCAAGGATGTCGCCGACTACCACAAGCCCTTCTCCCGCCGCCGATTGGTAATTAACGAGAAGATCAGGGCACTTCCCCGAGGGAAGAGGAGCCTCATGACGAACCGAGGCTACCTGCGCAAACGCATCCAGGACAACAAGCTCCCACATCGTGGGGAAGCGCTGCTCGTTGGGTGTATTGAGCTTCTTGACTATTCCGCAAAGCTGTTCGTTAGAAAGAACGCCCTGCAGGCGTTTGATTCTTATCTGCAAATCACGACGTGAGAAGACGAATTGAGTCATTACGGTGGGCAACGCTTAGCAGCGGTGGAGTACTCTTTCATGTCATATGAATCTACGGCGCACTTTGGCTTCTGCATGCACAATGACCTTCTTGATGCTAGCTGTGTCAGCCCCCATCCATATCAATCACCGAACACTCTGGCGTCAACTGGCAGCCCTCTGGTCATCATGATTGGAACCGCCCTACGCGAAGCCAGACAGAACCAACGCCATCGGGGAGCAGGATATCGTTGCCGACTAGGCGTTCGGCAGCCTAAAGAAAGGGTGGCACCAGTCACACCTTCATGTTGAGGCCGCGCGGCCACAGAGAAGACGCCTGTATCAGCTTCGACTCGTAAGCCTTTGCAGCATCTTGGGTCATTCCATACCCAGACACATCATGCACACAGATAACCTTCTGGCCCTGCATGTTTCGAATAGCCTCATGTAGATATCTGGAAGAAGAACTATTCAGTGCATCCTCAACGTGCTCCAAGTACCTCTTCTGCCAAGATCGGCGCGTCATCCCCACGTAGGTCATACCAGGGATCGTCTCGTAGCCAAGCCTGCATTTTGTGAATACAAAAGCTTTCAACCTCTGCTCGTCCGTGCCGCTGGTCATCAGCCTATCAATCTCCTCCGAAGTGAAGGACGCTCGCTTGTACGTGTGTCGGTAAACCAGATGGTCTCCCTGCGGAGAGAAGAGAGACGAGCAGAATGCCAAAGGCACACAAATCAATGTGCTACCACCGAACAATCGATGCCTACTCTCCGCGAAGAAGCTTGCGCCACTCATCTCACCTGGATGCTGCATCAGCATCGCCGTTGACAGTCCCGAATCAACATCCTGATATCCCACCAACTGAATACCTGTATGTGCTACCCCCTGCTCTACAGACTCGAGCAATTCGCGCTCGAGGGAAGCAACCTTTTCATAATTCGAAAAAGCATGCATTGCGACTTCAACGTTAAAATGAGGACCAAAGAAGAACTGAAGCGCCTTGACATCGAGAAGATCAGACATGACGAATTACTCCATCAGTACAAACACGAAGAATCGCGGCAGCAGCGGGCTCGCGGGCAAGCCAAACCATCCCTAACCCCCCCCTTGCGCGTACGCGCCTTTTCCGGTCTCTTACGTACTACGGCCCACTAAGCTCTCGGCCGATTATGGCCAATTAGGGCGCGGATGCCGAGCCCTCCCCGTATCCAATTGAATGGAAAGCCTTTCCCGGCTAGGTTTGGCGGTCCAGCCCTCGGCTACAATGCGGTCATGCCTGCCTCTGACGCCAGTGCCTTCGCCTTGCTCCGCGCCTTCGGGATGCTGGAATTCAGCCTTAAGCGCATCCCGGGCTTCCTAGCTGCTGATCGCAATCCACGGAGAAACCAGCGGGCGAAGGCGAAGGTGGATTGGCCGAACTTTGATCGCGCGGTGGCCGCGCTACATCCAGCGGACTTCCTCGACCAAGTATCCAAACCAGCACGGGCCAAGCTACTAGGTGGTACTCGAAACCGGCCCCAGATTCAATTCGTGCGGGTGGCCGCCGATGGCTCGTTGACCGCTAACTACGAGGACAGCAACCTGCCGCACAACGACGCCGAAGCCCTGGTAGTCGCTATGCGGCGGGTGCGCAACAACCTTTTCCACGGCGGCAAGGAGGACCCGTTGCAAGAGCCCCATCAGGGCGACGACGAGGAATGGGTTATTGCCGCGGAGGAAGTTGCTGCCCTGCTGCTGGAGCTGCTGGAACTCCAGCGGCTCCGACCATAGAAAGATGTTGCCGCACCCGCCCCATTGGCATTGACAAAGGAAACGCCCAGCATGAGCTTACCCGTCAACCTCCTAGGGCTTCATGCTCAAGAAGAGCAGCTCCGCCAGATTGCGCTGCGCTGGATCGCCGAGCATGCCGATCTGAAAGACCACGTGGCGGTCACTGAGAGGGCCATGGACTTGCTGCACTACACGATGCATCACGGCCCCAATACCACCGACGACGAGCGTGCCGTCCTCCAATTGGGCGCTCGCGTTTTCAGTGACATGGGCGCGGCTTGGAAGCTCATTGCCTCGGGCTACTTCCAAGCGGCCGCTATGGTGCAGCGTGATGTCATTGAAACCGTCAGCCTGGTGGAGTACTTCCGACTAAGGCCTGAGCTGGTAGAGGTGTGGCGCATTGGCGACGAGCGCGCCCGCAAGGATACCTTCAAGCCATGGAAGGTACGAAAAGCATTGGACGACGCTATGGGCAAGGGCCCAAGTAAGCGCGGCGCTATTTACTCCAAGTTTTCTAAGCTGGCTACACACCCTACGATTGAAGGACTACAGCTACTGTGTCCAAACGGCAAGGACGCGACCGCCGGTCCTTACATGGAACTCAAGCAGCTGCGCGCCCTACTGGAAGAGCACGCAAAGCTAGCACTCCAAGCCGGCATGATCTTCAATGTAATCCTATCGGTCGACACGCTCGAAGCTCGCGTGATTGCGCATAGCATGATTACCGCCATGATGAACTGGATGGAGCGCTATCACGGCTCCTCGTTTACTGCGGAAGATCGTACCAACACCAACCGACTACTGGAGACCTGAGACAGCATGGCTGCCAATTCGACCAAGGACTACGCTTGAGACCTTGCGAGCATGCTTGATTCCCTCGGTCAACATGCACTTCGATTTTCATTTCCGCCCAAGGTGGAGGATGCCGCGCCAAGGGCCGCGGAGATTCCGATTCATCTGCGCGCTCCTGGCTCCTTCAGTAGCGACGATCGGCAGTTCAGCACCGCGCTACTAGAGGCGCAAGCGTACACGGCTGGCCAAGTAACCTGCCGGCTTGATAGTTGAGACGTTTCCCCCACGGGTTAGCTAAGGGAAGGAGACATTTCCCCCACAGGTTACCTGAGTGACACACCGTGGCATCCTTAGGGGGAGCAGCTCAGCTAGCAGGCACCTTATGTGCAAGGACTTACCAGTGGAAACGACCGCATCTGCTCAAGCCAGGGCAGATGCTGCGGCGGGCTGGCTCGATGCAGCAACGTTCGAAGCTCTGCTAAGCCCGGACACCCGCCGGAACTGGACGCTGATGCAGTGCCTGCAATCTGGAAGCGTGCTTGGGGTCTGGATCGCAGAACGGAAGCTCTATCTCTTCCCCAAGTGGCAGCTCGCCCCAACCGGGACGCCTTGAGAGGCCTCTCAGAGCTGCTGACGCTTCTACGAGGTCCATATGGCATCTCAGATGGAAAAATCACATCCGGTTGGCAGGAAATCGAATGGCTGATCGCGCCACATGCTCGTCTGTCTGGGGGAACGCCATCAGCGGTACTCGCTTTGGATCCAGATCTCGTACTGGAAGCCGCCAGGCAAGACTTTTCTCCTTGGAGTGCCGAGGAGTGCTGGTAAGCGACAAGCCCGGCGATGAAACCCATCCGGGAAATTGCAGACGCGCCCCTCCCCATGTCATTGAGGAGTTGAAAATTCGAAGTTTGGACCGTCTCTCCAACCGCGTGATGGGTGCCATATGTCGTCTATCGGCAAGTTCCTACTTTGGTCTGTCGACTGCGCGCGGGCGCGATGCGCGGTCCAATGCAGGAAGGGGCCTTCCGTGCAATTTCTTGCCCGAATTGAGGGGATCCCTCGCACTGCGTAATAACGTTAGCCGTGAACTCCAGGTAGTCGGCAAACGTAGTTAGACGATTGAAATGCTGCTGTGGGCCAATTGCGGCTTGCGCTCGGCTCGGAGCAAGCCTTGCCTCCAGAAATTCCAGGACTCGACCGCTTGGCCTTTCCATGCCCGGTTCATCGAGCTTCCAGTTCCGCATATCAAGCTTGGCGAAGTCCCGCAGCGAAACTACATCCGCGATGGTCAGAAAGCGCCCGGCCCGGAACTCCGAAACCAGATCCCGACGACTCGCAGCCTGCCAACGGAGCAACACGATGAGATCGGCAAGCTTGTTGCGTATGGTGTTCACTGCGACCGCAGCATTTCGTAGCTGGGAGGTCGCGAACAACGTGGGATAGAACAGCGGCAGCCCCAGCTCGTCTTGGAGCATTGGAACGCGCTCACCGCTTTGCATTACATGGACCGACAGCTTGGGCATCGTCCCTTGCTCGCCTGATTTCACGTATGCATGACTATACCCATTTTTCTTACCGGGTCGAGAAGGTAAAAAAAAAGGAGGAGCCCCATGGATAGGGCTCCTCCTCGGTCTATTTCAACCTTTATTACTTAGGTATTTCCTAGAACGGAATATCGTCGTCAGCGAAGTCGTCCATCGGCGGTGCCTGCTGCGGCTGCGGGCGCTGGTTGCCACCCTGGTTGCCGCCGCCCTGGTTGCCGTAGCCGCCCTGGCCACCGCCCTGGTTGCCGTAACCACCACCCTGGCCGCCACGCTGGCCGCCACCGCCGCCGTATTCCTGGCGCGGGGCCTGCTGGCGCTGCGGACGGTCGCCGCCGAAGTTGCCACCACCGCCGCCACCGCCTCCTTCACCGCGGCCGCCCAGCATCTGCATTTCGTCGGCGATGATGTCGGTGGAGTACTTCTCCACGCCATCCTGGCCGGTGTACTTGTCGTAGCGCAGGCTGCCTTCGACGTAGACCGAGCTGCCCTTGCGCAGGTATTCGCCGGCGATTTCGCCGAGCTTGCCGAAGAACACCACGCGGTGCCACTCGGTGCGCTCCTGCTGGTTGCCGTCCTTGTCCTTGCGGACGCTGGTGGTGGCCAGGCTGATGCGGGTGATCGCCATGCCGCCCTGGGTGTACTTCACGTCCGGGTCGTTGCCGAGGTTGCCGACCAGGATGACTTTGTTGATGCCACGCGCCATAGGTGTGTTCGTCCGTTGTACAGGGGCAGACCACCAGTGATAGCACGTCCTCCTGGCAGGAGGCAGTGGCCCGGGGCCGCCCCCGATGCATTTGGGGGGAATTCAAGAATGTCCCATCTTATCATCGCCGCCGCCGTGCGCCCGGTCAGGGAAGCCCCCGGCGGCGGCCGGAATGCACCCCGAGCCCTTGCCCCGTCAGGCTCTGGAGGCCTTTCAATCCAGCCGGCAGCCGGGATGACCTGGACCGGTCCGCACCGTGCGGGTCCGGTCGCGTCACAGCCAAACGCTGTCCGATCCGTCTCCCCGGCGGGACATCGGCAGGGCCAGCAGCAGCCACCCGTGGCATCATCCGTGAATCCCCCCGCCTGCACCGCCCATGACCATCAAAGGCAAAGCCACGTCCCTGGACATCGCCCACCTGGCCGGGGTTTCCCAGCCCACGGTGTCGCGTGCCCTGCGCGGCAGCCCGATGGTCAATGCCGAAACCCGCGAGCGCATCCTGCGTATCGCCCGCGAGCTGAACTACAAGGTCGACAAGAACGCCTCCAGCCTGCGCCTGCGCAATGCCGGCACCCTGGCCCTGCTGTTCTTCGAAGACCCGACCAACGACGATTCGCTGATCAACCCGTTCTTCCACTCGATGCTGGGCTCGATCACCCGCGCCTGCGCGCTGCACGGGCAGGACCTGCTGGTGTCTTTCCAGCAGCTGTCCACCGACTGGCAGGCCGACTACGAGGACAGCAACAAGGCCGACGGCATCATCCTGCTCGGCTACGGCGACTACCACCAGTCGCGCGACCGCCTGCAGCGGCTGGTCGAACAGGGCACGCACTTCGTGCGCTGGGGCGCGGCCCTGCCCGGCCAGCCGGGCGTGTCGATCGGCAGCGACAACTTCCAGGGCGGGCATGACATCACCGCCCACCTGCTGCAGCAGGGCTGCCGCCGCATCGCCTTCCTCGGCCACGCGTCCAGCCATTACCCGGAGTTCGAGGAACGCTACCGCGGCCATGTCGAAGCGCTGCGCACGCACGGCCTGGCCGCCGACCCGGCACTGCAGCACGATGCGATCACCACCGAGGCCTCCGGGCAGGAAGCGTGCATGGCGCTGCTGGCGCGCGGCGAACGCATCGATGCGATCTGCGCGGCCAGCGACCTGATCGCCATCGGTGCGATGCGCGCATTGCGCGAGGCCGGCCTGCGGGTGCCCCAGGATGTGGCTGTCACTGGTTTTGACGATATTCCGCTGGCGGCCTCGGTGTCGCCGGCGCTGACCACGGTGCAGCAGGACACCAAACAGGCCGGCCAGCTGCTGGTGGAGAAGCTGCTGGCGCTGATCGGGCGGCAGCCGGTGGAGAGCCAGAGCATTCCGGTGAAGCTGGTGGTGCGCGAGTCGTCGCAGCGGATGTAGGGCTGAGCCCATGCTCGGCTGCCTTTGGCTCTTTTGTAGAGTCGAGCCCACGCTCGACTGCATTTGCTGCTCAAAGCAACAGCCGCCGAGCGTGGGCTCGACTCTACAGAACAGCGACGGCAGCCGGGCTTGACCTGACCCAGGCCGAATGCGCACGTGTCGGTATCAATGAGTAGTGCCAGGCCATGCCTGGCAGAGCTTTCCTCGCATCACCCCCGTGGCAATGCCCTGCGCTTGAGCCCCAGCAACACATACACGGCGATCGAAGCGACCGTGCCCAGCAGCGCAGGCCCGCCAAAGGTCCAGGCCGGACGCCCCTGTTGCCGCGCCTATTGGCCGAGGTGCCAGGCGGCCCCCAGGTTGATCAGCCAGGCAAGAGCGAACACCGGCCACCGCACCATGCGGATGGCACGCAGCAGCGGCAGGGCCAGCAATGCGGCGATGATCGCTGCGATCAGGAAGATCAGCGCGTTACGGGAATACGGGATGCAGGTGTGTTTATTCGTGCAGCCTCCGTACCATCACCAGCACGCGATAGCCGTGGCTGTCGGCTTCACAGATCGGCCGCCAGCCCAGCCGCGCGTACAGGCCACCATCCAGCGCCTCGGTCTGCAGGTAGAGCTCGCGCACGCCCTTCCGCCGCGCCAGCGCCACCGCCTCATCGACAAGGTTGCTCGCAAGCCCACGCCCGCGATGGCTGTCAACCACGAATACACTGCCCAGCCAATGCTCATACTGCGGGAACGCCTGCATTTCCCGACGCTTGAGTTGTACCGCACCGACTATCTGATCTTCATGAATTGCAGCAATCAGGTGCGGGAAACCCTCGGCATCCTGCGGCTGGTTGATGCGCTGCAGTTCCTGTTCCAGCGACAGGCCGGCTTCCTTGCCCCATTGCGTGTGGTACCACTGGGCCAGCTGCAGATTTTCCGGCGCGCCGCCGGGTAGTTCCCTGAATTCCATGACAGAACCTGCATTCCGATGTCGCCCAAGGGAATCACGGACGGCGCCCGAAGGGAAGCACGCTGTAGCGCTGGACTGCGATTCTGTAGCGTCGAGCCATGCTCGGCTGATCCAGCAGAAAGCAGTCGAGCATGGCTCGACTCTACAGGTGACAAAAACCGGCATATCACCCCTGCGCGAAATCCTTCAGGATCTCGCCCACGCCGCTGGCGGATATCTCGAAGCCCAGCGTGGTGCCGGGGTTGACCACCACGCCGTAGCCACCCGGCACGCGGTACAGCACGTCCAGCATCAGCCAGCGGATCTGGTGCGGGGCCTGCTGGGAATGGATGCCGACCCGCGCCGGATCGGTGAAAACGGCCACGTGCAGGGTGCCTTGCTTGTCGAACAGCAGCGGGTCGAAGCCGCTGCCATCGGGGGTGACCAGGCTGCCGGACAGCAGCACCACCTCGGAAGCCACGAAGGCTTCCATGAAGGCGCGGATCGGTACGGCTCCGTCCATGGCGGCCTTCAGCAGGGTTTCGATCGGGGTCTGCGGGGCAAGGTCGGTCATGGCGGTACGGCGGGCAGGTAGGGGCACCTATTGTAGAGCCGAGCCCACGCTCGGCTGCCCTCCCAAGCGCAGCCGAGCGCAGGCTCGGCTCTACAGCTTGGGCGGGGCTTCCGCCGGGCATGGCCCGGCGCTACCGGAATTCAGCCAGGCATGGCCTGGCTCTGCGGCACGGGGGACGGCCGCCAGAAGCCGTGCACCAGCGCGGCCAGCAGCATGCCCACCGCCCACGCCAGCAGCACGCTGCCGCCGCCGTCCAGCGCGTCCACCACTTTCAGGGCAGCCACTACAGCGAGCATGGCTGCCACCAGCATCGCGGCCACTTCAGCGCCACGCGCGCGGATCAGGCGCAGGGCCAGCAGCATCAGCGGGAACGCCACCAGGCTGGCGCCGAGGCCGAACACCACCAGCGCGTCCCAGAGATACACGTTGAACGTGCGCGGCATGGCAATGGCGGCGGTCCGCGCCAGCCACGGGAAAGTCACGGCAGCGATCAGGGCCCCGGTGACCACACCACCGCCCAGCGAAACCAGCAGACGTCGCATCATTCAACCCATCCTTGTCGTAGTGCCGGCCGCTGGCCGGCAGTTGAATATGCCATCCATCTGCAGCTGCCGGCCAGCGGCCGGCACTACCGCTTCAAGCGCTGGTCGCGTGCCTGCTGGTCGGCCACGGCCTTGTCCAGCTCGGCCTGAAGCGCCGGCTTCTGCACCGGTGCATCCAGTACGAAGACCTTCACGCCGTGCGCCGGCACTTCCACCTTCAGCGAGCGCTTCACCTTCAGCTCGCCGCCGCCCAGCGCGTCGCGCCACGTGCCGGGCTGCAGATAGCGATCCACTTCGATGCTGCGCGCGCCATCGCCCTTGTTCAGCAGCACCAGCGCGGTCTGCCCCACGCCGCCGTGCTGCAGCACGCGGAAGAACACCGCTTCGTCGCCCTGCAGGCGCTCGTTCACCTGCAGGCCGCGCTGCAGGGCCGGGGTCGCCTCGCGCAGCTTGGCGATGCGCTGCAGCGGCGCGAAGATCGGGCTCTGCGGCGCGTCATCCACGCGCTGCTGACCGAAGTACGCGCGGTTGCCGGCGTGTTCGGCGCGGCCGCGCATGAAGCCGGTCTCCGATCCGTAATAGACCACGGGGATGCCGCGCGCGGTGAACAGCCAGTTGTGCGCGTCGATGAAGCCGGTGTCGCTGGCCTGCAGGCGCGGCATGTCGTGGTTGTCGTAGAAGCTCATCAGCTCGTACGGGTTGGCGTACGGGCCACCGGTCAGGTGCAACGGCTCGGCCAGCGTTTCAAACCCCTTGCCGGTGGTGCCGAAGGTCTGCTCCAGCGCGCCACGCAGCGGGAAGTCCAGCACGCTGACATTGGCGTTGGCCGGCCAGGTGTGTTCGGCGATGCTGGCCGCGTTGTAGTCGAACGCTTCGCCAAACATGAACATGCCCGGATGCGCGGCACGGATGCGCTTGACGAACTCATGCCACCACCGGTGCGGCAGCCAGCCGATGGTGTCGATGCGCAGCGCATCCACGCCCTGTGCGGTCCACTGCAGGTAAGCGCCCACCAGGTAATCCATCACCGCCGGGTTGTCCTGGTTGAAGTCGGACAGCTCGGCCAGGTTGCCGTCGAAGATGGAACCGTCCTTGCCGTCGACCGGACCGATGGTGTTGTAGAACGCGTGCAGCGGGTTGTGCTTCGGGTCCAGCTTCTGCGGCGGCAGGTTCTGGTGGTCGGCAATCAGCTTGCCGTCCTTGTCGAAGATCTGGCCGAACTGCGGCTGCCGCTTGGGCATGGTCCAGGCAGGCGAACCGTGGTTGCCGACGATGTCCAGCACCACTTTCAGGCCGGCATCGTGCAGGCCCTTGTTGAGGCCGGCGAAATCCAGGTCCCTGCTGGGCAGGTGTTCGTCGAGCGTGTAGAAATTGATGCCCCAGTAGCCGTGGTAACCGGTCTTGCCGCGGTCGGTCAGCGTACTGGTGCAGCTGATCGGCTTGCTGCCGGTGAAGGCCTCGTCCGGGTTGTCGACGATGGGCGTGATCCACACCGCACCGAAACCGAGATTGCGGATGTACTGCGCATTGTCCAGCACACCGCGGAAATCACCGCCGAGGTAGCCGATGTTGCCGTCGACCTTGTCCGGGCACGGCACCGGGATGTCGAACGTGCGGTGCTTACCGCCCTGGTCGCGGTGGTCGTTGGACGGATCGCCGTTGACGAAACGGTCGGTGACCACGAAGTACACCGCATCGCTGGCGAACGGCTCGGTGGTGCCCACATAGTCCGGGCGCGGCGCAGCCACAGCCGGGCCGGCGAACAGGGCAAGGGAAACAGCAACAGCCAGCACAGCACGCATCACACCACCTCCGGACGGGACGGAACCCGCAGTACGCACACACCGGCCACGAGCAGGCTGCAGCCGCCCAGCACCAGCACGTGGATCGGCTGCTCACCCAGCCACGCGCGCAGGGCAAAGCCGAGCGCACTGGCCGCGACCAGCTGCGGGATCACGATGAAGAAATTGAAGATGCCCATGTACACGCCCATCTTTGCCGCCGGAACGCTGTCCGACAGCAGGGCATACGGCAGGGACAGGATCGAGGCCCAGGCAAAGCCCACGCCGACCATCGACAGCAGCAGCCAGCGCGGATCATCGATGAACATCATCGAGATCAGCCCTGCCCCGCCCAGCCACAGGTTGACCAGGTGGCTCCAGCGCAGGCCGAGCGCGCGCACCATCGGCGGGATCAGCAGCGCGGCCAGTGCAGCGAAGCCGTTGTAGGCACCAAACAGCACACCCACCCAGTTGGCGCCTTCGTTGTAGGCCGCCGACTGCGGATCGGTGGAACCGAAGTGGGTGCCGGCCACGGCGGCGGTGGTGAAGATCCACATCGCAAACAGTGCGAACCACGAGAAGAACTGCACCCAGGCCAGGCGCCGCATCGTCACCGGCATTGCCCGCAGGTCGCCGACGATGGCCGCCAGCATGTGCGGGCCGGGCAACAGGTGGGTTACGGCCAGCAGCAGGCCGTAACCCGCGCACAGGCCGGCCAGCACGTACAGCATCTTGTCGCCCTGGCGCCAGGCGATCAGCGCTGCCAGCAGCACGCCCAGGCCCAGCCACAGCGCCACCTGGCCCCACGGTGCGGGCCCGCTGACGGCGGCACCGGCGTGGTGCGCGGGCGGCTCGGCATCGTCGAAGGACGCAAGCTCGGTGGGCGAATACTCGCGCGTGCTGAACACCGTCCAGCTGATTGCCGCCAGCAGCACCACCGCGCCGAAGTAGAACGAGTAGCGCACCGAGTCGGGCACTTCACCCGGCACGGCCGTGTTGCTGACGCCGAAGTGAGTGAGGATGAAGGGCAGGAAGCTGGCGACGATGGCGCCGACGCCGATGAAGAAGCTCTGCATCGCATAGCCGGTCGGCCGCTGGCGCGGCGCCAGCTGGTCGCCGACGAACGCGCGGAACGGTTCCATCGACACGTTGATGGAGGCATCCAGCACCCACAGCGTGCCGGCCGCGATCCACAGCGTGGGCGAGTTCGGCATCACCAGCAGGGCCAGCGTGGTCAGCACCGCGCCAATCATGAAGAACGGGCGGCGTCGCCCCCAGCGCGTCCAGGTACGGTCGGACAGATAGCCCACTACCGGCTGCACCAGCAGGCCGGTCAGCGGTGCGGCGATCCACAGCCCCGGCACCGCGTCCTGCGATGCCCCCAGCGTTTCGAAGATGCGGCTGGCGTTGGCGTTCTGCAGTGCAAACCCGAACTGGATGCCGAGGAAGCCGAAACACATGTTCCAGATCTGCCAGAACGACAGCTGCGGCTTGGCGGGACGACTCATCGTGCACCCTCGACCGCAGCGACCGGCGCCACCTTCAGCGCCTGCACCTGGGCCTGGTTGAGCACGCCCTCGCGCCCGCCCTTGCCGCCGGTGTAGTGCGCGAAGTGCTCCAGCGCGCTCATGTTGAAGCCTTCTTCCAGGGTGACCGTGCAGCGGCCCTTCGGCACGCCGAAGCTGGCCGCGGTCGATTCCTGCGCGGCAACGCTGTGCGGCAGGGTGACGGTCTGCCGCTGCGCCGGCTGGCCCGCGCACTGCAGGTTCAACTGCTTCACCGCTGCGGTCACGCCGGTGTTGATCGGCCCGTTCGGGTTGTTGTACTGCAGGCGCAGGCGCACATGGCCGGCCTTGGCATTGCTGAAGCGCCACTGCCGGTCACCGCGCAGCACCTGCTGCGGGCCCACGCACAGCATCGGGCTGTGCAGCGATTCCAGTGCGCCGTCGCGGCGGGTCAGGCTCAGGCAATGCTGCAGCCCATCGTCGCCCACGCCCTTGGCCGGCTGCAGTGCCTGGCCGTCCTGCCACAGCACCTGGTCGGCGGCCACGGCCACGGTCCAGCCCTTGCCACTGCGCCTGGCCTGCGGTGCGGCCGGCGTGGCCGGTGCACGCGCATTGGCGTCGGCGCTGGCCACGGCAGCACGCGGCGCGGCAGCGGCCGGCACCAGCTGTACGGTGGTGGTCGCACCCCGCGTCTTCACCTTGCCGGCCACCAGCAGGCCGTCGCCCAGCTGTTTCGGCCGCTCCAGCACATAGCGCTTGCCGTTCGCCTCCAGGCTGATGCGGCGCTGCTTTCCGAACAGGTCCGGCACCAGGCTGGCCGGCAACTTGGGCTGCACACTGCCATCGTCCTGCAGGCCGAACACGCCTTCGCTGACCATGGCCAGGTAACCGGCCACCGACCACAGCTGGCGCTCGGAGTTGACCACCGGGCCACTGAGCGCGCCCTCGTCCACGTGCACGGCCTGGGTGACCAGCTCGTAGTTCTCCATGTTGGAACCGGCCAGTGCCGCGCCCTGCATCAGCGAACGGATTTCGGCGGCGATGCGCGGGGCATCATCGAGCTTGCGCGCGGCACGCAGCGAGTAGGCGCTGACGAACGGCCAGATGGCGCGGTTGTGGTAGATCGGCTGCTGCGCTTCCTGCGGCCACACCACCGGGCTGCCGGCCGGCCCCATCGGGTAGGCGGCCAGCGCACGCTGCGCGCGCCCGGCGGGCAGCACGTCGGCGAGGATGCCCAGCGACAGGCCCAGCAGATCGACCTTGGCGTACGGCACCGGGTGCGCGGCTTCGCCGATGTAGCTCATGTACTGGCCCATGTCCTCGCGCCAGAAGCGTGCATCGATCTGCAACGCCAGCGCGTCGGCCCAGGCCTTGTACTGTTCGCTGCGCTCGTCGCCAAGCTGCGCGGCCATCTGCTGGCCCAGGCGCAGCGCCTGATAGTGCAGCACGTTGGTGGACAGCGCGTAGGAATCACCGATGAAGCGCACGTTCTCGCGCGTCCAGTCCGGGTAGGTCTGCTCGCGCCAGTCCAGGAAAGAAGTCTCGCCGCGGTACAGGCCCATCTGCGCGTCGAACACCATCGCCCGGTCCTGCGCCAGGGTGCCCTGCAGTGCCTGCCACACCTGGTCGGCGAACGCCGGATCATCCAGCAGGTGGCGCGCGGCGAGGAACCACACCACGCGGTCGCTGCTGATCGGCCAGCTGCCACCGGAACCGGTGTCCTGGGCAACGAACAGACCGGGAGTGTGGCCATCACGCGCGGCCGACAGCTTGAACTGCAGCGACTGCCGGGTGCGCTGCGGGTCCAGCTTGGCCAGTGCCAGATCGGCGGCGAAGCTCAGATCGCGGGTCCACACATAAGGCCAGCGCGCACCGGTCTGGAAGCAGTCGCAGGGCACCGGTCGGCCTTCGTCGAAGGACGGATCGCGGATCGCGTCCACGCGGTCCTGGTCCATTTCCTGCTGCGCCAGCGCGAACAGCGCATCGAACATCACGCTGCCGGTCTGGCTGCGCATGGGCGCGGCGGCGATCTGCACGTCGCCGCGCCCCTCCGGATTGCGCGCATGCAGGACAAAGCTGCCCTTGGCAGCGGCTTCAGCACGCGCATGGCGGCCGTTGAATTCCAGGTCGGCCGCGTGCGCGGTCGTTCCCAGCGCTGCCCCGAGGGCAGCCGTCAGGCAAATGATCTTCAGCATCGAAGCGGCAGACCGGCTTGCGCCCGTCGACCTCCCTCCCTCTCTGCACCGTTATGGGTCCGCGCCACCTTGGACGGTGCGCGGGCGCGGCGCCTCCCTCAAGGTGCCTTGGCCCCATGGTAGACGCGGCGCCGCAACCTGAGGCCAGTTGCATACGTATTCATCGCAGTTGCGTGAAGAGCGGCGCCCACGCTGGCTTATGGTCCGGGTCTGCCAACGGCGCCTTGGGAGGGGAAATGCCGGCTTCATCTGCTGCAATCCGCGCGATGTTCGCGCACGTGTTCGGCCTGGCCCTGCTGGGCCTGGCTGCCCTGGCCCAGGCCGCGCCACAGGTGGCCAGCGTGGAATCGCCGGGCAAGGTGCTCAAGGTCAGCCTGGTGCTGGACGGTGGCACCGCGCGCTACCGCGTCGAGCGCTTCGGCGAGCCCGTGGTGGCCGATTCGAAGCTGGGCTTTGAACTGCGCGATGGCCGCCTGGACCGCGATTTCGCCCTGCTCGGCCAGCAGCAGCGCAGCGTCGATGACACTTGGGAACAGCCCTGGGGCGAGCGCCGGGTCACCCGCAACCACTTCAACGAGCTGACCGTGCAGCTGGCCGAGACCACCGGCAGCAAGCGCCGCCTGGACGTGGTGTTCCGCGTCTACGACGACGGCCTCGGCTTCCGCTATGTGTTCCCCGAGCAGCCCAACCTGCGCGAGGCGATCGTCGATGACGAGCTGACCGAGTTCGCCATTGCGCCCGACTCGACCGCCTGGTGGATTCCGGCCGGCGAGCCGATCCACTACGAATACCTCTACCAGCGCACGCCGCTGCGCGAAGTGCCGCTGGTGCACACGCCGATGACCCTGCGCAGCCACGACGGCCTGCACGTGGCCATCCACGAGGCCGCGCTGGTGGACTACGCCGGCATGTGGCTGCGCCGCACCGAGGGCCAGCGCCTGCGCGCGCAGCTTTCGCCCTCGGCCGAAGGCTGGAAGGTGCGCCGTGCCCTGCCGTTCGCCACGCCGTGGCGCACGCTGCAGATCGCCGACCGCGCCGGTGGCCTGGTCGAATCGGACCTGATCCTCAACCTCAACGAACCCAATGCACTGGGCGATGTGAGCTGGGTGAAACCGGCCAAGTACCTGGGCGTCTGGTGGTCGATGCACCTGGACAACGAGAGCTGGGCGACCGGCCCGAAGCACGCCGCCACCACCGCGAAGACGAAGAAGGTCATCGACTTCGCCGCCGCGCATGGCTTCCGCGGCGTGCTGGTGGAAGGCTGGAATCCCGGCTGGGACGGCATGTGGGTCGGCAACGGTTACGACTTCGATTTCACCCGTGCCACGCCGGACTTCGATATCGAGGCGCTGTCCGCGCACGGCCTGAAGAAGGGCGTGCACCTGATCGGCCACCACGAAACCGGCTGCGCCATCGAGCACTACGAAGACCAGCTGGGCGCCGCGCTGGACCTGTATGCGCGGCTGGGCGTGGACCAGTTCAAGACCGGCTACGTCTGCGATGACGGCCAGGTCGACCGCCGCAATCCGGCCGGAGGCCCGCTCTGGCGCGAGTGGCATGACGGCCAGTTCATGGCCCGCCACCACCTGAAGGTGGTGCAGGAAGCCGCGCGCCGGCACCTGTCGGTGAATCCGCACGAGCCGATCAAGGACACCGGCCTGCGCCGCACCTACCCCAACTGGATCTCGCGCGAAGGCGCGCGCGGCATGGAGTACAACGCCTGGGGCCAGCCGCCGAACCCGCCCGAGCACGAGGTCAACCTGGTGTTCACCCGCATGCTGGCCGGCCCGTTCGACTACACGCCCGGCATCCTCAGCCTGAAGGGCCGCCACGGCCAGGCCATTCCCAGCACGCTGGCCCGCCAGCTGGCGCTGTACGTGGTGCTGTACAGCCCGATCCAGATGGCCGCCGACCTGCCCGAGCACTACCTGCAGCACCGCGAGGCGTTCCGCTTCATCGAGGACGTGGCGGTGGACTGGGAACAGAGCCGCGTGCTGGATGGCGAAGTGGGCGACTACGTGACGATCGTGCGCCGCGACCGCAACAGCCGTGACTGGTTCCTGGGCAGCATCACCGATGAACACGGACGCGTGCTGCCGGTATCGCTGGGCTTCCTGGAACCGGGCGTGCGCTACCGCGCGGAGATCTACCGCGATGGCGAAGGCGCGGATTTCCGCAGCAATCCGTTCGCGTTCAAGCGCGAGACGCGCGAGGTGACCAGCGCCGATGCACTGACCCTGGTGCTGGCACCGGGCGGTGGCCAGGCGATCCGGTTCACCCCGCTCTGAATCGCGGGCCGATGGAACCGCAGCCGAGCATGGGCTCGGCCCTCCACGGTAGCGCCCGAGCCCACGCTCGGGCGGCGGCGCACAGCGCCGGGATACGGGCACTGGAATCGATTACAACGCTGTGAAAGCCATTGAATACGTATGCAGGGTGATTCCCGCGGAGAAGCCGCTGCCTACCATAGCGGCGACGACAGCGGCCACCGCGTCGCACGTCCACGGCACCGCCGGGACGACCACAAGATGCTCTACAACATTGCCTGGGAGGGGAAAATGTTGAACCACACGCGCACCGCGCTGAGTCTGGCGCTGGCCGTTGCACTGGTGCCGTCGCTGGCATCGGCGCAATCCACGCAGTCCACCGAAGCCACCACCGGTACGTCCGCCACCAACCTGGACACCGTGCAGGTCACCGGCATCCGCCGCGGCATCGAAAACGCCATTGCGATCAAGCAGGACGCCACCTCGGTGGTCGAAGCGATCTCGGCCGAAGACATCGGCAAGCTGCCCGACGTCAGCATCGCCGAATCGCTGGGCCGCCTGCCCGGCCTGGCCGCACAGCGCGTGGCCGGCCGTGCCCAGGTCATCAGCGTGCGCGGCCTGTCGCCCGACTTCGCCACCACCCTGCTCAACGGGCGTGAAGTGGTCAGCACCGGCGACAACCGCAGCGTCGAGTTCGACCAGTACCCCTCGGAACTGGTGAACGGCGTGACCGTCTACAAGACCCCGGACGCCGCCCTGGTCGGCCAGGGCCTGTCGGGCACCATCGACATGCAGACCGTGCGCCCGCTCAGCTTCCCCGACCGCGTGATCGCCGTCAGCGGCCGCCTGCAGAAGAGTTCGCTCGGCGAAGCCGCCAATGTCGATGAATTCGGCAACCGTTTCAGCGCCAGCTACATCGACCAGTTCTTCGACAAGACCCTGGGCATCTCGATCGGCTACGCGCACAGCGACAACCCGATCCAGGAAAACCAGGTCGGCCTGTACGAGCCGTGGACCACCGAGCAGACCACCAACGGCAACCGCCCGGGCGTGGCCGCAGGCACGTACTTCTCCGATGGCATCAAGGCGCTGCGCCGTACCGGCAACAACAAGCGCGACGGCGTGATGGCCACCATCCAGTTCCGGCCGAACAACGCCTGGACCAGCACCTTCGATGCGTTCCACACCGAAGCCGAGCAGATCGACACCGCCAACCAGTTCGAGCTCAACCTGAGCAACTTCAATGGTGGCTATACCCCGGGCCTGCTGATCAGCAACCCGCAGGTCAATGCCGATGGCACCTTCACCGGTGGCACCGCCAGCGGCGTGTACCCGCTGGTGCGCGGCATGTACAACAAGCGCAAGGACAAGATCGATGCGTTCGGCTGGAACAACGAGTTCACCTTCGGCAGCGTCAAGCTCGTCGCCGATGTGAACTACTCCAAGGCCACGCGCGATGAGCTGAACCTGGAAAACAACCTGCAGCTGACCCCGATGCCGCAGCTGGACACCATCGGCCTGCAGATCCGCCCGAACGGCTTCTCGCAGATCAGCCCGGGCCTGGATTACTCCGATCCCAATGCGCTGTTCCTGACCAACACCATCTACGGCTCCGGCTACGGCAAGGTGCCGCAGGTGGAAGACCGCCTGAAGGGCGCCAAGCTGGCCGCGACCATCGCCCTGCCGGAGGCCATCGCCTCGTGGGCACCGGACGTGGACATCGGCGTGAACTACGCCGACCGCCGCAAGACCAAGACCCAGTCCGAAGGCAACATCCTGCTGGGTGCGCAGGGCGATGCCAACATCGCCTCGGACCTGCAGTACGCGCCGGTCAACCTGGGCTTTGCCGGCATCGGCTACATCCCGGCCTGGAACGTGCCGGCGGCCGTGGGCCGCTACATGACCTTCAACCCGGTCGACAACCTCGACTACCTGATCCCGAAGTCGTGGGTGGTGCAGGAAAAGATCACCACCGCCTGGGCGCGCCTGAACATCAACACCGACATCGGTGAGGTGGGTGTGCGCGGCAACATCGGCGTGCAGATGCAGCACACCGACCAGAGTTCGGATTCGCGCTACTGGGACAGCTCGCAGCCGGCCGGCAGCAACATCCAGCCGTACTCCAACGGCAAGACCTACAACGACTGGCTGCCGAGCTTGAACCTGGCCTTCATGTTCCCGCACCAGCAGACGCTGCGCTTCGCCGCGGCCAAGCAGGTCGCGCGCCCGCGCGTGGACCAGATGCGTGCCGGCCTGGAGTTCGGCGTGGATACCGCCACCGGCAAGCCCGGCGGCAGCGGCGGCAACCCGCTGCTGGATCCGTGGCGTGCCACCGCGCTGGACCTGTCCTACGAGAAGTACTTCGGTGAAAAGGCCTACGTGGCCGCCGCGATCTTCTACAAGGACCTGAAGAGCTACGTCTACACCCAGTCGGTGGACGACTACGACTTCACCGACCTGCTGGGCAGCTACGTGCCGCCGCCGGGCATGACCGCACCGGTGCTGACCACCGGCACGTTCTCCACCCCGGAAAACGGCAAGGGCGGCACGCTGAAGGGCCTGGAACTGACGGCATCGTTCCCGCTGGACATGCTGACCGACAGCCTGCGTGGCTTCGGCGTGCAGGCCAGTGCCACCTTCAACAAGAGCGACATCAAGATCCTCGACCCGGAAAGCGCCTCCAGCGTGGGTTCGGATCCGATCAGCCTGCCCGGCCTGTCCGAGCGCGTGTACAACTTCACCGCCTACTTCGAGCGCAACGGCTTCGAAGCGCGCGTGAGCCAGCGCCGTCGTTCGGACTTCATCGGTGAGATCGGCAACTTCAACGGCAACCGCACGCTGCGTTACGTGGTGGGCGAGAACGTGACCGATGCGCAGATCAGCTACACCTTCAGCGACAGCAGTGCCCTGCGTGGCCTGACCCTGCTGCTGCAGGGAAGCAACCTGACCAACGAGCCGTACCGCACCTATGCCGGCACCACGGACCGCCCGCTGGAATACATCGAGTGGGGCCGCACCTACGTGCTGGGCGTGAACTACAAGTTCTGACCACGATCGGTAGTGCCGGCCGCTGGCCGGCAACCCACCGGTAGCGCCGGGCCATGCCCGGCGGTGCTGAATCGGTAGCGCCGGGCCATGCCCGGCGGTCCTGAATCGGTAGCGCCGGGCCATGCCCGGCGACGCAACACGGGGAGCAGGACCGGAAACCCGCTGCGCAGGCAGCGGGTTTTCTTTTGCGCGTCGACACCGCTACAGCCACCACATCCACGCATGGCGTGGATCTACCAAGTGCATCCACGCACGGCGAGGATTCGCTTAGCAGGAGGTCAAGAGAACATCAGCGCACAGCTGATCGCCTCAATCAATATCGCCTCCCTGCCCCGGTCAACGCCATTCCAGAACTTGCAAAGCACCTGCGAACAGCCACCCACAAAAAAGGGACGGGGCGCTTCGGCCCCGTCCCCGCAAGTACCGCCACCGGAGAAATCGGTCAGCTGCGTCGTGCGCAATACACCGCACGCGGCGGCAGCTGGAGTTCATTGCCCTGCACCGTGCCCGCATCCGGGCCCGGCACCGCCACCTGCTGCCAGTTGCCCGGCGGCAGCGGATGGCTCACCGACTCGGCCGACAGGTTGAAGGCCAGCAGGAGGGTTTCATCTGCAAGCATACGCTCGAACAGCAGCACTGGCTCGGCACTGTCCAGGAAACGGATGTCGCCGTGCTGCAGGGCCGGCTGAGTCCGCCGCCAGGCGAGGAAGCCGCGGAAGGCCGCCAGGACCGAACCCGGGTCGGCTTCCTGCACCGCCACCGCCGCCGCCCGGTGCTCGGCCGGGATCGGCAGCCAGGGCTTGCCGGTGGTGAAGCCGGCCAGCGGGGCGTCGGTCCACGGCATCGGCGTGCGGCAGCCATCACGGCCCTTGAAGTTCGGCCAGAAGGTGATGCCGTAGGGGTCCTGCAGGTCCTCGAAGGCGACTTCCGCCTCGGCCAGGCCCAGCTCTTCCCCCTGGTACAGGCAGACCGAACCGCGCAGCGAGCACAGCATCGCCACCAGCATGCGGGCTAGGCGCGGGTCGGACGGACGGCCGCCCCAGCGGCTCACGGCCCGCTCCACGTCATGGTTGGACACCGCCCAGCACGGCCAGCCTTCGGTCATCACCGCTTCCAGGCGCGCGACCGTTTCACGGATGTAGGCCGCGCTGTAGTCGTCCACCAGCAGCTCGAAGCTGTAGCCCATGTGCAGGCGGCCGTCCTGGGTGTACTCGGCGGTGGTGGCCAGCGAGTCCTCCGAGGAAATCTCGCCCAGGCTCACCGCGCCCGGGTACTCGTCCAGCAGCGCGCGCAGTTGCTGCAGGAACGGTAGGTTTTCCGGCTGCGTGTTGTTGTAGTAGTGGTACTGGTAGGCGTATGGGTTGTCCGGGCTGAAGCCGCGGCCCACGCGCTTGTCCGCCGGCTTGGGCGGGTTGTCGCGCAGCTGCGCGTCGTGGAAGCAGAAGTTGATGGCGTCCAGGCGGAAGCCGTCCACGCCGCGGTCCAGCCAGAACCGCACGTTGTCCAGGGTCGCCTGCTGCACGTCCGGGTGGTGGAAGTTCAGGTCCGGCTGGTCGACCAGGAAGTTGTGCAGGTAGTACTGCTCGCGGCGCGGCTCCCACTGCCAGGCGCCGCCACCGAACAGCGACAGCCAGTTGTTGGGCGGCGTGCCGTCCTCGCGCGGGTCGGCCCACACGTACCAGTCGGCCTTGGGATTGGTGCGATCCTGGCGGCTCTCGCGGAACCAGGCATGCTCGAGCGAGGTGTGGCTGAGCACCTGGTCGATCATCACCTTCAGGCCCAGGCCATGCGCCTTGGCCAGCAGGCGGTCGAAGTCCTCCAGGCTGCCGAACAGCGGGTCGACATCGCGGTAATCGGCGATGTCATAGCCGAAATCGGCCATCGGCGACTTGAAGAACGGCGAGATCCAGATCGCATCGGCGCCCAGCGCCGCGATGTGGTCCAGGCGCTGGATGATGCCCGGCAGGTCGCCCACCCCGTCGCCGCTGGCGTCGAGGTAGCTGCGCGGGTAAATCTGGTAGATGACGGCTCCGCGCCACCATGGATTGTGCGACATCGACAGCCCCCCTCCGGGCATGCGGGACCCACCGGAAGCGGGCCGAAAACCAACTCCGGCAAGCTTAGCGGCGGCTTCCCGGGCATGGCGCTGCCTGCATACGTATTCACGCCGCCGGGCCGGCCAACGCCCTGCGAAAAGGCCGGATGGGCCGGTTTCCGCCCGATTTCACGGCCAGCCCCTATAATTGGCGGTGAGCCTGAAAGCCTGATCGCATGACCATCACCGAAGACACCCGTCCCGCCCTGGGCCTGCCCCAGATCCAGTCGCTTGCTGCGGCCGACATGGCCGCCGTCGATGCCCTGATCCGGCACCGGCTGTCCTCGGACGTCGTACTGATCAACCAGATCGCCGACCACATCATTTCCGCCGGCGGCAAGCGCCTGCGGCCGATGCTGGTGATGCTGGCCGGGCATGCTGTCGGCACGGCCGGCCCCGAGCACCACCAGCTGGCAGCGATCATCGAGTTCATCCACACCTCCACCCTGCTGCACGACGACGTGGTGGACGAATCGAGCCTGCGGCGCGGCCGCAGCACCGCCAATGCCCTGTGGGGCAACGCGCCGAGCGTGCTGGTGGGTGACTTCCTGTATTCGCGCAGCTTCCAGCTGATGGTGGAACTGGACCGCATGCCGGTCATGCAGATCCTGGCCGACACCACCAACCGCATCGCCGAGGGCGAAGTGCTGCAGCTGCTGCACGTGCACAACCCGGACACCGACGAAGCGGCCTACCTGCGCGTGATCGAGCGCAAGACCGCGGTGCTGTTCGCTGCCGGCACCCGCCTGGGCGCGCTGGCCAGCGGCGTGGACGAAACCACACAGCAGGCCCTGTACGACTACGGCATGCACCTGGGCTACGCCTTCCAGATCGCCGACGACGTCCTGGACTACTCGGCCAACGCCGAGGAACTGGGCAAGAACCTGGGTGACGACCTGGCCGAAGGCAAGGCGACCCTGCCGCTGATCCACGCGATGGCCCATTCGGACGACGCGACCCGCGAGCGCCTGCGCAGCATCGTGCAGGACGGCGACGCTTCGGCCATGCCGGAAGTGCTGGCCGCCATCCGCGCCACCGGCGGCCTGGACTACAGCCGCCGCCGTGCCGAGGAATACGCCGAAGCCGCCGAGCGCGCGCTCGACGGCCTGGGCGACAACGATGCCGTGGCCGCACTGCGCGGTCTGGCCCGTTACGCGGTGCAGCGCTCGCATTGACCGGTGAAGGTGTGCCGACCAACGGTCGGCACCTACCGGTTACCGGAACCGCTCCTCGAAGAACTCATCCAACGCCTTCCACGCGCGCTTGGCTGCCCGTTCGTTGTACTGGCAGCCCGGCGGGCTGTTGGCATCACGCTCGGCGAAGCAGTGCACCGCGCCGCTGTAGTTGGTGAATTCCCAGTCGACCTTGGCCGCGTCCATTTCCTTCTGGAAGCTGCCGATGTCCTCGGCGGTCACGCTCTTGTCGTCGGCGCCGTTGAGCACAAGCACCGAGGGATGGCTGCCACCGGCCTGTGCCGGCAGCGGCGAACCGAGCCCGCCGTGCAGGCTGACCACGCCGGCCAGCGGCGCACCGGCGCGGGCCAGTTCCAGCACCGTGGTGCCGCCGAAGCAGAAGCCCACCGCACCGATCCGGCTGGCATCCAGCGGCGCCTTGCCGGCCTGCGCCTTGAGCACGTTCACCGCTTCCAGCGCGCGTGCACGCAGCAGCGGCCGGTCGTTGCGCAGCTTGGTCGCCACCGGGCCGGCCTCGGCATCGGTCTTTGGCCGCACGCCCTTGCCGTACACGTCGGCCACCAGCACCACGTAGTCATCGCCGGCCAGCTGCGTGGCCTTCTCGATGGCGGACTCGTTGACGCCCTTCCAGTTGGGCACCATCACCAGGCCCGGGCGCTTGTCGTTGTCGCCGTCGTCGTAGACCAGCACGCCACTGAAGGTCGTGCCCTCGTGCTTCCACTCCACCGGCTGGGTCTTCATCGCCGCCCACGCCGGCATCGCCGCCAGGCCGAGCACCATCGCCACACCACAACGCCATCGGTTCATGCGCCTGCTCCAATGAAAAGGGGACGGAGGGAATCACGTTGCAGAACACCCTCACGGGTCGCATTCTGCATTGGCGACGTGACGCAGGTGTGGTTGGATACGACCTGCTCCCCTCCGTCCCCTTTTTACATGAACCTTGTTGATCGCTTTCTTTCCGGCCTTGTTCCGCGCCTGCCTGCCGAGGACGCTGCGCAGTGGGCACATGTCCAAGGCGCCAGCGCCGAAGACCTGCAGCGCCTGCGCACGCAGTGGCCGCTGGTACCTGACAGCCTGCTGGCGTTGCTGTCGCGGGTAGATGGCACGCACTTCCGCGAGTACCCCGGCGGCGAAGTCGTGGTCTACATGCTGGGCTCGGATGTCGAGGACGGCGGCTCTCCGTACTACCTGCGCTCGGTCGCGCAGATCTTCGAAGACCAGCAGCAGTGGGACGACAGCATCCGGTCCATCTACGAGGAATGGCTGGACGAGGAGCCGGAGATCCTTGGCGACGGCATCGATGCCGATCTGCCGATGGACCGCCGCCTGTGCTTCTCGCACTGCATGAACAATGGCGGCACCTCGATGCTCTACCTGGATTTCGACCCGGCACCGGGCGGCACCGTCGGCCAGGTGGTGCGCTACCTGCACGATCCGGACAGCTATGCAGTCATCGCGCCGAACTTCGATGCGTATCTGCAGCAGCTGATGGATCGGGATTACGCGTTCATCGATCAGGACGCCGACTGAATAGTGGATCCACGCCATGCGTGGATAACGTTCTCACCCGCGCTCGATCCAATGCAACGTGCCCGGCGCGAGCGCCAGCAGATCCGCTGCGGCCAGCTGATTCCGTGACCAATGACGTTCCGGCGGCGGCGGCTGCCGGGCATCCACCGCGCCATCGTAGTCGCGTACCAGCAGGCCAATGCGCGCGGCCCTGGACTGCAGCAGGGCATCGATGCGCTGCAACCACTGGCCGGCATCGCCCAGGGCTTCATCGCGACGCAGCTGCTGATCCTGCGCATGCCGCGCCAGCTGCTCGGCCAGCGCGCGGGCGATCTTCGCTTCGCTCCAGCCCTTCTTCCGCCAGCGCTCGGCATCGCCCTTCCATTCCGGCTCGGCCCGCACCGACGCCAGCGCGGTGCCGCAATCGCAGTGCGCGGCGCTCAGCCACGGCTGCCAGCCGGGCCCGACCGCGGCCTGCAGGCTGGGCGAATCCTGCGCGAACAGCCGACGGCCGCTGCGGGTGAAGATCGCGGCGGCTGTTTCGTGGGCCAGCGTGGTGGGCAGGAATACGGTGATGAAGGTGCACATCGGGCTTCTCGAATCCGTCCGGGAATGCGCCGATGGTACCTCGCCCTACAGTAGAGCCACGCCATGCGTGGATGCCGTGCCCCGGGTTGCCGGCCAGCGGCCGGCACTACCGTAGATCGAGGCTGACCCTTTACCCGATGCCCAGGCCCGGAATCGCGCTGATGCTGTCCGGCTCGAACCCGGCCAGCTCGGCGAAATGGCGGCCGCGGGCCACGTAATCGCGGTAGGCACCAAAGCTCGGCGCGCCCGGCGACAACAGCACCACCCCGCCCTGCGCACCCAGCGCCGTGCGTGCCAGCGCCATCGCCTCGGGCAGGTCGCCGGCCGCGTGCAGGCCGAAGCGGCCGGCATCGGCCAGCGGCTGCAGTATCGCGTGGATGCGCGGGCCGTTGCTGCCCATCGTCACGATCTCCACCGGCGGCACATCGTGCGCCATGTGCTGCATGAAATCGGTCCAGTCCAGGCCACGGTCGTGCCCGCCCACCAGCAGCGCGATGCGCTGGCCGGCGAAACATTCCAGCGCGGCCAGGCTGGCGTGCGGCGTGGTGCTGATCGAATCGTTGACGTAGGTCAGGCCATCGGCCGCGCCGATGCGCTGCAGGCGGTTGGGCAGCGGTCGGAAGTCCTGCACCGCCGGTGCCAGCGCTATCGCATCCAGGCCCAGCGCTTCCAGCGCGGCCAGCACCGCGCACAGGTTGCCGCGGTTGTGGCGGCCCGGCAGCGGCGTGTTGCGGGTATCGAACACGGCCTGTTCGCCGCGATGCACGATGTCACCGCGCATGTGCCAGCCCTGCGGCTGGTTGAACCAGACCACGTCACTGTCCGGCAACGAGAGCGCGGCCAGATGCGGATCGGCGGCATTGAGCACGGCAATCCGCGGCGCGGCCTCGGTCACCAGCCGCAGCTTGTCTTCGATGTAGCGCTGTTCGCTGCCGTGCCAGTCCAGGTGTTCCGGGAACAGGTTGAGCACCACCGCCACCTGCGGGCGGGCGCCGCTGCGCGCCACTTCACCGGTCTGGTAGCTGGACAGTTCCACCGCCCAGAACGCGGGCGCCGGCTGCGGGTCCAGCACCTCCAGCAGCGGCAGCCCGATATTGCCGACCAGGCCGGTGCGGTGGCCGGCCGCGCGCAGCAGGTGCGCCACCAGTGCGGTGGTGGTGCTCTTGCCCTTGGTGCCGGTCACGCACACGGTGTCGTGCACGATGCCATCGTCGCCCGCATGTTCGGCAAACCACAGCGCGGTGCCGCCGATGAAGGCCGTGCCCTGCCCCGCTGCCGCCAGCGCGATCGGCTGGTAAGGGCTGATGCCGGGCGACTTGATCACCACCTCGAACGCGGCCAGCGCCTCGGCAGTGGGCTCGCCGCGCACGTCCAGCAGCCCCTGCGTTTCCGCACGCGCGGCCTCGGCCTCGGCGGCCGGGCAGAACAGGCTCAGGGCCAGCGCAGGCAGGCGCGCGCGCAGCACGGCAAACGCCGCGCGGCCCTCACGCCCCCAGCCCCACAGCGCAACGCGCTTTCCTTCAAGCTGTGAAATCTTCACGCACACGTTCCCACAGCGCGGCCGGAATGCGGTGCTCGCCCTGCAGCTGCAGCAGCGGTGCCAGTTCCAGCTCAGCGGCATCCAGCTGCGGCTGGATCTCGTTGCAGAAGCGCTTCACCAGCACGTCTTCCTTCCATTCCGGGCGCTGCGCCAGGGTCGCCATCGCCGCGCGCGATTCGCGGCCTTCGCCCACGCATTCAAACGGCTTGTGGTCCTGGAACTCCAGCAGCGCGTCGAAGCCACCGGCCTGGCCGGCGTCGTCCAGCAGATTGCGACCGAAGATTCGCACCAGGCGGGTCTTGGGCATGAACGGGGCCAGCGCCAGGAACACGAAGTGGCACTTCGGGCAGACGCCGCACCAGCGGTTCACCGGGCGCTCGCCGAGGATGTGGAAGTTGCGGTTGCAGCTGGAGAAATGCGCGTCGTAGAAGTCGCTCTTGGCGAACTGGCGGCCCACCGCCAGTTCGGACATCGGGCGCAGCAGCGAGTAGTACTGCAGATCGGCGGCCACCTGCTTCTGCACGTGGTTGCCGAAGGCCTGCTCGAACGCCCAGCCCTTGGACCACTGGTGGTTCACTTCGCCGGTGCCCGGAATCTGGCTGCCATAGCTGGCCGAGCGCTCGTTGGAGAACACCACCTGGTCCACGCCCTGCAGCAGCGCGGCCAGCACCATGATCGCCGAGTTCACCGCCGTGACCGGAATGTGCCCGTTCCACGCGCCCTGACGGTTCAGTTCGAACAGTTCCGGCGCCAGCGCGCGGCCCAGGTTCAGGGTCGGCAGGCCGGTGCGCTCGGCACAGGCACGGATCAGCTGCGAACCGCCGATCCAGGTCACCGTCTCCTCCACGCCGGCACGGCGCAGCGCTTCGATGCTGACCAGCGAATCCTTGCCGCCGCCGATGGCCACCAGCGCATGCGGCTGCAGGCCCAGCACCGGCGCCTGCACCGCTTCGCCCTGTACCGGCAGGCGAAAACGCCCGCGCAGGTTCAGGCCGTTGCGGTAGGCGAATTCGCCCAGGCCGTTGAGGTAGACCGTTTCCACCAGCGCTGCGGTATCGGCATCGATGGCATAGCTGTCGATGCTGACCGTCTCCGGCACGCCCGCCTTGTAGTAGCTGACCCCGGCAATCAGGTGCAGCAGCTGCAGGGTGCGCTGCACCGCGGCCGCGCGCGCCTCGTCCAGCACGAACGGAGCGCCCGGCACGGTGATGGTTTCCACCATCTCCGGGCCATCGTCGAAGGCGTAGACCAGCTTGGCCACGCCGGTATCCGCAGCGAACTCGCAGCGGACGAAGCGGAAGCGGGAAACCTGGTGTTTATCGAAAGCAGTCATGGCGGATCCAGTTCAAGCGCGGTCAGGCACGCCCCGCGCGAAGCGCAGGACGTGTCGGTGGGCGGGTGCAGGGCGCGAAGGGCGGCGATCACTCGATCACGTCTTCGCGCGGCATCGCCCGCTGGTTGTAGGTGTTGGCCATCACATAGCCGTAGGCACCGGCGTCGGCGATCAGCATCACATCGTCCGGCGCAGTGGACACCGGCAGCTTCCGGCGCTTGCCGAACACATCGCTGGATTCGCAGATCGGGCCGACCACATCGAACGCCGCTTCGGCATAACCGCCTTGGCGGCTGAGGTTCTCGATGTCGTGCCAGGCGTCGTACAGGGCCGGGCGCATCAGCGTGTTCATGCCGGCATCCAAGCCGACGCGGCGCACGCCGTCCTTTTCCACCACCTGGGTGGCATGGGTCAGCAGCACGCCCGATTCGGCCACCAGGTA
This sequence comes from Stenotrophomonas cyclobalanopsidis, assembly GCF_008710035.1. Classification (GTDB taxonomy): domain Bacteria; phylum Pseudomonadota; class Gammaproteobacteria; order Xanthomonadales; family Xanthomonadaceae; genus Stenotrophomonas; species Stenotrophomonas cyclobalanopsidis. The sequence continues at coordinate 124,355 of NZ_VYKI01000007.1, read as the reverse complement.
GCGGCCCGGCTCGATCGCCAGGCGGAACGCCGGGTGCAGCGCCTTGACCTCGGTCAGGCCCTCGGCCCAGGCGTCCAGGTCGAACGGCTCGTCTTCCTCGCTGTACGGAATCGGCAGGCCACCACCGATGTCGATGGTCTGCACGCTGCCGATGCGACGGGCGAAACCGGCCAGCTCATCGCACATCAGGCGCCAGTGCTGCGCGGTTTCCACGCCGCTGCCCAGGTGAGCATGCAGGCCGACCACGCGGGTGCCCAGATCGGTGGCGGTGCGCACGAACTCGTCCACGCGCGCCATCGGCAGGCCGAACTTGGAATCCTTGCCGCCGGTGCGGACCTTGGCGTGGTGGCCTTCGCCACGGCCCAGGTCCACGCGCAGCCAGATTTCGCGGTTGCGGAACAGATCCGGCCAGCGCTGCAGCGCTTCCAGGTTGTCCACGGTGACGGTGACGCCGAGCGCGAAGCCGGCTTCGTACTCTTCGCGCGGGCAGAAGCTGGGGGTGAACAGCACGCGCTTGGGCGACAGTTCCGGCAGGTGCTGGAACACATGCTTCAGCTCGCCGTGCGAAACGCATTCCAGGCCGAACCCTTCGGCTTCCAGCAGCTGCAGGATGGCCGGGTGGCTGTTGGCCTTGATCGCGTAGTAACGCTGGTCGATCGGCTTGATCGCGGCCAGCGCGCGGGCGCGGGCACGCACGGTCGGCAGGTGGTAGACGTAGCGCGGCGTGCCGGCGTCGGCCAGCTGCAGCAGGTGCGCACGCTGGCCACGCCACCACGGCGTGCCACGCGGGCGCACGGTGCCTGCGATCTCGCGCCAGCGCGGGCCGAACACTTCGGTCTCTTCCACCGGCATCGCACCGCTGTCGATCAGCTCGGCATGCAGGATCGGCAGCAGGCCATCGGCATCGGCCTCGTCGATGACGAAGGTCAGGTTCAGGTCGTTGGACGACTGCGAGATCATGTGCACGCGCTCGCGGCCGAAGGTGGCCCACACGTCCGACAGCTTGTGCAGCAGCGAACGCATGCCACGGCCGACCAGGGTGATGGCCGCGCACGGCACGATCACCTTCACCTTGCAGATCTGCGACAGGTCAGCCGACAGCGCGGCCAGCACATCGGTGTTGACCAGGTTCTCGGACGGATCCAGCGACACGGTGACGTTGGTTTCGGCCGAACCGATCAGGTCCACCGACAAGCCGTGCTTCTTGAACAGGCCGAACACATCGGCCAGGAATCCGACCTGCTGCCACATGCCGATGCCTTCCATCGACACCAGCACGATGCCGTTGCGGCGGCTGATCGCCTTCACGCCCGGCACCGGTGCAGCACTGCCGTCGATGCTGGTGCCCGGCAGTTCCGGGCGCTCGGTATCGAGGATGGCCATCGGCACGCCGGCGTCGCGGCACGGCTTGATCGAGCGCGGGTGCAGCACCTTGGCGCCGGTGGTGGCGATTTCCTGCGCTTCGTAATAGTCCAGGCGGGTCAGCAGGCGCGCGTCCGGCACGTCCTTGGGGTTGGCGCTGAACATGCCCGGCACGTCGGTCCAGATTTCCACGCGGCTGGCACCGAGCAGCGCACCGAAGTACGCCGCCGAAGTATCCGAACCACCGCGGCCGAGGATGGCGGTGCCGCCGTCGGCGTGGCGGGAAATGAAGCCCTGGGTGATCAGCAGGCGGGTCGGCTGCGCGCGGAAGCGCTGCATCCAGTCCGCGTCGGCGCGCCATTGGCAGTTCACCGACAGGCGCTGCGACCACTCACTCTGGTTCGGCTGCGGCGGCATCGCGTCCAGCCATTGGCGGGCGTCCATCCAGCCCATGTCCAGGCCCGAGGCGTGCAGGTAAGCCGCGCCCAGGGTCGAGGAGAGCAGCTCGCCCTGGCCCAGCACTTCGGCCTGCCATTCCAGCGGGCGGGTGGCGGCGCGCGGGTCATCCAGCAGGCCCTGCAGGGCGGCCAGGCGTTCGCCCAGCACCTCGCGGCCCAGGCCGAGCTCGACCAGGAAGCCCTCATGGCGTTCGACCAGGGCGGCCACGCGGTCGCGGCTGTCCGGCGCGCCATCGGCGATCGCGGTCAGTTCATTGGTGACCCCGGACAGCGCCGAGACCACCACCAGCACGCGCGAGCCGGTCTCTTCCGCGCGTTTTTTCGCCAGCTTCCCGATCGTGTCCCAGCGGTGGCGACGCGACACCGAGGTGCCGCCGAACTTCAGTACGATCCAACGATCGACAAGGGGGGAAGCTGACATGGATAGGCTATGTGTAATGTGGGGAAGCCGCCCGAGGGGGCGGAACCTTCGATTCTAAGCCCAATGGACCCACCGATGGCCGCCTTCCGCTACCTGCAGCTTGATGTCTTCGCCCACCAGCCCGGCAGCGGCAACCCGCTGGGCGTGGTGCTGGGCGCCGACGGGCTGTCCGCCGGGCGCATGCAGGCGCTGGCGGCGTGGCTGAACCTGTCCGAGACAGTGTTCTTCCTGCAGCCCCGCGCCGCCGGTGCCGATTACCACATCCGCATCTTCACCCCGGGCAGCGAGCTGCCGTTCGCCGGCCACCCCAGCGTCGGCGCGGCCTGGGCAGCGGTCACCTGTGGCCTGGCCACGCCGGGAGACGGCGGCGCCCTGGTCCAGCAATGCGCCGCCGGCCTGCTGCCGGTGCGGGTGAGTGGCCCGGCCGACGGGCCGACCATCGAACTGGCCAGTCCACCGGCCCGGCACCTGCCCACCGCGCCCGGCCAGGCACCGGAACCGCTGCTGGCCCTGGCCGCCGACGGCCATGCCCCCGAGCTGTGGGACAACGGCCCGCGCTGGTGGCTGCTGCCCCTGCGCGATGCCGCCGCCGTGCGCGGCCTGGCCCCGGACATGGCCGCCCTGCGCGACTGGACCAATGCCACCGGCGCGACCGGCGTGGCGGTGTTCGCCGATGAACCCGCCGCAGGGCACAGCCGCGTGGTGCGCGCGTTCTGCCCGGGCGATGCGGTGAACGTACCCGAAGATCCGGTGACCGGCAGCGCCAACGCGCTGATCGGCGCCTGGCTGCGCCAGCGCGGCGCCCTGCCCAACGGCGCGGGTGCTTACGTGGCCAGCCAGGGCCGCGAAGTCGGCCGCAACGGCCATGTCCATGTGCGTGTCGATGCCGAAGGCACGGTGTGGATCGGCGGCCGGGTGCAACCGGTGATTGACGGCCACATAAGCTGGTAGCGCCGGGCCATGCCCGGCGGCATCACCGCACCGCGCTGCGCGCTCGCGGGGCATGGCCCCGCGCTACCATCTCTCCATTTCCTGGAGTTTCCCCTGATGTCCGCACGCCGTTTCCTGCAGCTGGATGTGTTCTCGCCGCGCGCCGGCGCCGGCAATCCGCTGGCCGTGGTGCTCGATGCCGAGGGCCTGGACGACACCGCCATGCAGGCCATCGCGCGCTGGACCCGGCTGCCGGAAACCACCTTCGTGTTCGCGCCGCAGACCGCTGGCAGCAGCTACCGGCTGCGCATGTTCAGCCCGCAGAAGGAGGTCCCCTTCGCCGGCCACCCCAGCGTCGGCACCGCCCACGCCGTGCTGCAGGCTGGCCTGGCCGCGCCGGTGGAGGGCGTGCTGGTGCAGGACGGCATTGCCGGCCTGCTGCCGCTGCAGGTGATGGGCGAGGGCGCCGCACAGCGCATCGCCATCCGCACCCCGCGCGCGCAGCTGGCTGAAATTGCGCACGCCAATGATCCGCGCCTGCAGGCCGCGTTGCAGGGCTGGCCGCTGGGTGATTTGCCGCCAGCGCGCATGCAGGGCGGCCGCAGCTGGTGGGTGGTCCAGGTGGCCGACGAGGCCACGCTGCGTGCGCTGCAGCCGGAATGGGACGCGGTCGCCGCGCTGGCCGAATCCACCGACAGCATGGGCGTGTTCGCGTATGCGTTCAGCGATGGCAGCGAAGGCTTCGACCTGGCCGTGCGCGCCTTCGTCGGCAACGGGCGTCGCTTCGAGGATGCCGCCTCGGGTGCGGCGAATGCCGTGCTGGCCGCGTGGCTGGACCTGCGTGGCGTGCTGCCGCGCGGCCGCGAACCGTATGAAGTCAGCCAGGGCCGCGAGGTCGGCCACGATGCGCGGCTGACCCTGCGCGTGGATGAGGACGGCGAGGTGTGGTCCGGCGGACAGGTGCAGACGGTGATCAGCGGGACCATTGATTGGTGATTGCGATGGGGCGCCGGGCGGTGCCCGGCTCCGTTCCGCTTCACTCGCCGGGCATGGCCCGGCGCTACCGGCCTCAGCCCAGCTCGGCTTCCAGGCTGATCGGCACGGCGCTCAGTGCCTTGGACACCGGGCAGTTCTGCTTGGCGTCATCGGCGATCGCGCGGAACTGCGCGGCGTCGATGCCCGGCACCACGGCTTTCACCTTCAGCCGGATCTGCGACAGCTGCGGGCCACCTTCCATCGACAGGTCGACCTTGGCTTCGGTATCCAGCGAGGTCGGTGTAAACCCGGCATCGCCCAGCTTGGCCGACAGCGCCATCGTGAAGCAGCCGGCGTGCGCGGCGGCGATCAGCTCCTCCGGGTTGGTGCCTTTCTCATCGCCGAAGCGGCTGTTGAAGCCGTAGCGGGTCTTGTCCAGCAGCCCGCTCTGCGGCGTGCTCAACTGGCCCTTGCCCGACTTGAGGTCCCCTTCCCAGTGCGCGGTGGCGTGTCGCGAGATTCCCATGTGCTGCTCCTGCGTGGCGGTGATGAACGGCTACCCTCGCACGGCACGCGTTAGCCCTGCGTCGCCCCGCCGCAGGGCACGTCGCGGTTCCTGGCCAGCCCGGTGGACACTTCCTCACCAGCGCGAATTGAATTTTTCCCTTGTTTTCAGCGGTTTCGCGCATTCCGCAGCAACGGCGCCCCCTATTGCGCACTGCAGCGCACCGCCTGTTTGCCCGCTTCCGGACATGTACTCAATCGGCCTGGATATGAAAAAACATGCACTTTCCGCGCTCCGGGCTATTGGCGGCGCTCGAGAGTTGCCCTACATTGCGCTTGCCGACGGGGTTCGGCGCCGACCACACAACCAACCGTTCACGGAACAGGAAACCATGGCAAAGACCGCTAAGAAGGCTGCCCCGAAAAAGGCAGTGAAGAAAGTCGCGACGAAGGCTGCCGCCAAGCCGGCCGCTCCGAAGCCGATCAAGGAAGTGCTGACCAAGTCCGGCCTGGTTGCACACATCGCGGAAGCGTCCGGCGTTGTCGCCAAGGACGTGCGCGCGGTGCTGGCCTCGCTTGAAACCGCCGTTGCTTCCTCGGTGCACAAGAAGGGCGCTGGCTCCTTCACCCTGCCGGGCCTGCTGAAGATCTCGACCGTCAGCGTGCCGGCCAAGCCGAAGCGCAAGGGCATCAACCCGTTCACCAAGGAAGAGCAGTGGTTCGCTGCCAAGCCGGCCACCACCAAGCTGAAGGTGCGCCCGCTGAAGAAGCTGAAGGACGCCGCGCTCTAAGCGCGCGCCCAACGGCATCTTCCGACGGGACGGCGCAGGCCGTCCCGTTTTTGTCTGCGCCGGCGCCACGACCCCGCGCAAATCGCAACACAGCGTTTCCGCGCAAGCACCGTCCCCGCCGACAGCCGCACCAGCATTGGCTGTGGCCCGGTTTTTACGCGTCGGAAACGGACCGGGTGGAACACTGCGTGCAGTCCCGGCCGTCGCCGCCGGTCGCGGCCTTGCCTATGGTGGGCACATCCCTCCAGACCCAGGCGAGCACACCCTCATGGCCAGCCCCTCCACCCGCTACCGGATCTCGGTGACCCCGATCGAAAAGGACGGGCATCAGTGCACCGGGCGCTGCACCATCGAACTGGAACATCGCGCCAGCCGCGACCTGATGCGTCTGCTGGAAAGCGCCCCGCGCACGGCCGGCCTCAGCGGTGACGAGCGCGCCACCCTGGTGGTCGCCACCCAGCTGCTGCGCGATATCGTGCAGCGCCACGCCGATACCGACGGCCATGCACTGGCAGCCGTGGCGGCGCAGGTGCTGCCGGCCCTGGCCGCACTGGAACAGCTGCCTACGTCGCGCTGATCCGGACGCTGCCGATACACTGCCCTCCTCCAGGTCGCCTCGGGGAGGAGGCAGACATGCGCAGTGCCATGTTGTTGATGATGACGGTGACCCTGCTGGGCTGTTCCAGGCAGACACCGTCCGATGACGCAGCCGCCGTGCCGCCGCCCGCCGACGCACCAGCGATCGACGCAGGCCGTCCCGCTGCCTCGCACGATGAACACGGCCTTGCGTCGCAGGCCATCGACCCGCTGTATGGCGCGGTCGCCGCGGATGGTGAAACGCCGTCCCGGCTGCTCAACCGCTATGTGCTGGACCTGCTCAACCGCAACAAGGCCGGCATCGATGCCGCCTGGGCCATCGCCCCGCCGGATGCACGGCGTGCCGACGATGCCGCACTGCGCCTGCTGCCGGACGTGCGCAACCTGCGCCTGGACAGCGACCCCGCCGTGCCGCGCGATCAGCAGCAGCCGCCGCGCCTGCTGGAAGTGCCAGTGCGCATCCGCGCCTCCACTGGCGAGGGCGCGTTCCGCTACCACGGCTGGTACCGCGTGCAGCCCCGCGCAGATGGACAGGGCTGGCAGATCCAGTCGGCGCAGCTGCAACCGACGCTGGACTGAACCGTTGCAGCGGCATGCACGTAGGATTCAGCGTGCAAAGCTACTCTGTAGCCCTCATTCATCGCCCCGGTCACCGCCATGCGCCTGCGTTCCCTGATGACCCGCCTTGCCGCGTCCACCGTGCTGATCGCCGCCGCGATCGGTGCGCAGGCGGCCCCCTCTATTTCCGGGCGCGAACTGGCGGTTGGCGCCAGCGACGTGCAGCAGTATCTGGATGGCAGCTTCCCGCGCACCCAGAATGCGTTGGGCGGCCTGATCGCACTGACCATGAGCCACCCCCAGCTGAGCCTGCCCGCTGGCGAACGCCTCGACCTCGGCATGGACCTGGCACTGGCCACCGCCGGCGGCACCCCGACCAACCTGGGCAAGGTGAAGCTCAGCAGCGGCCTGCGCTACGACGCGCAGACCCAGGGCTTCCACCTGCAGGACCCGACCGTGGACGACTTCACCCCGGCCAGCCAGGGCGGTCGCCTCGACTCGCGTACGCGCGGCCTGCTCAACGCTGCGCTGAGCGATTACGCCCGTCGCGAACCGATCTACAAGCTGGACCCGGCCATGGCCGGCGTGCTGGGCGCGCTGCAGGTGCAGTCGGCGCAGGTGAAGAACGGCAAGCTGGTGGTCACCTTCAACCAGAACCTGGGCAACCTGATGCCTGCCGGCCTTCTGGGCAAATAAGGTAGCGCCGGGCCGTGCCCGGCGGCTTCTGATGATCCCGCGCTTCGCGCTCGCCGGGCATGGCCCGGCGCTACCGCAACATCGACCCGGGTGGAGGTAGCGCCGGGCCGCGCCCGGCGGCTTTTGATGATCCCGCGCTTCGCGCTCGCCGGGCATGGCCCGGCGGCACACCATCACGCAGCCAGTGCGTTGACCACGGCCTCGCTGAAGGCCGGAATGTCATCCGGCTTGCGGCTGGTGATCAGCTTGCCGTCCACTACCACCTCGGCATCGCGCCAACGCGCGCCGGCATTGGTCAGGTCCTGCTGCAGCGACGGCCACGAGGTCACCTCGCGCCCCTTGGCCAGCCCGCTGTTGATCAGCAGCCAAGGGCCATGACAGATCGCGGCCACCGGCTTGCCGGCATCGGCCACGCTGCGGATGAAGCCCAGCGCCGCCTCGTCGGTACGCAGGGTGTCGGGGTTGATCACCCCGCCGGGCAACACCAGCGCATCGAAACGCCCGGCGTCGGCCTCGGCCAGCGGCAGGTCCACCGTCACCACGCCGCCCCAGTCCTTGTCCTTCCAGCCCTTGATGCTGGCCTCCTGCGCAGGAGAGACCACGGTGACGATCGCGCCCTGCGCTTCCAGCAGGCGCTTGGGTTCGATCAGTTCGGACTGTTCAAAGCCGTGGGTCGCGAGGATGGCGACCTGCTTGCCGGCGATACGCTGTGTCATGTCGTGTGCTCCAGTGAGGGGGCACACAGAATCGGCGAACCGCCATTGCACGGCGGTGACCCGATCGTGCACGGCAGGTGGAGAGACCACTGGTAGCGCCGGGCCGTGCCCGGCGTCTGGTTCCGCCCACGCTTCGCGCTCGCCGGGCACGGCCCGGCGCTACCAATTACCCGTCAGCGCTTGGGCTGCAGCATCGTGCCGGTGCACTTGGGCGAACCGCAGCGGCACTCCCAGATCTTCTTCAGCTTTGCCGTGTGGCGCTCGGCCAAGGTAATGCCGTAGTTGTAGGTCAGCTCCTCGCCGGCGGTGATGTCGCGCAGCGCTTCGATGAAGACCTTGTCACCACGGCTGTCGCCGTCCTCGTCTTCCTCGATCACCGCCTCGCAGTTCGGGTCGCAGCTGTGGTTGATCCAGCGTGCGTCGTTGCCCTTGTAGTTGGCGTCGATCACCCAGTCATCGTTGAGGGTGAACAGGAAGGTATGGCCACTTTCCACGTCGCCGCTGTCGTCGGCATCGACGTCGCCGTGGCTGCGCAACAGGCCCTTGTACTGGATCACGCGCTCGCCCTGCTTGATCGGGGCCACGGCGAACACGCCGTTGCCATGGATGGCGGACTTGCGGGCTTGGATCTTCTTGGGCATCGGCAAGGGTGGGTCTGCAGCGAAAGGAACCCGATTCTCACTCATTCCGGGTGATTGCGAAAACAACCCGCATGCCGCAGCATTGCGCCCCGGTCGCCCCGGTGTGTTGTTCCCGCCGGGCCGACGACCGCCCCAAGCGCCGGCTGAATGGCCGGGTTGGATGCTGGCGAAGAAAAGCGTACAATTTCAGTCCGCTTTAAGAACCACTCGCATCCCCCATGCTGCGCGTCACCAAACTCACCGATTACGCGACGGTCGTGCTGACCGTACTCGCCGCCCGCCCGGGTGAAGTGCTGAGTGCGACCGAGCTGGCCGAATTCACCGGCCTGGAACCGCCCACCGTCAGCAAAGTGCTCAAGCCGCTGGCCCAGGCCGGCCTGGTCGAAGGCCTGCGCGGTGTCCGCGGCGGCTACCGGCTGACCCGCCCGTCCATCGAGATCTCGCTGTTCGAGGTGGTCGAGGCGATGGAAGGGCCGCTGGCGCTGACCGAATGCAGCCACGACCACCACCAGTGCAACATGGCGCCCAAATGCGGCGCACGCAGCAGCTGGCGGCTGATCAACGACGTGGTTTCCGAGGCCCTGCGCGATGTCACCCTCGCCCAGATCCTGCCCCCCCTTCCCCTTGTCGATGACGAACAGCGCCGCACCATCGCTGTCGACGTCGTCTCCTGATCCGTAGGCAGCCCCCCCATGGCCACCGAAACCATCGAAACCGTCGCCCACGACGACACCCCCAACCGCGAGATCCATGAGCAGCTCGGCCGCAAGTACTCGGCCGGCTTCATCACGGAGATCGAATCGGACTCCCTGCCGCCGGGCCTGGACGAGGACACCATCCGTGCCCTGTCGGCCAAGAAGGAGGAGCCGGAATGGATGACGCAATGGCGCCTGGACGCCTACCGCCACTTCCTGACCATGCCGATGCCGAACTGGGCCAAGCTGCAGATCGCCCCGATCGACCTGCAGGCGCTCAGCTACTACTCCGCGCCCAAGGGCCCGAAGTACGCTTCGCTGGATGACGTGCCGAAGGAACTGCTGGACACCTACGACAAGCTGGGCGTGCCGCTGCACGAGCGCGCCAAGCTGGCCGGCGTGGCGGTGGACGCGGTGTTCGACTCGGTATCCGTCGGTACCACCTTCCGCAAGGAACTGGCCGAGAAGGGCATCATCTTCTGCTCGATGTCCGAGGCCATCAAGGAACACCCGGAGCTGGTGCGCCAGTACCTGGGCACCGTGGTGCCGGTGGGGGACAACTACTTCGCCGCGCTCAACTCGGCCGTGTTCTCCGATGGCAGCTTCGTGTTCATTCCCAAGGGCGTGCGTTGCCCGATGGAACTGAGCACCTACTTCCGCATCAACGCCGGCCACACCGGCCAGTTCGAGCGCACCCTCATCGTGTGCGAGGACAAGGCGTACGTGTCCTACCTGGAAGGCTGCACCGCGCCGATGCGCGATGAGAACCAGCTGCACGCCGCGGTGGTCGAGCTGGTCGCGCTGGAAGATGCGGAGATCAAGTACTCCACCGTGCAGAACTGGTACCCGGGCGACGAGAACGGCGTCGGCGGCATCTACAACTTCGTCACCAAGCGTGCCGAATGCCGTGGTGCGCGCAGCAAGGTCACCTGGACCCAGGTCGAGACCGGTTCGGCCATCACCTGGAAGTACCCCTCCTGCGTGCTGCTGGGCGACGATTCGGTGGGCGAGTTCCACTCGGTGGCGCTGACCCATCACCGCCAGCAGGCCGACACCGGCACCAAGATGATCCACGTCGGCAAGCGCACCAAGAGCAAGATCGTCAGCAAGGGCATCAGCGCCGGCCGCGGCCAGAACACCTACCGCGGCCTGGTCAAGGTCGACCGCAATGCCGATGGCGCGCGCAACTACACCCAGTGCGATTCGCTGCTGATCGGCAAGCAGTGCGGTGCCCACACCTTCCCCTACATCGAGGTGAAGAACCCGGGCGCCACCGTCGAGCACGAGGCCACCACCTCGAAGATCTCCGACGACCAGCTGTTCTACTGCCGCGCCCGTGGCATCAGCCAGGAAGACGCGGTGTCGATGATCGTCGATGGCTTCTGCAAGCAGGTGTTCCGCGAACTGCCGATGGAATTCGCAGTGGAAGCCAAGAAGCTGCTGGAAGTCTCGCTGGAAGGTTCGGTGGGCTGACCGCCAGCCCCTGCCCCTCGCAAACGCATTCTCTTTATCGGCGGGCCGCAGCCCGCCCCACGGAAATCCCCACCATGCTGAAGATCGAAAACCTCCACGCCCGCATCGGCGACAAGGAAATCCTCAAGGGCCTGTCGCTGGAAGTGAAGCCCGGCCAGGTGCACGCCATCATGGGCCCCAACGGCGCCGGCAAGTCCACCCTGGGCAATGTCCTGGCCGGCCGTGACGGCTATGAAGTGACCGAAGGCAGCGTGCAGTTCGAAGGCAGCGACCTGCTCGACCAGGACCCGGAAGCGCGCGCCGCCGCCGGCCTGTTCCTGGCCTTCCAGTACCCGGTGGAAATCCCGGGCGTGAACAACACCTATTTCCTGCGCGCGGCGTTGAACGCCCAGCGCAAGGCGCGTGGCGAGGAAGAACTCGATTCCATGCAGTTCCTGAAGCTGGTCCGCCAGAAGCTGGCCGTGCTGCACCTGAAGGACGAGCTGCTGCACCGTGGCGTCAACGAAGGTTTCTCCGGTGGTGAGAAGAAGCGCAACGAGATCTTCCAGCTGGCCGTGCTCGAGCCGAAGCTGGCTATCCTCGACGAAACCGATTCGGGCCTGGACATCGACGCACTGAAGAGCGTTGCCGACGGCGTCAACGCGCTGCGCGCGGCCGACCGTTCGTTCCTGGTCATCACCCATTACCAGCGCCTGCTGGACTACATCAAGCCGGACGTGGTGCACGTGCTGGCCGATGGCCGCATCGTCAAGACCGGCGGCCCGGAACTGGCCCTGGAACTGGAAGCGCACGGCTACGATTTCCTCAAGGATCGCGTGGTGCGCGAGGCGGCGGTCTGATGAGCGCCCTGCTCGACTCGATGGCCCAGGCCTTCTGCGGCAGCGATGCGCGCCGCGAAGTGCTCGATACGGTGCTGCGCGATGGCCTGCCGGCCGGCCGCAGCGAAGCCTGGAAGTACACCTCGCTGCGCCAGCTGGAGCGGCGCGCCTTCGCCGCCGCGCCGCTGTCGCCGCCGGTGCTGGACGCAGCCGTGCTGGAAGACATCCCGGCGCCGCGCCTGGTATTCGTCAACGGCCGCCTCAGCGACGCGCTGAGCGACACCCACGGCCTGCCGGCCGGCGTGCAGCTGGAACCACTGTCCTCGGCACTGGCCGCCGGCGAGGATGCCGCGCGTTTCCTCGGCCGCCGCTACGAGCGCAGCGACGAGGTGTTCGCCCGCCTGAATGCCGCGCTGGCCGATGAAGGCGTGGTGCTGCGCGTGGACGAAGGCGTGCAGGTCGAGGTGCCGCTGCAGCTGGTGTTCGCCAGCGTGGCCGGCGACACCGACCTGGCCTGGCACCACCGCCACCTGATCGAACTGCGTGTCGGCGCCAGCCTGGGCGTGGTCGAGCACCGCTTCAGCGTGGGCGACCCGGCGCACCTGGACAACACCGTGCTGCATGCCCATGTCGCCCGCGATGCCGTGCTCAAGCATGCCCGCGTGCAGGCCGGCAGCGCGCGCCAGACCAGCTTCCTGCGTACCGATGCGGTGCTGGCGCGTGATGCCCAGTACCACCGCGTCGACCTGGAACTGGGCGCCGCACTCAGCCGCCACGAACTGAACGTGCGCCTGGAAGGTGACAACGCCCAGCTGACCGCCAACGGCGTGCTGCTCGGCAATGGCCGCCGCCACGTCGATACCCGCCTGGGCATCGACCACATCGCCCGCGATACCAGCAGCGAGCTGCTGTGGCGTGGCGTGGCCGCCAACCGCAGCCGCGTGGTATTTCATGGTGGCATCCAGATCCGCGAAGGCGCCGACGGCACCGACGCGAACCTGTCCAACAAGAACCTGCTGCTGTCGGCCGACGCCGAGATCGACACCCAGCCGGTGCTGGTGATCGACGCCGACGAAGTGAAGGCCGCCCACGGTGCCACCGTCGGCCAGCTCGATGCCAACGCGCTGTTCTACCTGCGTTCGCGCGGCCTGCCGCAGCCGCAGGCACAGGCACTGCTGAGCGCCGCGTTCTGTCACGAGCCGCTGAAGGTGCTGCCCGAGGCCCTGCGCGAGCAGCTGGCACGCCGCCTGGACAAGGCCCTGGCCGAGGCAGGTGTGGCATGAACCTGTCCACGCCGCGCCCGATCGAACCCGCTGCCGGCACGCCGGACTGGGACCGCGTCCGCCTCGACTTCCCGCTGCTGATGCGCGAAGTGCACGGCAAGCCGCTGGTGTATTTCGACAACGCCAACACCGGCCAGAAGCCGGTGCAGGTGATCGGCGCGGTGGACGAGTACTACCGCCGCTACAACGCCAACGTCAGCCGAGCCGTGCATGCGCTGGGCACCGAGGCTACCGACGCCTACGAGGGCGCGCGCAACAAGCTGGCCCGCTTCCTCAACGTGCGCAGCAACGAGCTGGTGCTGTGCAGCGGCACCACCTTCGCCATCAACCTGGTGGCGTACTCGTGGGCGCTGCCGCGACTGAAGGCCGGTGATGTCATCCTGGTCTCGCGCATGGAGCACCACGCCAACATCGTGCCGTGGCAGCTGGTTGCCCAGCGCACCGGCGCGACCATCCGCGTGGCCGAGATCACCCCCGATGGCGCGCTGGACCTGGACGCGCTGCGCAAGGCGATGACCCCCGAGGTCAAGCTGCTGGCCGTAGCCCACGTCTCCAACGTGCTGGGCACGGTCAACCCGGTGCGCGAGATCTGCCGTGAAGCGCGCAAGCGCGGCATCGTCACCGTCGTCGATGGTTCGCAGGCCGTGCCGCACCGCAAGGTCGACGTGGCCGCGATCGGCTGCGACTTCTACGCCATCACCGGCCACAAGATGTGCGGCCCGACGGGCACCGGCGTGCTGTGGGCCCGCCGCGAGCATCTCGACGCGATGCCGCCGTTCCTCGGCGGTGGCGAGATGATCAAGGAAGTCAGCTTCGACGGCACCGTATTCAACGACGCCCCGCACAAGTTCGAAGCCGGCACCCCGAACATTGCCGGCTTCATCGGCCTGGGCGTGGCCGTGGATTACCTGCAGGGCCTGGGCCTGGAGCACGTGGAAGCGCGCGAGGCCGAGCTGCTGGCGCACTTCACCGAAGAACTGCGCAAGGTCGATGGCCTGCGCATCCTCGGCGAAGCACCGGAAAAGGCCGCCGTGGTGTCCTTCCTGATCGACGGCGCGCACGCGCACGACCTGGCCACCCTGCTGGACCTGGAAGGCGTGGCCGTACGTTCAGGCCAGCACTGCGCGCACCCGCTGCTGCAGTATTACGGGGTTGCCGCCACCTGCCGTGCCTCGCTGGCGTTCTACAACACGCATGCCGAGATCGAGCGCTTCATGGCTGCGCTGACCAAGGTACGCAAGCTGCTGGGCTGAGCCCGCAGACCGGGGTCAGATCCCTCTCGCACCGCGAAAGGGCTCTGACCCCAACAGCGGCGCAGCAAACCGACGCTGCGACTGCACCGCCTTCCGTATAGAGGCGAGATCCTGCGCAGGAATACCCTGCTCGATGAACTCCCCATAGCGCCTGAGTTTTTCTTCCCCATCGGTGGCAATCAGCTCGAATGCCGAATGCGGCACGAGCAGTGCATTCGCCCTGCCCTGCGCATTCGCGCGATAACTTGACCAGCGATAGTCCTCGGCATGCGCCACCAGTCCTGCCCGCACCGGGTTAAGCTCCATGTAGCGCTGGCAGGCCAGCAGATAGCGATCGGAATCCACCAGCGTGGAATGGAAGCGCCCTTCCCAGAGGGTGCCGGTTCGGCTCTAACGCTCATTCACCCGACGCACGTAGCTGCGGTTTACTGCCTGCATCACCCGTGACAAACCACCGGCCGCATGCGGTGTCGGCAGCAGATGCACGTGGTTGCCCATCAGCACATAGGCATGAACCCGACAGTGATGCTCCTGCGCACAGTCGCGAAGCAGACCCAGATACATCGCTGGATCATTGCTGGTGAAGAACACAGCCTGGCGGTTATTGCCACGCTGGACGACGTGCTGCGGATAACCGGGTGCATCGATACGACGCGGGCGAGGCATGGGCGTCTCCGGAAGCCAAGGGGTCAGATCCCCTTGGCGGCGCCAACGGGATCTGACCCCTCCCACCCCTGCCGCCGTAGAATGCGCCCATGAGCACCCTGACTTTCCGTGCCGCCACGCCGGCCGACATCCCCGCCCTGATCACCCTGGTCACCTCGGCCTACCGTGGCGACGCCAGCCGCGCTGGCTGGACCACCGAGGCCGACCTGCTGGACGGCGCCCGCATCGATGCCGAGGGCATCCAGGGCGACCTCGACCGCCCGCGCTCGACCATCCTGCTGGCTGAAAGCGAGGGCCACCTGGTGGCCTGCGCCCACGTCGCCGATGTCGACGGCAAGGGCTACTTCGGCATGTTCTCGGTCGACCCGGCCCAGCAGGGCGGTGGCGTCGGCAAGCGGCTGATGGATGCAGCCGAAACCCATGCGGCGCGCGAATGGAACGTGCCGGTCATGCAGATGACGGTGATCGACGTGCGCGACGAACTGATCGCCTTCTACGAGCGTCGTGGCTACCAGCGTACCGGCATCAAGAAGCCGTTTCCCTACGGCGACGAGCGCTTCGGCATTCCCAAGCGCGGCGACCTGCGCTTTGAAATACTGGAAAAGCCGCTGGCCGGGGCTTCGGCATGAGCGACACCTGGACCTTCGTCTGCGCCGGCGCCGAGCTGCTGCCGGGCGAAATGAAGAGCGTGTTCGATGAAGTGACCGGCACGCCGATCGTGGTGTTCAACCTCGATGGCGTGTTGTATGCGCTGGAAGACCAGTGCACGCACGAAGAGTTCGAGCTGTCCTCGGGCGAGTTCAACACCGCCGAAGGCAGCATCGAGTGCGTGCTGCACGGTGCACGCTTCGATGTGCGTGATGGCCGCGCCATGTGCGCCCCGGCCTACACCGCGGTGCCCAAGTTCCCGGTAAAGCGCGAACACGACGCCGTCTGGACCCGCGACGACCGCGAGTGATCTGAGCGGGGGCGCCTATGCCCCCGCCGTCTCCTGCAGGCCTTCATCCACCCATGGGGTGGATCTACTGCCGCGATATGCGCGTTGCGTGTGTTTGGCTACACCAGATTCGCAGATGCGAATCATTATCGTTGATGTTATCCTTCGACCCGACTTCGTAACGGTTTGTAACGAACCGCACCATGGCTTCGACTGCAGCCACCGCCACGCTGTGCCAGCTCGCCCGCCAGGGGTGGCCACTGCTCGTGGCCGCGCTGCTGACGCTGTGGCTGGGGTGGTCGGCGCTCAATGAAGGGCGCGATGTCCCTACAGACGTCACCCTGCAGCCATCTGCGGCGGCGCTGGATGCCCACGCCATCGAGCCGCCAGGCGAATCACCGCCACGCGAGCCTGTCGCCCCGCGCATCGAGTCCGGGGCAGAAGGCGGTCACGGCGATGGCACGCCCCTGTTGCTTCGCCTGTGCCTGCTCGTTCCAGAGTCGGGCCCGCAGACCTTGGGCGTGCCTGTGCGTAATGTGGCGCCGGTGCGCCTTGCGGCACGCCGTCAGCCCCCCTCGCATGCACCACCAGCACTGCTGAGCTGAGCCGCCCGCCGGCCCATCTGTCGCACCCGCGCGTCCGCGCCAACCCTCCCCTCGCCTTCTGTCCCGTCGGCCACCGTGCCGACGGGCGCTTCCCGCATCCTGCAAAGCCCATCCCATGACCTCGATCAAGAGCCGCAAGCACGCCTCCCCGCTTCGTTCCCTGCCCCTGGCCACCGCCAGCCTGGCCGCCGGCCTCGGCCTGGCCGCGCTGCCCGCCCTCGCCATGGCAGACGCCACCGACAACGCACGCACGCTGGACAAGATCGACGTGCACGCCACGCGCGGCTACAAGGCCGACAAGGTCGCCTCGCCGAAGTTCACCCAGCGCCTGCAGGACACGCCGCAGACGATCCAGGTCATCACCAGCGACCTGTTCAACCAGCAGGGCGCCACCACCCTCACCGAAGCGGTGCGCAACAGCCCGGGCGTCGGCACCTTCTATGCGGGTGAGAACGGCAACACCACCACCGGCGATGCGCTGTTCATGCGCGGCTTCGACACGTCCAACAGCCTGTTCGTGGACGGTGTGCGCGATCTGGGCTCGATCTCGCGCGATGTCTTCAACGTCGAACAGGTTGAAGTGACCAAGGGCCCGGCCGGTACCGACAACGGCCGCTCGGCACCCACCGGTGCCATCAACCTGGTCAGCAAACAGGCCAACCTGCAGGATGCGACCTTGGCCAGCATTTCGCTGGGCAGCGACCAGCAGCGCCGCACCACCGCCGACTGGAACCAGTCCCTGGGCGCAACCAGCGCGCTGCGTATCAACGGCATGTGGCAGGACAGCGACCAACCCGGCCGCGACCACGTGCAGAACAAGCGCTGGGGCATCGCGCCGTCGCTGGCCTTCGGCCTGGGCACCGCAACCCGCTATTACCTCAACCTGCTGTATGTGAAGCAGGACAACGTGCCCGATGGCGGCGTGCCGACCCTCGGCATGCCGGGTTGGACGCCGCAGCCGACGCTGGAAGCGCTGGCCGGCCATCCGGTGGACCCGGAAAACTTCTACGGCACCCGTGCCGACCACGACGACGTGACCGCGAAGATGGCCACGTTCCGCTTCGAGCATGACTTCAACGACAGCGTGCGCCTGACCAACACCGCCCGCTGGGGCCGCACCGAACAGGACTACCTGCTGACCGCCTTCATGGGCACCGGCGTGCGCGGCGCCAACGGCCGTCCGACCGGCAACATCACCTATACCAACGCAGCGGATCTTTCGACCTACGCGATCGCGCGCAGCCTGCCGACCTTCAAGGACCAGCGCAACACCATCCTGACCGACCAGCTGAACCTGCGCGCCGACTTCACCACCGGCGCGGTGGGCCACGCCCTGAGTGCAGGTCTGGAATTCACCCGCGAAGAACTGGACAGCTACGGCCAGGCCGCCACCGGTGGCAGCCGCTGGCCTGCCGCGAACCTGTACAACCCTGACTGGAACGTGGTTGGCCTGGCCTGGGCACACAATGGTGCTGACGCGCACGGCAAGACCACCACGTCCTCGGCCTACGTGTTCGACACGCTGTCCTTCGGCGAGAGCTTCCTGCTGACTGCAGGCGTGCGTGCCGATCATTACAAGACCGAGTACGCCAGCGCCTCGGTGTGTGGCGGCCGTGGCGGCCCGGTCTGTGGCAGCAACCCCACCGGCACCGTGCTGCGCAATCCCACCCTTGAAGCCTCCGATACGCTGCTGAACTGGAAGCTGGGTGCCCTGTACAAGGTCGGCGACACCGTCAGCATCTACGCCAACTACGCAATTTCGCAGCAGCCTCCCGGCGGTGCCAACTTCCAGCTGAGCAGTTCGGCCAGCAGCGCCGACAACCCGAAGCTGGATCCGCAGAAGGCCAAGACCTTCGAGGTGGGCAGCAAGTGGGCCTTCATGGGAGATGCGCTGGCGTTGAACCTGGCCCTGTTCCAGACCGACGTGGACAACGAGATCAACAGCACCGTGCTCGACGACGCCGGCAACCCGACGCAGACGGGAAGCAAGCGGGTCAAGGGCGTGGAGCTCTCCGCGGTCGGTCGCCTGACCGACAACTGGTCGATCACCGCCGGCTACAGCCACCTGGATACCGAGGTCAAGGAAGGCGCCAAGGTCGCTGCGGATGGCACCACCAACCTCACCTATACGCCGGCCGACACCTTCACCGGCTGGACCAGCTACACCCTGCCGTTCGGCCTGACCCTCGGCGGTGGCGTGCGCTACGCCGGCGGCATGCACCGCGGTACCGACGGTGCCGTCGGCACTCCGGCGTTCACCAAGTCGTATGTGGTCTACGACGCGGTGGTGTCCTGGGCGATCAACGAGCGCGTGTCGCTGCGCTTGAACGGCTACAACCTGTTCGACAAGCAGTACGTGGCCAGCATCAACAAGAGCGGCTACCGTTACACCCCGGGTGCCCCGCGTACCTTCCTGCTCAGCGCGGACGTCCGTTTCTGATGGCCACGGCGCGGGGGAGCTGGACTCTCCCGCGCATCAACGAGGAACCCGCATGCTGCTGCACATCCCCAACGTGCTGGTGCCTGAAGAGGTCAGCCTGATCCGCCAGCAGCTGGACGCGGCGCAATGGGCCGACGGGCGCGAAACCGTCGGCGCCCAGGGCGCGCAGGTGAAGCACAACCAACAACTGCCCGATGCCTCGCCCTTGAAGGCCGAGCTCGGCCAGGGCGTGCTGGCCACGCTGCGGCGCAGCCCGCTGTTCTTTGCGGCCACGCTTCCGCTGAAGATCCTGCCACCCCGCTTCAACCGCTACAGCGGCGGCGGCACCTACGGCTTCCACGTCGACGGCGCGGTGATGAACCTGGCCCACGGCGAACAGCTGCGCTCGGACATCTCCTGCACCCTGTTCCTGTCCGCGCCGGAGGAGTACGACGGCGGCGAGCTGGTGATCAGCGATACCTACGGCGAGCACGAAGTGAAGCTGCCGGCCGGCGACCTGATCGTGTACCCGTCCAGCAGCCTGCACCAGGTCAACCCGGTCACCCGTGGCGCGCGCGTGGCCTCGTTCTTCTGGGTGCAGAGCATGGTCCGCGACGACGTGCAGCGGCGCCTGCTGTGGGAGATGGACACCTCCATCGAACGCCTGCGGCAGACCGGCGGCGATGCCGGCGCGGTGCTGCAGCTGACCGGCGTGTACCACAACCTGCTGCGGCGCTGGAGCGAGGTCTGAAGCCTGCGCCGCCGCCCTGCGACACTTTGGCAATCATTCTCATTTGCAACTGCTAACGGCTCTCATTACAATCACGCCCCGTTGACGTCGGATGGTCCGGCGCACACCCAGGGGTTGCCTGCCTTGCGTCGCCCGTTCCGCCCTCGCCCGCTTCGCCTCGTGCAGTTCGGTACCGCCATGCGCGGTCATCGGCCTGCACTGGCCAGCCTGTTGGCGTGGGTGGCGATGCTGGCGTTGCTGCTGGGCACCCTGCCGCTGCTGCCACACGCGCAGGCTGACGCCGCCGCACAGGCCTGGCAGCAGCCGATGGAAGGCCGCGGCGGTGACGTGCCGGTGGAAGAAGACGCGCCGGCCAAGCTGCGCCGCTGCGTCTGCACGCCGACCAAGGCGGCCGACAAGGCACTGCCACCGCCGCTGCTGCTGGCCAGCCAGTGGCTGCGCAGCGAACTGGATCTGATTCCCCTCGCCCCGGTCCACGCCGGGGCCCGTCCGCACTGGCCGCTGGCCACGCCGGACACGCCGTGGGCCGATGCGCCCGGGCGCCGCCAGCAACGCGGCCAGGCGCCGCCGCTGGCCTGATCTCCGGCCCCGCGTGACCGCGCCTGCGGTCGCGCCTGCGCGCCGCTGCCTGCTTCATCCCCTGCTGCATCCCTGCTGCCCCTGACCGGGGCTCCCCGTGCATGCCACGCGTTCCGCGCTGGCATCGCACCACCCTGCATCCTTCGAGGTTACTACCATGGCCCAGCGCCATCGTGTCCGTTCGTCCCTGTCCCGCCACCTGCTGACCAGCGCCGTGCTGGCCGCCTTCGCCAGCCCCGCCTTCGCAAACGGCGAGGCCGCCGCCCCGCAGACCCTGGACAAGGTGGTGGTCACCGCCGCCGGCTTCGAACAGAAGGTGGTCGATGCGCCGGCCAGCATCAGCGTGGTCAGCCGCGAGGAACTGAGCAAGCGCCCGTACACCAGCCTTGTCGATGCGCTGCGCGACGTCGAAGGCATCGACGTCGGCCTGGAACCCAGCGACAAGAACGGCCGCGCCACCATTTCCATGCGTGGCCTTCCGTCCGAATACACCCTGGTGCTGATCGACGGCCGCCGCCAGAGCAATGTCGGCCAGCTGTACCCGAACAACTTCGGCGGCGGCCAGTTCTCGTACCTGCCACCGCTGGAGGCCATCGAGCGCATCGAGGTGGTGCGCGGCCCGATGTCCACCCTGTACGGCTCGGATGCGATGGGCGGCGTCATCAACATCATCACCCGCCGCAACCAGGACAGCTGGCACGGCTCGCTCAGCCAGGGCTTCACCGTGCAGCAGGACGACCAGTTCGGCGACGCGCGCACCACCGATGTCTACCTCAGCGGCCCACTGCTGAAGGACCGCATCAGCATGGCCGTGCGCGGCAGCTACTACGATGCCAAGGCCTCCAACCCCGAATGGGATGCGCTGACCCTGCCCGATGGCACGTTGTGGGAGCGCAGCATCGGCTTCGGGGGCGGTGGCAAGTCGGTGGCCAACACCAACTGGAACACCGGCGTGCGCCTGGATTTCCGCATCAACGACGACCACGAGCTGTGGCTGGACTACGACGTCTCGCGGCAGAAGTACGACAACAGTGAAGGCCAGACCGGCACCCTGGACAGCCTGGCCAGCCTGTGGCGCGTCGGCAACGCGGTCATCCCCAACCCGAACGGCAGCGGCACGATCACCCGCCGCGTGGTGCAGCCGCGCGTGGGCTATACCGCCTACCAGCGCTACGAGCGCGACCAGCTCTCACTGACCCACCAGGGCCGCTACAGCTTCGGCACCTGGCAGACCTCGCTGACCCACAGCAAGAGCAACAACCTCGGCCGCTCGCTGCCGCTGACCCTGGACGAGCGCGCCAACCTGCAGACCCTGTGGAACGACGTCTGCCAGCGCACCGGCGCCGCCAGCAACTGCGCGGCCGGCCGCAGCAACGCACTCGGTGCGCTCAACGCCGAAGAGATGGCGCGCCTGCAGGCCTTCCTGCCGCGCCCGCTGCGCACCATGGAACTGGAAGGCTACGTGCTGGACACGATGCTCGACCTGGACTTCGGTGCGCACACGCTGACCGTCGGTGGCCAGTACAACGACACCGACATGATCGACGGCGTGTTCGGCATGGACGGCGCCGGCTACCGCAGCAACACCAAGCAGAAGCACCGCATGTGGGCGCTGTTCGCCGAGGACAACTGGTCGCTGACCGAGACCCTGACCGCGACCTTCGGCCTGCGTTACGACGACCACAACGTGTTCGGCAGCCACGTCAGCCCGCGCGGCTACCTGGTGTGGAATGCCAGCGACGCCTGGACTTTCAAGGGTGGCGTCAGCACCGGCTACAAGACCCCGCGGCCGGACCAGCTGTTCCCCGGCATCAGCGGCTTCGGCGGCCAGGGCGTGCTGCCGCTGGTGGGCTCGCCCAACCTGAAGCCGGAAACCAGCACCAACTACGAGCTGGCCGCGTACTACGAAGGCCAGCGCTGGGGCATGAACGTCACCGGCTTCATCAACAGGTTCGATGACAAGATCGCCAGCGGCGGCACGTTCCCGAACTGCGAAGTGGCCCCGGCCGGCAGCGGCTACTGCGTGGACATCGGACCGGGCTGGGCGGAACTGGGCTACAGCACCTTCACCCAGAGCGTGAACATCGACAAGGCCGAAACACGTGGCGTGGAAATGGCCGCGCACGTCGACCTGCTGGAGAACCTGCAGCTGCGCGGAAACTACACCTGGACCAGGAGCGAGCAGACCAGCGGCGCGCAGAAGGGCCTGCCGATCGCCGGCACCACCCCGGCCAAGCACATGGCCAACGCCAGCCTCAACTGGCAGCTCAACGATGCCATCAGCCTGTCGCTGATCAGCGAAGGCCGCTACGACCGCTACCGTGACACCATCCTCGATGCCAGCGGCGCCAGCCACAACCGCTACTACCAGGACTACACGATCTTCCACCTGGGCGGCAGCTGGGACGCCACCCCGTGGCTGACCTTCAATGTGCGCATCAACAACCTGCTGGACAAGGACTTCGTCTCGCAGTCGTGCCTGCTGATCAGCCAGAGCGAGTTCAACTGCGTCGATGACTATGCGACCAAGGACCAGCGCCGTAGTTACTGGATCTCGTTGAACGCGAAGTTCTGACCAGCATCCACGCCTGGCGTGGATCAACTGCACCGGTAGTGCCGGCCACTGGCTGGCATTGCCCGGGCTCCTCCACACGGGACACACAACGACATCTAATTGCGAGCCATTCTCATTAATGCTGTAATGGGTAGTCTTCACCCGCCCCGAAAAACGCCGTGAGCCGTCCTGCCTCTTCCGCCGTGCAGCAGCAACAAAGCCGTGGCTTCTGGCTGCGTACGCTGCACCAGTGGCATTGGATCAGCTCGGCGGTGTGCCTGATCGGCATGCTGCTGTTCGCGGCCACCGGCCTGACCCTGAACCACGCGGCGAAGATCGAAGCCAAGCCGCAGGTGCAGAACCAGAAGCTGGAACTGCCGGCCGAGCTGCTGGGCACGCTGGGTGACCGCGAAGACGGCAACGCGCCGATTCCGCTGCCCGCCCGGCAGTGGCTCGATGCGCAGCTGGACATCGGCATCGGCGGGCGCCCCGCCGAATGGTCGCCGGAAGAGATCTACCTGTCGCTGCCGCGCCCTGGTGGCGACGCCTGGCTGAGCATCGACCGCGAAAGCGGCGCGGTGGAATTCGAATCGACCTCGCGCGGCGTGGTGTCCTACCTCAACGACCTGCACAAGGGCCGCAATGCCGGCCCGGCGTGGGGCTGGTTCCTGGACCTGTTCGCGGTGGCCTGCTTGGTGTTCTGCATCACCGGCCTGTTCCTGCTGCACCTACATGCGCGGCAGCGGCGCATGACCTGGCCGCTGGTCGGCCTGGGCCTGATGATCCCGCTGCTGATCGCCCTGTTGCTGATCCACTGACTTCCATCCGTTCCCTCCGGAGCCGCCTTATGCGCGTCACCCTCACCATCGCCCTCAGCGGCCTGCTGGCCACCTCGCCGGCCTATGCGGCCACCCTCGACATCAACGTCGAAGTGCCCAAGCTCAACGTCGCCGAATACCACCGCCCGTATGTGGCCGTGTGGCTGGAAGGCGCCGACCAGAAGGTCGCCGCCAACCTCTCGGTCTGGTACCAGCAGACCGGCAACAGCGAAGGCCATGGCACCAAATGGCTGCCCGACCTGCGCCAGTGGTGGCGCAAGAGCGGCCGCACCCTGCAGGTACCGGTGGATGGCGTGACCGGTCCGACCCGCCCGGCAGGCAAGCACGCACTGTCGTTCAACGACCAGCAGCCGGCCCTGAAGCAGCTGGCCCCGGGCAGCTACACCCTGGTGGTGGAAGCGGTGCGCGAAGTCGGCGGCCGCGAACTGCTGAAGATCCCCTTCACCTGGCCGGCCACCGCCGCGCAGAACGGCAAGGCGCAGGGCGCCACCGAACTGGGCCAGGTCACCCTGGCCGTCAAGCCGTAACTGCATCACCCGGGGTCGGATCCCTTTCCAACTGGAGTCTCTCGCATGAAGCGCACGCTCGTCCTAGCCGCCGCCCTGGCCGCTGCCCTTCCGTTCTCCGCCCTGGCCCACAAGGCCTGGCTGCTGCCCTCGCAGACCGTCATCGCCGGCAACGCGCCGTGGATCACCGTCGACGGTGCGGTCTCCAACGACCTGTTCTATTTCAACCACGTGCCGCTGCGCCTGGAATCGCTGGTCATCACCGCGCCGGACGGCAGCAGCGTGCAGCCGCAGAACCCGGCCACCGGCAAGTACCGCAGCGTGTTCGACCTCGAGCTGAAGCAGCAGGGCACCTACCGCATCGCCTCGGTCAATGACGGCCTGTTCGCCACCTACGAGCAGAACGGCGAGCGCAAGCGCTGGCGCGGTACCGCCGCGACCTTCGGCGAACTGCCCAAGGATGCGAAGAAGCTGGAAGTGAGCCAGTCGGTGGGCCGCGTGGAAACCTTCGTCACCAACGGCGCACCGAACGACACCGCGCTGAAGCCGACCAACCGCGGCATTGAACTGGTGGCCGTGGGCCATCCGAACGATCTGTTCGCCGGCGAGGAAGCGACCTTCCGCGTGCTGGTGGATGGCAAGCCGGCCGCCGGCCTGGAGTTCGAGATCGTGCGTGGCGCCACCCGCTACCGCAACGCGCAGGACGAGCTGAAGCTGACCAGCGACGCGAAGGGCGAGATCAAGGTGACCTGGCCGGAAGCCGGCATGTACTGGCTGGAAACCGGCACCGAAGACAACAACACCTCGGTGAAGCAGGCCGCCAAGCGCCGCCTGAGCTACGTCGCCACCCTGGAAGTGCTGCCGCAATGACGTGGACCGCGGTGCCGGGCCCGTCCTGGCATCGCGCCTGCAACGCCCCGCCATGACCGATTCCCTGCTCGACATCGCCCGCCTCGGTGGCACCACCATGGGCACCACCTGGAGTGTGTCGCTGGTGGCGCCACGCCAGCGCGACCTGCACCCGCTGCACGCCGGCATCCAGGCGCGCCTGGATGAGGTGGTCGCGCAGATGAGCACCTGGGAAGCCGGTTCGGACCTGGGCCGCTACAACCGCGCCGACGCGGGCCAATGGTGCCCGCTGCCGGCCGAAACCCGCCATGTGCTGGCTGCCGCGCAGGCCATTGCCGCTGCCAGCGACGGCGCCTTCGATCCCACCCTGGGCCCGCTGGTCGCGCTCTGGGGTTTCGGTGCACAGGCCGGCCCGCGCCGCGTGCCCGACGCCGCCACCCTGCAGGCCACCCGCGCCCGCTGCGGCTGGCAGCAGCTGCAGTGGCGCGATGAAGCGCTGCTGCAACCCGGTGGCCTGGAACTGGATCTCTCTGCGATTGCGAAAGGCTTCGGTGTCGATCACGTCGCCGCCTGGCTGCGCGCGCAGGGCATCACCGCTGCGCTGATCGACGTGGGCGGCGAACTGGCCGGCTACGGCCGCAAGCCCGATGGGCAACCGTGGCGCGTGCTGGTGGAGTCGGCGCCGGAAGAAGACGCGCACACCGACACGCCGCCGCGCGTGCTGGCACTGGATGGCAAGGCCGTGGCCACCTCGGGCGACCGCTGGCACCAGTACCAGGCCGACGGCCAGGCCTACAGCCACAGCCTGGACCCGCGCAGCGGCATGCCGGTGCGCCAGGTCGCCGCGGCCGTCACCGTGGTTGCCGATGATGCGATGCACGCCGATGCCTGGGCCACCGCGCTGACCGTCCTCGGCCGCGAACAGGGCCTGGCCCTGGCCGAGCGCGAAGGCCTGGCCGCACGCTACCTGGAACGGGCCATCGATGGCCCGCGCGAATACCTCAGCAGCGCCTTCCAGCGCCTGCTCGACGAGCAGGCCGCATGAGCCGCCGACCGTCGCGCGCCGTACTCGGCAACCTGATCGTGATGGTGCTGCTGGCCGTGGCCGGCTACGCACTGCTGCGCCTGCACCTGGGCGAGACCTGGTGGCAGGGCGCACCGCCTGCGCGGTACTGGCAGGGCGCGCTGCTGGCGACCGCGTTGTACGCGCTGGCCTGCACCGCATTGTGGTGGCGCGGCCGCCCGCGCGATGACGCCCCCAGCAATGATGTCGCACCGCTGCTGCTGGTGTGGTCCAGCCAGACCGGTTTCGCCCGCGAACTGGCCGAACGCAGCGCCGAAGCCCTGCGCGCCGCCAGCCTGCCGGTGCGCGTGCGCGGCCTGCACGAAGTCGATGCCGCACTGCTGGCGCAGAGCCAGCGTGCACTGTTCATCGCCAGCACCACCGGCGAAGGCGATGCCCCTGACCACGCCCTGCCCTTCCTGCGCCGGGTGATGAGCACCTCGCCCACGCTGGGCCACCTGCAGTTCGGCGTGCTCGCCCTGGGTGACCGCAGCTACGGCCACTTCTGTGCGTTCGGCCACCAGCTCGATGACTGGCTGCGCCAGCACGGTGCGCACCCGATGTTCGATGCGATCGAAGTCGACAACGCCGATCCTGCCGCGCTGCGCCACTGGCAGCAGCTGCTCGGGCAGATCGGCGGCGGCGCCAGCGAACTGCCCGACTGGAGCCCGGCCGACTACCAGCCGTGGCCGCTGCTGCAGCGCGAACACCTCAACCCCGGCAGCAGCGGCGGGCCGGTGTACTGGCTGCGCCTGCAGCCACCGCCCGGCAGCGATGCGCAGTGGCAGGCCGGCGATATCGCCGAAGTCGGCCCGCAGCACGCCGCGGCCAGCACGCGCGACTGGCTGCGCGAACGCGATTTCAATCCGGAGCTGCCGCTGGACGATGGCCGCACCCTGCTGGATCACGTGGTGCGCTCGCATCTGCCCAGCCTGGTGGCGCCCGGCGACCTGCCCGGGCTGCTGGCTGCGCTGCAGCCGCTGCCGCACCGCGAATACTCGATTGCCTCGGTGATGGCCCATGGCGCGCTGGAACTGCTGCTGCGCCGCCAGCTGCGCGCCG
This sequence comes from Stenotrophomonas cyclobalanopsidis, assembly GCF_008710035.1. Taxonomy (GTDB): domain Bacteria; phylum Pseudomonadota; class Gammaproteobacteria; order Xanthomonadales; family Xanthomonadaceae; genus Stenotrophomonas; species Stenotrophomonas cyclobalanopsidis. The sequence goes on along the minus strand of NZ_VYKI01000007.1, from coordinate 97,354 downwards.
ATGGCACGCCCGGCATCGGCAGTGGCTGGCTGTGCGACCACGCCGTGCTGCACGAACCGGTGCAGCTGCGCCTGCGCCGCAACCAGAATTTCCACGGCGTTGCTGCCGAGGTGCCGCTGCTGCTGATCGGCAACGGCACCGGCATCGCCGGCCTGCGCGCGCACCTGCATGAGCGCGCGCGCGGCGGCGCGCGCCGCACCTGGCTGCTGTTCGGCGAACGCTCGGCCGCACACGATTTCCATTTCGGCGACGAACTGCAGGCGATGCTGGCCGAAGGTGCGCTGGCGCGGCTGGATGCGGTGTTCAGCCGCGATGGCGGCGCGCATCGTTACGTGCAGGATCGGCTGCTGGCCGAAGCCGCGACGCTGCGGCAGTGGGTGGAGGAAGGCGCCACGATCCTGGTCTGCGGCAGCCTGCAGGGCATGGCCCCGGCAGTGGATGCGGTGATCGAGCAGGTGCTCGGTGCCGACGGCAAGGAAGCGCTGCTGCTGGCCGGTCGTTACCGGCGCGACGTGTATTGACCACCGATCGGGGTCGGATCCCTGTCCACAGGAAAGGGCTCTGACCGCAACCGCATCCACGACGCACCACGACGCCGGGCATGGCCCGGCGCTACCCGCCGGTCGCTACCCGTATCGCCAACAACTCGCCGCCGCCCTGCAACGCATGCCGCTGCCTTTCACCGGCACCCAACCATGCGGTATCCCCGGCCTGCATCGGCGGGAGCCCACTGTCCGCGCCGAATTCCGCATGCCCGGCCAGCAGGTACAGCGCCCAGGCCACGCCTGGCTCGCAGAAGAAGAACATCGATCCTACCAGTGGCCGGTGCAGCAGCTCGGCCTGCAACAGCCCGCGCTTCCACATCAGGTTGAAATCGTGGGTGGTGCCATCAACCAGCTCGCCGTCCAGCGCTTCCTCTCCGGCAAAGCGCACGCGACCGTGCGGCGGCAGCACCTCGGCCACGCGGCCATCGGCGAAACGCAGGCGCACGCCATTGCCCTGCAGCAGCACCAGCTCGCGCTCCACGCCGGGGAACGCCGAAAACGCGGCGTCCTGTTCGATTTCGGCCACCGACAGGCGCAGCGCCCAGCCATCGCCCTGCGCCGGCAGGCGCAGGATCTCGCGGGTCCAGCCCAGGCCATTGCGCCAGCGGTCGCGGCGGTAGTCCAGGCTGGAAATCACCTGGCTCGGGGTGCGCAGCAGAGCATCTATGTCCATGCCCGCATTGCATCATGGCGCGCGCGTTCGCGCATCACCGCGCAGCCACGCCTGCCTCACCGCACTGCGGCGCCAGCAGCTGCGAATGCTGCAGCCATTGCGGATCAGGGTAATAGGCGAACACCAGGGTGCCGCCGCGCAGCGAATCGATCAGCGGCCGCGACACCGACAGGCGCACCGCCGGGCAGCCCAGGCTGCGGCCGAGCCGTCCCTGCACGCGGGCCATGGTCGGGTTCACGTAGGGCGCGCCGTGGATGACGATGGCTCGGGCGCGGGCCTTGTCGTTGAAGCCCGGCTCCAACCCGTCCAGGCGCAGCGAATAGCCGTTGCCGCCCATGTAGGTTTCCTGCGCGGTGAACGCACCGATGCTGGACATGAAGCTGCCATCCCGATTGGAAAAGTGCTCGGTGCGGTTGCCGCCACTGTTGCGGCCATGCGCCACCCATTCCTCGAACAGCAGCCGCTGCCGTGCCAGGTCGAACACCCACAGGCGCTGCTCGGTGGACGGCCGCGAGTAATCGATCACGCCCAGCCGCTCGCCCTTGATGCCCAGTTCCGGCCGCTGCAGCGCGCAGCGGAGCGCAGTAGCCGCCAGCTTCAGTACGTGGCGGTCGGCGTTGGGCGCCGTGCGCGCCAGCAGCGCGGTCAGGTCGTCGGTGCTGGCGGTGGCCGGCGGTGCTGCCGCCATCGCACCACCTCCGGCAAGAAGCGCAAGCAGGCCGCAGGCGGCCTGCCAGCGCGTGCGTGAAGCAATCATGGGCACACGGTATTCACTCAGGACTTCTTCGAGGTGGGCGTGGCCGGCTCGGATTCCAAGACCGGCTGCATCCCCGATTCAGCCGCGCTTGGGCGCACGGCCGGCAGCGAGGTGACCAGCAGAGTCGTGCCCGGCACCAGCACTTGGTACAGCTGGCGGGCGAAATCAGTCGGCAGCGCCATCGGCAGCGACGGCGTGGCCAGCAGGTCCGGCGTGGCCTGCGCGCGGTCCTGGCCCAGCAGCGGGTAGGCGGTCCACTGGTGCAGGCGCTGCTGGGTGTCCAGCGGGCTCGGCGTTTCGCTGAAGCCCTGCCCCATCACGAACAGCGTCGTGCCCTGGAACGCCGGCAGCGCATCGGCACGCAGCGGCGATTCGCCAATCATCACGCCATCGCGCAGTACATACAGACGCTGGTCGTGCAGGCTGACCAGGATGCCGACCTGGCCACTCGGTGCGGCCGCATCATCCCACCAGGCCTTGGCCGGACTCGCGCCTTCGGTTTCCGGCAGCGCCTGGCCGCGCGCGTTCACCGGTGCCAGCACCGCCGGGTAGGCCAGGGTCATCGGCGCGCTCTTGGCATCAGCCACCACCACCGTGTCGCCGCGCTGGGTTTCGCTGAACAGCTTCTGCGCGAAGGCCTGCGGCAGGCGTACGCAACCGTGCGAGGCCGGGTGCCCGGGCAGGCTGCCGCCGTGCAGGGCGATGCCGTCCCAGGTCAGCCGCTGCATGTAGGGCATCGGCGCGCTGTTGTAGAGGTTGGATTTGTGGTCCTTGTCCTTCTGCAGGATCGTGAACACGCCGGTCGGCGTTTCATGCCCGGCCTTGCCCGAGCTGATCGTGCTCAGGCCGATGGCGATGCCGTTGCGGTACACGTAGGCGCGCTGCTCATCCAGGCTGACCACCAGCACGATCGGGCCGGCCGGCGACACTTCCGGGTGCCACAGGTATTCACCGGGTTTGAGATCGGTCGGGCCGCGTACTTCGGGGGTGGCGGTGGCGGTGGCGCTCTTGGCGGCAGGCGTCGCGGCCTGCGCCATCAGCGGCAGGGCCAGGGCAAGTGCGAGCATCAGGGGCAGACGGGGCAGGCGCATCCAGCAGGTACCAATCCGTGGGGAACCCTCAACCTACACCATCAGCAGTGAGGCGCCGCACCACACTCTGCCCATGCCAGAAAGAGAAATGCCCGGCGACACAGCCATGTGTCGTACCGGGCACTCGTTACATCCTTGTCGGCCTGCTGCCACCCCCTCGCATCCTGCGCTGTGGGGCGGCGTTGCATCCTGCACGCGGCCGCATTCGTCCTGTTTATATCTCAGCCCCTTCCACAGGTCTGTGATGCCACCATCCTGGTGATTGGTGCCGCATCCCTGCGACGGTCGGTGGGCACGGCCTTCCTGTCCGTGTCCGGTGAACCAGCCTCCTGCCGGTCCCGACGATCCTGCTGTCAACGCCTGGGTACGGAGCGCACCGGTACCGATCCGGGTACCGGATCCGCTGGCAACATCGTGTTGCCGACAGTGATCCGCTGTCGATTCCGTTCGACGATGGCTGTCCCTATTCCCTTCACCTGCGTCAGGTCCTCGACGCGGCGAAAGGGGCCATGTCTGCGCCGGTGCTCGACGATTGCCGCGGCCTTTACGGCCCCGACCATCGCCAGTCCCTGCTGAAGCGCCTGGGCATCGGCCCGGTTGATGTCGATCGGCTCGGCGGCTTGCGCCCCCACCACCCACATCACCAGCACCAACCCCCTGAACACGACTGACCAAGGCACGACGTGTATCTCCTTGTGGTTCTGGCCGTCCCGACCGGCAATCCCGTCGGTCGAAACAGTGTCCGTCACCACATGCACACAGCCTATCGGTTTCGGCGATTTCTAAAAGCCAGCCAAATACCCGACGTGCTGTAGGAAAAACCCTACCCCCGGCACAGGCGTAGAATGGCGGCAACACATGCCCATGCAACCGGAGTTTCAGATGGACAGCGCCAAGCTCGGCCAATTCGTCAATGACAAGTGGGACAGCGAGATCGTCCCCCAGTTGGTCGACTACATCCGCATCCCCAACAAGTCGCCGATGTTCGACGCCAACTGGGTGCAGAACGGCTACATGGAGCAGGCGGTCAGCCTGATGGAAAACTGGGCCAAGGCCCAGCAGCTGCCAGGTCTGAAGGTCGAGGTGGTGCGCCTGGAAGGCCGCACCCCGCTGATTTTCCTGGAAATTCCCGCCACCGGCGCCGAAACCGGCGACGACACTATCCTGCTCTACGGGCACCTGGACAAGCAACCGGAAATGACCGGCTGGGATGACGACCTCGGCCCGTGGACCCCGGTCCTGCGCGGCGACAAGCTGTATGGCCGCGGCGGCGCCGACGACGGTTACGCCATCTTCGGCTCGCTGGCCGCGGTGCTGGCCCTGCAGGCCCAGGGCCTGCCGCACGCCCGCTGCGTGGTCCTGATCGAAGCCTGCGAAGAGTCCGGCAGCTACGACCTGCCCGCCTATGTCGACCACCTGGCCGACCGCATCGGCAAGCCGTCGCTGGTGGTCTGCCTGGATTCGGGCTGCGCCAACTACGACCAGCTGTGGTGCACCACCTCGCTGCGCGGCCTGACCGGCGGCAACTTCACGGTCAAGGTGCTCAACGAAGGTGTGCATTCCGGCGATGCCTCCGGCGTCATCCCGTCCAGCTTCCGCCTGCTGCGCCAGATCCTGTCGCGCATCGAGGACCAGGACACCGGCCGTATCCTGATCGACGGCATGAACGTCGAGATCCCGGCCGAGCGCCAGGCCCAGGCCAAGCGTGCCGCCGAAGTGGTGGATACCGAGATCTTCGAGAAGTTCCCGATGGTCGACGGCCTGCGCCCGATGAACGAGGACCTCACCGAGCTGGTGCTCAACCGCACCTGGCGCCCGGCGCTGTCGGTCACCGGCGTGGGCGGCATGCCGCCGCTTGAATCGGCCGGCAACGTGCTGCGTCCGCAGACCTCGGTGAAGCTGTCGCTGCGCCTGCCGCCGACCGCCGACGGCAAGACCTGCGGCGAACTGCTGAAGGAAGCACTGCTGCGCGATCCGCCGAACGGCGCCCAGATCACCCTGGACCTGGAAAAGGCCTCCACCGGCTGGAACGCCCCGGCCATGGCGCCGTGGCTGACCCAGGCCATCGACGACGCCAGCCAGGCCTTCTTCGGCAAGCCGGCGATGTACATGGGCGAAGGCGGCTCGATCCCGTTCATGGGCATGCTGGGTGAGAAGTTCCCCGGCGCCCAGTTCATGATCACCGGCGTGCTCGGCCCGCACTCCAACGCGCACGGTCCGAACGAGTTCCTGCACATTCCGATGGGCAAGAAGGTCACCGCCTGCGTGTCCAAGGTCATCAGCGAGCACTACGCCGCCAGCCTGCGCGGCGAGACCAGCGGTTCGCCGGTGGCTGCCGACAGCGGTACCCGCCACGGCGACCACGGCTGCTGCTGATCGCACACCCGTGACGGACGCAGCCTTGCCTTGCTAGGCTGCGTCCACCCCAAGCGGAACGCATGCACATGAATGGTCTGTTCGGCAGCAGCAGCTGGCTGTACATCCTGCTGGTCGGTTTCTTCGTCGGCCTGCTCGGGCGTTTCTTCATGCCCGGCAACAACCGCATGGGCTGCCTGCTGACCATCGTGCTCGGCATCGTCGGCGCCCTGGTGGCCGGCTGGTTCGGCCAGTACATGGGTTGGTATTCCCCCGGCGAGCCGGCCGGTTTCCTCGGCGCGGTGGTCGGCGCGGTGGCCGTGCTGGCGCTGATGCGGCTGTTCACCCCCCGCCGCTGACACCCCTCTTCCCTCTTTTCCCTTGAGCTTGGCGCGCCCGTCGCGCCCGGAACTGCCTGCATGACCGAACCTGCTTCCGATCCCCAGCGCAGCGCGCAGCGCCTGCAGTGGGCCCGCACCCGCCTGGACGATGCCAACGCAGTGGTCGAGCGCGCCTCGGTCGATGCCGGCCTGCGCAGCTACTGGCGCACCACCAGCACGCGCGGCAGCCACATCGTGATGGATGCCCCGCCCGGCCAGGAAGACCCGCAGCCGTGGCTGCGCATGCGCGACCTGCTGCACGACCACGGCCTGCGCGTGCCCGCCCTGCTGGCCCAGGATCTCCAAGCTGGCTTCCTGCTGCTGGAAGACCTTGGCGGCCCGACCCTGGCCAAGGTGCTGGACGAGCGCAATGCCGATGCCTGGTTCAGCCGTTCCATCGATCAGCTGCTGCGCCTGCAGGCAATCCCGGTGCCCGGAGATTTCGGCCGCTTCGGCGAAGCCCTGCTGCAGCGTGACGCCGGCATGTTCGACGAATGGTTCCTGCAGCGCCACCTGGGCATCACCCTCGACGCCGCCGAGGCCGAAAGCCTGCAGCAGGCGCAGCGGCTGTTGACGGACAACGCGCTGGGCCAGGCCCAGCTGATGACCCATCGCGACTACATGCCGCGCAACCTGATGCCGGTCGACGACGGCCCGGCCATCCTCGATTTCCAGGACCTGGTGCGTGGCCCGATCGCCTACGACGCGGTGAGCCTGTTCAAGGACGCGTTCCTGAGCTGGCCGCTGGCGCGCGTGGACGCCTGGTTGGCGCAGTACCACCAGCGCGCGCTCGACGCCGGCCTGCCGGTACCTGACCGCGCGACCTTCCTGCGCGATGCCGACTGGATGGGCATCCAGCGCCACCTGAAGTGCCTGGGCATCTTCAGCCGCCTGCGCTATCGCGACAACAAGGGCCACTATCTGGACGACGTGCCGCGCTTCATCGGCTACCTCGATGAAGTACTGCCACGCTACCCCGAACTGGCCGCGCTGCAGCAGCTGCTGGACGAACGCATCAAGCCGGCGCTGGCCGAGCTGGCCGCGCCGATGCGCCTGGTGCGCTGATGAAAGCGCTGATCTTCGCCGCCGGCCTCGGCGAGCGCATGCGCCCGCTGACCCTGCACACGCCCAAGCCTCTGCTGGCGGTGGCCGGCAAGCCGCTGATCGTGTGGCACCTGGAGCGGCTGGCCGCACTCGGCGTGCGCGAGGTGGTGGTCAACACCGCCTGGCTGGCCGAGCAGTTCCCGGCCACGCTGGGCGATGGCAGCCAATGGGGCCTGCAGCTGCACTTCGTGCACGAAGGCGTGACCCCGCTGGAAACCGGCGGCGGCATCCTCAACGCACTGCCGCTGCTGGGCGATGCGCCGTTCCTCGTGGTCAACGGCGATATCTGGACGGACTTCGACTTCGCCACCCTGCCCGCCGAACCGCAGGGCCAGGCGCACCTGGTGCTGGTGGACAACCCGGCGCAGCACCCCGAGGGCGATTACCGCCTGGATGCGCACGGACTGCTGCACCACGACCGCACCGGGCCGTGCCTGACCTATGCCGGCATTGGCGTGTACCGGCCATCGATCGTGGCGGACTGGCGCGCGGTGATCGGCGATGCGCCGGGCAGCGAACGCGTACCGCCGAAGTTCTCGGTGGTGCCGCTGCAGAAGCATTTCATGGCGCGGGGGTTGATGACGGGGCAGCACCATCGCGGGCGCTGGACCGATGTCGGGACGGTGGATCGGCTGCAGGCGCTGGATGCGGAGTTGGCAGCGAACGGCTGAGCCCCTCGTGGCAGGATGCGCACGGAAAAGAAAAAGAAAAGCAGAAGCGGATCGCGTCGCTGCGCTCGCTCACTTGTTCCTGTAGAGCCGAGCCCACGCTCGGCTGCTTTTGGCCGTCCGCCCCGATGCAAGAAAGCCGAGCATAGGCTCGGCTCTACAGGAAATTCATTCCCGCGTGCTGTCGACCAACGGTCGACACCCACCACAATCAAGACACGTGTCGACCAAGGTCGACACCTACCAAGAGCGGGGCACATCGGATCCCGGGTCGAATCCCGAGGCCACCGGCCACCCCGCCGCCCCCAGGAAGCCAGCACTTGATGGGGACGTTGACGTTGCTCTGGCCTGCAGCGGGTGCAGGGCAGCAGCCCTGCAAAGAAGACCCCACCCTCAGTACCGGGGCCGGCCTTCTTCCAGCACCTGCCGCAGGAACGGCACCGTGATCCGCCGCTTCGCCGCCAGCGACTCCCGGTCCAGCCAGTCCAGCAGCGTGATCAGCCCACCCAGCTCGCGTCCGGTGTGCGACAGCAGCCACTCGATGGCCGCCTCGTCGATCGCCAGCCCGCGCCGCAGCGCGCGCTCGCGCAGCACCGCCGCCCGGCCATCCTCGTCCAGCGGCTGCAGCAGCACCCGCACGCACTGGCCCAGCCGCGAACGCAGGTCCGGCAGCACCAGGCCCAGCTCGCCCGGCGCATGCTGCGCCGTGTACAGCACCGTTACCCCCGCCGCGCGTGCGCGGTTGTGGAAGTCGAACAGCGCGATCTCGTCCTCGCGGTGGCCGGCCACCGCATCCAGGCCGTCCAGCGCCACCAGCTCGCGCTGCTCCAGCCCATCCAGCGCCGCCGCCACGCGGCCGGCCGCGCCGGCCAGTGGCACGTAGGTCGGCAGGCGCCCGGCCTGCTGCGCGCTGGAACACATCGCCAGCGCCTGGTGGGTCTTGCCCGTGCCTGCCGCACCTTCCAGGTAGACCCAGTCATGGCTGGCGCCCACCGCGATCGCACGCAGCTGCGCCAGCGCGCCATCCGGCGCGCCGATGAAGGTCTCCAGGCGCTGGTCCCGCGGGTAATGCAGGGCCAGCGGAAGTTGCGGCACACCAATCACTTCGGGTCCGGGCCGTGCTCGTAGGGGTCGAGGATGATATGGGGTGCGTCGATCACGCCATCAAGCACGATGGCCGGCTTTTCGCCGACGTACAGCTCGCTCTGGCGGTAACGCTGGTGCGCATAGCGCAGCAGCACGTTGCTGACCGCGGCCACCGGCAGCGCCAGCAGCATGCCGAGGAAACCGAACAGCTGGCCACCGGCCATCACCGCGAAGATCACCGCCACCGGGTGCAGGCCGATCTTGTCGCCGACGATGCGCGGGGTCAGCACGTAGCTTTCCAGCAGCTGGCCCACGGTGAACACCACGCCCACCAGCAGCAGCAGCTTCAGGTCGATGCCTTGTGCCTGCACCAGCGCCGCCACCACCGCCATCACGATGCCGGTGGTCGCGCCCAGGTACGGGATGAAGCTGATCAGGCCGGCCACCAGGCCGATCAACAGCCCCAGCTTCAGGCCGACCAGCGACAGGCCGGCGGCGTAGATCACGCCCAGCGCCACCATCACCAGGAACTGGCCACGGATGAACGCACCCAGCACCTCGTTGGATTCGCGCGCCAGGTTGGTGATCGTGCCGATGTGGTTGCGCGGGATGACCGAGGCGACGCGCTCGACCAGCTTGTCCCAGTCACGCAGGAAGTAGAACGCCAGGATCGGCAGCAGCGCCAGGTTGACCATCCAGGTCACCACGGTGAAGCCCGAGCGCGAGACGTAGCCCATGAAGGTGGTGGCGAAGCCGCCGGCCTGCTGCCAGTGGCTGCGCACCCACTCGATCAGCCGGTCCGGGTCCATCCACTGCATCACTTCCAGGCCGGTCTTCTGCTCGAACCACGGGATGGCGGTCTGCATCAGCCAGGCCTGCGCCTGCGGCACCGCCGCCACCAGGGTGGTGATCTGGCGCTCGATCATCGGCACCAGTACCAGCAGCAGCGCAGTGATGACCAGCACCATGGCAACGAACACCAGCACCACGCCGGTGTTGCGCGAACGGCCGGTGGCCTCGATGCGGTCGACCAGCGGGTCACCCAGCCAGGCCAGCGCCAGGGCCAGCACGAACGGGGTCAGGATGGGGGCCAGCAGCCACACCACCCAGCCGATCAGCAGGACGACGGCCACGTACTTCAGCCGTCGCAGGAACTGCGCGATTTCCGCTTCCGGGCTGAGAATCATCGCAGGCGGTACTCGTTGCTGACCGGCGCCGGCTGCGGTGCGCCGGTGCTGTCATCGATCGGCGCCGGCAGGGCCGGCAGGGTCGCCGACGGCACCAGCACGCCGTTGTCGCCCAGCATCCGGTTGAAGCCGGCCAGGCCGGTGGTCATTTCCAGGTTCAGCTCCAGGTGGTCGGCCGTCGCCCGCAGCGGAGTGACGTTGCGCACCACCGGCACCTCGCGCAGGCCGGCGGCCAGGCGCAGGTACTCATCGGTGCTGTTGATGCCGGTCACCACCACGCGGTAGGTACCGGCGGCCCCGGTGGCGGCACCGGCCTTGGCGTAGCGCTTGACCAGGGCATCGGCGGCACCGTCGGCACCGGCCGCCATCGCGCGCATGGCGTTGGCGTCCTTGGTGGTCCACTTGTTCAGCTCGCGGCCGTTGTCGACGAACACCCAGTCCGCCTGCCAGCCGCCATTGGCGCGGTACAGCTTGCCGATCAGCTGCATCGGCGGCGAGTAGCGTGACGACGCACGGGCCACCGCAGCGCTGTCCTGGCGCCAGATGGCCCCGGCCAGCGCCTGTTCGGCGGCACCACCGCTGGGCAGGCCCAGCTTGTAGCCACGCTCGATGGCGCGATTCAGCAGCGGACGGGCCGCATTGGCCTGCTGCACGCTGACCAGGCGCGGGCCGCTGCCGTCGTCCACGGCCAGCCAGACCACCGGCTTCGGCCGCGGCTGCGGCCACAGCGGCAGGCCCAGGGCCGAGACCAGCGCATCGACGTCATCTTCGCGGAAGCGGGCGACCAGCAGGGTCCGGTAGCTGGGCGCGCCACTGGCGCCGACGCTCTGGTCCTGCCTGAAGTCGTAGCTGGCCACGTAATCCTTGGCGTTGCGCAGGGCCTGCACCACACCCGGGCGCGCGGTCACGTTGCGGTCGCCGGACAACTTGCCCAGCACCACGCTCAGGGCACGGGCCAGGCCACCGTTGCGGTCGGCTTCGGCTTGGCTGTTCACAGGCACTTCGGCCTCGTAGGCACCGCTGGCGGTGGCGACATCTCCCTCAGTGCGGAGGCCGCTCTGGGCCATCGTGGCCACCGGCAGGCACAGCGCAAGGAGCAGGGCGGGAATAAGGCTGCGGCGCATCAGGACATCCATTGGCTCGACGTATCCGGGGGGAATTGTTGCCCGAATACGGACTTTGCGCCAATGCGGCCTGTTAAAATCGTCCGTTCAACCCCTGCCAGCGCCGACGCCCGTGACCAACACCCCGTCTTCCGCCCCCTCCCCCCTCACCTACCGTGACGCGGGTGTCGACATCGACGCCGGCAACGAGCTGGTCGAGCGGATCAAGCCCCTGGTCAAGCGCAGCTTCCGCCCGGAAGTGATGGGCGGCCTGGGCGGCTTCGGCGCCCTGTTCGACCTGTCCAACAAGTACCGCGAGCCGGTGCTGGTGTCGGGCACCGACGGCGTGGGCACCAAGCTGAAGCTGGCCCACCAGCTGAACCGCCACGATACGATCGGCATCGACCTGGTCGCCATGTGCGTCAACGACGTGCTGGTGCAGGGCGCCGAGCCGCTGTTCTTCCTGGACTACTTCGCCACCGGCAAGCTGGATATCGACACCGCCGCGGCGGTCGTGGGTGGCATCGCCAACGGCTGCACCGAGGCCGGCTGCGCGCTGATCGGCGGCGAAACCGCTGAAATGCCCGACATGTATGCCCCGGGCGAGTACGACCTGGCCGGCTTCACCGTCGCCGCGGTCGAGAAGAGCGAACTGAAGGACGGCGCCAGCGTGGCCGCCGGCGACGTGCTGATCGGCATCGCCTCCTCCGGCCCGCACTCCAACGGCTACTCGCTGGTGCGCCGCATCTACGACCGCGCCGGCCAGCCGGCCGACCTGGAGCTGGAAGACGGCGTCAAGCTGGTCGACGCGCTGATGGCGCCGACCCGCCTGTACGTCAAGCCGATCCTGTCGCTGCTGAAGTCGCACGGTGCGGCCATCCACGGCATGGCCCACATCACCGGTGGCGGCCTGACCGAGAACATCATCCGCGTGGTGCCCGAAGGCCTCGGCCTGGACATCCAGGCCTCGGCCTGGCCGCTGCCTCCGGTGTTCCAGTGGCTGCAGAAGGAGGGCGCCGTGGTCGACAGCGAGATGTGGCGCACCTTCAACTGCGGCATCGGCTTCGTGCTGATCGTCGCCCCGGAGCAGGTCGCCGCGGTGTCCGAAGCCGTGCAGGCGCAGGGCCTGGACCACTGGCCGATCGGCCAGGTGGTCACCGCCAGCGACGCCGAACGCGTCCGCATCGCCTGATCGACACCCTAGGAGCCCGCATGGACGCTACGCCCCCGTTGTCCGCCGCACCGGTGCCGCCCCCGGCCCCGGTTGCGCCCGCACTGACCGCACAGGACATCGACCACCTGCGCCTGCTGGCGATCTTCCATTACGTGGTGGCCGGCCTGGCCGCCGTGTTCGGGCTGATCTTCTGCATGCACATCGTGATGGGCATCGCCATGCTCAGCGGCGCCCTGCCGATGAACTCCAACGGCCAGGCCACGCCGCTGCACGAGCAGCAGTTCATGGGCTGGATGTTCATCATCATGGGCGGCTGCGCGGTGTCCTTCGGGCTCGGCCTGGCGGGCTTCATCGCCTATGCCGGGCGCTGCCTGAAGCAGCGGCGCCGGCACATGCTGTGCATGGTGGTGGCCGCCATCGCCTGCCTGTTCACCCCGTTCGGCACCGTGCTGGGCGTATTCACCCTGGTCGTGCTGCTGCGCCCGCAGGTGAAGGCGGCCTTCGAAGCCAACGCGACTTCCCGCCGCTGAGACACCCGATGGCCGCCGCATGACCGCACGCATCGCCGTACTGGCCTCCGGCCGTGGCAGCAACCTGCAGGCCATCCTTGATGCGATCGACGCCGGCCGCCTGCCGGCCGAGGTGGTGGGGGTCTTTTCCGACCGCCCCGACGCAGCGGCACTGCGGCGCGTCGGGCCCGGCCAGCGCTGGGCACACGCGCCGAAGACCTTCAGCGACCGCGCCGCGTACGAGCAGGCGCTGGGCGATGCCGTGCAGGCCGCGGCCCCGGACTGGATCGTCTGCGCCGGCTACATGCGCATCCTCGGCGCCGACTTCGTGCAGCGCTTCAACGGCCGCCTGGTCAACATCCATCCGTCGCTGCTGCCGCTGCACAAGGGCCTGCACACCCACGCCCGCGCGCTGGAAGCCGGCGATGCCGAGCACGGCGCCAGCGTTCACCTGGTGGTGCCCGAGCTGGATGCCGGCACCGTGCTGGCCCAGGTGCGCGTGCCGGTGCTGGCCGGCGATGACGCAGACAGCCTCGCCCTCCGGGTGCTGGCGGTCGAACATCCGCTGCTGATCGCCACCCTGCAGCTGCTGTGCGGTGGCCGCCTGGCTGAACGGGAGGGTCAGCCGACACTCGACGGTCACCCCCTGTTTAGCCCATTGGCTCTAGATTCCGCCGGAAACCTGAACCGGTAACGCCCGTGCACACGCCCCGCTGACTGCGGGGCTGGCATCCTGCCTCCTCCTGCGGTCCCTGCCCGCCATGAAAAACACGCCTCCGTTGCGCAAACTCCTGCTGCTGCCGTTCGCCGTGCTCGCCTTCGCCGCTTGGGCACAGACCCCGCCGTCGGCCGCGCCCGCGGTCGAGGCACCGCCCGAACCGGCCGTGCCCGCGCTGCCGGCCATGGCCTGGGAACCGCCGCCGCTGCAGCCGTTCAGTGCCACCTACCAAGCCTTCTACAAGGGCAAGGAGGCCGGCGACGCAACCATGCAGGTGACCCACACCGGCGGCAACCAGTGGCGGGTGGACATGCAGGTGGTCGGCCGCCGCGGCTTTGCCAGCGTGCTCGGCCTGAACCTGGAGCAGAGCACCGTGTTCGACGTGCGCAATGGCGTCTACGCGCCGTTGAGCCAGAGCACCGTCCGCAAGGGCCTGTTCCTGGGCAAGAAGGCGGTGGGCACCTACAACTGGGAAACCGGCACCGCGCAGTGGACCGGTGATGTGAAGAAGGACCGCGCCAAACCCATTCCGCTGCAGCCCGGCGACCAGAGCGCGCTGCTGCTGAACCTGTCGCTGATGCGCGATGCCCGCCCCGGCGTGGCCATGCACTACCGCTACGTTGAACTGGGCAAGGTGCGCCAGCACGATTACCAGGCGGCCGCGCAGACCGAGAGCGTGGAGGTCGGCGACCTGTCCTACAACGCGCTGAAGGTGTACCGCACCAACGGCGGCAACAACGAAACCATTCTGTGGATCGCCAACGGTGTCCCCACGCCGGTGCGCATCCTGCAACGCGAAAATGGCGAGGACCGTGTCGACCTGCGCCTGATCGAATACCAAGGAGTATGAGCATGACGACCCTGACCCGCCCGCTGACCTGGATCGCTGCTGCCGCACTGTCGGTGGCCAGCCTGCCGGCCATGGCCCTGCAGCCGTTCAAAGCCGATTACCTGGCCAGCTACATGGGCATGCAGGCCAACGGCACCATGACCCTGGCCAACGAAGGCACCGGCAAGTGGCGCTACAACCTGCAGGTGAAGAACCAGCTGGCCGACCTCAGCCAGAGCACCGTGTTCGAGGAAGTGCGTGGCCAGCTGCGCCCGCTCAGCAGCCAGGACCGCTCGGCGCTGCTGGTGAAGAAGCGCAACGTGCAGGCCAACTACAACTGGAACAGCAACCAGGCCACCTGGACCGGTGACATCAAGCCGGACCGCGCCGGCCCGGTCGCGCTGAAGGCCGGTGACATGGACGCGCTGTTGATCAACCTGGCGATCGCCCGCGACCTGGCCGCCGGCAAGCCGCTGACCTACCGCATGGTGGACGAAGGCCGCATCAAGAACATGACCTACAAAGTCGTGGGCAAGGAAACGGTGACCGTGGGCGGCAAGAGCTACCAGGCCACCAAGGTCTCGCGCATGGATGGCGACAAGGAACAGATCGCCTGGATCGTGCCCGAGTTCCCGGTGCCGACCCGCATCCTGCAGCGCGAAGGGGGCCGCGACGCGCTGGACCTGACCATCAAGGCGTTGAACTGACGCGCGGTGCCGCCGTAGCGCCGGGCCATGCCCGGCGGCTTCTGCTTCCGCGCTGCGCGCTCGCCGGGCATGGCCCGGCGCTACCGCTTTACTTGGCTCCAGCCGGCGTGAACTCGGTACGGCAGTCCACCCGGATCTGCTGGCCAGTGCTGCGCCAGACGAACGTGCGGCAATGGCGGTTGCCTTCCTGGCTGTCGTTCACCGCAACGGCATGGAACGACTGGATGATCTCGTCACGGGTGACCGTGCCATCGCCATTCCAGTCCATGTCCTTCTGCTCGATGCCCTTGGTGATGGCCAGGTTGGCGTACCAGGCATAGCCCAGCCACGCCAGCACAATCAGCACCAGGGCCAGCAGCGCCTTGCGGCGGGGGCTGAAGCGGCCGCGCAGGATCACGGCACGCGCCGGATGGTGGCACCGAGCGAAGACAGCTTCTCTTCGATGTTCTCGTAGCCACGGTCGAGGTGGTAGATGCGGTCGATGGTGGTGTCACCGTCGGCCATCAGGCCGGCCAGGATCAGCGACGCCGACGCGCGCAGGTCGGTGGCCATCACCGGTGCACCGCTCAGGCGCTCTTGGCCGCGGGCGATCGCCGTGTGGCCTTCCACCTGGATGTCCGCGCCCAGGCGCAGCAGTTCGTTGACGTGCATGAAACGGTTCTCGAAGATCGTTTCATTGATCACGCCCACGCCGTCGGCCACGCAGTTGAGCGCCATGAACTGCGCCTGCATGTCGGTCGGGAACGCCGGGTACGGCGCGGTGGTCAGGTTGACCGCCTTCGGCCGCTTGCCCTGCATGTCCAGGGTGATGCTGTCTTCGGTGGTCTCGATGGTCGCACCGGCCTCGACCAGCTTGGACAGCACGGCGTCCATGGTGTTCGGGCGCGCGCGGTTCACGGTCACCTTGCCGCCGGTCATCGCCGCGGCCACCAGGAAGGTGCCGGTCTCGATGCGGTCGGGCAGCACTTCATGGCGGCCACCGGACAGGCGCTCGACGCCTTCGATGACCAGGCGGGCGGTGCCCAGGCCTTCGATCTTCGCGCCCAGTGCGATCAGGCAGTGCGCCAGGTCGGTCACTTCCGGTTCCATCGCGGCGTTATCGAGGATGGTGGTGCCCTCGGCCAGCACGGCGGCCATCAGCACGTTCTCGGTGCCGGTGACGCTGACCATGTCGAAGGTGAAGTGGCCGCCCTTCAGGCGCTCGGCGGTGGCCTTGATGAAGCCGTTCTCGACCACGATGTCCGCACCCAGCGCCTGCAGGCCCTTGATGTGCTGGTCGACCGGTCGCGAACCGATGGCGCAGCCACCGGGCAGCGACACTTCGGCCGCGCCGAAGCGGGCCAGCAGCGGGCCCAGCACCAGGATCGAGGCGCGCATGGTCTTGACCAGCTCATACGGTGCCACGTGCTGGTTGACCGGACGCGGGTCGACCACGATCGCGCTGCCGCGCGACAGGGTACCCTGGTCGATGGTGACCTTGGCGCCCAGTTCGCCCAGCAGCTTCACCGTGGTGACCACATCGTGCAGGTGCGGCACGTTGGTGATCTCCACCGGCGCATCGGCCAGCAGGGTCGCGCAGAGGATGGGGAGGACGGCGTTCTTGGCGCCGGAGATGCTCACTTCACCGTGCAGCGCAGCGCCGCCGGTCACAACGATCTTGGCCATGTATTGGGAATCTTCTGCGGTTCAGCCGGCTTCGGCCGGGGTCACGGTTTTCAGCGCCAGCGCGTGGATCGCGCCGCCCATCAGGTCGCCCAGGGTGGCATAGACCATCCGGTGGCGGGCCAGCGGCATCTTGCCGGCAAAGGCCTCACAGACCACGGTCGCTTCGAAGTGCACGCCATCGTCACCGCGCACGTCGGCGCGGGCGCCCGGCAGGCCGGTTTCGATCAGGTTGCGGATGGTGTCGGCGTCCAACGGGCTTTCCTAATAAAATGAACCCTCATTCTACTTCCGCTGCGTGGCGTCCGCATGGCCGAGTCCTCCCTGCCCCCCCGTTCCGTCGATCCTGCCGCCCTGGTGGCCAGCGGCCGCCGCGTGTTCGAGATCGAGCAGCAGGCGCTGCAGGCCGTCGCCAGCGGGCTGGGCGAGGCATTCCAGCAGGCCTGCCAGGCCATCCTGGGCAGCCGCGGCCGGGTGGTCGCCACCGGCATGGGCAAGTCCGGCCATGTCGCCCGCAAGATCGCCGCCACCCTGGCCT
This sequence comes from Stenotrophomonas cyclobalanopsidis, assembly GCF_008710035.1. Lineage (GTDB taxonomy): Bacteria > Pseudomonadota > Gammaproteobacteria > Xanthomonadales > Xanthomonadaceae > Stenotrophomonas > Stenotrophomonas cyclobalanopsidis. The sequence goes on along the minus strand of NZ_VYKI01000007.1, from coordinate 80,268 downwards.
CCACCGGTACGCCGGCCTTCTACGTGCACCCGGGCGAGGCCGGCCACGGCGACCTGGGCATGATCACCGAGGACGACGTGGTGCTGGCGCTGTCCTATTCGGGCGAATCTGACGAGCTGCTGATGCTGCTGCCGGTGCTCAAGCGCCAGGGCAACGTGTTGATTTCCATGACCGGACGGCCGCAGTCCAGCCTGGCCAAGGCCGCCGACGTGCACCTGGACGTGAGCGTGCCAGCCGAAGCCTGCCCGCTGGCGCTGGCACCTACCTCCAGCACCACCGCCTCGCTGACGATGGGCGATGCGCTGGCCGTGGCCCTGCTCGACGCGCGCGGCTTCACCGCCGACGATTTCGCCCGCTCGCACCCGGCCGGCAGCCTCGGCCGACGCCTGCTGCTGCACATTACCGACGTGATGCACAGCGGCGAGGACCTGCCCAAGGTCGATGCCGACGCCAGCCTCAGCCAGGCCCTGGTGGAGATGAGCCGCAAGCGGCTGGGCATGACCGCCGTGGTCGATGCCCAGGGTGTGCTGATCGGCCTGTTCACCGACGGCGATCTGCGCCGCGCGCTGGATACCGAGCTGGACGTGCGCACCGCGAAGATCGCCGAGGTGATGACCCGCAACCCGCGCACCATCGGCGCCGACCAGCTGGCGGTGGAAGCCGCGCGGCTGATGGAGACCCACAAGATCAATGGCCTGATCGTGGTCGATGGCCAGGGCCGCGCGGTCGGCGCGCTGAACATTCATGACCTGTTGCGGGCCCGGGTGGTTTAACCGAGAGTCGGTAGACCCCATTCAGACTGTACCCCGCACCCGCCCCAATCGAGCCTGATGCCCTGATGCCCTGGTCCCCCCTGCCCGCCTTCCCCGCCCACCTGCATGCCACCGCGGCCCGTATCCGCCTGGCCTGCTTCGACGTGGACGGTACGCTCACCGACGGTCGGCTGTACTACGACAAGGACGGCAACGAGAGCAAGGCATACTTCGTGCAGGATGGTCTGGGTCTGAAACTGCTGCAGCAGCACGGCATCCACCCCGTGCTGATCACCGCGCGCAACAGCCAGTCGGCGCTGCGGCGCGGCGCCGATCTGGGCATCGACACCCAGATCGCGGTGGGCGACAAGCTGGGCAGCGTGCACGCGCTGTGCGCCCAGCACGGCATCGGCCTGGACCAGGTGGCGTTCATGGGCGACGACCTGCCGGACCTGGCGCCGCTGGGCGCGGTGGGCCTGGCCGTGGCCCCGGCCAACGCCCACCCATGGATCGCCGAGCGCGTGCACTGGACCACCCGCAGCGACGGCGGCCGTGGCGCTGCCCGTGAGCTGTGCGACGTGCTGCTGGCCGCGCAGGGGCACATCGATGCGGTGCTGGCGAGGTTCGGCGCATGAATGCTCCCTCGTTGAACTGGCGCACCGTGCTCGGCATCGGCCTGCTGCTGGCGGCCCTGCTGAGCAGCTGGGCGGCACTGCGCAACCGCGACAGGGGGCCGGTGCAGGCCGGCCAGGACGTGGGCGTGGATTACATCCTGCACGACTTCCAGATCGTGGCGCTGGACGAACAGGGCAAGGAATCAACCACCCTGCGCGCACCGCTGCTGGAGCGCCAGCGCGGCGACCAGACCATCAACATCACCACCCCGCTGTTCGAGATGCCCGACAAGGACGGCCAGCACTGGACCCTGCGCGCGCAGACGGGCTGGCTCAGCGCCAAGGGCGACCAGATGAAGCTGCGCGGCGACGTTTCCGGCGACAGCCCGGCCGCCCCCGGCGTCGTACCCACCACTTTCCGTACCGACCATCTGGACGTGTTCCCGAAGGAAAGCCGCGCCCGTACCGATGCCCGGGTCACCATGACCCGCCCGGGCATGGAACAGTCCGGCGTCGGGTTCGAGGTGGATTCGAAGAACAACACGTATCATTTCCTCAGCCAGTCCAAGGGCCGCTACACGCCCCGACGCTGATTCCGCCGCTGGCCCGCGACGTCGACATTGCGACTGGCGCAGGGCCGCAGCCCCCCCACCCGCCGCCCGGCCTGCCCGGGCAGCCTCACCGGTAGAACGGACCCCGATGAAGATTCCCTTTGCTGCCGTGCTCGCCCTTGGTCTCCTGGTCCCTGCCTTCGCCCAGGCCAAGTCCACCGACCGCAACGAGCCCATGAACATCGATGCCGGCGCACAGGCCGGCAACCTCACCGGCGACGGCAAGACCACGCTGTCGCAGGGAGTGGTCATCACCCAGGGCTCGCTGGACCTGCGTTCGTCCGAGGCCGAGATCTACATGAAGGACGGCGAGGCCGTGCGTGCCGTGTTCAGCGGCAAGCAGGCCAAGATGAAGCAGCAGCTCGATGACGGCACCTGGATGGACGCGGTGGCCGACAAGATCGACTACGACATCAAGACCGAGATCATCACCCTCACCGGCAACTACAAGGTGACCAGCGCGCGCGGTACCAATGCCGGCCAGCGCATGGTCTACAACACCCGTACCGGCGAGATGAATTCCGGTGGCGACGGCAGCCGCGTGCGTACCGTCATTCCGCCCAAGAACAAGACGCCTGCGGCGCAGCCGGCGGCCGGGAGCAAGAAGTAATGCTTGTCGCCAAGGGCCTGCGCAAGAAATACAAGCAGCGCGAAGTCGTCAAGGACTTCGGGCTGACCCTCGATGCCGGTGAAGTGGTCGGCCTGCTCGGCCCCAACGGCGCCGGCAAGACCACCTGCTTCTACATGATCGTGGGCCTGGTGGAGGCCGATGCTGGCAGCATCGTGCTGGACGGCCAGGACATCACCGGCGACCCGATGTACACGCGCGCCAAGCAGGGCGTGGGCTACCTGCCGCAGGAACCGTCGGTGTTCCGCAAGCTGACCGTGGCCGACAACCTGCGCTTGGTGCTGGAGCTGCGCGACGACCTGGATTCGGCCGGCCGCGAGCGCGAACTCAGCGGCCTGCTCGACGAACTGCAGCTGGGCCACGTGGCCGACCAGCTCGGCGCCAGCCTGTCAGGTGGCGAGCGCCGCCGCTGCGAGATTGCCCGCGCCCTGGCCGCCAAGCCGCGCCTGATCCTGCTCGACGAACCCTTCGCCGGTGTCGATCCGATCTCGGTCGGCGAGATCCAGCGCATCGTCACCCATCTCAAGCAGCGTGGCATCGGTGTGCTCATCACCGACCACAACGTGCGCGAAACCTTGGGAATCTGCGACCGCGCGTATATTCTCGCTGAGGGCACCGTCCTCGCCCAGGGCTCGCCCGAGGCGATCCTGGACAACGCCGACGTCCGTCGCGTCTATCTTGGAGATTCCTTCAAGCTGTGACCGCGGACGCCGGGCCCATCCCCTCCGTTTCGGCACAGGCATGAAGACTCGGCTGCAGACATCGTTGGGACAGCAGCTGGTGCTGACACCACAGCTGCAGCAGGCGATCAAGCTGCTGCAGATGTCCACCACCGAGCTGGAGCTGGAAATCGCCCAGGCGGTGGAAAGCAACCCCCTGCTGGACTGGGCCGACAGCAGCGATGCCGGTGCCGGTGCCAGCGGCGGCAGCGCCGATGACGGCGGCGCCGACAGCGATGTGCCGCCAGAACCGGCCGCGCCCAGCGGAGACGACTGGGCCCCGGCCGAGCTGGACTGGAACAATCCCGGCAGCAGCGGCAGTTTCGACGACGATGAAGACACCGGCAGCGCCGCCGAGCGCGTGGCCGAGGTCGAGACCCTGGCCGACCACCTGCTGTGGCAGCTGCACCTGTCGCACCTGTCGATGCGCGACCGCAACATCGGTGCGGCACTGATCGATGCGCTGGAAGAAGACGGCTACCTACGCGAGCCGCTGGCGTCCATCGCCGAAACCCTGCTGCCGGCCATCCATGCCGTTGAAGACGAGATCCTCACCGTGCTGCACCAGGTGCAGCGCTTCGACCCGGTGGGCGTGGCCGCGCGCTGCCTGGGCGAATGCCTGCAGCTGCAGCTGGACGTGCTGCCCGCCGACACTCCTGGCCTGGCGCTGGCCCGGCAGGTTGCCGCCGGCCCACTGGAACGCCTGCCGCGCAGCGGCGTGGCCGGCCTGGCCCAGGAACTGAAGCAGCCGCTGGCCGAGGTCGAGACCGCAGTCGCCCTGCTGCGCTCGCTGGACCCGCGCCCGGGCACCCAGGTCGCACCGCTGGCGCAGGACACCTACGTGGTGCCGGACGTGGTGGTGTGGCGGCAGAACGGCCTGTGGCGCGCCGCGCTGGCCGCCCACGCCGGGCCCAAGGTGATCATCCACCGCGGCTACGAACAGATGATCCGCCGCTGCGGCGACGCCGACGCCGGTTACCTGCGCGCCCAGCTGCAGGAAGCCCGCTGGCTGCTCAAGGGCCTGCAGGCGCGCGGCGAGACCCTGCTGCGGGTGGTGCGCAGCCTGATCCAGCAGCAGGCCGGCTTCCTCGAATTCGGTGAACAGGCACTGCGTCCGCTGACCCTGCGTGAGATCGCCGCCGAACTGGGCCTGCATGAATCCACCGTCTCGCGGGCGATCGCCCGCAAGCACGTACGTACCCCGCGCGGCACCCTGCCGCTGCGCGCGTTCTTCGCCTCCGGCATCGACACCGAAGGCGGTGGCGAAGCGTCCAGTACCGCCATCCAGGCGATGATCCGCCGCCTGATCGATGACGAAAACCCACGCAAGCCGCTTTCTGACGCCAAGCTGGCTGACCTGCTCAAAACGTCGGGAATCCCAGTAGCGCGGCGCACCGTGGCGAAGTATCGTGAGGCCATGAACATCTCCGCCTCGCACGAAAGGGTCAGAATCGCTTGACGCGCCGCCGCGACCGGCGGAGAGGTTCATTGGCACATCCGAACACAGGAGAAACCCGATGCGCATCGAAACGTTTGGCAAAGATGTCGAAGTCACCCCGGCCCTGCAGTCGTATGTTGAAGAAAAACTGGCCCGGGTCGGAAAGCACTTCGACCAGCACTGCGAAGCGCGGGTAACCCTCAAGCTGCAGAAGACCGAACACCACGTCGACGCCAGCCTCAATATTCCCGGCCAGACCCTGCACGCCGAAGCCGGCGGCCAGACCATGTATGCCGCCATCGACGTACTGGCGGACAAGCTCGACCGTCTGGTGATCAAGCACAAGGAGAAAAAACAGCAGCACGCACCGCTGCCGGTGGGCGACAATGGCGGCTGATCGCCACCGCTCCCCGCAGACATGCCACTGACTGACCTCCTGGCGGCCGTGCAGACCCAGCTCTGCACGGCCACCGACCGCGACAGCGTCCTGCAGGCCGCCGCCGGGTTGCTGGCCTGCCGCCAGGCCAACGCCGAACAGATCTACCTCAACCTGTGCCAGCGCGAAGCCCTGGGCAGTACGGCGATCGGTTTCGGCATCGCCATCCCCCACGGCCGGGCGCCTGCCCTGGACCGCCCCCGCGGCGCCCTGCTGCGGTTGCAGACCCCGGTCGATTTCGGCGGCGATGAACCGGTGGACCTGGTGTTCGCCATGGCCGTCCCCGCCCACTACACCCATCAGCACCTGATGCTGCTGTCCGAACTGGCCGAGCTGTTCTCGACGCCATCGATCCGCGATGCCCTGCGCGCGGCCGGCGATGCAGGGGAACTGCGCGAGGCCCTGGACCTTCCCCCATCGGCGAGCGCCGCATGAATACCAGCATCACCGCACGTGAACTGTTCGACCAGCAGCGCGAGCGGCTGGGCCTGCGCTGGGCCGCTGGCAAGGCCGGCGAGAAACGCGAGCTGGAAGCCGGCAACACGGTTTCCCGCCGCCCCTCGCTCGCTGGCTACCTCAACGCGATCTACCCCAACAAGGTGCAGATCCTCGGGACCGAGGAGCTGTCCTGGCTGGACGCGCTGGAACCGCGCCAGCGCTGGGAAACCATCGAGAAGATCATGCAGTCGCACCCGCTGGCGCTGGTGCTGACCCGCAACCAGGCGTGCCCGGAAGACCTGCGCGCGGCTGCCGATGAATCCGGCACGCCGCTGTGGCTGTCGCCCAAGCGCGGCCATGAACTGCTCAATCACCTCTCCTACCACCTGGCACGCACGCTGGCGCCGCGGGTCATCCTGCATGGCGTGTTCATGGAGATCTACTCCATCGGCGTGCTGATCACCGGCGAGGCCGGGTCGGGCAAGAGCGAGCTGGCGCTGGAACTGCTCAGCCGCGGCCACCGCCTGGTCGCCGACGATGCCCCCGAATTCACCCAGATCGCTCCCGACGTACTCGATGGCACCTGCCCGGAACTGCTGCAGGACCTGCTGGAAGTGCGCGGCCTGGGCGTGCTGAACGTGCGCGAGATGTTTGGTGATACGGCAGTAAAGAAGAACAAGTACCTTCGGCTGATCGTCCACCTGACCAAGCCGATGACCGAACCCACCCCGCACGGTTACGAGCGCCTGACCGGCGATTCGGGCACCCGCCACGTGCTGGACCTGGACGTGCCGCTGATCACGCTGCCGGTGATGCCCGGCCGCAACCTGGCGGTCCTGACCGAGGCGGCCACCCGCCTGCACATTCTGCGTACCAAGGGTATCGACCCAGCGGCGATGTTCATCGCCCGCCACAGCAACCTGCTGGAACGGCGAACGCCCTGAGCCCCACTACCAAGAGCCTGTCCATGAGCACCCCTACCCCCACCGCCCCGACCCTGATCATCGTCAGCGGCCTGTCCGGCTCGGGTAAATCCGTCGCCCTGAAGACCTTCGAGGACCAGGACTACTACTGTTCGGACAACCTGCCGATCCAGCTGCTGCCGGATTTCGTCCGCAGCGTGCTGGAGAACCATGATGGCGCCGCGCCGCGCCGGCTGGCGGTGGGCATCGACGTCCGCGGCCAGGCCGACCTGAGCAAGCTGGCCAACTGGCGCAAGCTGGCCAACGATGCCGGCGTGGAAGCGAAGGTGCTGTACTTCGAGGCCAGCGACGAGACGATGCTCAAGCGCTATGCCGACACCCGTCGCCGGCACCCGCTGAGCCAGCTCGGCCTGTCGCTGCCCGAAGCGATCGCCCGCGAGCGCGAGCTGATCGCACCGCTGCGCCGCGAGGCCGACGTGGTGATCGACACCAGTGCATTGAACGTGCACCAGCTGCGCCGGCGCATCATCACCGAGTTCGCGATGGGCCACGCCACGCGCCTGTCGCTGCTGTTTGAATCGTTCGCCTACAAGCGCGGCGTGCCGGCCGAGGCCGACTTCGTGTTCGATGCACGCGTACTGCCCAACCCGCACTGGGACCCGGACCTGCGTGCACTCAGCGGCCGCGAGCCCGGCGTGCGTGACTACCTGGAAGCGCAGCCGGACGTGCAGCGCTACCTGGCCCAGCTGATGGATTTCCTCGACACCTGGCTGCCCAAGCTGGGCGATGGCACGCGCAGCTACGTGACCGTGGCCTTCGGCTGCACCGGCGGCAAGCATCGCTCGGTGTACCTGGCCGAACGCATGGCACGGCACGCCCGCGAGATGGGCTGGGATGACGTGGCCACGTACCACCGCGAACAGGATTGAAAGCGGCGGGTCTGCCGTGCTGTTGGTAGGCGTCGACCTTGGTCGACACGGTAGATCCACGCCATGCGTGGATGGGGCAGAGGGGGATGGGTCAGAGCCCTTTTCCCATGGAAAGGGGATTCGACCCCGGCAACGCTGAATACGGGACACAGTGCCCCTCTCCTGCTGCTATCGCCAATTCACCTCGACCTGTTAACGTGCAGTAATGACCTGTGGCATTCTCCTCGTAACACATCCCGGGGTCGGGACCGCCCTGCTTCACGTGGCGACCCGGCTCCTGCGGCAATTGCCGCTGAAAACCGAAGCTTTCGAAGTACCGTTCGACGCAGACCTGGATGCCCTTCTCCCGCTCGCCTCGGCTGCTCTGCGCCGGGTCGAGGGTGGCGAAGGCGTGCTGATCCTGACCGACCTGTACGGCGCCAGCCCCGCCAACCTTGCCGGGCAACTGGCCCGGTTGGGGACCCCGGTTCGCCGGGTGTCGGCGCTGAGTCTGCCGATGTTGCTGCGGGTGATGAATTATCCGGAACAGGGACTGGATCAACTGCCCGCCACAGCCGCGGCGGGCACCCGTAATGGAGCGATAGTCGACGATGCTTGAACGAGAACTCACCGTGAGCAACCGCCTGGGCCTGCATGCCCGGGCCACCGCCAAGCTGGTGCAGACGCTGGCCCCATTCCGCTGCAACGTGACCATGGCCGCCAAGGGCCGTGAGATCAACGCCAAGAGCATCATGGGCGTGATGCTGCTGGCCGCCGCCCAGGGCACCCCGGTCACCATCCGCATCAACGGCGAGGATGAAGCCGCGGCGATGGACGCCGTGGTCGACCTGTTCGAGCGCCGCTTCGACGAGGACAGCTGAGCGTGCCACGCGCACGCGCCGGCCAACCTGTCACCGGCCAACGGCCGGTACAGCTGCTGGCCGGCCACGGCGCCGCACGCGGTTCGGCGATGGGACGGGCGCGGGTGCGCCTGCCGCACGCGCTGGAAGTGGCCGAACAACGCGTCGCGCCACAGCAGGTGGAGGCCGAGCTGGCCCGCCTGCACCGCGCACTGGATGCCGCACGCGCGGAAATGCATGACCTGCGCCAGCGCCTGCACGGTGCACTGAGCCACGATGTCGGCGAGTTCCTCGACCTGCACGCGCTGCTGCTGGACGACCCCGAACTGCTGCATGGCCTGGACGAACTGATCCGCAGTGGTCCCTACAGTGCCGGCTACGCGCTGCGCCTGCAGCGCGACCGCCTGGCCAAGGTCTTCGATGGCATGGACGATGCCTATCTGAAGAGCCGCATGGACGACCTGGACCATGTGATCGGCCGCATCCATGCCTTCCTGCAGCCTGACCGCCTGCCGGTGGTGAAGGGCCTGGCCGGCGAGATCCTGGTCTGCGACAACATCGCCCCGTCCGAGCTGGCCCAGCTGCAGGCGCAGGGCGTGGTCGGCATCGTCACCGCCGCCGGCAGCGCGCTGTCGCACAGCGCGATCCTGGCCCGCAGCCTGCATCTGCCGCTGATCGTCAACGTGCCGCAGGTGCTCAGCCGCATCGCCGACGGCGACGTGCTCATCATCGATGGCGCCGACGGCAGCATCACCGTCAATCCGCAGGCTGACAACCTGCGTGATTACCGCATGCGCCTGAAGGAGCACGCGCGCGAGCAGCGTGAGCTTGGCCGCCTGCGCAGCAAACCCAGCCGTACCCGCGACCAGGTCGACATCGCCCTGCTGGCCAACGCCGAATCGCTGGAGGACGTGACCCAGGCGCATGCGCTGGGCGCGCAGGGGCTGGGCCTGTACCGCACCGAATTCCTGTTCCTGCAGCGCAACGAGCTGCCGGACGAAGAAGAACAGTTCCAGACCTACCGCGATGCCGCCCTGGGCATGAGCGGGCGACCGGTCACCATCCGCACCCTCGACCTGGGCGCGGACAAGGCAGATCGCACCGGGCTGACCCTGAGCAACGAGGAAAACCCGGCACTGGGCCTGCGTGGCGTGCGACTGTCGCTGGCGCGGCCGAAGGTGTCCGACACCCAGCTGCGCGCGATCCTGCGCGCGTCGGCCTACGGCAAGCTGCGGGTGCTGATCCCCATGGTCAGCACCCGCGAGGAACTGCTGGCGGTACGTCGGCGCATGCTCAAGCTGACCGAACAGCTGCGCGGCGAAGGCCACATGGTGTCCGAGCACGTGCCACTGGGCGCGATGATCGAAGTGCCCGCCGCTGCACTGGCGCTGGAAAGCTTCATCGACCTGGTCGACTTCCTGTCGATCGGCACCAACGACCTGGTGCAGTACCTGCTGGCCGCCGACCGCAACAACGAGGCGCTGGGCGAGCTGTATTCGCCACTGCACCCGGCGGTGCTGCGCCTGCTGCAGATGGTCATCGACACCGGCGCACGCCATCGCATCCCGGTGGCCGTGTGTGGCGAAATGGCCGGTGACGCGCGCATGACCCCGCTGCTGCTGGCACTGGGATTGAGCGAATTCAGCCTGCACCCGGGCACCCTGCTGGAAGTGCGCCGCGCGATCCGCGACGCCGACCTGGCCACCCTGCGCGCGCGCGCGCCGAAACTGCTGGCCGCGCGCGACCGCCGCGGCATCGAACGCTGGCTGGCGCTGGTGGCCGAGACTCCCTGACTGCCGCGCTACGCGCTCGCCGGGCACGGCCCTGCGCTACCACCACAACGCGTCGGCGGTAGCGCCGGGCCATGCCCAGCGGCTATGCGTTGAAACATCCGCTTGCGATAATGACGCGCTGAACACCCCTCTTGCCGCATCCTTGCCGGGATCGCGGCTTTTCTCTTCCCGCGGGAGCTGTGATGGCTGAAGCTGTACGCCACGACAAGACTGCACGCCAACTGCGGATGCTGTCCGATGCACTGGACAGCGGCCGGCTGGGGCCGGTGCGCCGGCTCGTCAACACGCTGGCGCCGGCCGAGATCGGCAACCTGCTCGAATCGCTGCCCCCGGGCAAGCGCGAAGTGGTGTGGGGGCTGGTCGATCCCGAGGACGATGGCGAGGTGCTGGTCCACGTCGGCGAGGAAGTGCGCGAGAGCCTGCTCGCGGACATGGACCCGGACGAGATCATCGCCGCGGTCGAAGACCTGGACATCGATGACCTGGCCGACCTGGTCGAGGATCTTCCCGATACGGTCATCGACGAGGTCCTCAAGTCGATGGACCGCGAGAACCGCGAGCGCCTGGAACAGGTGCTGTCGTATCCCGAGGACAGCGCCGGCCGACTGATGAACCCGGACGTGGTGACCGTGCGCGCCGACGTCAATGTCGACGTGGTGCTGCGCTACCTGCGCCTGCGTGGCGAACTGCCCGACCATACCGATCACCTGTTCGTGGTCAGCCGCCGCCACCAGTACCTGGGACGCGTGTCGCTGGCCGCACTGGTCACCAATGAAGACAGCACGCCGATCAACCGCCTGATCGACGACGAACAGCCGGCCATCGACGTCGGCGAGAGCGACCAGGAAGTCGCCCGGCAGTTCTCCGACCATGACTGGGTGTCCGCGCCGGTGGTGGACGACAACAACATCCTGCTCGGCCGCATCACCATCGATGACGTGGTGGACATCATCCGTTCGCAGGCCGAGCACCAGGCACTGGGCGCGGCCGGCCTGGACGAGGAAGAGGATCTGTTCTCGCCGATCAAGCGTGCCGTGCGCGGCCGCGTGGTCTGGCTGGGCATCAACCTGTGCACGGCCTTCCTCGCCGCCAGCGTGATCGGCCAGTTCGAACTGACCCTGCAGAAGGTGGTGGCGCTGGCGGTGCTGATGCCGATCGTCGCCGGCGTCGGCGGCAACGCGGCGGTGCAGGTGCTGACCCTGATGGTGCGTGGCATCGCGCTGGGCCAGGTGGGCCAGAGCAATGCGCGCATCCTGCTGTGGAAGGAAGCGCGCGTGGCGCTGATCAACGGCACGCTGATCGGCCTGCTGGTCGGCCTGATTGCGTTTCTGTGGTTCCACAGCCTGCTGCTGTCGCTGGTGATCACCCTGGCGCTGATCATCAACTTCCTGGCCGCTGCACTGGCCGGCGTGCTGCTGCCGCTGCTGCTCAAGCGCATGAACGTGGACCCGGCCGTGGCTGGCACCGTGGTGGTGACCGCCGTGACCGACGTGATGGGCTTCTTCAGCTTCCTCGGCCTGGCCACCCTCATCCTGCTGCACTGAACCTGCATGGGATCGGATCCCGCGAAGCGGGCTCAGACCCCGACTGCATCAACTCCGGACGCCTGCATGGCCACCACGATTGAAAACTACTTCCAGCCCGGCTGGCGCGAGCAGATGCACACCTGTGCCGCCTGCGAGTGGAAAGGCAACGCGCGGGCGATGGTGATGGAGCTGGACGAGGACGCCACCGAGTACGACTGCCCGGTGTGCGAGAACCCGCTGCTGGTGGTGATGCACCCGGACATGGCGCAGGTGCAGGCCGCCGCTGCCGAGGGCAATGCCGAGGCGCAGGAGCAGCTGGACATCATCGCCAGTTTCCCGCACCCGCAGTGACGCGCTGCACGATGCCCGGCGCGCGCCAACGCACTACCATGAAAACGATTCCAATCCTTGGGGAAACGTCATGGTCCGTCCGTTGCTGCGCTGGCTGCCGCTGCTGTTCCTGCTGATGCTGGCTGCCTGCGCCAGCACGCCCGACAGCGCGCGTGGCCACTTCGAATCCCGCGCGGTGAAGGTGGACGGGCAGACGGCCTACTACCAGGTGTTCATTCCCGCTGCGGCGTCGCGCATATCCGCATCGCTACCGGTGGTGCTGTTCCTGCACGGCTCGGGTGAGCGTGGTCGCGATGGGGTCAAGCAGACCCATGCCGGGCTGGGCCCGTACCTGCGCGAGCACGCCGCCGACTTCCCGGCGCTGGCGGTGTTCCCGCAGGTGCCCGGCGAAGAGGAATGGAGCGGCCACAACAACCGTGTGGCGATGGCGGCGCTGGATGCGGCCATCGCCGAATTCGGTGCCGACCCGGCACGGCAGTACCTGACCGGCATGTCGATGGGCGGCTACGGCAGCTGGAACATCGCGCTGGACGCACCGCAGCGCTTTGCCGCGATCGTGCCGGTATGTGGCGCGGTGCTGGCCCCGCGCGCGGTGCGCCCCACCCTGTTCGTCGAACAGGTCGCCCACGAGGCCAACCCCTACGCGGCCATCGCCCAGCGCCTGCGGCAGACGCCGATCTGGATCTTCCACGGCGCGCTGGACGACGTGGTGCCCCCGGCCGATGACCGTCGCCTGCATGCGGCCTTCCAGGCAGCCGGCGCCGGCGACGTGCGCTACACCGAATACCCCGAGGGCAACCACAACGCCTGGGACGCGACTTACGCCGACCCGGCGATGTGGGCATGGCTGTTTGCGCAGAAGCGCTGAAACCCAAACCCTGGTCTGCAGTGGGTGGGTGCCGACCGTTGGTCGGCACTGCTCGGCTTCGGTAGGTGCCGACCGTTGGTCGGCACTGCCCTGCTTCGGTAGGTGCCGACCGTTGGTCGGCACTACCTCTCCGTTCCCGGGTGCTTCAGTACCTGGGAATCTCCGGCCAATTCCCATCGACACCACGCATGGGGATACTCGCCAAGCTGCGTGGTCAATCCCGCCCTGATCGGATTGCCCAACACGTACATCGCATGACGAAACAGCGACTCATCAGACCGGATTGCGTGATCGTGATAGCTCGATTGCCAGAATCTTCCTGACTGGCCGAGCATTCGGTTGACCTGCAATGCACTGCTCGATTTGAAGCGCTGCATGATGTAGTCCAGCGAGAATGCGCGGAGCTCTACGAGCCAATGGATGTGGTCGGGCATGACCACGTAGGCAAGCGACTGCGTCAGGCCTTCCGTGTCTATCCCATGGAGAACGTCCATCACCACCTGCGCGGCAGTGGGATCATCGAAGTAGCGTCGACGCCCGTGGGTGACCGTGGTCAGGACGTAGGCGTGGCCGATATGGGAATGGCGGCCTAGTCTCAGGCGTGCGCGGTTCATGGACACAAGCCTGTGCCCACCGACTGTCCTTTGCTATCGGGTAACCACTTCAAGGCAGGTAGGGGCAGTGCCGACCAACGGTCGGCACCCACCAAGGCACATATTCAGGCAGTTCAGTGCCGACCAACGGTCGGCACCCACCAGGGCACCACCAGGCAGATCAGCCCAGCAGGGTTTCCAGCACGGCCATGCGCACGGCGACGCCGTTGGCGACCTGGCGCAGCACCCACGACTGCGGGCCATCGGCCACCTCGTCGGTCACTTCCACGCCGCGGTTGATCGGGCCCGGGTGCAGCACGGCCGCATCCTTGCCGGCACGGGCCAGGCGTTCGGCATTCAGGCCGTACTGCGCGTGGTACTGCTCCAGCGACGGCACCAGGCCCTCTTCCATGCGCTCGCGCTGCAGGCGCAGCATCATCAGCGCGTCGACGCCTTCCAGCATCGCGTCGAAATCATCGCCAACCACGCAGCCCTTCAGGGTCTCGTCGTCGGGCAGCAGCGACTGCGGGCCGCACACGCGGATCTCGCCCACGCCCAGCGTGCGCAGTGCATGCAGGTCGGTGCGGGCCACGCGCGAGTGCTTCACGTCGCCGACGATCACGACCTTCAGCTTGGAGAAGTCCGGGCCCTTGGCCTGGCGCAGGGTCAGCATGTCCAGCAGGCCCTGGGTCGGGTGCGAGCTGCGGCCGTCACCGGCATTGACCAGGGCGGTGCCCTCGCCGGCCGCGGCGGCCAGCGCGGCAACCGCGCCGTCATCGGGGTGGCGCACCACGAAACCGCGCACGCCCATCGCTTCCAGGTTCTTCAGCGTGTCACAGGCGGTTTCGCCCTTGCGCGTCGAAGAGGTGGAGGCATCGAAGTTCAGCACGTCCGCGCCGAGGCGCTGGGCGGCCAGCTGGAACGAGCTGCGGGTGCGGGTGGAGGGTTCGAAGAACAGCGTGCACACCGCCGAGCCGGCCAGCACCTGGCGCTTGTTGCCGACGCGGCCGACGGCCGCATCGCGGATCTGCCCTGCCCGGTCGAGCAGCTGCAGCAGGGTTTCGCGCGGCAGGCCCTCAAGGGTCAGCAGGTGGCGCAGGCGTCCGGAAGCATCGAGTTGCTGGGCAGTCATGGCGGGAGTCGTGCAGTCAGGGAATGGGAGTGGCGTCGTCGGGGGACGACAGCCAGCGGTCGATGATCACCGCCGCGGCCACGGCGTCGAGGGCTGCCGCATCACGGCGGCGCTTGCGCCCTTCGGCGCGCTCGACGGCGAAGCGGCGGGCGGCCTCGACCGAGCTGGAACGCTCGTCGATCATCGCCACCGGCAGCTTGAAGCGTTCCCGCAGCTGGCGGGCGAAGCCCTGCGCGCGCTTGCGGTTGGGCTGGTCCTGGCCATCCAGGGTGAGCGGATCGCCCACCACCAGGCCATCGGGCTTCCATTCCTTGAGCAGGCGCTCGATCGCGGCCCAGTCCGGGCCGTTGCCGCGCACATCCACCACGGCCACCGCGCGCGCATGCGCAGCGAAGGAACTGCCGATGGCCACGCCAATGCGTCGCGACCCCACGTCGAACCCCAGCACGGTGCCATCGCGGCGGATGGCCGGGGCGGCAGGAACCGGGGCGGACGCGGACGGCTCAGACATGGCCGCTGTAATCGGTCAGCCGGAACAGGTCCACGCCGATGCGCGCGGCCGCGCCCTGCCAGCGTTGCTCCAGCGGCAGCTGGAACACCAGCTCGGCATCGGCCGGCACCGCCAGCCAGCTGTTTTCGGCCAGTTCGCTTTCCAGCTGCCCTGCCGCCCAGCCGGCACAGCCCAGGGTGACCACGGCATTGGCCGGGCCTTCACCGCGGGCCATCGCCTCGAGGATGTCGCGCGAGGTGGTCAGGTACAGCCCCTCGCTCACGCGCAGGCTGGAATCCCAGTCGCGCGCATCGTCGTGGATGACGAAACCGCGCTCGGGGTGCACCGGACCGCCGTTGAGGACCACGCGCGCCTGCAGCTCACCATCACCGGTGGTGATGTCCATCTGCGAAAGCACCTCGCCCAGCGTGTATTCGGAAGGCTGGTTGACCAGCACGCCCATGGCCCCGTTCTCGTCGTGCTGGCAGATCAGCGCGACGCTGCGGGCAAAGGTCGCGTCGATCAGCGACGGCAGCGCGACGAGCAGGTGATCGGCAAGGGAGGTAGGCGTTACAGACATGGCGCCATTCTAGCCGGTGGGCGCCTCCGGCGCCTGCACGCCGCGCATAATGGGGGGCCCGCCCGCCAGGAGAACACCTTGTCCGGATACTGCCGCATCGCCCCGGGCCACCCGGTGCATGAGTTCTACCACGCCAATGAATACGGCTTTCCGCAGCGCGACGAGCGCGAGCTGTTCGAGCGGCTGGTGCTGGAAATCAACCAGGCCGGGCTGAGCTGGGAAACCATCCTGAAGAAGCGCGAGGGCTTCCGCGCGGCCTACGATGGCTTCGACGTGGACCGCGTGGCGGCCTATGCCGAGCAGGACATCGAGCGTCTGCTGTCCGACGCCGGCATCATCCGCAACCGTCTGAAGGTGCTGGCCGCCATCCACAACGCGCAGGTGATCCAGCAACTGCGGGCCAGCCATGGCAGCTTCGCTGCGTGGCTGGACGCGCACCACCCGCGCAGCAAGGCCGATTGGGTGAAACTGTTCAAGAAGACGTTCCGCTTCACCGGCGGCGAGATCACCGGCGAGTTCCTGATGAGCCTGGGCTACCTGCCCGGCGCGCATGCCGAGGATTGCCCGGTGCACGCGCAGCTGTTGCAGCTGGCCCCGCCGTGGGTGCAGGTGACGGGCCGCTGACGCACATCCGCGGTGGGTCCGGTAGCGCCGGGCCATGCCCGGCGAACGCGGTATGTGCGGTTAAACACCCATGTAACGGCCGGGGCGGTGGTTGAACATCAGCACCAGGCTGAGCACCACCGCGCCGATGGCCGAGTACATCACCTGCGACGGCGACAGCACGAAGAACGCGGCCACCATCAGGCAGGCATCGAAGGACATCTGCACCTTGCCGGCGCTCCAACCGCGGGTGCGCTGCAGGTACACCGCCAGGATGCCGATGCCGCCGAGGCTGGCGCGGTGGCGGATGAAGAACAGGATGCCCAGGCCGGCGAGCGCGCCGCCGACCAGCGCCGAGTACAGCGGCGCGATATGCGCAAAATCAGCCCAGCGCGGCAGGATGTCGGTGAGCACACCGCAGGCGGTGACCGCCGCGAAGGTCTTGAGGGTGAACTCCCAGCCCATGCGGCGCACGGCCACCCAGTAGAACGGCAGGTTGACCAGCACGAATACCAGGCCGAAGTTCCAGCCCATGGCGTAGTGCAGCAGGAAGGCCGCACCGGCCATGCCGCCGATCATCAGCCCTCCCTTGGCGAAGATGGCCAGGCCCAGCGAGGCCACCAGCGTGGCCAGGACCATGCCCTGCACGTCCTCGGCGACCGAGTGGCGCAGCGCTTTTTCGTCGGCGGGGGTGCCGGCGCTGTCCGGGGGCGGGGTCAGCGGACCGGCGGTGACGAGGTGGCCGTCAGCGTCGTCGCACGGCGCCGGGCCATGGGATTGGAGGGACATTCGGGTGGGGACCGCAGGTGGGGAGCGGTATTAGACACGATCCGGGTGACAGTTGCAGATGAAATCGTTCAGTTGGGTTACCAGCGAACGGCGCAGCCCCTCGTGGCTGGGCGCGACTGCGTCCGAATCTGGTGGCGGGCGGGGGGGGGGGGGGGGGGGGGGGGGCGCAACGGACGCGGGGCGGCCCAACCGGGGGGCCCCCCCCCCCCCCGCCC
>NZ_VYKI01000007.1:0-62991 GCF_008710035.1 Stenotrophomonas cyclobalanopsidis | reverse complement strand
GGCTTTTTGCCCTTGTGGGGGGGGGGGGGGGGGGGGGGGCCCCGTGCCGGGCCTTGCAAGCTCGGTCGCCGCATCCATGCGGCTCACGCCCCTGCACGGCCCACCCGCCCTGCCCCGGACAATTTCCGTGCTCGTCCAGCCACGTAAGAGAAAAAAGAAGAGCAAGAGCAGAAGCCTGTCGCTTCGCTCGTTGGAGCGGTGGACCAGCGCTGGGCGTTGAAGTGGTGGGCGATCAGGGCGTTGGCGTGGCCATGGCCTAGGTCTTGTTCACTGTTCAGGTAGCTGACCAGTTCCCACAGAAAGCCAGCCTTTGACATTGACGTTGCTTCGGCAGGTGCCGGGTGCAGCCCGGCCGTATCATCCCCTCATGCCCCGCGAAAACCTCAACGACCTGCAGGCCTTCGTCCACGTTGCCCGCCAGGGCAGCTTCACCAAGGCCGCCGCCCAGCTCGGCGTCTCCCAGTCCGCCCTCAGCCACGCCATGCGCGGCTTGGAAGAACGCCTCGGCGTACGCCTGCTCACCCGCACCACCCGCAGCGTGTCCACCACCGAAGCCGGCGCCCGCCTGCTCGATACCCTCGCCCCGCGCCTGGCCGAGATCGAGAACGAACTGGCCGCGCTGGCCGAGTACCGCGAGCGCCCCGCCGGCACCATCCGCATCAACGCCACCGGCCACGCCGCCGAATACCTCGCCTGGCCACGGCTGGCACCGCTGCTGCAGAAGTACCCCGATCTGAACGTCGAACTGACCGCCGACTATGCACTGGCCGACATCGTCGCCGAGCGCTATGACATCGGCATCCGCCTCGGCGAACGGCTGGCCCGCGATATGGTGGCGGTGCCAATCAGCCCGCCGCTGCGCATGCGCGTGGTCGGTGCGCCCAGCTACTTCCGCCAGCACACCGCGCCGCGCCATCCGCAGGAGCTGGCGGTGCACAACTGCATCACCCTGCGCCTGCCCACCCACGGTGGGCTGATGCCCTGGGATTTCGGCCAGGACGGCAATGAACTGAGCGTGCGCGTCAGCGGCCAGTGGACCTTCAACACCATGGGCATGACACGCGAGGCCGCACTGGCCGGCAGCGGCCTGGCCTGGCTGCCCGAGGACCAGGTGCTGGCCCTGCTTGAACAGGGCCGCCTGCAGTCGGTGCTGGATG
Organism: Stenotrophomonas cyclobalanopsidis; assembly: GCF_008710035.1. Taxonomy (GTDB): domain Bacteria; phylum Pseudomonadota; class Gammaproteobacteria; order Xanthomonadales; family Xanthomonadaceae; genus Stenotrophomonas; species Stenotrophomonas cyclobalanopsidis. Next base: position 61,834 of record NZ_VYKI01000007.1, on the reverse strand, counting down.
ACTGGTGCCCGGCCTTCGACGGCTACTACGCCTATTACCCGTCGCGCCGCCATGTGAGCGTGGCCATGCGTACGGTGCTGGATGCGCTGCGCGGGCCGATGGGGTGAACAAAAGAAGTGCGGACCAACGGTCCGCACCCACCACCAACGGCCCGCACCCACCAAAGCTCAGATCAGCCCTTGGCCTGGGCCGCGCGCTGCGCGTTGTAGCGCTCGCCGACGATCGACACTTCTTCCAGTACCTGGGCGATGCGCTGCAGCTCGTCCGCGGACAGCACCAGCTCGGTCGCGGCCAGGTTTTCTTCCAGGCGATGGACCTTGGTGGTGCCCAGAATCGGCACGATCCACGGCGCCTGTGCCAGCAGCCAGGCCAGTGCCACCTGCGCCGGGGTGGCGCCACGGGCTGCGGCAATCGTGCCGATGCGATCCACCAGCGCCTGGTTGGCGCGGCGGGCCTCCACTTCGAAACGCGGCACGCTGTTACGGAAATCGTTGTCGCTGAAGGTGGTATCGGCGGTGATGGTGCCGGTCAGGAAGCCACGGCCGAGCGGACTGAACGGCACGAAGCCGATGCCCAGTTCCTGCAGGGTCGGCAGCAGTTCGCGCTCTGGCTCGCGCCACCACAGCGAGTACTCGCTCTGTACCGCGGCCACCGGCTGCACCGCATGCGCGCGGCGCACCGTCGCGGCACTGGCCTCGGACAGGCCGAAGTGGCCGACCTTGCCTTCGGCGATCAGGTCGCGCACGGTGCCGGCCACGTCCTCGATCGGCACGTTCGGGTCCACGCGGTGCTGGTAGAACAGATCGATGTGGTCGGTGCGCAGGCGCTTGAGGCTGGCCTCGGCCACCGCACGGATGTTTTCCGGGCGGCTGTCCAGGCCGGTATCCGTGCGGGCGTCCTTGAAGCCGAACTTGGTGGCGATCACCAGCGTGTCGCGGTACGGCGCCAGTGCCTCGCCCACCAGTGCTTCGTTGGTGTACGGGCCGTAGACCTCGGCGGTATCGAAGAAGGTCACGCCGCGCTCGACGGCGGCATGCAGCAGGGCGATGCCCTGACCGTGCTCGACCGGCGGGCCATAGCTGTGGCTCAGGCCCATGCAGCCCAGGCCAAGGGCGGAAACCTTCAGGCCACTGCGGCCGAGTTCACGTGTCTGCATCGTCAAGCTCCAGGGGGGGAACGACGACGATACGCCCCTCCCCCCGCTGGATTGAACGACCTGGATGGCAGTCGGTCATGACTGGATTTCATCAATCCACCCTCGTACCGGTCACTCCATGGCCTGCAGGGCGTCGGTGCATCCGGCCAGTTCGGCCATCATCCTGCCGGCGGTGCGGAACGTCACATCCTGCGGCACCCACCGCGCGAACCAGCGCTGCTCACCGTCCACCACGGACTCGAACGTCCACGTTGAACCATCCAGCCCCGCGCTCGAATCTTCGCCCTGCAGGCGCGCGAACGCGGCGGTGACGGTCTTCCATTCCTGCGCACTCAACGCGCGTGGCGGAGGGCACGTCCAACCGTTGATGATGCTGGAGGGGTGTCCGGGCGAGGATCCGGGAATCTCCCACGCGCGCGCACTGCGGCCGACAATCCACGCCTGGCCGGCGGCGTTGCGCTGCGCACGTATCACCACGCCCGGGAAGAAGGAGGGCGTCCAGACGAAACGATAGGCCTGGACCGGAACGCGGCCACAGCGGAAGGATGGCTCAGGCAGGCCCGGCAGATCCCGCAGATGGACAGCGTAGGACGCTCTCGCAAAGCCGGTGAAATCATGGAACGGCAGCGGGTCGCGGCTTTGCGCCTGTGAAGGCGGAGGCAGCAGGTACCAGGCGTGCGCCAGCGGATCGCCGCAGCTTTCGGCCGCGGCTGGCGCGGCGGGCCCGGACGTGCGGGCACACCCTGCCTGCAGCACCACGATTGCCAGCACCACGCTCGTCGTCACACGCATGCAGGCCTCCCTGGCCGGTTCATGGCGGTCATCCCGAAGCAGAGGGCGCCCGCAGGCGCCCAGTGGTCAACGGACCTCGGAAATCTCCACGCCATCCAAACCCTGCGACAGGGTGCGCGCATCGCCGCCTTGGCTGAGCTTGATGCGCAGGCGCACTTCGTTCTGCGAATCGGCGTAACGCAGCGCGTCCTCGTAGCTGATCTCGCCGGCCTGGTACAGCTCGAACAGGCTCTGGTCGAAGGTCTTCATGCCCAGCTCGACCGATTCCTTCATCAGCTCCTTGAGCTTGTGGATCTCGCCGTCGCGGATGTAGTCCTGCACGAGCGGCGTGCCCAGCAGGATCTCCATCGCGACCTTGCGCGAACGGCCATCGGGCGAAGGAACGAGCTGCTGCGCGACCACGCCCTTGAGGTTCAGCGACAGATCCATCAGCAGCTGGTTGCGGCGGTCTTCCGGGAAGAAGTTGATGATGCGGTCCATCGCCTGGTTGGCGTTGTTGGCATGCAGGGTGCACAGCACCAGGTGGCCGGTTTCGGCGAAGGCGATGGCGTGGTCCATGCCCTCGCGGGTACGCACCTCGCCGATCATGATCACGTCCGGCGCCTGGCGCAGGGTGTTCTTCAGGGCCGCTTCCCAGCTGTCGGTATCGATGCCGACTTCGCGCTGGGTGATGATGCAGCCCTCGTGCTTGTGCACGAACTCGATCGGGTCTTCGATGGTGATGATGTGGCCGGTCGAGTTCTGGTTGCGGTAACCGATCATCGCCGCCAGCGAGGTCGACTTGCCGGTGCCGGTGGCGCCAACGAAGAGGATGATGCCGCGCTTGGTCATCGCCAGCGTCTTGATGATCGGCGGCAGGCTCAGTTCTTCCACGGTCGGGATGCGCGTTTCGATACGACGCAGCACCATGCCGACCTGGTTGCGCTGGTAGAAGCAGCTCACGCGGAAACGACCGACACCGGACAGGCCGATGGCGAAGTTGCACTCGTGGGTCTTCTCGAATTCCTCGCGCTGCGCCGGGGTCATCACGTTGAGGACCAGGTCGCGGCTCTGCTGCGGGGTCAGCGGGGTCTGCGTGATCGGCGAGATCTTGCCGTTGACCTTGATCGCCGGCGGCATGCCCGCGGTGATGAACAGGTCCGAGGCGCGCTGGTGCGCCATCAGCTTGAGGAACGAGGTGAAATCGATGGTGCTGGCGGTACTGGCGGTGCTGTTCATGGCGGGCTCCCAATGGGCGTTTGCCAGAGATCGGTCGGTGGACAGGACATCGCGGGACGGCGGCATGCATGCGCACCGCCCCACCGTTGCCTCGCCTTACTCGAACAGACGCTTGTCCTTGGCGTACTCGCGGGCCTGGTTGCGGGTGATCAGGCTGCGCTTGACCAGGTCCTGCAGGTGCTGGTCCAGGGTCATCATTCCGTACTGCTGGCCGGTCTGGATGGCCGAGTACATCTGCGCGACCTTGTCTTCGCGGATCAGGTTGCGGATGGCCGGTGTGCCGACCATGATTTCCCACGCCGCGGTACGGCCGCCGCCGACCTTCTTCAGCAGCGCCTGCGAAATGACCGCGCGCAGCGATTCGGACAGCATCGAGCGCACCATCGGCTTTTCGCCGGCCGGGAACACGTCGATGATGCGGTCGATGGTCTTGGCCGCCGAGCTGGTGTGCAGGGTGCCGAACACCAGGTGGCCGGTTTCCGCAGCGGTCAGCGCCAGGCGGATGGTTTCCAGGTCGCGGAGTTCGCCCACCAGGATGATGTCCGGATCCTCACGCAGTGCCGAACGCAATGCTTCGTTGAAGCCATGCGTATCGCGGTGCACTTCGCGCTGGTTGATCAGGCACTTCTGCGAGGTATGCACGAATTCGATCGGATCCTCGACGGTGAGGATGTGGCCGTATTCGTTCTTGTTGATGTAGTCGATCATCGCTGCCAGCGTGGTCGACTTGCCCGATCCGGTCGGCCCGGTCACCAGGATCAGGCCCTGCGGCTGCTGGATCACCTCGCGGAACAGCGGCGGGCAGGCCAGGTCCTCCAGGGTGAGCACCTCGGAGGGAATGGTACGGAACACCGCACCGGCGCCGCGGTTCTGGTTGAAGGCGTTGACACGGAAGCGCGCCAGCGACGGAATCTCGAAGGAGAAGTCGACTTCGAGGAATTCCTCGTAATCGCGCCGCTGCTTGTCGGACATGATGTCGTACACCAGCGCATGGACCTGTTTGTGGTCCAGGGCCGGGATGTTGATCCGGCGAACATCGCCGTCCACGCGGATCATCGGCGGCAGGCCTGCAGACAGGTGCAGGTCGGACGCTTTGTTCTTTACGGAAAACGCCAACAGCTCGGCGATATCCATGAGCGGCTACTCCCCAATAACGGCTTCGACTGGAAGGATCTTTCCCCTGGCGGCAGTATAGCCTCCTGTCACACTGGAACGCGTTACGTGGCCACTGCCCTGCCCGAGATCCTGAGCAACCTGCACAACGCCGCCGAGGCTGCCGGGCGGCCACCGCCGCGCCTGCTGGCGGTTTCCAAGACCCAGCCGGCCGAGGCCGTGGCAGCCTTGGCCGCGCAGGGCCAGCGCGCCTTCGGCGAGAACTACGTGCAGGAAGCCCTGGCCAAGATGCAGGCACTGCAGGCGCTGGGGCTGGAATGGCACCTGATCGGCCACCTGCAGTCGAACAAGGCCGAGGCCGTGGCCAGCCACTTCGACTGGGTGCAGAGCGTGGACCGGCCCAAGCTGGTGGCGGCCCTGGCCCGCCACCGCCCGGCCGGGCGCGCGCCGCTGAACGTGCTCATCCAGGTCAACATCGACGATGAATCCAGCAAGCACGGCTGTGCGCCGCAGGACGTGAACGCACTGGCCGAGGCCATCGGCGCCGAATCCACGCTGTGCCTGCGCGGGCTGATGGCCATTCCCGCGCCGTGGCCGGAAGCCGAGCGCCGTCGCGATGCCTTCGTGCGCATGCGCGCACTTTTTGACTCGCTGGCCGCGCGCCATCCGCAGGCGGACACCCTGTCGATGGGCATGAGCGGCGACTACGCCGAAGCCATCGCCGAAGGTGCCACCCTGGTGCGCATCGGCACCGCCCTGTTCGGTGCGCGTCCGCGCCCGGCCTGAACCAAGGAATTCTGCATGACAGTTGAATCGATCACCTTCATCGGCGGCGGCAACATGGCCCGCAGCCTCATTGCCGGGCTGGTCCGCCAGGGCGTGCCGGCGACGCAGATCCACGTGGCCGAGCCGGTGGCCGCGCTGCGCGAGGCGCTGGCCGCCGATTTCGGCGTGCAGACCCACGACAACGCCGCCGAGGCCGCCGCCCAGGGCCAGACCTGGCTGCTGGCGGTGAAGCCGCAGGTGCTGCGCGAGGTCTGCCAATCGCTGCAGGCACTGGCGCAGGCGCAGGCGCCGCTGGTGGTATCGATCGCGGCGGGCATCACCAGCGCACAGCTGCAACGCTGGCTGGGCGATGCGTTGCCGGTGGTGCGCGCGATGCCCAACACCCCTGCCCTGCTCGGCGCTGGGGTAACCGGCCTGTACGCCACGCCCGCCGTGGATGCGCAGCAGCATGCGCAGGCCGAACGCGTGCTGGCCAGCGCCGGGCGCACGGTGTGGATCGAGGACGAAGCGCTGATGGATTCGGTCACGGCCGTGTCCGGCAGCGGCCCGGCCTATGTGTTCCTGCTGGCCGAAGCGATGGAAGCGGCCGGCATTGCTCAGGGCCTGCCGGCCGACGCCGCGCGTGCGCTGGTGGTGCAGACCCTGCTGGGCGCATCGCGGATGCTGGATGAAACCGGCGAAAGCCCGGCCGAGCTGCGGCGCCGGGTGACCTCGCCCAACGGCACCACCCAGGCGGCGATCGAGAGCTTCCAGGCCGATGGTTTCGAGGCGCTGGTGGCCAAGGCGCTGCAGGCGGCGCAGCAGCGTGGGCGGGCGTTGTCGGCGGCCAATGATTGATGTGTTGGGGTCGGATCCCTTTGCCACCGCTAAGGGATCCGACCCCGATGGTTGTTACGCATGGCGTCGATCTACTACCAACGGCATCGACGCAAGGCCTCGCAATCGACGCATGGCATCGATCTACCCCACGTGTTGCAGCACGTACTCCACGAAGCACTGCAGCCGCGGGCGCGGCCTCCGGTCCGGCAGGTAGATCAGGTGCATCGGCCGCGGCTCCGGCACGTACCCGCGCAGCAGCGGCTTCAGGCGCCCGGCCGCGATATCCGCCGCCAGCAGCGCCGTCGGCTGCAGGATCAATCCGGCACCGGCCACCGCCGCCTCACGCAGCGCGTAGCCATCGTTGCTGGTCAACCGTGCATCCCAATCGACCTGCTCGCCATTGGCCAGCTGCCAGCCATGGCCACCGCGCCAGGCCAGATGGCTCAGGCAGTCATGTCCGGCCAGGTCTGCCGGCGTCCGTGGCGTGCCGCGCCGGCGCAGGTAGGCCGGCGATGCGCACAGGCTCATCGCATATGGCGGCAGCGGGCGCGCCACCAGTTCCTGCGAGGGCAGCGGCCCGACCCGGATCGCCGCATCGAAACCATCCTCGATCAGGTCCACGCGGCGGTTGCTGAGGTCCAGTTCGATATCCAGCAGCGGCTGCGCGCGTAGCAGGCCCGACAGCAACGGCGCCAGCACGCAGCTGCCCCAGGTGGTGGGCGCGCTGATCCGCAGCAGGCCCTGCGGCTGCCGCTGCAGTCCGGCGACATCGGCCTCGGCCTGCTGCACCTGTTCCAGCACCTGCCTGCAGCCGGCCAGGTAGGCCGCGCCCGCTTCGGTCAGCCGCTGATGGCGGGTGTTCCGCTGCAGCAGCGAGGTGCCCAGGTGCGCTTCCAGCTGCTGGATGTATTTGCCGACCATCACCGCCGACACCTGCAGCTGCACGGCGGCCGCCGCGAAGCTGCCGTGTTCGGCCACGACCGCGAAGGCCTGCATGCAGCGCAAGGTATCCATTGCTAACTCTTGGTTATGAATCTGCGAATCATACGCCGCTTACCAAACCCGCATCCGGCGGCGCAGACTGCAGCTCTTTCCCCTGAGGACGCCACGATGAAGATCCTGCTTGTCGGTGCCAGCGGCACCCTTGGCCAAGCGGTCGCCCGCCACCTTGGCCAGCATCACGAGATTCTTGCCGCTGGCCGCCGCAGCGGTGCGCTGCGCGTGGACCTGGCCGACGATGCCAGCGTCTCGGCCCTGTTCGCGCAGACCGGCCCGGTCGACGCGGTGATCTCGACCACCGGCAACGTGCATTTCGGCCCGCTGCAGACGATGACCGCGGCGCAGTTCAACAGCGGCCTGCAGGACAAGCTGCTCGGCCAGGTGCGGTTGGCGCTGGCAGCGCAGCATCACCTGACCCCAGGCGGCTCGATCACCCTCACCACCGGCATCATCAGCGCGCAGCCGATCCGCGACGGTGTCAACGCCACCGCGGTGAACCAGGCGCTGGAAGGCTTCGTGCGCGCCGCCGCACTGGAACTGCTGCCGCGCGGTCTGCGCATCAACGCGGTCAGCCCGAACGTACTGGCCGAATCACTGGCGTCCTACGGTCCCTACTTCCCCGGCTTCGAAGCCGTACCCGCGCAGCGCGCGGCACTGGCCTTCCAGCGTGCCGTGGAAGGCATCCAGAGCGGCGAGACCCTCACCGTCTGGTAACTGCTGCAACCGACGCCGGGCATGGCCCGGCGCTACCGGGAGCGACTCAGCCCCAGCGCATGGGGCCGTCCCCGCGCTCGCCGAGCACGTCGTCAGGGTTGGCCAGGCGGCAGCGCTTCAGCGACAGGCAGCCGCAGCCGATGCAGCCGGTCAGTTCATCGCGCAGCCGCTGCAGCATGTGGATGCGCTCTTCCAGTTCCTGCTGCCAGCGCGCGGACAGCCGCGCCCAGTCAGCCTTGGTCGGTGCGCGGCCCTGCGGCAGGGTCTCGAATGCGCGGGCCACCGCTTCCAGTGGCATGCCCACGCGCTGTGCAACGCGGATCACCGCGAGGCGGCGCAGCACGTCGCGCGCATAGCGCCGCTGGTTGCCCGCCGTGCGCAGGCTGCTGATCAGGCCCTTGCGCTCGTAGAAGTGCAGCGCCGATACCGCGACGCCGCTGCGACGGGCCACGTCGCCCACGCTCAGTTCCTGTTCCTGCATCGCTTGACCTCAACCATGGTTCAGGTGTCATGCTGCGTTCTTCGCCGCCGGATGACAAGCGCGGCCCGAGCATCTTCCCCCGCATGAACACCCCCACCGCAGCACCATCGACGGCGACGTCGGCTCTCGATTCCATCCTCTCGCCGGCCCACCGCAGCACCACCATCGGCATGGTCGTACTGGTCGCCCTGCTCGCCTTCGAAGCGCTGGCCGTGGCCGCGGCGATGCCCACCGTGGCCGAGGCACTGGATGGCCTGCGCCTGTACGCGCTGGCTTTCGGCGGCACCTTGGCCACCAGCGTGGTCGGCATGACCGTGGCCGGGCGCTGGACCGACCGCAGCGGCCCTGCGCGACCGCTGTGGTGGGGCCTTGCGTGCTTCGTGCTGGGTCTGCTGCTGGCCGGCCTGGCCACGCGCATGGGCACCTTGGTCGCAGGGCGCCTGCTGCAGGGTCTGGGCAGCGGCGCGATCTCGGTGGCGCTGTACGTGATGGTCGGCCGCAACTACCCCGAGGCCCTGCGGCCGAAGGTCTTCGCTGCGTTCTCGGCCGGATGGGTGGTGCCGTCGATGGTGGGGCCGGCGCTGAGCGGCCTGATCGTGCAGCACCTGGGCTGGCGCTGGGTATTCCTGATCGTGCCGTTGCTGGCGATCCCGGCGGCGTTGATGCTGCGCCCGGCGCTGGCGCGGCAGGCGCCGGTTGAAGCCGGCGATGAGGCCAACAGCGGCGATGTCGTGCGCTGGGCCATCGGTGCGTCGCTGGCCGCGCTGCTGTTGTATATCGGCGGCCAGCAGCAGGGCGTGCTGGCGCTGGCCTGCATGGGCATGGCGGTGGTCGGCCTGGTGCTGTGCGGGCACCACCTGCTGCCGCAGGGCACGCTGCGCCTGCGCCGCGGCCTGCCCAGCGTGATCGCGTTGCGTGGTGTGGCCGCCGCGGCGTTCTTCGCCTGCGAGGCCTACCTGCCACTGCTGCTGCAGCGCGAGCGCGGGCTGTCGCCGAGCTGGGCCGGCGCCGTGCTCAGCCTGGGCGCACTGGGTTGGTTCAGTGGCTCGTGGCTGCAGGGCCACCAGCAGCGCGGCTGGTCGCGGCAGCAGCTGCTGCGCGTGGGCACGGTGCTGATGACCATCGGCATCACCGCCACCCTGGCGGTGCTGTTCAACGCGGTGCCGCTGCCCGTGGCGCTGCTCGGCTGGACCATCACCGGTTTCGGCATGGGCATGATCTACGCCAGCCTGTCGGTGCTCACGCTGTCGCTGTCCGCGCCGCGGGAACAGGGCCGCAACAGTTCAGCACTGCAGTTGAGCGAGGCGCTGTGCGTGGCTACCGCACTGGCGTTGTCGGGTGCGTTGTTCGCGCTGTTCGTCGAGCAGGCGCCGCACACCGGTTACGTGCTGTGCCTGGCGATCACGGTGGGCCTGGCCGTGCTGGGCGCGGTGGTGGCGCGGCGGGTGTAATGGTCGTCTGGGGCCAGATCCGTTTTCGCAGAAAACGGCTCCGACCCCAGCGTGTCACGGCCGGGGACCGGTCCCCATCTCGTCGATGTCTCGGTGCAGGATGCGCCTCACTTCCAGCACCGCCTGGGGGCTTTCCTGCACGCTGTGCCCGGAGATGATCACTTTCTCCGACTGCGCGCCCGGCAGGTGCGCGCTCCAGTACGGCACCAGCCCATCGTCGGATTTCTCCAGCGGCAGCTCCGGTCTGCGCTGCGCGATGATCGAGTGGTACTTCAGGCCCGGCTCGATCGGCAGCTGCGCGGCGGCCTTCACGAACGGATCGCTGGCCTTGAGGTTGTCGATGCTGTTGGGGATCTTCGGCTTGGCGGTGCCATCGACCTGCTGCTCGGCCTGCGCCAGAGCCAGGAACACATCCTCGAACTTGCCCAGGATGGTCAGCGGCAGGCGCACCAGCCGGCCGATCAGGCGGCCGACCTTGTTGCCGGCGATGTCGGTGCCTTGGTGCGGGGCGGCGATGAAGATCGCGCGCTCCACGTTCGGCTGCGCCTTGAAGTGCAGCAGCGGCCCCAGCTTGCCCTGCACGCGCTTCAGGCGTTCGCCCTTCAGGTCGTAGTTGGCCAGCAGGTCGTTCCACAGCACATCACCGGAATCGCTGACCAGCAGCCGCGCCAGCACGCCGCCCATGCTGTGGCCGATGTAGACCATGTCCTTCGACGCGCGCGCGTTCCCGCTGGGGTCGAAGTGCTGCAACGTGTCGTTGAAGGCGTTGGCGATCTCGTAGCGGTTCAAGGCGATGGGCGCGTTGGTCGGGTAATAGACCTGCCAGACCTGGAACTGCCGGCGCAGCTCAGGGTCGCCCATGATCTCGTTGGCCAGGTTCACCCAGGCCTCCGGGCTGCTGGCCAGGCCGTGCAACATGAAGATGATGCGGCGGTTAGGATCCCACGGCTGCATCAGGTAGATGTGCGGCTCGCCGATGCCCTCGCTCAGCCCAAACAGCGTGCGCAGCGACTGCGTAGCGAAGCCGCTCTGTGCCAGCCACAGTCCGTAGGCCGCGGTGAAGTTGCCGGCCAGCGGCACCTGTTCGCCATGCAGGGTGATGCGCTCGGTGGCTTCCGGCGAATACGCATCCAGCTCGACCCGCCGCGTGCGCATCACATCCTCCAGGCTGTCGCCCTCGAAGCGCAGCAGCGCGGTGACATTGACCGAGGACATCTCGCTGAACTCGGGCACGCTGTCGTCATGCCGATGGCGGCGGCCGCGCGCGCCGTCATCGCCCTGCGTGGTCTCGGCCTTGGGGCCGTCGGCGGCCACCACCGGCACCACCAGTTTCGGCGGGTCCATCACCATCACCAGCTCGGCACCGAAACCATCGCGACGGTAGGTGCTGCGCAGGCCGACGAAGCTGACCGAACCGGCCGGCACAAGCTGCGAAGGAATGCTCTTCAGCGCCAGCTGCTCGTAGTTGGCGGCCAGCGTCCAGCTGCCGGCGGACATCGGCCGGGTGTAATCCTCGCCGGCCAGCGCCGCCGCCCGCGCACGCGCGAACAGCACCACGGCGGCCTTTTCCGCCGCGTAGTTGTAGTAATCGCGCACCTGCGTCCGCCGGTCCTCGAACGCACGGTCCGAGGGCGAGCGACCGCTGAAGAACAGGTAGGCATAGCCGTAGCGCGCGGCTTCCAGCCAGGCATCGAGTGCGGCATCGCTCATCGGCGGCTCGCCGGCGGCGTGCTTCTTCGGGGTCAGTGCAAGCGCAGCCTTCACCCACAGTTCGGACAGGGTCGACAGCCGCTGCTCAACATTCAGGTCATCGGTCATCAGCAGCGTGCTGCGGCAGAGCAGGAAGTCGTTCTCGCACTGCGATTCGTCCAGGCCCGCGGCACTGAGCGTCTCGCGCGAAGCCGGGCTGAGCTTGCCGGTGTTGAGCACGTCGGCGCGCTTGTTCACCAGCGAATCGCTGGACGCCACCTGCTTGACGGTAACCATGGCGCAGCCGCTGCCACCCAGCAGGACGAACGCAGCCAGCAGCGCCGGCAGCACGCGCTGCCAGCGGATCGGGAAATCGAGGGTCATTGCTGCGGGTCCTGCTCGGTGCCGGGAATGCCGCGGCGGATCACGGTGGAATAGTTCTCGCCCGCTGCCATGTGCAGCGCGCGCTCGGTGATGCGGCCCTTGGCGTGCAGCTCGGCATACGGCACCCCGGGCACCAGCGCCCCCACCTCCTGTGCGTACTCGGCCAGGTAGCCGGACAGCAGCAGGCGATAGTCCAGCGGCAGGCCGGGGGCGATATGCCGGGCCAGGTCGAAGACGATCGTGGTGCAGTTGCTGGTGGCCGTGTTGTAGAACGCCGGCGCAGCGTCCAGCTGCTTCGCCTCATCGAGATAAGCGGCAAACAGTGCTTTGAGCTGGCCGCGGTCCAGCCCATGCAGGCGGTACAGGTAGACGTCCTCGCCACGGGCATTGGTGCGCGTGCGCAGGATGTCGGTCTCTTCCGAGGCAACCAGGGTCATCTCGAAGCGGCGGAAGAAGCCCCCCAGCGCCGAAAACGATTCGCCCCGTTCCTTGCGGATTTCCAGCGAGAACACCAGGTGGCGGCCATCGTCGAAGCCAAACGACACCAGAGTGTGGGCAATGGCCGGGCCCATCCAGTACGACAGCACCAGATCGGCCGAACGCAGCTGGTCCAGGTCGTATTCGCGGCGCACCCAACGCGCGTCGTAGTCGGTTTCCGTGCGCCAGGTGAAGTCACGCACGTTGCCCAGCACCACGTGGCGGCCATCGAAGGATTCAACGTGCAGGCGCTGGGCCACGTCGTCGGCCCAGTCCCGGTCCTGACGCGGGGTCAGCAGCAGCCACCACAGACCCGCCAGCGCTACCGACGCCACGTAGAAGCCGGTCCAGCGCTTCGTGCGTCTCCCGCGCGCCACCGTCAACGCCGTCCACAGCGCCGCCAGCAGCCACAGCACGGCCACGCCCGCCGACAGCCAGCCCGGCCCAGGCAGCTGATAGGCGAACAAACCGGCCACCCATAGCGCCAGCAGCGCCATGGCAGATCCTGTCATCCAACGTCCTGCGGCTCTCACGGGCATCCTGTCGCGTATGGGGGGGCGGCATAGTTAGCCACAAGCCGGCTGACACTGGCATCACCGACCCATTCAGCAATGGGCGCGGGCCGCCCTGTCAGCGCATACTGGCCGGGTCACCACAGCGGGGAACAGCGATGGGAATCACCTCCGTAGCCGGCGTGGCCGTGCAGCCCCGGCACCGCGCCACCTGCCATTGCGGCGCGGTGGAGCTGCTGCTGGACCTGCCCGACGGCATCGTCGACCCGCGCCGCTGCGACTGCTCGATGTGCCGGCGCCGTGGCGCCATCGCCGCCAGCGTTACCCGCCAGGGGCTGCAGGTGGTGCGCGGCCAGGACCACCTGCGCCTCTACCAGTTCAACACCCACGTGGCCGAGCATTACTTCTGCGGTGTCTGCGGCATCTACACCCATCACCGGCGCCGCTCCAACCCGGACCAGTACGGCTACAACGTGGCCTGCCTGGAAGGCATCGATCCCTTCGCGCTGGGCATCATCCCGGTCAATGACGGGGTCAACCATCCCGCCGACCGCACGGCCTAGTGGCGCGTGCGGCGCGTGGCCGGGGCGACCTTCTGCCACGGTGCCATGCCGCTGCGCCCGGCCCGTGCGGGGCGCTTCAGCCACGGCCTGCGCGGTGGCAACGGCGGTTCGAGGGCCATCGGCGGCGGCAACGGACGGCGGCTGGGCCAGAGATGATCAAGCAGCCACATGGCGGATCTCCGTGGGGGGACGGGGATGACCGACTCTAGGCCTGCGGCGGCATGGACCGCGTGAGTCCCTGACGACACGACGATGACATGCCGGGCGACTCACGCGTGGACCGGCATGCGCTGTATGGGCTGCAGCACCAGCCCGACCCCGCTCACCAGTTCCGCCTGCTGGCCAGCGGCATCGCGCAGGGGCCGGACAACGCGCACCTTGCCCGGCACAGCGGCCTGTATGCGGTCACCGATATCTTCCGCATGGCGCGTGAGCTGCTGCCGTAGTCCAGGCCTGCGAAGAATGCACCGCCCGCCGCCACTCCCCAGATGAGGCGCGCTCTGCCTGCACAGAGCTGCAGCGCTCACACCCACGCTGCGGCGTGGATGGGCGGCGGGCGATGCGGGTTGGCGTACCGGAAGACTCTGGAGCGGACCGGCGGATCGGGATGATCCCCACGCATCACCCGCCACGGACCAGCGGGCCGCGCCGTCCGGAAGCCGTCCTCCCTGGACAGCTTCCGGACACGCGCCAGAGCTCTTTGTGGGACGCCAATCCCAGCCAGCCATTACGGCCGGCGAAGGGATGCTGACGGCGTGTGCCGACGCTGGCTGTAGGACTTACCCGCAGCCACCCCTCAGGAATGTGCGGATCGCCAACCCGACGCGCTGGAGCCCTTGTCCTGCAGTGCCCGCGCATCGGCGCCGCCACGCGTTGCGACCGGCATTTCAGGCACCACCGGTGCGGCAAAGACACGCCGCAGTGGCGATCACGACAGATGCTGCTGGGCGGCCATCGCCAGGAAGTGCTGCAGCACCGGCTGCGCAGACCAGGACCCGAGCGGTTCGCCCACCAGCATCGCTACGCCGGGTGGCGCACTCGGCTGGCGCTTGGCCGCGCCACGTGATGCAGATCGCGCTGACCTGCAGCTGCTCCCGCCAGCCGGTGCAGCGCCTTGGCATCAAGCACGTGGCCGACTGTGCACGCTTCAACGTATCGCACTACCGTGGGGCGCGCCAGTACTCGCGCCACGGCATTACGGCACCACGGTGATGCCGATGCGCTGCATCAGCAGTGCCACCTGCTGCACATCCAGCCGCGCCCCGCGCAGGTTGACCACGCGCAGGTCCAGGTCGCCCAGTTCCGAACCGGTCAGGTCGCAGTCGGTGAAGTTGGCACTGCTCCAGTCGATGCCCTCGAACTGCCCGGCCGACAGATCCGAGCCGGCGAAACTGGCGCCGCTGAGGTTGGCGCCATCCCAGCGGTTCTCCCACAGCTCGCACTTCTCCAGCGTCACCCGCGAGAAGTTGGCGTAGCGCAGGTTCGACTTCTTGATGAAGGCGCTGCAGAACCAGGTGCGCGTGGTGATCTGGTTCATGAAGCTGGCGTTGCTGAAATCCGCGCCCTGCGCACGGCACTCGCTGATTTCCAGGCCCAGGGCCTTGATGAAGTTGAAGTGGCACATGCTGATGTCGCAGCTGCGGAAGCTGGCTTCCTTCAGCGTGGCGCCATTGAAACGGCAACCGGTGCGGCTTTCGGCATCGTAGAAGCTGCAGTTTACGAATTCGGTGGCCGTGAGGTCCGCACCGGAAAAATCACATTCGTGGAACTGCTGGTCGACCACTTTCTGGCCGGTGTACTGGCCGCCGGCGATGCGCAGGCGGTGATGGACAGCGGGGGTCATGCGGTGGAATCCAATCGGGTTCGGTCATTGCGCCGCGTCAGCGGCCACGGGTCGCCAGCAGGCCGTTGGCACCGGCCCACTGGTTGATGTCATCGCGCCGGATGGCCGCGGCCATCAGGCCGGGGAACGCATCGGGCGTGCAGGCGAACGAGGGTACGCCCAACGCGGCCAGCTTGCCTGCCAGCTGCTGGTCGTAGGACGGCGTACCTTCATCGCTCAGCGCCAGCAGCACGATGAACTGCACGCCCGACTCCACCAGCTCGTGCGCGCGCGCCAGTAGCTTGTCCTCCACCCCACCTTCGTAAAGATCGGAAATCAGCACGAGGATCGCGCCATGTGGTTCGCGGATAAGCCCCTGGCAATAGCTCACCGCGCGATGGATGTCGGTGCCGCCGCCGAGCTGCACGCCAAACAGCAGATCGACCGGGTCGTCCAGCTGC
Source organism: Stenotrophomonas cyclobalanopsidis (assembly GCF_008710035.1). Taxonomy (GTDB): domain Bacteria; phylum Pseudomonadota; class Gammaproteobacteria; order Xanthomonadales; family Xanthomonadaceae; genus Stenotrophomonas; species Stenotrophomonas cyclobalanopsidis. The sequence continues at coordinate 46,397 of NZ_VYKI01000007.1, read as the reverse complement.
TCGCTCATGTCCACCACTTCGGTGTCGAACACCACCAGCCGGGTGGACACTGCCGGCAGTGAGGCCATCACCGCACCGAAGATGCTTGAATACACCACCGACGCCGCCATCGAGCCGCTCTGGTCGATGCACAGCAGCACCTCGCGCTGCGGCTTGCGCGCCTTGCGCCCATAACCCACCAGTTCCTGTGGCACCACCGTGCGCAGTTCCGGCTGCCAGTGCCGCAGGTTGCTGCGGATGGTGCGGTGCCAATCGATCTCGGCCAGGCGCGGCCGGCGGTTGCGGCGGGCACGGTCCAGTGCACCGGTCACCGCCGAACGCATCGGCTCTTCCAGCCGCCGCAGCAGGTCGTCCACCACGGCGCGCACGACCATGCGCGCGGTGTCCTTGGTCTCCGCCGGGATGACCTGGCTCAGGCCGATCAGGTTGGCCACCAGGTGCACGTCCGGCTGCACCTGCTCGAGCATTTCCTTCTCCAGCAGCATCTGGGTCAGGTTGAGCCGCTGCAGGGCATCGCGCTGCATCACCTGCACCACCGAGGAGGGGAAGTAGCGGCGGATGTCGCCCAGCCAGCGCGCCACGTTCGGCGCCGATCCACCGCGCCCGCCACGCCGGTTGAGGCCGCCCTGTCCCTCCGGTTCGTACAGCGCGGACAGCGCCTGGTCGATCCCCTGCAAGGGCTTGGGCAGTGCGCCGCAGCTGCCATCGGCCTGCTGGCCCAGGATCAGCCGCCAGCGCTGTTCGCGCGTAGTGGGCAGCTGGCCCGCTGTGTCATTGGACAGGTCGTCTGGCGTGCTCATCCGGCAATCCCCAACAGTTCGCGCAGCATCGGCAGCGCGCGCTCGGCGCGTGCCAGGTTCCAGTCCGGGGCCTCGCTGGCCACCGCCTTCGTCACAGTGGCCCGCGCGACCCGGGTGCCCAGGTCGCGGCGGTCAGCCGCCTCGAACGCGGCAAAGGTGCGCCGCACCAGCGGCAGCACGCGCACCAGCTGTGTTTCATCCAGGCTCACCACCCAGTCATCGATCATCCGCCACACCGCATCGTCATGCAGCAGCACGGTGGCGTTGCGGTTGAGGAAGCCATCCAGCCACTGCGCGGCCTGCAGCGGTTCGGCACCCGGCGAGAGCTGCTGCTGCAACTGGGTATGCACGGTGCCGGCGTCAAGCGCGCCGGTATCGAACAGCAGGCGCAGGCTGACACCACGCAGCAGTGCCGTGCTGGCCTGCGACAGCGCGACCCGGCGCAGCGCCTGCCGCCACGCATCGCGGCCGTCGGCATCGTCGCGCAGGCTGATCGCCCGCTCGGCAGCCAGCACGACCTCGCGCGCCGCTTCCGCGCGTGCTTCGTCCAGGCCGGTCAGCGCCAGCGACAGGCCGATCACCGCGCGTTCCAGCATGCTGTCAAACAAGTGCGCGACCTGCACGCCCTCGGTCTGCCGCACGTTGCCATAGCGATGGATGTTGGCCAGCGGCGGCAGCGCGCCAAGCAGGGCCAGCGGATCGGCATCGGTGGCCGCGCGCGCTTCCAGTTCGGCCGCAATGGCCTGCACGGCCTGCGGCAGATCGGCCAGCAGTACCTGGTCGACCAGTTCGGACAACGCCGGCAGGTCAGCCGCCGCGCGCGCCTGGCTGACCGCCAGGTTCGACGCCGCATCCACCAGCGTCTGTCCATGGCGGCTGGCTTCCACCAGCGCCACCAGGAAATGCGGCTGCCAGGCCAGCTGCCAGAGTTCGTGGAAGGTGCCGCGTGCAGCGTGGCCGGAGCGCGCCAACCGGCCCCATTCGATGCCCAGCAGGCGCAGGCGGTGCAGCAGGTGGCTGCGGGCCAGATCGTTGTCCTTGCGCAGGTCCAGGTCGAGGGTCTTTTCCAGTGCCTCGGGTTTCAGCCGCAGGCGCTTCTGCTGCGCTTCCAGGTCACGCTGCAGCGGCACCACCGGCACGCCGTCAGGCACCTGGCCCAGCGCATTGCCGATCAGCAGCTGCTCGCGGATCAACTGCATCGGCGCATCGTCGCCATCGCAGATGATGCTGCGGCTGGCCTCGCCGATCTCCTCAAGGCCAGGCGCCGGGCGCCCGCGCAGGGCGGCCAGGGTATCGGCCAGGCGTGTCGCTTCGATCAGGTGCGCGGACGAGCAGTCCAGCCCGTGTTCGCGCAGCAGGCGGCCTACCCGGGCATACCAGCCCACCGCACGCTGGCCATGCACCCCGGCATTGCGCCACAGGTGGTCGTACCAGCCCGGTGCATCGACACCAGCGCCGTAGCCGCTGCCTGCGCTCAGGTGGCGGTAGGTCCACGGCACCCACGTGCTCTGCGTTTTGCGCCGGCTCTGGCCCTTCAGCAGGCGGTTGTCGGCGGCCGCACTGTTGGCACGCAGCGCCGCCGGCTGCAGCGCCGGCACGTGCCACGCGCCGCAGACCACGGCCACGCGGCTGAAGTTCTTACTTGCCGCGCGCAGTGCCGCGCGCATGTGCGCCTCGCGCATCGCTTCCTGCTCGCCGCGGCGGCCGGGATAATCCGGGGTGTGTTCGCGCAGCGCGGTCATCGCTTCGGCAATCGCCTCGAACAACCCCTGGCCGTCGCCGCGTTCCTCCACCATGTGGTTCCACCACGCTTCGCCATCGGCGTGGCCGGCGACCCGTGCCAGCCAGTCCAGCGGATCGGCCGGTCGCTCCTCGGCGGCCTCCTCGGCGGCGGCCTCAGCAGCATCGTCTGCCTCGGCATCCTCGGCACCCTCGGCCTCCTCGTCCTGCGGCGGCGCCTGCCGCGCCTGCTCCAGCCACTCCAGCGACAACGCCGGCGGCACGTCCATGAAGCGCACCTCGACCGCATTGCGCGCGGCCCATTGCAGGGCCTGCCATTCCGGCGAGTACAGCGCGTACGGATGGAACACCGCCAGTTGCGGGTCGTCCACGCTGTAGGACAGCAGGGCTACGGGGGGCTGCATGGCCGCATCCAGCACGTGCGGCAACAGGTCCTCGGTACCGGCCGGGCCCTCGATCAGCACGCAGTCCGGCTGCAACGCATCCAGCGCGGCCAGCAGGCTGCGCGCGCAGCCCGGGCCGTGGTGGCGGATGCCGAACAGGGAAATCCCTTCACTCATCGGCGCGGGCCTGCTCAGGCGTGTTCGCGGAAGGCGCGGTACAGATCCTTCCACTCACTGCGTTCCTTCACCACCGTCTCCAGGTATTCCTTCCACACCAGCGCGTCCTGCACCGGGTCCTTGACGATGGCGCCGATCATGCCGGCGGCCATGTCCGCCGGGCGCAGCACGCCATCGCCGAAGTGGCCGGCCAGCGCCATGCCGTTGTTGATGACCGAGATGGCCTCTGCGGTGGACAGCGTAGCGGTCGGGCTCTTCAGCTTCGACTTGCCATCCTCGGTGACGCCGTTGCGCAGCTCGCGGAAGATGCGCACCACGCGCGCCACTTCCTGCAGCGCCGGTGGCTCGGCCGGCAGGTCCAGCGCCGTACCCAGTTCGCCCACGCGCTTGAGCACGATGGCCACTTCGTCTTCCTCGCTGGACGGCACCGGCAGGATGACCGTGTTGAAGCGGCGCTTGAGTGCGCTCGACAGCTCGTTGACGCCCTTGTCGCGGTTGTTGGCCGTGGCGATCACGTTGAAACCGCGCACGGCCTGCACTTCGCTGCCCAGCTCGGGCACCGGCAGGGTTTTTTCCGAAAGCACGGTGATCAGCGCATCCTGCACGTCGGCAGGAATGCGGGTGAGTTCTTCGATGCGGGCGATCTTGCCCAGGCGCATCGCGTTCATCATCGGGCTGGGCACCAGGGCCTTTTCGCTGGGGCCGTTGGCCAGCAGCTGCGCATAGTTCCAGCCGTAGCGGATCTGCTCTTCGCTGGTGCCGGCGGTACCCTGCACCAGCAGGGTCGAATCACCGCTGATGGCCGCGGTCATGTGCTCGGACACCCAGGATTTGGCCGTGCCCGGCACGCCGAACAGCAGCAGCGCGCGGTCGGTGGCGATGGTGGCCACGGCGATTTCCATCAGGCGGCGGTCACCGATGTACTTGGGGCTGACCACGAAGCCGTTGTCCAGCGTGCCACCCACCAGGTAGGTGACGACCGCCCACGGCGACATCGTCCAGTTGGCCGGGCGCTGGCGGTTGTCCTGGCGGCGCAGCTCCTCCAGTTCTTCGGCGTATTGGTGTTCGGCGTGCTGGCGCAGGACGGCAGTGGTCATGGTGGCTCCGTGTGTAAGGGGTTCGATCAGAAGGGGGAATACAGGGCCTGGCGCAAGGCCAGCAGCGCACGCGCCTGTTGCGCGCAGTGCAGCATCGCGTCGGTGGCCGTGGCCGGCGGCTCGGCAATCTGCACGCCGGCCAGCGTGGAGGGATGCAGCACCGCCAGCAGTTCCAGCAGGCGGTCGCGCAGCAGGTAGTCGTAGCGCAGGCGTTCATCGCCGAACAGTGCGCCCACGCTGGGGGCCAGCGCCTGCGAATAGGCCGCGCTCAACGACTGCGCCGCGCCGGTGCTGTCCAGCACATCATCGAGCAGGCCCTGTGCGATCAGGTCCTGCAGCTTGGCCGGCCAGTACCGCTCGCGCTGCGCTGCAGGCAGCAACGCCAGCAGCTCGCTCTTGCGCGCATGGGTTTCCTTCAGCGCGACCAGCGCTTCCACCCACTCCGGTTCGCTGGCATCCACGCGCTCCAGCCACGCGCGCAGCAATGCCTGGTACCAGTCGCTCTCGCGCGCCCAGGCCACCACCTCGGCGGCCGGCTTTTCCAGCGTGCGGCACCACCAGGCCAACGGCAGCTGGCGCGCCAGCTGGTACAGCCACCAGGCCCGCTCGCCCAGCACTTCGCCGTTGGGTCGCTTGCCATCGATCGCCGCGTCTGCCCAACCCGGGTCGAGCGTGGCCGGCGCCTCCAGCGTCCATGCCAGGCGACGCAGCAGGCCGCTGCGCGATTGCTGCAGCAGCGCCGCCATCTGTGCCTGCAGGTAAGCCGCGTGCGCCGAGTCCGGCAGGCGCGCCAGCATCGGCCCGGCCAGCGCGCGCACCTCGCGGCTGCGGTCCTTCAACAAGGCCTGCAACAGCGGCGCATCGTCCGCGCCCAGGCCCGGCTGCAGCGCGGCCACGAACGCGGCACGCTCGCGTGCGGGCAGTTCCTTCAGGCTGTCCTGCAACCGCGTACGCGCCGCCGCTGCATCTTCCAGGCGCTGCTGCTGGAACACGGCCAGGCGTGCCTCGCTGCTGCCCTCATTCCAGACCTGCTCGACCTCCTCCGCGCTGGCCTGTGCCTCCAGCGGTGCAGACGCATAGCGCCACTCCGGATTGCAGGCCGCCAGCCAGTAACCGCGCACCCCCAGCACCGCACGCAGCGCATCGCGCAGCACGGCCAGGCGCGCGCCTGTCTCCAGCGCCTGCGGCAGCACCGCCACCGGCAGGTGCCGGCCGTGTGCGGCCAGCTGCGCGCAGGCCTGCAGCCGCAGCCGCTTGCCCCAGGGCGAGAACTGGCCGGGCTGGAACACCGTGGCCAGCAACGCAACCCACGGGTGGTCGGCCGCCAGCTGCAGCGGGTCATCCGCCACTGGCGGCGGCACGCTCACCGCTGCGGCCGTGCGCACGGCGGCGCGCTCGCAGGCGGCCAGCACGCCCACCTGGCGGCTGTAGGCCAATGCCGGTTCGTCCGCATCGGCCACCGCCTGCAGCAGCGCATCCAGCGCGCCACCCACGGCAATCACCTGCGGGCGATCAATGCCCAGCAACGCCGGCTTCAACCAGGCCTGGTTCATGCGGCACTCCTTTCCCAGCGCTCATCGCGCGCATTCCATGCCGACAGCGGCAACAGCACCTGGCCGTCCCACTCACCCATCACGCATACCGGATGGCCACCGGCAAACGCCATCAACGCCCACGCCTGCAGGCCCGGCAGCTGCAGCGGCAGCGCGCCTTCGGCATGCTGCAGCCAGCACTGCGTACCGTCATGGGCGATGTGGACGTCCTGCAGGCGCATCGGCACCTGCAGCAACCAGGGGTTGCGCGCGTAGGCCTGCGAGGCCGCGTCGAAGGTATCGGTGAGGGGCGTGGTGGTTTCAGCGCGGGGCGCTTCGAATTCGGTCACCACCGCGCGCAGCGGCACACTGCCGGCATGGAAATGCAGCCGCGCCGCATGCACGCTGCCGGTGCGCCATTGTTCCTGCCAGCCGCGACCGCCGTGGCTGAAATCCTGCACCAGCGCACTGCGCCCGCTGTCCAGCCCATGCAGCCAGACGCGGCGCTCGACCAGGTTGCCCGGCTGTTCCACCAGCCACTGCCCCTGCACGTGCCAGCGGTCGTGCACCGCCTCACCATCGCGCTGCACCGCCTCGCGGTCTACCGGCCAGCCCAGCGCGGCGCGCAGGTCGGCCAGTCGCGCCGGTTCGTACTGCGCACGGTGGGCCACGGCCTGGGTCAGCAGCTGCAGCAGCCCCAGCCGCGCGCCCAGTTCGCCCAGGCCGGCCAGGCCCGGTGTGCCCTCGCCCAGCGCAGCCTCCAGCTGGCTGGCCAGCCCCGGCGCCTGCGCATCAATCATGCGCGCGACCATGGTCTGGCCCTGCGCGTGGAAATCGGCGGACAGGTTGGCCAGGCCCTGGCGGAACTGATCGGCAATCCAGCGCTGCAGCTCGGCTGCACCGGCTTCGATGCGGCCCCAGCGCACCAGCTCGCGCTTGGCGGTAGCCGCGACCTGCGCCTGCGGATCCGGGGCCGGCGCAACGGCGGCCGCCTCCACGGCAGCCTCCTTGCGCGCGGCGCGGTCGCGGCGCCCGTTCAGCCATTCATCCACCCACGCCGGTCGCGCCTGTGGCACGCAGCGCGGGTTGCCGGCGGCATACAACAGCAGCAGGGCCAGCCCGTGCTTGCAGGGAAATTTGCGGCTGGGGCAGGAACACCGGCTGACCAGCGCGGCCAGGTCGACCTGGGTCTGGTAGGGCTTGGAACCACTGCCCTGGCATTCGCCCCACAGCGCCTCGTCATCGGCACCCAGCAGGCCCCATTTGCCATCGATGGCCAGGCCGCCGCCGGCCTTGGCCGACGCCGCATCCGGCGCAAGCGCGAGTACCTGCTCGCGCGTGAGTCGTACTTCCATATGCGTACCCACTTCAGATCGACCCATCATAGCGAAGGCGGATGACAATGACTGTGGCAACGATCATCACGCACGGGCGTATCACCACGCGAGACCGGCCGCCGTCATCCCCTTCGCTGGCGCGGCCGGCCGAATTTCATCCGCAGCCGCCGCGTGCCGATCACGACAGCGGTCGCACACAGGCCGGTACCTGCCACGCTCAGCAGCAACAGCACGCCCAGCCGTGTGTTCTCCTGCCGCAGCATGCCCGGCAGGTCCCAGCTGTGCAGGAAGCAGAACAGCCAGCGGCCGACGCGTTCGCGATGGCCCAGGGTCAGCAGCGGATCGCCGGTGGCCAGATCGATGTACACCCGCGTAGCGTGCGCATCACCGAAATCGGCCACCGCCACCGGGAAGCGCCGCACCGCTGCACCGTTCATCGCCTCGGGCGCGCGGGGATAGAACCAGGCATCCGGCGTGTGCAGGAGCGTGAATGCGCGCAGCGGTGCCGTGCCCAACGCCTGTGCGCGCTGCTGCAGCCATGGCACCGGCAACTGCTCTGCAAGCTGCAGCTGCCCATCCACGCGCGAGACGATGCGGGTACCGCCCCGCCCGTCCAGCAGCACCGCAAACAGCTGGCCATCGATACGCCGCCACTGGATCTCCACCGGCGCAAACCCCGCCTGCGCTTCTGCGGCCAGCAACGCCTGTGGCTGGGCCAACGCATCATCCAGCGCCACCGCCGCGCCTCGATAACGCTCGGCATTCGTCGCATCCGCCGGGCTGCTGAATACCTGCAGCGGGTTCATCGACATCAGCCCGCTGAAGATCCAGGTGAACACGAAGGCCGAGGCCACCAGGCCGACCAGGTGGTGCCAGCGCATCCACGGCTCTACGTAGGGCGTTTTCGCACCGGAGCGATACCGGCCACGGAAACGCCAACGCCACACGCCCACCCCGATGCCGCTGATGGCCGCCACCGTGCACAGCCCGGACAACACGATCACCACCCACGTCCACACCGGGTCCACCGACTGCACGCGCAGGAAGTACAACCAGTGCAGCCACGCGCCCACGTAATTCCAGCGCTGCTGGTGGTACGGCGCATCCAGCACCACTTCACCGGTATGCGAGGAAACGTACACGCTGCCCGGCTGTCGCCCGCCTACCTCCACCTTGTACAGCGGTCGGTGCGCATCCAATCCGCGCGAATGCGTCCAGCGATCCTCGTCCACGCGCACGGCGCCCAGGAAGGCCGGGCCACCGGCAAACGCCGTCGCCGCAAGTTCGGCACGCTGTGCCGACACCGGCAGCAGCGCGTGGCCGCTGCCTGCCGACCACGCACCCACGTTCGCAGAGCTGCGCACCACATAGGTAGGCTCCCCGCGCAGCGTGGTCAGCGCCACGCGTTCCGGTTCGGCCTGCACGGCGTCGGGCAGGATCGACAGCCCCTGCAGCGCGCGCGTGCCATCAAGCACCGGCAACGCGGCCAATCGCTCACCCGGGGTCAGCTTCGGGTAACCGATGAACAGCATCACCATGCCGCTGACGAACCAGAGCAGCATCAGCAGGCAGCCACCAATACCCAGCCAGCGATGCAGCAGATAAGTCCAACGCTTGGCGGTGGATCGCAGCGACATGGCCAGCGCCCTCAGAAGCGATGGTCGAGGGTGAACTCGACGCGGCGGTCCGCGCCCAGCAGCCACTGCGTGCTGGTGTAGTACGCCGTTGCGTAGTACGCCTTGTCGAACACGTTGAACAGGCGTGCAGTCACCCGCGTGCGCGGCGCGGCCTGCCAGGTCAGCGCCAGATCGGTGGTGCTGTAGCCGGGCAGTTCCAGCGTGTTGGCGTTATCCGCGTAACGCTTGCCCACATAGCGCGCGCCGCCGGCCACGGTCCAGTCCGGGAGGAACTGCCAGCTCAGCCACACGTTCGCCATCCGCTCGGACACGTTCGGCGGCACGTTGCCATCGCGCGAGACCACCACCGCCGGCGAGCCAGTGGTTTCCAGGAAGTCCTCGAATTCGGCCTTCAGCACCGTGGCATTCGCATGCAGCGACCACTGCGGTGCGAACGCCCAGTTCAACGAGGCCTCGATGCCGCGCGAGGTCTGCGCGCCCACCTGCACGCGGCGATCGGGCTGCAGCGGATCACGGCTGAGCAGGCCGGTCTTGCGGATGCGGTACGCGGCCAGCGTCCACTCGCCGCCGTCGAAGGCCTGCTTCATGCCCACTTCGAACTGCCGTCCCTTGGCCAGATCGAACGCACCGTTGGCCGGGCTGATCATCAGCAGGCCACTGACCGGGTCCGCCGCCTGCGAGTACTGCGCGTACAGGCTCAAGGTCGGCCGCAGCGCGAACACCGTGCCCGCGCGCCAGCCGGTGCTGCTGTAGGTCTTCGAAAACGCCGCCGTACCGCTGATCAGATCGGTGCGGTCGATGGTCGCGCGGTCATGGCGCAGCCCACCCAACACCGACCAGCGTTCACTCAGCGTCAGGTGGTCTTCGGCAAACAGCGCGTACTGCTCGGCACTGTTGCGGTAGCGCGGCAGGTTGGGTGCATCGCTGGCGAACTCGCCCGGCACCGGATGGAACGGATCGACCGGCCCGGAGCTTCCTGCGTAGGTGTTGTTGGTGTGCTTGAAGTGCGCGCGGTTGGCATCCAGGCCCACTGCGAAGCTGTTGGCCAGCCCGCCCACCTGCCCCTGCACGCGCAGCGTCGAGGTCAGCCCGGTCTGGTCCTGGTTGTGGGTGATCTGCGTGTTGTCCGAGCGATCGATCAGGCCCGTCGCATCGTTGTAGACATAGGCCTCGGCATTGCGCCAGTCGCGCTGGCTGTCGATCTGATAGACACGCGTGCGCCATTCGACGTTCGCGGTCGGCCTCCACAGCGCATCCAGCTGGGTCCAGCGGTCGCGGAAGCGGATCTCGCTGTCGGCCACGTTGTAGTTGCGGTGGCGCAGCGCATCCAGCTGGCGGCCATCCACCAGCGGCGTGCCAAAGTAGCGCATCGGCTGCTGGTAGCCCTGCGCATGGGTCAGGGTCAGCTGCAGGTCCGTGCGCGGCTGCCACAACAGCGCGCCGGAGAACGTCGCATCGTTGTTGCGGCCGCGGTCGACCCAACCACCGCTGTAGTTGCCGCTCACATCCACCCGGTAGGCCAGCTCAGGCGTCAGCGCGCCACCGCTGCCGAAGCCCAGGCGCGCGGTGTCCTCGCTGCCCACGGTCACGCTGATCTCGTTTTCGATGGCACCGCGCGACGGCTTCTTCGGCACGATGTTGATGACCCCGCCAATGGCACCGTCGCCATGGATGACCGACGCCGGGCCGCGCAGCACTTCGATGCGCTCGATGGACCAGGTATCAAACGGGAAAGTGACGCCTACCCCGCCGTACTGGCGCAGGCCGTCGTACAGGCGCATCACCGACGCGCCATCGGTGAAGCCGCGGCTGGACAGCGCGCTGAGGCCATTGCCTGGATGCGGCATTGCGCTGATCGCACCCGCGCGGCTGATCGCATCGTTGAGGTTGCTGTCGCCACGCTGTTCCAGCTGGTCGCGGTCGATGACGGTGAGCGCGGCCGGCGTCTGCAGCACGCTCAGGCCAAGCGCGGAGCCCGCGCTGGGCACGGCCGACAGTTCGCCATGGCGGGTATCGACCACGCGCACGGTGTCCAGGGTGGTGGGGTCTGTCGCATCGGCGCGGGCCGGTGCGGTGTACAGGGCGCAGGCGCACAGCGCCGGCAGCGTCGCCCAGCGCAGGGCAACGACATTCGGGTTCGTTTTCATGTTTCCACGGCATGCAATGCCGCCCCATCAACGAGGGCAGCAGAAAGAAAGTCGCACGCGGGTGCACCGGGCCATGACCCGGCGGCTTCAATCAGCTCGACAACGCCGGGCGATGCCCAGCAGCTTCAAGAAAATCGGTAGCGCCGGGCCATGCCCGGCGGCTTTCGCGTGCGCGGCTCAGCCAGCAAACGCCAGCGGCGGCCCACGCGCGCCCAAGGTTCCGCGGAGCCGCGAGGGCAGCGCTCGGACAGATCCCGCCAGTGCACGGCACACCGGCGCCAAAGGCACCAGCAGCAGGAACGCCGCCACCAGCAAGGTGATCAGCCGTGCCGCGATCAAGCAGTACTCGCAGTCCACACCCATTTCATGCTCGGCATGTGGATCGACGGCCGGCTTGCGGGCCGTCTCTTCGTGCGCCATCGCCATCGCGTGGTGGTCGTGGTGACCCTCCATCGCGTGCTGCGCGTGCTCGGCATGCGCGCCGTGGCCCATGGCGCCGTGATCCATCGCACCATGGTCCATGCCCGCCATCACCGGCGCGGCAGCTGGGACCGGCGCATGGGCCATCCAGCGGCTCACCAACGGGGCAAGCAGCACCAGCAGCATGGCAAGCCATGCCAGGGTCTGGAACCGGCGGTGGAATCGGGGGCGACGCACCCGCCCATTCTACGGCGCGACGGCCAACCCTGGACCACGTTCAGGGTTTTGCCCCTGCGACACGGTGACGCAGGCCATCAACTCACGTACTGCGCCACGCCATTCCCGAACGACCAATTCTCCGGCTTCACTTCCACCAGATTGATGAACACGTCCTCGCGGCGGATGCCCACCGCCTCATGCAGGCCATTGGCAATGCCGAGGTAGAGCGCCTTCTTCTGCTCCTGCGTACGCCCCTCGCTCCAGGTGATCTGCACGCAGATGAAGTCATCGGTGCGCGGCACGCCCAGATAGCCGGGGTCGAAGACGAGGGTGCCGGCCTCGTGCTCCTGGAAGACCTGGAAGCGATCGTTTTCCGGTACGCCCACCGCACGCAGGGCCTGGTAGACGGCCTCCCCCACACGCTGCAGATAATCGGCGGATTTACCTTTGCGAAGATCGATACGGGCAAGCGGCATGGTGGGACTCCAGAGCCAGAGGGGACAACGTGGGCCGAGACTACGCCTGCCGGGGGCGGCGACACAGCGCATGGATGGAACGTCTGCTTTCATCCATGGCACGTTCGCCCGGGACTGTGCCGGGTGACGTGATTGCCACCTGCCGGGGCCGTGTAACGGCACGCCTTGGTTCAGGTAGCGCGGCTGGCTACGCCATGGGTGCTGGTACACCGACATGGTTGGCGTTATTGCAACTTTCCTCACTGACTTCCGTGTTTGCACGAATCGATGATTGCCTCGCCGAGGCAGGTTGCCTTGGTCGGGATTGGCGTCTCGAATAAACGAACAAGCTACTGGATGTTGCGATCTTGATCGCAGCAAAGAGAATGCACCGGCTGCCCTCAATGGCGGGCGGTGCGTGGGGATCTCGAGATCCGCCAGGCCTTTTCTCCCAGTGAGCTTTTCTGCCTTGGTACGCCAACCCGCACCGTCCGCCGCCTTCATTACAGAAGGTGGCTCTACGCCAGTGAGGGTTTCGCCATGAGCAATCGAACCGCATCCCACCCACGCCTGCACGCACTCATCGGCGATATCGCCAAAGACGTGCCCGAAGACCTCGCGCGTGAGATCGAGTGCGCATTGAACGAGCAGAATCTGCCTGTGCAGGCACCCACGTTCTTCGCCTGTCTCGATGCCATCCGCCAAGGTGATGGTGCAGATGGTCAGCCATGCCACGGCCACAGACTCGGCGCCGGCAATCACGCATCACTCAGTCGCTCGCTGGCTGGGCTCACCGCGCTGCTGGATCTGCTGCAGGCCGCAGACCGCGCGCGCGTTGAAGGTGGGCCGGAGGAACAGCTGGGCAGCTTCCACACCGATGGTTTGATCGTGGCGGCGCGACATTTGGTGCGTGAGGCAAACCACTGTCTGACAGGTCCCGCGTGACGATGCGCCAACACTGCATCTGTACGGAATCGCGGGCAACAAAAAAGCCCCCATTGCTGGAGGCTTCTTTCGTTCTGCAACATGGTGGGCGGTACAGGGATCGAACCTGTGACCCTTGCCGTGTGAAGGCAATGCTCTACCGCTGAGCTAACCGCCCGGTGTGTTGCTGAGCCGCTCATTATAGGGGCTTTTCAGAGGCCGTCAACAGTTTTTCACATTCGTGTTCACGGGTGTTTCGAAGGCGCCGCCGGGCATGGCCCGGCGCTACCTCACATCGTGTGCGTCGGCTTGTCCGAGCTGGTCAGGCCGGCCAGCAGGGTCTCGATCTTGTGGCGCACGGTCTCGCCTTCCTGGCCGTCGGCCAGCTGCACGCCGATGCCGGCCACGCGGTTGCCCTGTGCGCCGGCCGGGGTCACCCAGATCACCTTGCCGGCCACCGGCAGGCGCTCGCTGGAATCGGGCAGGGTCAGCAGCAGGAACACCTCGTCACCCAGGAAGTAGCGCTTGGGCGTGGGCACGAAGACGCCACCATTCTTCACGAACGGCATGTACGCGCTGTACAGCGCGGCTTTGTCCTTTACAGCCAGGGACAGGATGCCCTGGCGGGCGTTGCTGGCACTCATCGATTTCCCCTTGCGGCAGGCCGCTCGTTCACCTTGTTCCAGGCCAGCAGCAACTCGACAACCGCAAGGTCTGCACGCACGGTGGTGCGCAGCAGGTCGCGGGTACGGTTGGCAGCATCGAACCAGGCTGCAAGCTTGTGCAATCGGTCCGGCGCGGTCAAGGCGTCGTTGCTGGCCTGGGCCAGCGCCAGATCGGCGGCAAAGCGCAGGCGCAGCGCCGCGTTTTCATCGCCACACCACTTCTGCGCCAGCTCCACCGCACCGGTCTTGCCGGCGGCCAGTTGTTCCAGTTCCCGGCCCACGTCGCGGCGCAGGCTCAGGCCGTCTTCGCGCAGCCAGTTGTCGGCCTGGCCCGGATGGCCGCGCGCCGCGTCCAGCGCTTCGCGCGCGAAAGCTTCGCTGTGGCCCTGCTGCTGCAGCCAGGCCATCGCTTCGTCACGTGGCGGCAGCTTGAATTCCAGGCGCTGGCAACGGCTGCGCACCGTCTGCGGCAGACGCGCCGGGTCGCTGCTGATCAGCCACAGGTAGCGGCCGGGCTGCGGCTCTTCCAGGGTCTTCAGCAGTGCGTTGGCGGCCGAGCGGTTGATGGCATCGGCCGGGTCGACGATCACCACCTGGGCCACGCCGTACTGCGGGGTCAGCGCCAGCTTGTTGGTGATCTCGCGCACCTGTTCGATGACGATCTCGGTGCGCAGCTTGTCGCCGCTCTTGTTCGGAATGAAGCTGACCAGCTGCAGATCCGGGTGCGTACCGGCGGCGATCAGCTGGCGCGTGCGCATGGCATGCGCGGCATCGCCGCGGGCCAGCACGTGGTCGGCCAGGGCCAGCGCGACCTCACGCTTGCCCAGACCTGCCGGGCCGCAGATCAGCAGGCCATGGCCCAGCCGGTCGGCATCCAGTGCAGCGACGGTCTGGTCGAAGGCGCGCTGCTGCCAAGGCGAGAAGCTCATGCGCCCTCCCCGGCCTGCAACCAGCGCTCTACGCTGGCCACCACATCGGCGGCCACGCGCTCCTGCACCTGGCCGGCATCGATCAGGGCAAAACGCTGCGGATCCTGCTGGGCGCGGCGGCGGAACACTTCGCGCACGCGCTGGAAGAAATCGTCCTGCTCGCTTTCGATGCGGTCCGGCCACAGGTCGCGGCCGTTGGCGCGCGCGCGGCCCACGGCCACGTCCACATCCAGCAGCAGGGTCAGGCCCGGCAGCAGGCCGACCGCGCGGCGCTCCAGGTCGGCAATCCACTGCGGGTCGAGGCCACGGCCACCGCCCTGGTAGGCGTAGCTGGAATCGGTGAAGCGATCGCTCAGCACATAGGCGCCGCGCTGCAGTGCCGGCTGGATGACCTGGCGCACGTGCTGGGCGCGTGCGGCGAACACCAGCAGCAGCTCGGCTTCGGCACTGAGCGGTTCGGCGGCGATCTCGGCATCGGGCTTCAGTACCAGGCCGCGGATGCGCTCGGCCAGCGGCGTACCGCCCGGCTCGCGGGTCAGCACGACCTCGTGTCCGTGGCTGCGCAGGCAATCGCGGATGGCGTTGATGGCGGTGGTCTTGCCCGCGCCCTCACCGCCTTCCAGGCTGACGAAACGCGGGTGGCGAAGCAGCGCGGAACTCATTGCGCCGGGGTCTCCTTGGTACGTTGCTGGCGCAGCTGCTGCAGGTAGCGTGCTACGGCGGCGTTGTGCTGGTCCAGGCTGGGCGAGAACACGTGCGCGCCACTGCCATCGCCCACGGCGACGAAGTACAGCGCATCGCCGGCGGCCGGCTGTGCGGCGGCCATCAGCGCATCGCGGCTGGGCATGGCGATCGGGGTCGGGGTCAGGCCCGCACGGGTGTAGGTGTTGTACGGCGTATCGGTGGTCAGGTCGCGGCGGCGGATGTTGCCGTCGTAGGCCGTGCCGATGCCGTAGATGACGGTGGGATCGGTCTGCAGGCGCATGCCGATCTTCAGGCGGCGCATGAACACCCCGGCAATCTGCGGGCGCTCGCTGGCCAGCGCGGTTTCCTTTTCGATGATCGAGGCCATCGTCAGCAGTTCATACGGGCTGTTGATCGGCAGGTCGGCGGCGCGGCTTTCCCAGGCCTCGTCCAGCGCCTTTTCCATCGCGGCATGGGCGCGCTTGAGCACGTCCATGTCACTGTCGCCGCGCTGGTAGACGTAGGTCTCCGGCAGGAAGCGGCCTTCCGGATGCTGGCCGCCGAAGCCGAGGCGCTGCATCAGCGCGGCGTCATCCAGGGTGTCGGTGGTATGCAGCAGCGGCTCGGCGCGCTTCAGCGCGGCACGCACCTGGCGGATGTTCCAGCCTTCGACAATGGTGACGCGGTGCTGCAGTACCTTGCCGGCGCGCATGCGCAGCAGCAGTTCGCGCGGGGTCAGGCTGTTGTCCAGCGCGTACTCGCCTACCTTCAGCTTGCCGGCGGCATCGAGCTGGCGCGCCAGCAGCTGCCACTGGGTGTCCTGGCCTTCGTCCACGCCGGCCTCGCGCAGCTTGCGCAGCACGCTGTTCATGCCATCGCCGCTGGCGATGACCACGCTCTCGGCGGACGGGGTGATGTGGCGGTCGGCGAACTGGCCCTGCTGGTAGAAGAACCACGCGCCCACGCCGGCGAGGACGGCGCCCAGCACCACCACCAGCATGACCACGAACAGACACCCGCGCTTGGCTCCCGCCATGGACTACCTCTGAATGCGATTCCGCCGTGCAGGATACCGTGCCGGGTGGCGTGGGGTCATGACCGGGGTGGCGTCCGACCCCGCTTCGCTCGCCGGGCATGGCCCGGCGCTACCGGCTCCGGGCGATCCCATGGCGTGGATGAACCGTCGGTAGCGCCGGGCCATGCCCGGCGGGGGGCGATCGATTACCCCTGCTGGCCCAGCGCCCGCAGCAGGCCGCGGGCCTTGGCGCGGGTCTCGTCCAGTTCCTTGTCCGGGTCCGAGTCGACCACGATGCCGGCACCGGTGCGGAAGCTGACTTCGTGCCCGTCCACTTCGGCGGTGCGGATGAGGATGTTCAGGTCCAGGTCGCCATCGCGGTTCAGCCAGCCGAAAGCGCCGGTGTAGGCACCACGCGGCACCTGTTCCAGCTCGCTGATGATCTGCATGCAGCGCACCTTGGGGCAGCCGGTGATGGTGCCGCCCGGGAAGGTCGCGGCGATCACCTCGCCCGGGGTGACCTCGGGGCGCAGGTGGCCGCTGACGTTGCTGACGATGTGGTGCACGTGGGCATAGCTTTCCACGGTCATCAGCTCATCGACGACCACGGTGCCGGGCAGGCAGATGCGGCCCAGGTCGTTGCGCTCCAGGTCGATCAGCATCACGTGCTCGGCACGCTCCTTGGGGTGGCCGACCAGTTCCTGGATGCGCGCGGCATCGTCGTCGCCTTCGAAGCGCGGGCGGGTGCCGGCAATCGGCCGGGTCTGGGCGTGGCCGGCATGCACCGACACCAGCCGTTCCGGCGAGGAGCTGACCACGTGGCGGCCGTGCGCGGTGAACAGGCCGGCGAACGGTGCCGGGTTGGCGCGGCGCAGCTGCGCGTACAGCGCCTGTGGGCTGACCGGCGCGGCGAACTGCGCGCTCCAGCGTCGCGACAGGTTCACCTGGAATACGTCGCCGGCTCGCAGGTAGTCGATCACCCGGCGCACGCCGTCGGTGAAGCGCTGCGGTGCGTCCTCGCTCACCGACTGCGGCGGCTGCCAGCCCTGCCCTGCTTCGGGCAGCGCGGCCGAGGCCTGTGCCACCAGCGCGTCGAGCAGGGCCTGCTCGCCGGCCTCGGCGATGACGAAGCTGGCGTCGTTCTCGTGGTCGTGCAGCAGCGCCGCCGGGCAGCGCAGGGCCAGCGCGGTCGGGCGGCCGTCATCGCGCGCACGCGCCGGCAGCACGGTTTCGATCTGGCTGGCCACTTCGTAGTCGAGCATCAGCGCCCAGCCACCGCGGAACGGCAGGCTGTGGCTGCCGTCATGCGGCAGGCGCGCGGCCTGCCAGGCGCGGTCCAGCACCTGCAGGAAGCTGCCCGGTTGCACGGCATCGTGCTGGTCGCGCACCTGGCCGTCGGCGTCCAGCCGCAGGCAATCGCCCTGCGCGGCCAGCAGCAGGCTCCAGCGGCCCTGGGCGGTGCCCGAGGCGGTGGATTCCATCAGCAGCGGGAAGCGCGCCGGGTCGTGCTGCTGCAGGGCCAGCAGGTCGATCGGGTGCGGCAGCGGGTGGATCAGCGGGGCGTGGGTCATGGGGGCCAGTTCGGGGGTTCAGATGCACGGAAGCCGCCTTGCGGCGGCTTCCTGCTGCGTAGAGTCGAGCTTGCTCGACTGCGGCACACGTCCAGTCGAGCAAGCTCGACTCTACCAAAGAGGTGCCGGGCAATGGCCCGGCGCCGCACCTCGGTCAGACGCGCTTGAAGATCAGCGTGCCGTTGGTGCCGCCGAAGCCGAAGCCATTGGACATCACCACGTCGACCTTGGCCTGGCGTGCTTCGTTGGGCACGTAGTCCAGGTCGCAGCCTTCGCCCGGCTGCTCCAGGTTGATGGTCGGCGGGATGATGTTGTCCTGCAGCGCCATCACCGAGAAGATCGCTTCCACGCCGCCGGCGGCACCCAGCAGGTGGCCGGTCATCGACTTGGTGGAGCTGACCATCATCTTGTAGGCGTGGTCGCCGAAGGCGGCCTTCATGGCCATGGTTTCGCCCAGGTCGCCCAGCGGCGTGGAGGTGCCGTGTGCGTTGAGGTAACCGACCTGGTCCGGGGTCACGCCGGCATCGCGCATGGCCATCGCCATGCAGCGGGCAGCGCCTTCGCCGTTCTCGCTCGGGGCGGTCATGTGGTACGCGTCGGAGCTGGCGCCGAAGCCGGCCAGTTCGCAGTAGATCTTGGCGCCGCGTGCCTTGGCGTGTTCGTACTCTTCCAGCACCAGGATGCCAGCGCCGTCACCCAGCACGAAGCCGTCGCGGTCCTTGTCCCACGGGCGCGAGGCCTGTTCCGGGGCATCGTTGCGGGTGCTCATGGCCTTCATCGCGCAGAAGCCGCCCAGGGCGGTCGGCGAGGAACCGCGCTCGGCGCCACCGGCCACCATCACGTCGGCATCGCCGTACTGGATCATGCGCATCGCGGTACCGATCGAATGGTTCGAGGTCGCGCACGCCGAGACCGCCGAGAACGACGGACCCTTCAGGCCGGTGATGATGCTCAGCTGGCCCGGCAGCATGTTGATGATGGTCTTGGGCACGTAGAAGGGCGAGATCTTCTTGCCCTCGTGGAAATCGATGGTCTGCTCTTCGATGCCGAGCAGGCCGCCGATGCCGGCGCCGACGATCGCGCCGATGCGCTCGGCATTGGCTTCGGTGATCTCCAGGCCTGCATCATGCAGGGCCATGAACGAGGCACCGAGGCCGTAATGGATGAACGGGTCCATCTTCTTGGCATCCTTGCCGCTGACCCGGTACTTGCCGAACAGTTCGTTGTCGGCGGTGATGTCAAAGCCTTTGACCTCACCTGCAATCTTGGTGGTGAACCGATCCAGGTAGGCATCAGAAACGTTGGTCAGCGGACCGATGCCCGAACGACCATGGGTGATGCCTTCCCAGCTGCTGGCCAGATCATTGCCCAACGGCGAGACGATACCCAGGCCGGTTACGACGACGCGACGCTTCATTGCTGATTCTCCTGACCCGATGATGTCAACGGGCAACTCGGTTTGCTTCGATGTGATGCTCAAACACACGGGGCCGCAACTGCGGCCCCATGGGGTGCGGTGCGCGGCGAGCGGAACCCGCGCGCGCACTGCCGTCTGACATCAGGCCTTGACGTGGGCCTTGATGTAGTCGATGGCGGCCTGCACGGTGCTGATCTTCTCGGCTTCTTCGTCCGGGATCTCGCACTCGAACTCTTCTTCCAGGGCCATCACCAGCTCGACGGTGTCCAGCGAGTCAGCGCCCAGGTCATCGACGAACGATGCGCTGTTGGTGACTTCTTCTTCCTTGACGCCAAGCTGTTCGACGACGATTTTCTTGACGCGTTCTTCGATGGTGCTCATGGGGTATCGCTCCAGATGGAGTAGTGGTTCAAAAGTGATCGCCATCGGATGGCGATGGCCGTGGGATAGTGTAGTGGAAACCGGCGGGGCCTTGCATGCATGCAAAAAACCTAGCAGATCAACCACTTGCGGCGCAATCCATGCGCCCCTTGCTTACGGCATGTACATGCCGCCGTTCACATGGAGGGTTTCGCCGGTGATGTAGCCGGCCGCCGGGCTGGCCAGGAAGGCCACCGCATGGGCGATGTCTTCCGGCGAACCGAGGCGTTCGAGGGCGATATCGTTGATCAGGGCGGTGCGGGCTTCTTCCGGCAGCGCCTTGGTCATGTCGGTATCAATGAAGCCAGGGGCGACGACATTGACGGTGACGCCGCGCGAGCCGATTTCCTTGGCCAGCGACTTGCTGAAACCGATGATGCCGGCCTTGGCAGCGGCGTAGTTGGCCTGGCCGGCATTGCCGGTCACGCCCACCACCGATGCGATGTTGATGATGCGGCCCTTGCGTGCCTTCATCATGCCGCGCATGACGGCCTTGCTGGTGCGGAACACGCTGGTCAGGTTGGTGTCGATGATCGACGCCCAATCGTCTTCCTTCATGCGCATCAGCAGGTTGTCGCGGGTGATGCCGGCGTTGTTGACCAGGATCGAGATTGCGCCGAATTCCTTGGCGATGCCGTCCATCACGCTGTCCAGCGCGGCGGCGTCGGTGACGTTCAGCGCGCGGCCGTGGCCGCCGTGGGCCGCCAGGCGTTCGCCGATCGCGGCGGCGCCGGAGTCGGTGGTGGCGGTGCCGATGACGGTGGCGCCCTGGGCGGCCAGCAGATCGGCGATGGCGGCACCAATGCCACGGCTGGCGCCAGTGACCAGTGCGATTTCACCCTGCAGGGGCTTGCTCATGATGTTGTCCTCAGACGTGGGCAGCGACCGCGCCCGTGCCGCTTGCAGCGGCCACCGGCACGGTCGGCAGGAACAGGGGGATCAGGCCGACCACGCCTCGCGGGCGCCTTCGAAGTCGCCCGGGGTGGCCAGGGAACGGCCGTCGATGGACTTGTCGATGCGCTTGATAAGGCCGGTAAGCACCTTGCCCGGGCCGCACTCGGCGATCTGGGTGATGCCACGGGCGGCCAGGGCCTGCACGCAACCGGTCCACTGCACCGGCTGGTACAGCTGCTGCACCAGCGCGGTACGGATGGCATCGACGCCGTCATGCACCTTGGCATCGACGTTCTGCACCACCGGCAGCTGCGGTGCCTGCCAGGACAGGCCGGCCATCACTTCGGCCAGGCGGTTGGCAGCTTCGCGCATCAGCGGGGTGTGCGAGGGCACGCTGACGGCCAGCTTCACGGCCTTGCGCACGCCCTTTTCGGCCAGCAGCGCCAGCGCACGGTCGACCGCGGCGGCGTCGCCACCGATGACGATCTGGCCCGGCGAGTTGAAGTTGGCCGGGACCACGACCTGGCTGCCAGCGGCTTCGGCGCAGACGTCCAGCACCAGCTGGTCTTCGGCACCGAGCACGGCGGCCATGGCACCGACGCCGGCCGGCGCAGCTTCCTGCATCAGCTGACCGCGCAGGCGCACCAGGTGCGCGCCGTCATGCAGGCTCAGCGCGCCGGCAGCGACCAGGGCAGTGTATTCGCCCAGGCTGTGGCCGGCCAGCACGGACGGGCGCGGACCGCCGACGGCGTTCCAGGCGCGCCACGCGCCGATGCTCGCCGCCAGCAGGGCCGGCTGGGTGTATTCGGTACGGTTGAGCATTTCCTCCGGGCCACCCTGAGACAGCGCCCACAGGTCGACGCCGGCACCATCGGATGCTTCGGTGAAGGCTTCACGCACCTGCGGGTGCAGCTCGGCCAGCTCGGCCAGCATGCCCACGGACTGCGAGCCCTGACCGGGGAAGACAAATGCGAGGGTGGATACGGTCACGCGGTCATCCGCTTGTTGCAATCGAAGCGGGCCATGATAAGGGCGAATCCCTCGTGTCGTCTGTACGTGCGCGTATGCAGGGCGTATGGACCCCGACCCGCCGGGCCATGCCCGGCGGACGGTTCGGGTAGCGCCGGGCCATGCCCGGCGAACGGTCCGGGTAGCGCCGGGCCATGCCCGGCGAACGGTTCGGGTAGCGCCGGACCACGCCCGGCGAACGGTTCGGGTAGCGCCGGACCACGCCCGGCGAACGGTTCGGGTAGCGCCGGGCCATGCCCGGCGAACGGTTCGGGTAGCGCCGGGCCATGCCCGGCGGACGGTTCGGGTAGCGCCGGGCCATGCCCGGCGGACGGTTCGGGTAGCGCCGGGCCATGCCCGGCGGATGCGATCAGCAGAACAGCTGCAGGATGTCGAGCTCGCCATCGGCGAACCAGTCCACGCACAGCCCCACCACCATGATCAGGCCCAGCGTGGTGGCGCCATGGGTGATGAAGATCGATTGCGCCAGCGCGCGCGCCGAGCGGCCCAGCTTCATGCAGACGCGGGCCAGGCCCTGCAGCCGCCCACTGACCGAATGAACGTGCGCGCGTACCGGCGCCTGCACACCATCCATGGCCTCGGCCATCATCGCCTGCAGGTGCTGCGGGCGGTCGGCGTAATACTTGGCCACGCCATAGCCGAACATCAGCCAGTCGCGCGCCTGCGCCTCGGCCAGGTCCATCACTTCCAGCGGGTCTTCCTCGAAATCGATGAAGCCCACGTTCTGGCCGTCCCAGGTGAGGTTGCGTGGCACCGGCTGGCCGAAATAGGCGCCACGGCCATGGGCTTCGGCGAGGGCCTTCATCGCGGCGGCCACCAGCCGGTCACGACCGGCGTCATCGGCTTCGCGCAGGCAGGTATTGAAGGATCCACCATTGTCGCCGATCACCAGCGCGGCGTGGCCGCTGCCGATCACCTCGGGCACGTTCACGCCCTGCGCATGCAGCTCGCCGAGGCGGCGCGCCTCGGTCCTGCACGCGGCATCTCCTCCGCGGTGCGGCGGCGGACGCAGGGCATCGAGGTGGAAGCGGCGGGCAATGAAATTGAGCAGGCCCAAGGCGAATGCGCGGCTTCCCTTGCCGTACTGCTTCAGCCAGGCGCGCTGCCCTTCGATGACGATGGGCTCAACCATGACAGATCTCCTGAACGCGTTACGGCCCCAGAGGGGCCGCAACGACAGACTTCACGTTGTCGTAACTGCGCTATCAATAGCGCAGCAGGGCCGAACCCCACGTGAAGCCGCCACCGAAGGCTTCCAGCAGCAGCAGCTGGCCACGCTCGACCTTGCCCGAACGCACCGCGGCGTCCAGCGCCAGCGGCACCGAGCCGGAGGAGGTGTTGCCGTGGCGGTCGACGGTGACCACCACCTGGTCCATCGACATGTCCAGCCGCTTGGCGGTGGCTTCGATGATGCGCAGGTTGGCCTGGTGCGGAATCAGCCAATCCAGGTCGGACTTGCCCAAGCCGTTGGCCTCCAGGGTTTCGTCCACGACCGAGTCCAGCGCCTTGACGGCGTACTTGAACACGTCGTTGCCCTTCATG
Source organism: Stenotrophomonas cyclobalanopsidis (assembly GCF_008710035.1). Taxonomy (GTDB): domain Bacteria; phylum Pseudomonadota; class Gammaproteobacteria; order Xanthomonadales; family Xanthomonadaceae; genus Stenotrophomonas; species Stenotrophomonas cyclobalanopsidis. The sequence goes on along the minus strand of NZ_VYKI01000007.1, from coordinate 23,363 downwards.
TTGATGGTGCCGCCGCCGTTGCCGCTGCCATCCTTGAAACCAACCGACACGCCGACCGGGTTCCACAGCAGCTCTTTCTTGCTGCCATCGGAATGCAGGTGGGTGCTGAGGATGCCGGTTTCTTCGTCGGCCTTGAGCACGACCGCGCCGGCACCGTCGCCGAACAGCACGCAGGTCGTGCGGTCTTCCCAGTCGACGATGCGGGTCAGCGTTTCAGCGCCGATGACCAGCACGTAGCGGGCATCACCGGAACGGATGAACTTGTCGGCCACGCTGAGCGCGAACACGAAGCCCGAGCAGGCCGCGTTGACGTCGAAGGCGGGGCAGCCCGACGCACCGAGCTTGGCCTGGATCAGGCACGCGGTGGACGGGAAAATAAGGTCAGGGGTGGTCGTACCGACCACGATCATGTCGAGCTGGGAAGCGTCGATGCCGGCCGCTTCAAGCGCACGCACCGCGGCGTGGTAGCCGAGGTCGCTGGTGGTTTCGCCTTCGGCCGCGATGTGCCGTTCACGAATACCGGTACGCGACTGGATCCACTCGTCCGAGGTTTCGACCATTTTTTCCAGGTCGGCGTTGGTCAGGACTTTTTCCGGCAAATAGCTACCGGTGCCCGCGATCCTCGAGTAGATCCGCTTGCTCATCACGTTTCCTGTTGCGCAGGCTGCCGATCACCGGCATGCCCGGGGAAGAAGGCAAAGGCCGCTGCCCTGGGGCAGCGGCCTTCCGGCACATCAATCTTCTTCGACGGCCGAGGTCTTGGTCTGGATGACCTTCTTGCCGCGGTAGAAACCGTCAGCAGTGATGTGGTGACGCAGGTGCACTTCGCCGGTGGTCGGGTCGGTCGACAGCTGCTTGGCGCTCAGGGCGTCATGCGCACGGCGCATACCGCGGCGGGACGGGGTGACACGGGATTTCTGGACAGCCATGGGATTGCTCCAAACTCGGTTCGATTTGCTTCGTCGTATCGTCGCGCAGGACGCCAGCGCCCAGCACACTTTCGCTTTCGCCGCAGCCGCCGACGACAATCCGGCTGCTAATGCTTTTACTCTTTCTTCAGTGCCGCCAACGCCGCAAACGGATTGGCCTGCTTCGTTTCTTCTTCGGTCGGCGCCCAGTCCCTGTTGACTGCCTCACCGTCCGGCGACAGCGGTACCACGGGTACCGCCAGCACCAATTCATCTTCGACCAGGTCCAGCGGCCGCAGCTGCCCATCTTCCGGCACCAGCAACGCCTCGTATTCCTCGGGCAGGGACGATTCCTCGTCCTCGTCGCGGATCAGGCCAAGCCTCTGGGTCATCTTCACCGGCAACAGGAATCGCTGCATGCTGCGCTGACAGGTCAGCGGCAACGCGGTATCGATGGTCAATTCCACATAGGATACCCGCAAGACGTCGTCGCGACCGAATTCAAGCGAGTAATTGCACTCACCGTCGGTATCGGCGACCAGCCCTTGCAGGCGAGTCAAATCAGCCAAGGAGACCTGGCCGTCGAAGCGCCTTCGCGCTACGACCATCCGCCAAGCATCCAGCGTTTCGGGCACGTTCGCGGACATAAGCCGCTGAATACTAAGGATCGGGACCGCTGCTGTCAAATGCCCGCCATACAGGGGCTTGCTGGCAGCGCCGATGCCGGGCCAGACTGCCGCGCCCTGCCCCGGAATTGTCGCATGCCTGCCCTGCTTCTGGCCTCCACCTCCCGCTACCGGCGCGAGCTGCTGCAGCGACTCGGCCTGTCCTTCGACTGCGCAAGCCCGGCCGTGGACGAGACCCCGCAGGCCGGCGAAGCCCCGCTGGCCCTGGCCGGGAGACTGGCGGCTGCGAAGGCCGCCAAGGTCGCCGCGCGCCACCCCGGCGCCTGGGTGATCGGCTCGGACCAGATGGCGGACCTGAACGGCCAGCCGCTGGGCAAGCCGGGCACGGTCGAGGCCGCCTGCGCCCAGCTGGCGGCGATGGCCGGGCAGACGGTGCGTTTCCATACCGCGATCAGTCTCACGCGCGATGGAGAATCGTTCGCGGCCATGGATCTGACCGAAGTGCGCTTCCGTCCGCTGCAGGCGCAGGAGATTGCGCGCTACGTGGCCGCCGAGCAGCCGCTGGACTGCGCCGGCAGCTTCAAGTGCGAGGGCCTGGGCATCAGCCTGTTCGAGGCCATCGACAACCGCGACCCCACTGCCCTGATCGGCCTGCCGCTGATCGCCCTGTGTGCGCTGCTGCGCCGGGCCGGGTTCGCAGTGCCGTAGGCCACCGGCTTTTGTAGAGTCGAGCCATGCTCGACTGCTTCTGCTGTGTAGAGCCGAGCCCATGCTCGGCTGCCTCTCACAGCCAGCCGAGCATAGGCTCGGCTTTACAAGGGCTTACCGCTCCACTTCGAACGGCTGCTCCTGCCAGTCTTCCACACTGCCATCGCGGCCATGCAGCCGCAGGCCCAGCCAATGCCGGCCGGGTGACAGCGCCTGCGTATCCACGCTGGCATCAAAGCCGGCATCCGGGTGCTGCGGATCATTGGACATCGGCCACAACGGGCGGATGTCGAGCTCGCGACCGTACTGCGCGTCGCCCACCGGCTTGCCGTCCACCAGCACTTCCACGCGTGCCAGGCCGATGCCGTCCTTGAACGCCCAGCCCTTCACCGCCAGCGTGCCCGACACCGCTTCGCCATTGCCTGGCGAATCAAGATAGGCGACGGCCGGCGTCACGCACTCGCCTTCAACGCGCTGCGCAGGCAGGCGGAACAACAGGAAGCGCTGGAAACCATGATCGTTGCTGACCACCTTCGGCGGCGGCAGTGGCCCCACCTGCGCGCACACCGCGTGGTAGCGCGGCACCAGGTCGCGGAAACGCTGGTCGCTGGGCGACAGCACCAGCAGCATCGGTCCGCTGCGCTCGCCCTCGTGCACCTGTCCCCACTGTGCCAGCTGCGCGGTGCGCCCGTGCTTGTCGTTGAGCGGATGCGGCAGCACCGTGATGTTGCCGTCGCCGAGCTGGAAGCCGAGCTCGGCACCCACCTTGAAGTTGCCGGCCAGCACGCGCGTGCCTTCCGGCATCTGCTGCAGTTCGTCGCGCACGGCGGCCGCCAGCGGCTCCCAGCCGGCGAAGTTGCGCGGGTAGTACTTGTCACCGGCCAGCTGTTCGCGCAGCGACGGCGTCGACGCCATCAGGTAATAGCCAAAAGCCAGTGTCATGCCGATGCCGGCCAGCCACCAGCCGGTGCGGCGCAGCCAGCGCGGCCAGCCGTTGAGCACCACCGGCACCGCCACCAGCAGCGCCAGGTAGCCCGGCAGCGGCCAGTGGAAGCTGATGCGCTCGACATCGGTGAAGAAGCCCAGCAGGAAGATGCTCAGCGTTGAGACGCCACCGACCAGGCCGAAGTAGCGCCACTGCGTGCGCGCGCCGCCGCCGCTGCGCGTACCGGCCAGCGCCACCTTCCACATCGCGATGCACAGGATGGGCGTGACCAGCATCGGCTGGATGACCAGGAACCACATCCCGCGCCATTCAAACGCCCAGGGATGGCGCTCGACCACCTGGAATTTCAGGCCGGCATCATGGTTGTCGGCATTCCATGCCAGCAGCGGCAACCAGGCCAGCACGCCCACCGCCAGCGCCACCCACACCCGCGGATCGGCCAGCATGCGCCGCCCCTGCGGCAATACCAGCAACGCGATGAAGCCGACGCCGATCACACCAATGAAGCGGTAGTGGCTGAGTGCACCGATCAGCAGGCCCAGGCCCAGCTTGATCGCGGACGACGCATCGACGCTGCGCAGCAGGCGTGCACCAGCATCCAGGCACAGCACCGCGGCCAGTGCCATCGGCACATCCGGCACGGCCAGCAGGCCCAGCGTGGCCGACAACGGCATCAGCAGGGTCAGGCTGCCTGCCTGCCAGCCGGCCACGTTGCCGAACCAGCGCGTGGCGACGCGCGCGACCAGCAACGGCAGCAGCGCGCCGATGGCCAGGAACGGAAGACGCAGCGCCAGCACGTGCTGGCCGCCGATTTCCACGCCCAGGCGCGCCAGCCACGCGGTCAATCCCGGCAGGTCGGAGTACGCCGCCGCCAGGTGCTGGCCTTCCTGCCAATAGAACGCTTCGTCCACGAACAGGGGCAGACGCGCGGCCACAAGCAGCTTGGCCGCTGTGACCAGCGTCCATAACCAGAGAAAAATCGTACGTGCGCGCTGTTCGCCCTGCATTGCTCTATGGATAGAATCGAATGGTTCCCGAACGTGAGACGAACATGCCAGCTCCGTCCCCCATGCCCAGCATGCTAACCGATCAACTGCGCCAGGCCCTGCGGGAGGCACAGGATCAGGTCAATGCCCTGGTGCTCGGCAAGGTGCCGGAAGTCAGGCTGGCTTTCGTCGCCCTGCTGTCCGGTGGCCATCTGCTCATCGAAGATCTGCCCGGCCTGGGCAAGACCACACTGGCCCACGCACTGGCCAGCAGCCTGGGGCTGAGCTTCCAGCGCGTGCAGTTCACCTCCGACCTGCTGCCGGCCGATGTGCTCGGCGTATCGGTGTATGACGCCGGCACGCGCCAGTTCCAGTTCCATACCGGCCCGGTGTTCTCGCACGTGCTGTTGGCCGATGAGATCAACCGCGCACCGCCACGCACGCAGAGCGCGCTGCTGGAAGCGATGGCCGAACAGCAGGTGACGCTCGACGGGCAGACCCATCCGCTGCCCGATCCGTTCTTCGTGATCGCCACGCAGAATCCGGTCGACCTGTCCGGTACGTTCCCGCTGCCCGATTCGCAGCTGGACCGCTTCCTGCTGCGGCTGGCGATGGGCTACCCCAGCCCGCAGGCCGAACGCGAGCTGCTGCGCGGCACCGACCGCCGCGACCTGATCGCGCGCGCGGTGCCGCAGCTGGATGACAACCAGGTGCGCCGGCTGCGTGAAGCGGTCGGCCAGATCCACGTCAGCGACGCGCTGGTGGATTACGTGCAGGCCCTGCTGACCCGCAGCCGCCAGCATGCCGGCGTGCGCGTGGGCCTGTCGCCGCGTGCCGGCCTGGCCCTGCTGCGTGCGGCCAAGGCCCACGCGCTGCTGCTCGGCCGCGGCCATGTGGTCCCCGAAGACGTTCAGACCCTGTTCGTCGCCGTGGCCGGCCACCGCCTGGTGGGCGAGTCCGAATCGAGCACGGGGCCGGCGCTGGCGCGCGCCATCCTGCAGACCGTCGCGGTGGATTGAGGATGCCCGCACGCGGCTCACGCCTGCTTCGCCTGGCGCGTCCGCGCATGCCCGAAGCGTTGCCGCAGCGGCTCGACCGCCGGCGCATCTACGTGCTGCCCACGCGCTTCGGCCTGTTCGTGGCCCTGCTGCTGTCGGCGATGCTGCTGGGCGCGCTGAACTACAACAACAACCCGGCCCTGCTGCTGGCCCTGCTGCTGGCGGCGGCCGCCATCGCCAGCGCCATCGCCGCCCACCTGCAGCTGTCGGGCGTGCAGATCGACGCCATCTCGGCCGAACCGGTGCCGGCGGGCCAGCCGCTGCGCCTGCGCATCGACCTGTCGCTGCGCGACCCGCGGCCGCGCCACGGCCTGGAACTGCAGGTTGGCGACAGCCAGGCCTGGACCGACCTGCCAGCACAGGGCCGTGGTGAAGTGGAACTGGACGTGCCGACCGAGCGGCGCGGCTGGCTCGACCTGCCGCGCATCCGCCTGTCCAGCACCCAGCCGCTGGGCCTGGTGCGTGCGTGGTCCTGGGTGTGGCCGGAACAACCGCTGCTGGTGCACCCGGTGGCCGAGGCCCTGGCACCGTCATTGCCCGAACAGGGCAGCGACCTGCTGCACACCCGCGCCCACGCCAGCGGCGAGGAGCTGCACCAGCTGCGCCCTTACCGCGCAGGCGACCCGCCGCGCAGCATCGCCTGGAAGCATTCGGCACGACGCGACACGCTGCTGGTGCGCGAGTATGAAAAACCGGTCGGCATCGAAGTGGTGCTGGATTGGCGCGCGCTCTCCACCCTGCCGACGGAAGCGCGCATCTCGCGCCTGGCGCGCTGGGTCGACAGCGCCGAACGCGAAGGCCGGCGCTACACGCTGCTGCTGCCCTCGCAGCCCGCGCTCGGCCCCGGCCAGGGCGCGAGCCACCATCATGCGTGCCTGCGCGCACTGGCGCTGATGCCCCATGACTGAGCCCGCTCTCCTGCTGGACCGCAACGCGCGCAACTGGACCTTGGCCAGCGCTGCGCTGGCACTGCTGCCGCTGCTGCTGCTGCTGCCCGGGCCGCTTGCGGCACTGATCGCGGTGGCGGGCGTGGCCACCGCTGCGCTGTCGCTGCGAGGCGTACTGCCGATGCCGGTGCGCCTGCTGCTGGTCCTGGCCATGCTGGGTGCCATCGTCTGGCAGATGGGCGCGGTGCGGCCGGGGCGCGACACCGGCTGTGCATTGCTGGCAGCGATGCTGGCGATCAAATCCAGCGAACTGCGCAGCGTGCGTGATGCACGCAGCCTGCTCGGCTTCGCCCTGTTCGCGCCGTTTGCCGCCTTCCTGCTCGACCAGGGGCCCCTGACCACGCTGCTGGCCGCGCTGGCCGGCATCAGCAGCCTGCTCGCCCTGCAGCGGCTGGCCCACAACGAAGGTCGCAGCGCGGCGCTGCCGCTGCCCGGCCAGCTGCGCGGCGTCGGCCGCCTGCTGCTGATCGGCCTGCCCCTGGCCCTGGCCTGCTTCTGGCTGTTCCCGCGGTTGTCCTCGCCGCTGTGGGGCGTGCCCGAACGCGCGGTCGGCACCCCCGGCCTGTCCGACTCGATGGAGCCGGACAAGTGGCTGGACCTGATGGCCGATGACACCCCGGCACTGCGCGTGCAGTTCTTCGGCCCCGTGCCGCAGCCGGAGCAGCGCTACTGGCGCGGGCCGGTGCTGACCCGCTTCGATGGCCACGTCTGGACGCGTGACCGCAACATCGACTACCGCCGGCCGGCGCAGGTGACCCACGAAGGCCCGGGCTGGGACTACCAGATCGACTACGAGCCCACCGACCGCCGCCTGCTGGTGGCGCTGGACCTGCCCACCGCTGCCCCGGAAGGCACCGCGCTCAACGCTGAGATGAGCCTGGCCAGCCAGCGCCCGCTCGCCGCACTGACCCGCTGGCGCCTGCACTCGGCACCGGCGACGCGCTTCGATGCCGAGCTGTCGCCCTACCAGCAGCGTGCGGCGCTGCAGCTGCCGGCCAACTTCAACCCGCGCACGGCAGCGCTGGCCCGGCAATGGCGGCAGGAAGCCGGCGACGACGATGCCGCCGTTGTCCGCCGCGCCCTGGACTGGATCACCGCGGATTTCTCCTACACGCTGGACACCCCAGCGGCCGGGCGCGACCCGGTGGACGCGTTCCTGTTCGACTACAAGGCCGGCTTCTGCCAGCACTTCAGTTCGGCCTTCGTTGTTCTAATGCGCAATGCCGGCATCCCAGCCCGCGTGGTGACCGGCTTTGCCGGCGGCACCCGCAACCGGCTGGGCGACTACTGGGTGGTGCGGCGCATGGACGCCCACGCCTGGACCGAGGTCTGGCTGCCCCAGCGTGGCTGGGTGCGGGTGGACCCGACCGCGGCAGTGGCGCCCGAGCGCATCCTCGACACGCTGGAAGACCGGCTGCCGGCCGGCGCCGACCTCGACCTGCAGCAGCGCTGGCTGCAGGCCGGGCAGATCGGCGATTGGCTGCGCCGTGGCTGGAACGACCTGGTGCTGTCCTTCGACGCGCGCCGCCAGCAGCAGCTGCTGCAGCCGCTGGGCCTGGATGAGCTGAAGCCCGGCCAGCTGCTGGCCGGTTTCGTGGCCGCCGCCCTGCTGGCGATGGGCTGGATGGCCTGGCTGCTGGCCCGTGGCGAACGCGAGCGCGACCCGCTGCTGCGCGCCTGGCACCGGCTGGGCCGCCGCTACGCACGGCTGGGGCTGGCCCGCGAGCCGCACGAACCCGCCCTGGCCTGGGCCCAGCGGGTCCATGCCCAGCGCCCCGACCCTGCCCTCATTGCACTCAGCCAGCGTTTCGTCGAAGCGCGCTACGCTGGCACTCGTACCGAGCTCGCCCCATTATTGCGGGACCTGCGCAGGCAGCGCCCGACTTCCGGAGCTACTTCATGAACACCAAGTTCCTTCTCACCGCCGTGGCCGCCCTGGCCCTGTCGGCCTGCGCCACGGCCCCCAAGCCGCTGCAGGGTCAGTTCAGCGTGGTGTCCCCGCGCGACTCGGTTGCCACCCAGCAGGTGGGCACCCCTGTTCGCTGGGGTGGCCGCATCATCGAAACCCAGCCCGGCCAGGGCGAGACCTGCTTCCAGATCATCTCGCGCCCGCTCAATGGCAGTGGCCGCCCGAACCAGAGCTCGTCCGACGCCAGCGACGGCCGCTTCATCGCCTGCCGCGCCGGCTTCTATGATCCGGCGGTGTTCGAAGCCGGTCGCGACGTGACCTTCATCGGCAAGATCGACGGCTACGCCAACACCCGCATCGGCGAGTACGACTACCGCCTGCCCAAGCTGGCGGCCGACGTCATCTACCTGTGGCCGGAACAGCGCCAGGTCGATGTCGTGCCCTACCCGTACAGCCCGTGGGGTCCGGGTCCGTGGGGCCCGTACTGGGGCGGTTACCGCAGCTGGGGCTGGTGGTAAACCTGCCACGTCCCGCGTGACGCAAAAGGCCGCCCTCGGGCGGCCTTCTTGTTGGTGCCATCCACGCATGGCGTGGATCTACTGGCGACTGCCATCCACGCATGGCGTGGATCTACCGCGATACCGACGCACGCCGGCAGTAGAGCCACGCCATGCGTGGATGCCGTTGCCTCAATGCCCCGGCGTACCGAAATGGCCCAACGGCGCACCGGCCAACAGATGCATGTGGATGTGGAACACGGTCTGCCCGGCATCTTCGCGGCAGTTCATCACGATGCGGTAGCCGTCCTCGGCGAAGCCTTCGCTGCGCGCATACGCGGCTGCTGCCAGGGCCAGCTTGCCGATCAGGTGCGCCTGCGACGGCTGCAGGTCGTCCAGGGTCGGGATGATCTCGTTCTTCGGAATGAACAGCACGTGCACCGGCGCCTGCGGTGCGATGTCCTTGAAGCCCAGCACCTCGTCATCCTCGTAGACGATGGTGGCCGGGATCTCGCGACGGATGATCTTGCTGAAGAGGGTTTCGGTGGTCATGGTCGGCCTCGGCGGGATGTCGTCCGCATTGTAGGCCGGCCACGCCGCGCGCGGCCGCGGTCAGTCGCGGAATTCGCTGCGCGTCCCGAAGGCATGCGACAGCGTGCCGCGATCGACGTATTCCAGTTCACCGCCCAGCGGCAGGCCCTGCGCCAGGCGGCTCGGCTGGACCTGGCGCGCACGCGCCAGCTGGGCCAGATAGTGCGCAGTCGCTTCGCCTTCAACCGTAGCGCTGGTGGCGATGATCAGTTCCTGCACTTCGCCCTGCGCCAGCCGCTGTTCCAGCTGCTCCAGGCCCAGTTCGCGCGGGCCGACGCCATCGAGGGGCGACAGACGGCCCTGCAGCACGAAGTAGACGCCGCGGAAGCCGGTAGCATTTTCGATGGCCAGACGGTCGGCCGGTGATTCGACCACGCACAGCTGGCTGCGCTCGCGACTGTTGTTGGCACAGGTCGGGCACAGCTCGGTTTCGCTGAAATCGCGGCACTGCGCGCAATGGCCGATGCGTTCGACCGCCAGCGCCAGCGCCTCGGCCAACCGCTGCCCACCTTCGCGCTCGCGTTCAAGCAGGTGGTAGGCCATGCGCTGCGCGGTTTTCTGGCCGACGCCAGGCAGCACCCGCAGTGCATCGATCAATTGTTCAAGCAGGGGTGCGGACACGGCAGCAGGCTTTCGTTGCGTCGAGCACGCTCGACGATTATTTGTAGAGTCGAGCCATGCTCGACTGAAGGCTTGAACAGTCGAGCAAGCTCGACTCTACGGGGTCTGTGGCACCCGCTTGCACGGGTGCCACGCTGAACATCAGAACGGCAGCTTCATTCCCGGCGGCAGCTGCATGCCGGCGGTGGCCGAACCCATCTTCGACTTCGACTCGGCATCGATCTTGTTCGAGGCGTCGTTGAAGGCCGCGGCGATCAGGTCTTCCAGCATTTCGGGGTCGCTGGCCAGCGACGGATCGATGCGCACCTTGCGGCATTCCTTGGCGCCGGTCAGGGTCACGCTGACCATGCCGCCGCCGGCGCTGCCGGTGACTTCGATCTTGGCGATTTCTTCCTGGGCCTTCTGCAGGTTTTCCTGCATCTTCTGGGCCTGCTGCATCAGTTGGGCGATGTTGCCGCGCATAGTGTCTTACTCGTCAAAAGAACGGATGGAGTCGGAAACAACCCGGGCGCCATGCTGCTGGATCAGCAGCTGCACTTCCGGATCGTCCATGAAAATGGCCTCGGCGGCCTGTTGCCGCTCGCCACGCTGGCGGTCGGCACGCTGGTGCAGGGTCTCGGCCGGGACCTGCTCGGTTTCCACAGTCTCGACCACGATCCTCGGCGCCTGGCCCAGGGCCTTTTCCAGCATCTCGCCCAGGGCGGACAGCGCGCGTTCGGAACGCAGGTACTCAAATCCGGGCGAAAGGCCCAGTTTCAAGGTGCCGCCCTGGCAGCTGATGAAGGCCGCATTGGCCGCCAGCTGCCGCGATGGACCGCTGAGGCCGCTGTTGGCCACCAGGTCCAGCCAGTCTTCAGCACTGGCCAGGTCGTAGATGCTGCCCTGATGCGCTGCCGGCGCCGGTGTTGCCACCGGCGCGGCCGGGGCGATCTCGATGCCGTCGGCATGGAACGGGCGTTCCGGCTCGGCCGCCACCGAAGCCGGGGCCGGGGCCGGGGCCGGCGGTTCCTGCCACGGGGCGACCATGGCCGCCTCCGGTGTCGCCATCGCGACCGGCACGTCCATTTCCGCCGCCAGCGCCTGATCGCGCGCGTCGGCTTCGTCGGTGGCCCACGGCGGCAGATCATCCGCCTCGGCCACCTGCGGCGCCGCTTCGGCCTTCACCGGCGGCGGCGACACGGGTTCTTCCACCGGAACCGGTTCAGGCTCCGGAGTCGGCTCCGGCTCCGGTTGCGGGGCCGGCTCAGGTTCGGGTTCGGGTTCGGGTTCGGGCTCGCGCGGCGCAGCCTGCATCGGGGCAGCCACGTCAGCCACCGCTGCAGGGCTGGCCGCAGCGGCTGCAGCTACAGGTGCGGCGTCGTTGCTGCCGGCACCGGCGGCATGGCCGCCACCGGCGTTGCCGCCGGCAGCACCACCACCCACCGCGCCTTCGACCGACTTCGGCACCGGCGGCACCGCGGCGGCCGGGCGGAACGCCAGCATGCGCAGCACCGCCATTTCGAAGCCGGCACGCGGGCTCGGCGCCAGCGGCAGGTCGCGACGGCCGTTCAGGGCCATCTGGTACCAGAGCTGCACCACTTCCGCGCGCAGGCGTTCGGCGAACGCGGCCGCGTCCAGGCCCTCGACCGGGGCGGCAGCGCCGGGCACCAGCTGCTGCACCTGGATGCGGTGCAGGCCTTCGGCCAGCGCTTCCAGCACGCCACTCCAGTCCGGCGAGAACTCGGCCAGCGCGGCCACGACCTGCAGCAGGCGCGGACCATCGCCCTCGGCCAGTGCGTCGAGCATGGCCGCCACCTGGGTACGGTCGACCGTCCCCAGCATGGTGCGCACCACGTCCTCGCGCAGCGCGCCGCCGGCATACGCGATCGCCTGGTCCAGCAGCGACAGGCCGTCGCGCAGGCTGCCATCGGCGGCCTTGGCCAGCTGCACGATGGCGCTGCCGTCGGCCTCGATCTCCTCGGCGGCGAGGATGCGGGTCATCTGCCCCTGGATCTGGTCCTCGTCCAGGCGCTTGAGGTTGAACTGCAGGCAGCGGCTGAGCACGGTAACCGGCAGCTTCTGCGGGTCGGTGGTGGCCAGCAGGAACTTCACGTGCTCCGGCGGCTCTTCCAGCGTCTTCAGCAGCGCATTGAACGCCGCCTTGGAGAGCATGTGCACTTCGTCGATCAGGTAGACCTTGTACTTGCCGCGCGAGGGCATGTACTGCGCGTTCTCGATCACCTCGCGCACGTCGTCCACGCCGGTGTTGGACGCGGCATCGATTTCCAGCAGGTCGATGTAGCGGCCGGCGTCGATGTCCAGGCAGGCCGCACACTGGCCGCACGGGTCGGCGCTGGTGCCCTGCTCGCAGTTCAGCGATTTGGCGAAGATGCGCGCGATGGTGGTCTTGCCCACGCCGCGGGTACCGGTGAACAGGAACGCGTGGTGGACCCGGCCGCTGTCCAGCGCATTGCTGAGCGCACGGACCACGTGTTCCTGGCCCACCAGCTCGGCAAAACGCTTCGGACGCCACTTGCGGGCAAGCACGAGATAGGACATCAGGCCACCGTCTTCCATCGGATGTTCCATTGTGCCATGCCTGTCCAGCCCCCTCGCCTCCGACAGCCCCTTCGAAGGTTCCTGACTGGGGTGCTTGTGTATGGCCGCGCCGCCCGCTAGAATCTGCGCCCCTGCTGAGGCGTTTGCCGACGGCAGGGATCCGGAGAGGTGTCCGAGTGGTTGAAGGAGCACGCCTGGAAAGTGTGTAAGCGTCTAAACCGCGCTTCGGGGGTTCGAATCCCCCTCTCTCCGCCAGATAAATAGAAAAGGCCGCCCTTCGGGTGGCCTTTTCTATTTATCTGGCGCGGGACGCGAAGTGCGCTGCGCGCGCTTCGCCCCATGCGTTGCTGCGCAACGAATGGGCCCCTCCCTTTGCCTGCCTCTCCCCGCCCCTGTCGGGGCAGCCCCTCAACAGAGGGGCTTGTTACTCCAGACAGATCAGTAGATCCACGCCACGCGTGAATGACGTGCCGCCCTTCGGGTGGCCTTTTCTATTTATCTGGCGCGGGACGCGAAGTGCGCTGCGCGCGCTTCGCCCCATGCGTTGCTGCGCAACGAATGGGCCCCTCCCTTTGCCTGCCTCTCCCCGCCCCTGTCGGGGCAGCCCCTCAACAGAGGGGCTTGTTACTCCAGACAGATCAGTAGATCCACGCCACGCGTGAATGACGTGCCGCCCTTCGGGTGGCCTTTTCTATTTATCTGGCGCGGGACGCGAAGTGCGCTGCGCGCGCTTCGCCCCATGCGTTGCTGCGCAACGAATGGGCCCCTCCCTTTGCCTGCCTCTCCCCGCCCCTGTCGGGGCAGCCCCTCAACAGAGGGGCTTGTTACTCCAGACAGATCAGTAGATCCACGCCACGCGTGAATGACGTGCCGCCCGATCCCGCTCCCCAGCCGGCCCCATGCGCTATGGTCACCCCATGAGGACCCGGCCCTACCACCGCAACGATCTGGCCGCCTGCCTGGCGATCTTCGACAGCAATCTGCCGATCTATTTCGCCCCGGAGGAACGCCCGGACTTCGCGTCGTTCCTGCGTGAGCTGGCGGAAGAACACACCTACCAGGTCATCGAACTCGACGGCAGCGTCGTCGCCTGTGGAGGCTTGTCGCCCCCCGCGAATGGCACCGCCGGGTTCTGCTGGGGGATGGTCGAGAAATCCCGGCACGGACAAGGACTTGGCCGCCATCTTGCACAGGTACGACTGCAGCAGGCCGCCACCGATCCCCGCGTGGAGCGCGTTGCGTTGAGCACAAGCCAGCACACCGAGGGCTTCTACGCCGCGCTGGGCTTCCACGTCACCCAGCGGGTGACGGACGGCCACGGCCCGGGAATCCATGCGGTGCACATGGAAGCGCGCCTGCGGTAAATGCCCGCCGCGCCTGGCACGGCAGGTATCTCCGCCTGATCGCCATAACCTCAGCTGCTGGAGAGCTTCATCAGCACCAGGCCACAGACGATCAGCACGGCCGCGCCGATGCGCATCGCACTGGCCTGCTCGCCGAGGAACACGATGCCGACCACGAAGGCACCCACGGCGCCGATGCCGGTCCAGATCGTGTAGGCGGTACCCAGCGGCAGCGTGCGCATGGCCACGGCCAGCAGCCAGAAACTGGCGATCATGCCGAGGAGGGTGACCACGGTGGGGGTGAGCCTGCTGAAGCCTTCGGACTGCTTCATGGACACGGCCCAGACAATTTCCAGCAGGCCGGCGAACAACAGATAGATCCAGGCCATGGCGGCCCTCCTCTTGGTAGGGCCAGGCCGTCCTGGTCATTCATTCCCGATGCGGGGGAGGTCGTTCCTCCTGCGGCCGCATTCTAGCAACGGGGGCTCGCGCCGGTCGTGCCGCCTGTGCACGGGTTACAGCCGATTCATTGCATGAAGCTGGCGTCCAAGCCCACGCCTGCGCTAGAATGCGCGCCTGCCATCGGCCAGCCGATGTGCGGTCCGGCTGTGGTCTCCGGCGCGCGACGCGCTGCTTCCCCTGATCCGTGAACCGGCCGCCCTTGGGCGGCCAACGTCTCTATGGTGGCCCCGTCGGCCCCTCGCGACGCTAGGTCGAAAATCCCGCCAGGGCCGGAAGGCAGCAACGGTATCGATCGACGCGGGCGCCGAGGTCAGCCGGCGGGGCCACCGCCTTTTTGGGCGATGCCCCGCCCTGGTAGCTGCCTGTCTTGGTTGGCGCCCTTCGCCGGGCATGGCCCGGCGCTACCGTGCTTCGGGCGTTCCCTGATGGAACACCATCCGCCATTCCTGCGCATGCCGGCGCCATAGCGAACTGCGCAGCACCCAGCGCTGCGGCTGGCCATCCACGTGGTAGCGGCTGCGGTAACGCACCTGGGCCAGGTCGTGAGTCAGCAGCGAGACTGCGTACTGTTCAGATTCGATCTGCACCTGAGCCCGCTCCAGCGGGATCTCCGCCAGCGCTGCCGTACGGCCGTAGCACTGGCCGGAGCTGCCGATCTCGCTGAAATCCTCATCCAGCAGTTCCGACAGCCGCACACGATCACCGCGCACCTGCGGGGTGTGCAGCGCGCGCTCCAGATGTTCCAGCTCGGCCGCCAGCGCCGCGTCGGCAGGCTGGCCGGAGGTTTTCACGGCGGATCCTGCGCCAGCACGTGCGGCGCCGTCGGCGTCGCCAGCGGCACGCACTGCCCCCGCTGCGCGACGCGGTGCCCACGTGCGGCCAGCGCCTCGCCATCGGCCGCGCTAGCGTAGTGATAGAGCATCATCCGCGACTGCAGATCGGCGCTGTATTCGCGCTCCAGGTCATCCACGCCGGTGTGCGACGGGTTGCCATGCAGGCCGCAGTCGTGGGCGATCAGCTCGTTGTCATTGGCGAAGCGCGCCAGCATCTCCGGGATCGGCCGCGTATCGCCGCTCCAGGTCAACGCGCCCTGCAGCCGCAGGCCGTAGGCCGTCTCCGGCCAGTGGTGGCGCGCCGGGAATACTTCCAGCCGCACACCCTCGTGCCAGAACGCATCGCCCACCACGATCAGCTGGAACGCATCCCAGAAGTTGGCGCCACCCTCGGCCAGTACGTTGGGGTAATCGGCCACGCGCTTGTGCAGCAGCGGCACCACGGTGGCCGGCACGTACAGGCGCACCGTGCCGCGCCGGTGCGTGTTGAAGAAGGTATCCACGAACAGCCGCTCGAAGCCGGCCACATGGTCCAGGTGCACATGGGTGACGAACACCGCCTGGGGCAGGTGCCCGTAGTGCGCCTTGAACGCGGTCAGGCCTTCGCCGCCGCAGTCGATGGTCAGCCACGGCCGGCCATCACGCTCGATCACCGACATGGGCGAGCCCAGCTCGACCGCCGACGCATTGCCGACGCCGAGGAAACGCAATGACCAGTCCATCAGGTGCCCCGGTTCCAGGCCATGTCGTAGGCGCGACGCAGCCGCGCGTAGTCCTTCTGTACGTCTTCCACGCTGCGCTCGCCACGCAGCTTGACCAGCGAGCGCAGCAGGCGCTTGAGGTTGCGCTCGCGCCAGGCGGTGGCCGGGATGCGGATCACACCGCGGTCGAAGTCGATCAGCCAACCATGGCCGTTGCCATCGAACAGGATGTTGTGGGCGTTGAGGTCGGCGTGGTCCAGGCCGGCGCGATGGAAGCGCGCGATCAGTCGGCCCGCCTCTTCCCACGGCGCGCCACGGCCGGCCACCAGCGCGCGGTCGGCCAGCGAACGTACGCCCTCGATGCGCTCCATCAGGATGGCCGCGCGGTAGCGCATGCCTTCACGCATGTAGAAGGCGGCGATCGGCCGGGGCACCGGCAGCTTCTGCGCGCGCAGGGCACGCATCAGCCGGAATTCGGCGAAACTGCGGGTGCGATCCGCGCCGCGCCAGATGTACTGGTCCCGGCTGAGCTTGGCCGCCAGGCCACCGCGCAGATAGTGCCGCAGCACGCCGGAGCCGAAAGGCGCATCGACGAACCAGGCACTGCCGCGCCCGCCTTCCGCCACCGGCCGGGCCCTGCTGCCCCAGTGCTGGGGCGAGAACAGGCCGACCTCGGCTTGCCGCAGCCGCTCGCGGTCGAACAGAATGGCCCCGATGCCGCGACCCTCGCGGCATGGCGTCAGCGCTTCATTGGCGTCAAATACGACCATTCCATTGAGTCTAACAACACATGGCATCAGCGTCCTCATCCTTGTGCCTCCTGCGCCTGTCTGCCCTGGGGGATGTCACCCACGTTGTGCCCCTGGTGCGCACCCTGCAGGCTGCGCGCCCGGACACGCCGATCCACTGGATCATCGACAAGGTCGGCCAGAAGCTGCTTGATGGCCTGCCCGGCGTGGTCTTCCATGCGTACGACAAGAAGACCGGCATGGCCGGGGTCAAGGAACTGCGCAGGCAGCTGCCGCCGGGGCGCTTCGATGCGCTGCTGCAGATGCAGGTAGCGTTCCGCGCGAACCTGCTGTCGGCCTTCATCCCGGCCGAGCGCCGCATCGGCTACGACCGCAGCCGCTCCAAGGATCTGCATGGGTTGTTCATCAACGAACGCATCCCCGATCGACCGGGCATCCACGTGCTCGATGCCATCGGCAGCTTCTGCGAGCCACTGGGCCTGCGCCAGACCGAAGTGAGCTGGGACCTCGCGGTGCCGCCGTCGGCCTGCGAGTGGGCCGCTGCGCAGTGGCCCGACGATGGCCGCCCGGTGCTGATGATCTCGCCGTGCTCCAGCCATGTCATGCGCAACTGGTACGCCGACCGCTATGCGGCAGTGGCCAACCATGCCAGCAGGCGCGGCTGGCAGGTGGTGCTGTGCGGTGGCCGCAGCGAGCTGGAGCGCAGCATGGCCGATGCCGTCCAGGCCCAGCTGGCAACACCGGCGCTGGACCTGGTGGGCCGGGACACGCTGAAGCAGCTGCCGGCCCTGCTGGCCCGCGCCAACCTGGTGATGACCCCGGATTCGGGCCCGATGCACATCGCCAATGCGATGGGCACCAAGGTGCTGGGCCTGCATGCGGCCAGCAACCCGCACCGCAGCGGTCCGTACTCCGACCGGCGCTACTGCGTGGACCGCTACGACGATGCCGCGCGCAAGTACCTGGGCAAGCAGGCGGCCGACCTCAAGTGGGGCACCAAGATCGAGTTCGACGATGTGATGGAACTGATCACCGTCGAGGACGGCATCGCCGCCTTCGAGCGCTACGTCGCCGATCACCTCGGCTGAGCGACCGGTGCGGGCCGCCCGTGGCCCGCACCCTCCACGCAGGACGTGGGATTATTTGTAGGACTTCTCTTCCACGTACGCCGAGCCCAGCGCCAGGTTGATCGCCTTCTTGATGCGCGCGCGCTCGTCGTTGCGCAGGTAGACGCTGCGGGCCAGGTCAACGAAGGCCTGGTCGAAGGCCTGCGCCTTCTCCTTCAGGCGGACCTCGTCCTCGATGTCCCACAGCTGCTCATTGACCGCCTTCAGTTCGGCACGCAGCTTGGCGATGTCCTTCACCGCCGCCGGATGGCCCATCCAGGTGGTCTCCAGCGCGGACAGCTCGCGGCGCACGTTGGCCAGCTTGCCTTCATCGCTGATGCGCTCGGACTTGATCTGCAGGATCGAGATCTTGTCCAGCAGCTCGCCAAAAGAAACAGGCACAAGGATTTCAGCGGTCATGGCAGCGCTCCAGCAATTGATGCGCACATGGTAACCGCAGCGAAGACGCTGTTCGCGCGTGACAGCAACCCGATGGCGCGTCGGGTGGAACAAGCCCCTCTGTTGAGGGGCTGCCCCGACAGGGGCGGGGAGAGGCAGGCAAAGGGAGGGGCCCAAACGTTGCGACGCAACGTTTGGGGCGAAGCGCGCGCAGCGCACTTCGCATCCCGCGCCAGATAACTAAAAAGGCTGCCCTTTGGGCAGCCTTTTTAGTTATCTGGCGGAGAGGGGGGGATTCGAACCCCCGAGGCGCTATAAACGCCTGCCTGATTTCGAGTCAGGTACATTCAACCGCTCTGCCACCTCTCCAGGTGTTCCCCGGCGAACCGGGGACGCGCATCATACGAGGAAGCGCGGCAGACCACAAGCCATTGCGGCCCATCATGTGAAAAATTTCTGACTGAACGCCTTGCCGGATGTCCGCTTGGCCGTGATGATGCCGTTCTCCCCGGCATTACCCCGCCCAGCAACCACCATGATCGAATTCGGACACCTCACCCACCCTGGCCTGCGCCGCGAGCTCAACGAGGACACCTACTACGGTGACAGCGAGCTGGCCCTGTGGCTGGTGGCCGACGGCATGGGCGGGCACGCCTGCGGCGAGGTGGCCAGTGCCCTGGCACGCGAGACCATCGTCCGCGAGATCCGCCGTGGCGCCCCGCTGGCCCACGCCATCCGCACCGCCGACGAGGAGATCATCCGTGCCTCGCGGCGGCGCAATGACACCCTGCCGATGGGCACCACCGTTGTCGCCGCACGCGTGCAGGGCAACCGCTATGAAGTGGCCTGGGTCGGCGACAGCCGCGCCTACCTGTGGCGCGACGGCCAGCTGGCCCAGCTCAGCCAGGACCACAGCGTGGTGCAGGAACTGGTGGCGCAGGGCAACCTGACCGCCGAACAGGCGCGTGCCCACCCGCACCGCAACGTGGTGACCCAGGCACTGGGCGTGACCGACCCGAACCATCTGAACGTGGCCACCACCAGTGGCGAACTGCGCCCGGGCATGCAGCTGCTGCTGTGCAGTGACGGCCTGACCGAGGAAGTCGACGACCGTGACATCGCCCGCACCCTCGCCTACGACGACGCCAGCGCCCAGGAATGCGTGGACAGCCTGGTCGCCTCGGCATTGGACGGCGGTGGGTCCGACAACATCACCGTGATCCTGGTGCGCTGCCATTAACCGGTAGATCCACGCCATGCGTGGATGACGCGTCGTGGATGCCGGTCCATGCCCGGCATCCCCCCGACCACTTACGCGCTCGCGACCTCTTCCACCTTCGGGCCATCCCACAACGCGTGGCCGGCCTTCTTGCGCAGGCGCTCCAGCCGCGCGGCGTGCGCCTCCAGCTCCGACGCCGTGGCCACCACGCGGGGGCGCGGCAAAAGCTTGCTGGTGTCGAAGGCCAGCAGCGCGGCGCCATCGGCCCCGCTGTCGTCTTCGAGGCCGAAGCCGATCTCTTCCTGCCCCGAGGTCAGCGCGATGTAGACATCGCCCAGGATCTGCGCATCGAGCAGGCCGCCGTGCAGCGCACGGTGCGAGTTGTCCACGCCCAGGCGCCGGCACAGGGCATCCAGCGAGTTGCGCTGGCCGGGGAAGCGCTCGCGCGCCATCGCCAGGGTATCGATCACCGTGCAGCGGTCGGTGATCTTCCCGTACTGCGGCCCCAGCAGGGACAGCTCGTAATCAAGGAAGCCCAGATCGAACGCCGCGTTGTGGATGATCAGCTCGGCGCCATCGATGAACGCCAGGAACTCCTCGGCGATCTGCGCGAACTCCGGCTTGTCGGCGAGGAAATCCAGGCTCAGGCCGGTGACTTCCTGCGCACCCTGCTCGAAGTCGACATCGGGCTTGATGTACTGGTGATAGTTGTTGCCGGTCGGGCGGCGCTTGAACAGCTCCACGCAGCCGATTTCAACGATGCGGTTGCCCTTCTTCCATTCCAGGCCGGTGGTTTCGGTATCGAGGATGATCTGACGCATGGGCTCAGTTTACCGGGCTGCCGTCGCGGATCTGGATCGCGGCATTGCGCGCCAGGGTGTCGACCCGCTCGTTGTCGGGGTCACCGGAGTGGCCCTTCACCCAGCGCCAGTCGATCTGGTGCCGCAGCGTGGCCGCATGCAGGCGCTCCCACAGCTCGCGGTTCTTCACCGGGTCGCCGCCGGCGGTCTTCCAGTTCTTGCGGATCCACCCGGCCATCCACTGGGTCAGGCCCTGCCGCACATACTGCGAATCGGTGTAGAGCACGATCTCGCAGGCTTCGGTGAGGCTTTCCAACGCGGAAATGGCCGCCATCAGCTCCATCCGGTTGTTGGTGGTGTGGGCTTCGCCGCCACTCAGTTCGCGCTCGTGGCCCTTGTAGCGCAGCAGTGCGGCCCAGCCACCCGGGCCGGGATTGCCGAGGCAGGAACCGTCGGTGTGGATTTCAATGGTTTTCAATACAACTCCAGATCAGGTAGCAACGGTGCCCAACCAGCGCACCGGCAGCGGGGTCGGCCCAGGCAGGGCCAGCGTACGTTTTTCGGCATGGAACAGGCAGGCCGCGCGCAGTGGCGCCCAGCCCGCCCCACGGCTGCTGCCGGCGCCTTGCCACAGCGGCCCCAGATAGCGGGTGTCGTCGCATTCCAGCCCATGCCGGGCCAGCAGCTGGCGCAGCCGCTGCGGCGTGCGCACCACCAGACCATGGTGTCGCCATCGGGTGCGGAAGGGGCTGAACGGGTTGAGGCTGCTCAGCCACAACTGGCCGCCGGGCATCAGCACGCGCGAGCACTCATCCAGCAGGTAATCGGCATCGGCAGCGGTGACATGCTGCAGCACGATGGCGTTGACGCTTTCATTGGCCAGCGGCAGAGGCAGCGCGCAGCGGGTGTCACCGGCATAGCCGGCGCCCTCGCGGTACAGGCGCAGGCCGCGGCCGCCCAGCTGCGCATCCTCCAGCCAGGAGGCCGTGGGTGCGATCCACAGCCAGGGCTGGGACGGCAGGCCGGCCAGCCGTGGCAGCAGCAGCTGGCGCTCAAGCAGGCGCAGCGCTGCCGCCGGCTCGCTGTCGAACCACGGCACCAGGCTCGCTTGACGGTGGCTCTGCAGCAGGGGCATGGTCCAATTCTATGCGACTGACTGCCCTGACCGCATTTGCGGACAACTACATCTGGATGCTGATCGCCGACGATGGCGCCGCGGTGGTCATCGACCCGGGCGATGCCGCGCCGGTGCTGGCGCTGGCCGACGAGGGCCTGCGCGTGGACACCATCCTGCTGACCCACCACCACGACGACCACATCGGCGGCGTGCCCGCGCTGCAGGCGCGTTTTCCCCGCGCGCGGGTGATAGCACCGGTCGACGAGCGCATCCCGACCGCCACCGAACGGGTGGGCGAAGGTGAACGCGTTCAGGCACTGGGCCGGATGTTCCACGTACTATCCGTGCCCGGGCATACCCGCACCCACATCGCGTTTCACACGGCTGAACATCTTTTCAGCGGAGATTCGTTGTTCAGCCTGGGCTGTGGGCGCCTGTTCGAAGGTACGCCGTCCCAGCTGCTGGCGTCGATGCGCAAGCTGGGTACCTTGCCCGTGCAACTGCTGCTTTGTTGCGCCCATGAGTACACCGTGTCAAATGCCGTCTTCGCGCGGCATGTCGACCCCGCCAACGCTGCCCTGTGGCAGCGCCAAGAGGAGGCTTTGGCCATGCGCCGCGATGATCGTTCCACCCTGCCGGTAACCCTGGCCAACGAGCTGGACTGCAATCCGTTCCTGCGTGTGCACACCGCGCCGATCCGCGCGGCGGTGTCAGCGCACCTGGGGCGCGATGTCGTGGACGACGTCGATGTCATGGCCGGTCTCCGGCACTGGAAAGACGGCTTCCGCGCATGATGCGCCGAAGTCTGCCGCTGGCCCTGGGCCTTGTCCTGGGGCTGGCCGGAAACGCGGGCGCGCAGTCGCTGGGCGCCGGCATCAGCCAGAACCTGACCGCCGCGTCGGCCGTGCCGATGGATCCGACCCTGCTGCCGGCCGCCTCGGTCCGCAACGGCCAGGAGATCTTCGCCAGCTTCCGCGAGGGCCTGGCTGAACCGACCTGCGATGCCGAGGCCACCAGCCCGCGCTGGCAGAAGCAGTTCGCCCACGCCCCCTCTCGCCTGGCCAATCAGGATGACGACGCGCTGGTGCTGTTCGGCTACGTGGTCGAAGAGCTGCGCAAGGCCAGCCTGCCTACCGAATTCGCGCTCATCCCGTTCGTGGAGAGCGGCTACCGCCCCAACGCCCGCAACGGCAGCGGCCCGACCGGGCTGTGGCAGTTCATCGCCACCACCGCGCGCAACCACCGCGTACCGATGGCCAACGGCTACGACGGCCGCCTGTCGGCGGTCGATTCCACCCAGGCCGCGGTGCGCTACCTGAAGACCCTGCACGGCATGTTTGGCGGCGATTGGCGCCTGGCAACCATGGCCTACAACGCCGGCGAGTACCGCGTGCTGCAGTCGATGCGCAAGGCGGGCATGAACGCGCAGAACGCCAAACCGGCCGCCCTGCCCGGCCTGTCGCCGGTGACCCACGCCTACGTCGAGAAGCTGCATGCCCTGGCCTGCGTGCTGGAGGATGCCGAAGACGAGCCCGGCGTGATGGCCTCGCTGGACCGCACCGTACCGGTACTGAAGGGCCACACCCTGCCGGCGGGCACCAGCGTGCAGCAGTGGGCGGCGCAGCGTGCGCTGGACCCGAACCGCATTGCCCGCCTGAACCCGGCCTTGGCCGGCAGCAGCCGCCCGACAGGCACCACCCGCGTGCTGGCCCCGGTGACCGCCGCCTCTGCGCCGGTTGACGATGTCGCCACGGTTGCGACCGCAGCGACCGCCGTGGCCCCCAGCGCAAGCCTGCAGCCGGCCCCGCAGGTCGCCAGGACCGTGGCCAGCGCGGCCGACCGCCCGCGCAACCGCCGCCACACCGTGCGCAACGGTGAATCGGCCTGGACCATCGCCCGCCGCTACGGCATGCCGGTGAAGGCCCTGCTGTCATTGAACGGCCTGAGCGGCAGCAGCGTGCTGAAGCCCGGCGCCGTGCTGCGCATCGAAGACTGACAGCCGCAGCCGGCGGCTGCGTCCGATCTTCCGCCCTTTGTAGAGTCGAGCTTGCTCGACTGCTTCTGCCTTCGTAGAGTCGAGCTTGCTCGACTCTACATACAGCGGTCACACCAACAAAAAAGGCCCGGCATCGCCGTAATGCTGTTCACTTAAGTGGTGCAGCCTTACGGTCCACCGGATAGCGGGTCTTGGAAATCTTCACCGTCCTCGGCGTTGTCGGCCGGGGGCGGTGTTCCAGGAAAAGGCTGGCAACCCCGGATCGCAGTTGAGACAGGCGTCTTCCGGTAGCCGATGCTGGTT
>NZ_VYKI01000006.1:98724-179810 GCF_008710035.1 Stenotrophomonas cyclobalanopsidis | reverse complement strand
CCACGCACAGCAGTCGAGCAAGCTCGACGCTACGAACGGCTCGGCTTCATGCGCAGTCGAGCAAGCTCGACTCTACGAACGGCTCGGCTTCATGTGCAGTAGAGCAAGCTCGACGCTACGGATCCCGTGCGGCCACCACTGGCAGGATGTGTGTGGCAATTTCGCCCAACACCTCATCCACCGTCCGCCCGCTGTCCACCAGGTTGAACAATACATGCGCCACACCCTGCGCATGCACGCGCTGCAGATAGGCCCGCAACCCATCACGGCCGACCTTCAGGCCCAGCGGCAGCGCTTCAGCCGGTGCCTGCGGATCGGCCTGCAGGTCCAGCAGCATCGACTGCACGAACGGCTTGGCCTCAGCAGCGCCCTGCGCCTGCTGCCACAGCCCGATGCGCCCTTCCTGCGCCGCCTCTTCGCGATGGTAGGTGGCCCAGCCTTCCGCTTCGCGCGCGATCCACTGCAGGCTCTGCCGCGCCGTGCCGACCACCAGCATCGGAATGCGCGCCTGCGCTGCCGGCAGCACATCGAACCCACCGGTGGCGTCGCGCAGCCGCGCCCGTTCGGCCTCGTCCGGCGACAACGCCGCACGCAGCAGCGCCCAGCGCTCGCGGAACGTGGCCGCCCTGCCCTCCAGGTCTTCACCGAACGCCGCGAATTCTTCCGGACGATCGCCCGAGCCGAGGCCCAGCACGAAACGACCGCCGCTGATCCGGTCCAGGCTCAGCGCGGATTTCGCCACGTGCAGCGGCTGCCGCAGCGGCAGCACGACGGCGGCGGTGCCCACTGCAATACGCGTGGTGGCACCGGCCAGCAGCGCAAGCCAGAGAAAGGGATCGTCCAATGCGCTGGTTATCGCATCCGGCTCCTGCGGCACCATCAGCGGCACATCGCGGGTCCACAGCGCAGCGAAACCGAGATCATCTGCCAGGCGCGCGATGCGTTGCGCTTCGGCAACGTCGGCAAGGCCGTGTGCAGCGACCGGCGTCATCAGGCCCAGGCTCAGGCCGTGTTGCGGGAACACCCGTGCACGGGCCGCATTGAAGTGGTTCATGCGCCGAGCTTATCGTGTGCGATGCACCCGCACGTCATCATGGAAGGAACACTGCATGCATCCCATCCGCCCCGCCCGCCCCGACGACCTGGCCGCGATCAGCGCGATCTGCATGGCTGCGTTCAGCGACGCCGTGGCGCCGTGGCTCAGCGCACAGGGCGTGGCAACGTTCACCCAGGTGGCCGCGGCCGATGCCTTCGCCGAGCGGCTGCAGGGTGACAACCACATCCTGGTCGCCGAACGGGAAGACCGCATCATCGGTGTGATCGAGCTGAAGGAAGGCCGGCATCTGGCGATGCTGTTCGTCGATCCCGCCTGCCAGGGCCAAGGCATCGGCCATGCCCTGCTGCAGGCCGTGCTGCCGCACCTGCGCGCACCGGGGATGAGCGTGCGCGCTTCGTTGAATGCGGTACCGGCCTACCAACGCTACGGCTTCGTCATCGATGGCGAGGTCGGCGAGTTCAACGGACTGGTCTACCAGCCGCTGAGCCTCGCCGCCCCTTGATACGTCGCCGCGCGGACGGTCAGACGAACATGCCGCCGGACGCTTCCACGCGCTGGGCGTTGACCCAGCCGGTGGACGGCGACAGCAGTGCGACCACCACCGGGCCGATGTCATCCGGTCGGCCAGGGCGACCCAGCGCGGTGATCGACGAGACCATCGCATTCATCTGCGCGTCGTCACGCACGCGGCCGCCGCCGAAATCGGTCTCGATCGCACCCGGTGCCAGCGTGTTGGCGGTGATCCCGCGCGCACCCAGTTCCTTGGCCAGGTAACGGGTGAACACCTCGATGCCGCCCTTCATCATCGCGTAGGCCGAGCTGCCCGGCAGCGAAAAGCGGGCCAGGCCGCTGGACACGTTGAGGATGCGGCCGCCATCGGCGATCAGCGGCAGCAGTGCCTGGGTCAGGAAATACGGCCCCTTCAGGTGCACGGCCACCGCGTGGTCGAACTGCGCTTCGGTGGTCTCGGCGATGGGCGCGTACAGCGCTTCACCGGCGTTGTTGAGCAGGCCCTGCAGGGCCGTCACACCCCACTGCTGCAGGGCATCGCGCAGCTGCGTGGCGAAGACCGCGAACGCCGAGCTGTCGGCCATATCCAGCGGCAGGGCCAGCGCACGGCGGCCGAGCGCCTGCACCTGCTGCACGACCTCGGCGGCGGCGTCGGCCTGCGAGCGGTAGGTGATCACGATATCGGCACCGTCGGCGGCCAGGGCCAGCGCGGCATTGCGACCGAGGCCGCGGCTGCCACCGGTGATGAGGACGACACGGGAAGAAGGAGTCATGGCGGGCACCTGTCTGGGAGGAAGTGCGGCCAGACTATTGGGATTGCCTGCGCGCATAAATCGCGCGATCCTGATTTTACTGTTCAAGCCAGACGAACAATCCATGGACCGCCTCGACACCCTGCGCGTCTTCCTGCGCGTCACCGAACTGGGCTCGTTCACCCGCGCCGCCGACAGCCTGGGCCTGCCCAAGGCCAGCGTCTCGCAGGCCATCGCCCGGCTGGAGGCCGAGCTGTGCACCCAGCTGCTGCACCGGACCACCCGCCGCGTGCACCTGACCGCCGACGGCGCGCAGCTGCAGCAACGCGCGCACGACCTGCTGGACGACATGGACGAACTGCAGAACCTGTTCCGCCACGAGCCCAGCGAGCTCAGCGGCCGCCTGCGGGTGGACATGCCCGGCGGCATGGCCCGCAACCTGGTCATTCCGCAGCTGCCCGCCTTCCTCGCCCTGCACCCGGGCATCGAGGTTGAACTGAGCGCCACCGACCGCCGCGTGGACGTGGTGCGCGAAGGCTTCGACTGCGTGCTGCGGGTCGGCACCCTGGACGACAGCAGCCTGATTGCGCGCCCGCTGGGGCAGATGCGCATCCTCAACGTGGCCAGCCCCGCCTACCTGGCCGCGCACGGCACGCCGCGCGAACTGGCCGACCTCGACCAGCATCGGCTGGTGCACTACGTGGGCACGCTCGGCCAGCGTTCACCCGGCTTCGAGTACTTCGATGGCCAGCGCTACCAGGCCTGGCCGATGCGCGGCGCGCTGACGGTCAACAGCGCCGATGGCTACAGCGCCGCCGCGCTGGCCGGGCTGGGCATCATCCAGGTGCCGGAGATGGGCGCACGCGAAGCGCTGCGCGACGGCCGGTTGGTGGAAGTGCTGCCGGACTGCCTGGCCGAGCCGATGCCGGTGAACCTGGTCTATGCGCAGCGCCGCCACCTGCCAAGGCGGGTCGAGGCGTTCATGACCTGGCTGGCCGGCCTGCTGGTAGCGGAGATGCGGTAGTGCCGGCCAATGGCCGGCAGCTGCGACGCCGTAGCCCCGGCATATACCGGGCCGCAAGCCCGACATAAGCAAACTGCATCAGCACGGGCAAGCGGGCTTCCTACAATGGCCCTTCACCCCCGTTCCTTCGAGATGCTGCCGATGCGCGCTGCCCTTCCCCTGCTGCTGGCCACCGCGCTGAGCGCCTGTTCTCCCGCACAGGCGCCGGTGGCGAGCGCGAAGGCCGCCGAAGCCGCGCCTGCAGCGGCCATTGCCTGGCGCCAGGGCGACGTCGACGATGCCTTCAACGAAGCCGCCGAGACCGGCAAGCCGGTGCTGCTGTACTGGGGCGCAGTGTGGTGCCCGCCGTGCAACCAGCTGAAGGCCGGCCTGTTCAAGGATCCCGCCTTCATCGCGCTGACCGGCAAGTTCGTGCCGGTGTACCTGGATGGTGACGAGGAAGGCGCGCAGGCCTGGGGCGAGCGCTTCGGCGTGCGCGGATACCCGACCCTGATCGTGCTCGACCCGCAGCGCAACGAGATCACCCGCGTGGCCGGCGGCAACGACGCCGCCGACCTTACCCGCACCCTGACCGTGGCCGCCAGCCGCCGCAGCGCCGTGGCCGGGACCCTGGCCACTGCCCTCTCTACCCCGGCCAAGCTGGGCGCCGAAGACTGGCAGGTGCTGGGCGACTACGGCTGGGAAGTGGATGCGAACCGCCTGGCCGGCCAGCGCGAGGCCGGCGAGGTGCTGCGCCAGCTGGCCAAGGCCGCGCCCGACGCTGCCCTGCAGCGTCGCTTCGCCCTGCTGGCCCTGGCCACCGCGGAGAAGCCGACCACGCCGCCGACTGAGGTGCGCGAGCTGCTGCAGGCGGTGCTGGCACAGCCCACCGAAGTGCGCCGCAACCGCGAGCTGCTGGGCTATGCCGGCGCCAACCTGGTGAAGCAGGCCAGCGCGGGGCCGGCCAGCAGCAATACGCTGGGCCAGCAGCTGCAGGTGGCTCTGGACCGCGCCGACGCCGAACGTGGCAACCGTGCCGACGATGCGTTGTCGCGCGCACTGACCGAAGTCTCGCTGGCCCGCCAGCAGCAGCCTGAGGGTGCACTGCCTGCGGCACTGGTGCAGCGGGTGAAGCAGCGGGTGACCGCCGCCGACGCCGCGGCCACGGATGCGCACGCGCGCCAAGCCACCATCAGCAGCGCGGTCCATGCCCTGCGCGAAGTGGGTGATGACGCCGGTGCCGAGGCACTGCTGCTGGCCGAACTGAAACGCAGCGAGCAGCCGTACTACTACATGCCCGAACTGGCCGAACTGGCCGAGAAGCGCGGCGACACCGCCGGTGCGCTGGAGTGGCTGAAGCGTGCCTACGACGGCGCGCAGGGCCCGGCCACGCGCGTGCAGTGGGGCGTGTTGTACGTGGAGGGCCTGCTGCGGCTGGCCCCGGACGATGCCCCGCGCATCGAGCAGGCCACCGATGCCTTGATTGCCGAGCTGCAGGCGCAGCCGTCGGGCTACCACCAGCGCACGAAGCAGCGTTTCGAGCGGCTGGCGGTACAGTTGAAGGCCTGGGGTGGCAAGCACCAGGGGGCGGAGACGCTGGCGCGGTTGCAGCAGCGGATGCAGCAGGCGTGTGGTGAGCAGGCAGACGGCGCGTGCCGTGGTTGGTTGAGCTGATTTCCGGTAGCGCCTGGCCATGCCCGGCGAGCGTAGCAGCTGGTAGTGCTGGCCGCTGGCCGGCAACCCGACCCTTCCTGATTGCCGGCCAGCGGCCGGCACTACTTTGACCTATTGACCTCAACCAAAGTTGAGGTGCGATAACAGTCTCCCCGAGGCCAATCCGCTGGCCTTCCCCATGGAGACTGTTGCAATGCCCTACT
This sequence comes from Stenotrophomonas cyclobalanopsidis, assembly GCF_008710035.1. GTDB lineage: Bacteria > Pseudomonadota > Gammaproteobacteria > Xanthomonadales > Xanthomonadaceae > Stenotrophomonas > Stenotrophomonas cyclobalanopsidis. The sequence goes on along the minus strand of NZ_VYKI01000006.1, from coordinate 174,611 downwards.
CGCTTCCCGCCCTCCCCTACGCCTACGACGCCCTGGAACCGCACTTCGATGCGCGCACCATGGAGATCCACCACGGCAAGCACCACCATACCTACATCAACAACCTCAACGCCGCACTGGAACAGGCCTGCATCGCCGACACCCCGGTCGAAACCCTGATCGCCGACCTAGACGCGCTGCCCGAATCCGTGCGCGGCGCGGTGCGCAACAACGGCGGCGGCCACGCCAACCACAGCCTGTTCTGGACCGTGCTCAGCGCCACCGGCGGCACGCCGGATGCCGAACTCGCCGCTGCCATCGACCGCGATCTCGCCGGCTTCGAGGCCTTCAAGGACGCCTTCAGCAAGGCCGCGCAGACCCGCTTCGGCAGTGGCTGGGCGTGGCTGACCAGCGATCGCGACGGACGCCTGCAGGTCGAAAGCAGTGCCAACCAGGACAGCCCGCTGATGGGCGCGGCGGTCGGCCTGTCCGGCAATACGCCGATCCTCGCCCTGGATGTCTGGGAACACGCCTACTATCTGCATTACCAGAACCGTCGCCCCGATTACATCGGCGCGTTCTTCAACATCATCGACTGGGCCGAGGTCGGCCGTCGCTACCGCCAGGCGCGCGCCTGATGGACGCCGGTGGCAGTGCCTATGCTGGACCGTGGGCGGGGGTCTTCCCTGCCCCGGCGCCGGCGCCCTCGGTGGACCTGCCACCGCGCGCCCTGCGCCGGCTGCTCGGCCACTACCCGACCGGCGTGGCCACCGTCCCCGCACGTGACGCGCGGGGACGCACGCACGGGCTGACCATCAACTCGTTCGTGCCGGTCTCGCTGCAGCCGCCGCTGGTGCTGTGGAACCTGGCCCTGCACGCGAAGAGCCTGCGCGTGTTCCAGCATGCGACCCGCTTCACTCTCAGCGTGCTGGGTACCGGGCAGAAAGCCCTCGCCAGACGCTTCGCCGATCCGAGTGTGCGTGAACGCTTCAACGGCGTGCCGTTGCTGGAAGGGGAGGAAGACAGGCCTCCGCGTATCGCCGATGCAGTCACACACCTCACCTGCAGCCGCCACGCGCAGTGGCCGGTGGGCGACCACCTGCTGCTGGCCGGCCGCATCATCGAGGTGCACGAAACCGGTGGCGCGCCCTTGATGTTCCATCGCGGCCGCTTCCTGCCCGGGCCGCTTGAACTGCTGCATGAGGTACAGCCATGAACATCGAAGCACTGGACGCCATGCTCGCCAGCGGCAAGGACAGCGCGCTGCTGCGCTTCGGCCTCGGCAAGAGCTGGCTGGACGCCGGCCAGCCCGTGCACGCCGCCACCCATCTGGCACGCTGCGTGGCGCTGGATCCGGAGTATTCGGCGGCGTGGAAGCTGCTCGGCAAGGCGTGGCTGGCCGGTGGCCAGCCGCAGGCGGCGCGCGCGGCATGGCAGCGCGGGCTCAGGGTGGCCGGCAGCAAGGGCGACCAGCAGGCACGCAAGGAGATGCAGGTGTTCCTGCGCCGGCTGGACCGCGCCCCGCAGGACGGCGATCCGCCGCCGATGCTGGCCAGAGCCAGCTGAAGCCCTCAGCCCGCGTTGGCGGGCGCTGGTGCCGGCAGGATGTCGGGCATCGGCAGGCGGCGCGGCTTGCTCGGGAAGGCGTGGCGCAGGATGCGCCAGACCACCTGCGCGAACTGGCGCGGCAGCGAGCCGTTGTTGTAGTGCTGGCCGTAGCGGCGGCAGATCTCCTTCACTTCCTTGGCGATGGCCGCATAGCGGTTGGCCGGCAGGTCCGGATAGAAGTGATGCTCGATCTGGTGGCTGAGGTTGCCCGACAGCACGTTGATGATGAAGCCGCCGCTGATGTTGGACGAACCGCGCAGCTGGCGCAGGTACCAGTGGCCGCGCGATTCATTGCGCAGGCATTCTTTCGGGAAGGTCTCCGACTCGGCAGTGAAGTGGCCGCAGAAGATGATCACGTAGGTCCAGACGTTGCGCATGCCGTTGGCCACCAGGTTGCCCAGCATCACCGGCAGGAAGAACGGGCCGGCCAGCAGCGGGAAGAACACGTAATCCTTCAGCACCTGGCGGACCATCTTGCGCGCCACCGGACGGGTCTGCAGCCACATCGCACGGCTGCTGATGCGCCCCTTGAACCAGCGGCCCAGGCGCAGGTCCTGCGCGGCCACGCCCCACTGGAACAGCAGCGCGAAGATCGGCGCGATGATCGGCTGCATCAGGTAGAACGGCGACCAGCGCTGTTCCGGGAAGATGCGAAGCAGGCCGTAGCCGATGTCATCGTCCATGCCACGCACGTTGGTGTAGGTGTGGTGGCGGAAATTGTGGGTCTTGCGCCAGTTGTCAGCGGTGGCAACGATGTCCCACTCGTAGGTATTGCCGCTGAGCTTGGGGTCGCCGGTCCAGTCGTACTGGCCGTGCATCACGTTGTGGCCCAGCTCCATGTTTTCCAGGATCTTGGCCAGCGCCAGCAGCAGCGTGCCGGCGATGCAGGCCGGCCACAGCAGCGGTGCCCAGAACAGCGGCGAGAACGCGCCGAGGAACAGCAGGCCACGGCCAAGCACGCTCGACCAGCGCACGGCGGCGGCCACGCGGCGGATGTAGCGGGTGTCGGAGGCGCCGAGGCTGCCCAGGATACGGTCACGGATCGCGTCGAGCTCGGCACCGAAGGCGTTCATCTCGGCGGGGCTCAGGGCACGGTCGGAAGCGCGGGTCATGGCAGCAGGTCCTCAGAGATCCAAAGTCAGGTCGGTGGTCGGTGCGCTCACGCAGATCCGCACCGGCTGCGCCGTTTCGGACTGCATTTCACCGGTGCGCAGGTGGCGGGTGGTGCCACTGACGCGGTCGCAGGTGCAGCTGTTGCAGATGCCCATGCGGCAGCCGTGCTTGGGCTTGATGCCCTGCGCTTCCAGGCTTTCCAGCAGCGAACGGCCGCGCGCGACCTTCAGCTGGCGGCCGCTGCGGGCCAGGGTCAGGGCAATCTCGCCGGCGCTGTCGGTATCGCTGAGCGGTGCCGGCGGAGTGAAGGCCTCGGCCTGGAAACCGGCGACCTGGTGCACCAGGCGCTGCCGCGCGGCGGCGACGAAACCATCCGGGCCACAGGCCAGCACGTGGCGCTGCGCCAGCGGGGTATCGTCGCCAGCCACGGCCAGCGAATGGGTATCGATGCGCGCGGCCGGTACCTCGCCCTCGCGGGTGGTCAGCAGGTGCACGCGCAGGTTCGGGGTGGCCGCAGCCAGCGCCTGCAGTTCATCGCGGAACTGGAAGGCGGCGGCGTTGCGTTCCCAGTAGAACAGGTCCACCGGCGCAGCCAGCGGGCGCTGGCAGGCCTCGCGCAGCAGGCTGCGCATGGGCGTGATGCCGCTGCCGGCGGCCAGCAGCAGCACCGGGGCAGCGGCCGGCATGTGGAAATCACCAAAGGCCGCATCCAGCCTGAACAGATCGCCCGGCTTGGCATGGTGGACCAGGTGCTGGCTGATGGTGCCGCCGTCGACCGCCTTGACGGTAATGGCCAGCTCACGGCGGCCCAGCGCGGTCGGGCTGTAGCTGCGGCGCAATACGCGCCCTTCAAGCTCCACACCCAGGGTGATGTGCTGGCCGGCGCGCATGCCGGCCCAATGCCGATTGCAGCGCAGGACCAGGGTGGCGGCGCCCTCGCCAGCCGGCTCGCGCCGGACCAGGCGCGCCAGGGGCTCGCGCAGGGTCCACAAAGGATTCAGCTGGCCCGCCCAGAAATCGAACAACGTCGGCGACAGCCAGCGGTACGGGGAAAACACGGACGGACGGATCACAGCGCTCATGGGCGCACTATACGGCCGCACATACAGCTGTGTATACATGTGTATATTGCTCCGGATTGGGTATGATTCAGCCTTGCCCCTCCGGAAGTGCCATGGCCGCCGCCACAGTTCTGTCGCCGCCCGAAGATGCCAACAGCCCGGCCCGCCGTACGGTGAGCCGCGAGGACCTGTTGGCCGCCGCGCTGAAACTGATCGGCCCGCACCGCAGCCTGTCCACGCTGAGCCTGCGCGAAGTCGCGCGCGAAGCGGGCATTGCCCCCAACAGTTTCTACCGGCAGTTCCGCGACATGGACGAACTGGCCGTGGCCCTGATCGACGTCGCCGGCCGCTCGCTGCGCACGATCATCGGCGAAGCCCGCCAGCGCGCCACATCCAGCGCAACCAGCGTGGTGCGCGTGTCGGTGGAAACCTTCATGGAGCAGCTGCGCGCCGACGACAAGCTGCTGCACGTGCTGCTGCGCGAAGGCGCGGTGGGCTCGGACGACTTCAAGCACGCCGTCGAACGCGAACTGCACTACTTCGAAGAAGAACTGCAGCACGACCTGGTGCGCCTGGCCGCACTGGACGGCGCCAAGCTCTACAAGCCCGAACTGGTGGCCACCGCCATCACCCGCCTGGTGTTCGCCATGGGCGCCACCGCGATGGACCAGCCGCCGGAGAAAGACCCGGAGCTGGTCGAACAGATTTCCACGATGATCCGCATGATCATCGTCGGCGCCCGCACCCCAGCAGCGTTCCGCCGCGGCAGGTAGGAACCAGCCGCCCGTGGTAGCGCCGGGCCATGCCCGGCGAAATGCAGGCAGATTGCGATGCGCTCGCCGGGCATGGCCCGGCGCTACCGTCAGGCGGCCCCGCCCTCGGCCTTGCGCACGAACGCTTCAAACAGCGCCAGCGTCTGCTCGCTCACATGATGCTCGATGCCCTCGGCATCACGCCGCGCCGTATCCGGGTCCACGCCCAGCGCCAGCAGGAAGCGCTCCACGGTCTGGTGCCGTTCGCGGCTGGCATGGGCCAGCGCCTCGCCTTCCGGAGTCAGGAACACGCCACGGTAAGGCCGCTGCACCACCCAGCCATCACGGGCCAGGCGCCGCAGCATCTTCGCCACCGTTGGCTGGGCCACGCCCAGGCGGGTGGCGATATCGACCTGGCGCGCCTCGCCCCCGTCGGCCAGCAGGTCCGAAATCAACTCCACGTAGTCCTCGACCAGCTCCATCCGGTGTGCCTCGCGCACCTGCCGGAAGCTCTCGACCTGGCGCTCGGCCTCGATCAAGGGGGGGGTCTTAGCCGATGTCGAAACGCCTGTCTTGCCCACGCGAGTGCCTGTCCTGCCGATGACTTCCGGATCTGAACCTGAATTCTGGACCAGTGACGCAGCAAAGACGATTGTTTCTCATTGCTAATGGATATAGCAGTGGCTATATTGCGGCCATGAACACCGTCGCGCCCACCGACTCCCCGGCCGCCCCTGCAGCCAGCCTCGGCGCGCTCAACGCCTCGGTGGCCGTGCCCGACAAGGGTCACTGGTGGTTCCGCCTGCTGGCCTTCATCGGCCCCGGCTACATGGTCTCGGTCGGCTACATGGATCCGGGCAACTGGGCCACCGACCTCGCCGGCGGTTCGCGCTTCGGCTACCTGCTGCTCTCGGTCATCCTCATTTCCAACCTGATGGCGGTGATCCTGCAGTCGCTGTCGGCGCGGCTGGGCATCGCCACCGGCATGGACCTGGCCCAGGCCTGCCGCGCGCGCTACCCCAAGCCGGTCAACCTGGCGCTGTGGGCCCTGTGCGAAGCGGCGATCATCGCCTGCGACCTCGCCGAGGTGATCGGCACCGCCATCGCGTTGAAGCTGCTGTTCGACCTTCCGCTGCTGTGGGGTGCGGTGATCACCGCGCTGGACACGCTGCTGGTGCTGCTGCTGATGAACCGCGGTTTCCGTGCACTGGAAGCCTTCGTCATTGCCCTGCTGATGATCATCTTCGGCTGCTTCCTGGTGCAGATCGCGCTGGCGGCGCCGCCGGTGATGGAGGTGCTGGGCGGCTTCATCCCGCGTACCCAGGTGGTCACCGATCCGCACGCGTTGTATATCGCCATCGGCATCATTGGCGCCACCGTGATGCCGCACAATCTTTACCTGCACTCGTCCATCGTGCAGACCCGCGCGTACCCGCGTACCGATGCCGGCCGCCGCAGTGCACTGCGCTGGGCGGTCACCGACAGCACGATCGCGCTGACCCTGGCGCTGTTCATCAACGCCAGCATCCTGATCCTGGCCGCAGCGGTGTTCCATGCAAATGGCCGCTTTGATGTGGAAGACATCGAACAGGCGCACCAGCTGCTGGCGCCGATGCTGGGCGTGGGCCTGGCCTCGACCCTGTTCGCGGTCGCCCTGCTCGCCTCGGGCCTGAATTCCACGGTCACCGCTACCCTGGCCGGGCAGATCGTGATGGAAGGGTTCCTGCATCTGCGCATGCCGCCCTGGCTGCGGCGCCTGATCACCCGTGCGCTGGCGATCATCCCGGTGGTGGTGGTGATCCTGCTGTTCGGCGACCAGGGTGCGGTGAAGCTGCTGGTGCTGAGCCAGGTGGTGCTGTCGATGCAGCTGCCGTTCGCGATCATCCCGCTGGTGCGGCTGGTGACCGACAGGGCCACGATGGGCGCACTGGTGGCCCCGCGCTGGCTGGGCAGCATCGCCTGGGTGATCGCCGTGGTAATCGTGGCGCTGAACGTAAAGCTGCTGGTGGATACCTTCGCTGGCGCGTAATTCGGAACACTGGGGTCGGATCCCTTGCCGCGGGCAAGGGCTCTGACCCCCGGTCATCAGGGCCAGTAGATCCACGCCATGCGTGGATGCTTTTCATCGCGCAAGCGGTCGCCGAGCATGGGCTCGGCTCTACAGTTAAGCATCGTTGCGGGGTCAGAGCCCTCGCCTGCTGCGAGGGATCCGACCCCAGTAGATCCACGCCATGCGTGGATGCTTTTCATCGCGCAAGCGGCAGCCGAGCATGGGCTCGGCTCTACAGTTAAGCATCGTTGCGAGGTCAGAGCCCTCGCCTGCTGCGAGGGATCCGACCCCAGTAGATCCACGCCATGCGTGGATGCCCATCACCGCGCAAACGGCAGCCGAGCATGGGCTCGGCGCTACAGGTGCAGCGCGATCGCGGCTTCAATCTGCTGCGGCGACTGGAACCCGGCCAACCGCTGCCGCTCATCCCCATCGCGGAACAGCGACAAGGTCGGCGTCTGCCGCAGCCCCAGCTCGCGGAAGAACGCCTCGCCCAGCACTTCCAGCTGCACGCGCAGCAGGGTCGTGCCCTGCCCCGCCACGCTGTTGGCCACGCGGTGCAGCGACATTTCCAGCATGCGGCACCCCGGGCACTGGTCCTTGTGGAAATCCACCAGCACCCGCGGATGCTCGGCCAGCAGCTGCTGGAACTGCTCAGGCGTGGTGGCGTCGATGATCTGCATCGTGATTGCTCCAGTAATGGGCCAGGACCGCATCGGTCCAGGCGTCGATGGCCGCAGCGTGGCGTGCGCCATGCGGCATCTGTTCGATCTCCAGCGGCGGGTGGCCGCTATTGAAGTAGCGAATCAGCCGGTGCACGGCGCCGCAGTAGTACTCCGGCCCCCACTGCGTTTCGCCGGTCCCGAACACCGCCAGCTGGCGTGGGCGCTGGCCGCGCTCGGCGATGCCGGCCACCCAGGCCTTCATCTCCGACGGCGTACGCCCGGCGTTGTCGGTCCAGGTGCCCAGCAGCACCAGGTCAGCCTCATCGGCAGCCAACGGCGCCGGCGCACGCGGGTCATCGGCCTCCTGCCAGTGCACCGCATGCCCGGCGGCCAGGCAGCGCGCTTGGATCAGCCGGCCCAGCTCGCGGGTGTTGCCGCTCAGCGAGGCCACCACCAGCAGAATGCGCAGCGCAGCGCCGGGTTCAGAGGTCGTCGAAGCCGTTGTCGACGTTGGTCTTCTTGTAACTTGCATTGCGCATCTCGAAGAAGTCGGTCTTGGTCTCGGTGAAATTGTCGGCGTAGGCCTTGATCCACGGCATCACATTGTCGGTGGTGTCGCTGTACAGGCGCTCGATGCCCAGCATGCCGGCCATCTTGTTGGCGCGGTACTTCACGTAGCGGGTCATCTCCTCGACGTCGATGCCGTCGATGCCATCCAGCACTTCCGACGACCACTGGGTTTCCAGCTCGATGGCGTGCTCGAAGGCCTGGTGCACATAGGCCGTCAGTTCGTTGGTCTGCAACTCCGGGTTCTCGCCGATGATGGCGCGGATCAGCTCGCTGATGAACTTGGTGTGGGCCAGCTCGTCGCGGTTGATGAAGCTGATGATCTTGCCGGTGCCGGTCATGCGGTTCTGCCGGACCATGTTGTAGAAGTACGCAAAGCCGGAATAGAAGTTGATGCCTTCCAGGATCGACGACTGGATCAGCGACTTCAGCAGGGTCTCGGCGGTCTTCTCGCGCATGAAATCGTCATACGCCCCCATGATCGGCGCATTGCGCTTGATGATGGTCGGATGGGTGCGCGCCAGTTCGAACACGCGGTTCTGGTTGGGCAGGTCGGTGATCGAGGCCAGCACGTAGCTGTAGCTCTCGTTGTGGATCACTTCCTGCTGGCCGATGATCGCCGCGTTGGCATGGGCGGCCGGGTCGGTGATGTACTCGGCCACGTTGTAGATGAAGCGGGTCTGCGGCGAATCGAGCGTGGCCAGCAGGCCGATGATCGAGTCATAGGCATTCTTCTCGCGCCCGGACAGCTCGCCGTACTGGCGCGCGTCCAGCTTCATGTCCACCTCGTCGGGGATCCAGAAGTTGGTCGACAGCTCCTTGTAGGCCCGATAGAACGACGGGTACGGGATGTCGTTCCAGTTGAGGATGCCGCTGGTGCGTCCGTTGATGATGCCGGTGCTGCGGTTGGGGTGGCGTGGTTCGAGGATCTTGATGCGGTCGAGGGGGGTTGCCATGGTCATCTGCCTTCGGATTGCATGCGGTGCATTTGTAGAGCCGAGCCCACGCTCGGCTGCGGTGCGCTTGAGCCGAGCACGGGCTCGGCTCTACAGCAGTCGCAGTGATCAGCTGGCGCACCACTCGCATTCGCTGATGTCGATGTCGTTGGAGCGCACGTAGTAGGTGGTCTTCAGGCCCTCGCGCCACGCGCTCAGGTGCAGCTCCAGCAACGTGCTGGCACGGATGGTGCTGGGCACGTACAGGTTGAAGCTGATGGCCTGGTCGACATGGCGCTGGCGGCGGGCGTTCTGCCGCACACTGGCGAACTGGTCGACCTTGTAGGCGCCCTTCTCGTAGTAGGGCCACGTCTCCAGCGACAACCCCGGTGCGGCCACGGGCCGGCGGAAGTCCTTCTTTTCCTCGTAGTAGAACGCGCTGTAGATCGGGTCGATCGACGCGGTGGACCCGGCGATCTGCGCGGTACTCATGTTCGGCGCCACCGCCAGCAGCCAGCCGTTGCGCAGGCCGTGCGTGGCCACGTCGCGGGCCAGGCTGTCCCAGGCGGCGCCCTCGTAGCGGCGGTCACGGAAGTAGGCGCCGGTCTGCCAGTCGCTGCCAGCGAACATCGGGTAGCTGCCCTTTTCGCGCGCCAGCTGCAGGCTGGCCTGGATGGTCAGGAAGTTGATGCGCTCGAACAGCGTGTCCGACAGCGTCTCGGCCTCGGGCGTCTCCCACTGGATGCCCTGCTGCGCGAGCAGGTGATGCCAGCCGAAGGTGCCCAGCCCGATGGCGCGGTACTTGCGGTTGGTGATGGTGGCCTGCGGCACCGGCAGTGCATTGAGTTCGATGACGTTGTCGAGCATGCGCACCTGGATGGGAATCAGCCGCTCCAGCACATCCTTGGCCAGCAGATCATCCGGTGCGGTGATGGCCCGGCCGAGGTTGATCGAGGACAGGTTGCAGACCACGAAATCGCCGGCGCGGCGGGTGGTGACGATCTGGTCGCCGCTGACGATCTCCTGGATCATCCGCGTCGGGCTCATGTTCTGCAGGATCTCGGTGCACAGGTTGCTGGAATAGACCATGCCTGCGTGCTTGTTCGGGTTTTTGCGGTTCACTTCATCGCGGTAGAACAGGAACGGGTTGCCGGTTTCCAGCTGGCTGACCATGATCCGTTTGAACAGATCGATGGCACGCACCGTGCGGCGGCTGATGCGTTCGTCGCCCACCAGTTCGGCATAGCGGTCGCGGAAGCTGCCCGCACCCCGCGTCTCATCGTAAAAGTCCTGCAGGTACCAGCCCTTGGCCTGCTTCACCTCGTGCGGGTCGAACAGGTACCAGTCGGCGCGGCGCTCCACCGCCTCCATGAACAGATCAGGCACGCAGACCGCGGTGAACACGTCATGCGCGCGCATTCGCTGGTCGCCGTTGTTCAGGCGCAGATCGAGGAAGGCCTCGATGTCGCGATGCCAGATGTCCAGGTACACCGCAACCGCACCCTTGCGCTGGCCGAGCTGGTCGACCGACACGGCGGTGTTGTTGAGCTGCTTGATCCACGGCACCACGCCGCCGGAGGAATTGGGAACGCCGCGGATCGGCGCGCCGCTGCTGCGCACATAGCCGAGGTAGGCACCCACGCCGCCACCGTGCTTGGACACGCGGGCGATATCGGTGTTGGAGTCGTAGATGCCCTGCAGGCTGTCATCCACCGTATCGATGAAGCAGCTGGACAGCTGCCCGCCGACCTTGCCGGCGTTGGCCAGGGTCGGCGTGGCCACCGTCATGTACAGGTTGGACAGCGCCCAGTAGGCCTCGCCCACCAGCTGCATGCGGCGCTCCCTGGGCTTTTCGTCCTGCATCAGGTACAGGGCGATGGTCAGCCAGCGCTCCTGCGGCAGCTCGTACACCTCGCGGCTGCCATCGGTGGCGAGATAGCGCGTGGCCAGCAGGTACAGGCCGTTGTAGGCGAACAGCCGGTCGCGCTCGGGATCGATCATCTGTCCGGCCTGCTGCAGTTCGTCCTTCGAATAGCAGCGCAGGATGTCGTTGCTGTAGACCCCACGGTCGGCCAAGCTTTCCTGCAGACCTACGTAGGAACCGTACTTCAGGCTGACATCGTAGAAGCGGTTGCGACTGGCGCGCTTGTACAGCCGGCGCAGGTACAGCCTTGCAGCAAACTGCTCCCATTCCGGCGCCACCAGGTCCACGCGCGATTCCGCCTCGCGGATCAGCAGGTCGACCAGATCATCGGCGCTGATGCCGGGCTTGCGCTCGACCATCGCCTGCACCACGCGGCGGTAGTCGCCCACGTCCAGCTGCGGGAACTCAGCATGCACGCCGTCGATGCTGCGCTGCAGGCGCTCGGCCTCGAACGGCAAGCGGCGGTTGCCGGCTTCCTTGGTGATCCAGGTGGGCACACGTTCGCCACCGGCGCGCATGGCGTCGCCGGCGCCGGCCAGATCGGCCGCGCGGTAGGTACTGTCGGTCATTGTCGTGCGTCTCCAGGCACGCACGCCTCGAAGCGTCGATGCCATGGCGGCCCTGCGCGCGATACCGGCGCCCAGGGCAATCGGTTGGTGTGCCATTGCGCGGGAACGTCAGACCGTCGGCGATGAGCCTGCGCCTGCGGCCGGTATCCGGGCCGTGGGGACGATCTGCGTACGCGCGATGGCGGCCGCGTCGACACGGCAAGCCTTCAGGGGCGGGCCGCGGGACGTTTGCTGCATGTCCGGCGGCGGCGGCTGACCGGGAGTGACGGCCACAACATAGTGGGGATATTGGAGATCGTCAACACAAGATGCGGTGATGAATACACTCCGCGACGATCCGTCGCAGGATGCCGTGTTGCACCTATGCCGCCTTGTCCACGGCGCCGCCATCCCCAGTTGGTTACAACCTCCTTTTCAACCGGAAGTTCCCCCATGCGTGCTGCCCGATACACCGCCTTCGGCGATCCCGCCACCGTCCTTGCCATTGCCGATGTCGCCCTGCCTGAACCCGGCCCCGGCGAAGTGCGCATCCGCACCACGCTCGCCTCGATCCACAACCACGATCTGCTGACCGTACGCGGCCTGTATGGCTACAAGCCGACCCTGCCGGCCGTCGGCGGCAGCGAAGCCCTTGGCGTGGTCGATGCCCTCGGTGAAGGTGTGGAAGGCCTGCAGGTCGGCCAGCGCGTGGCCGCGGCATCGGTGCATGCCACCTGGGCCGAGGCCTTCATCGCGCCGGCACGCATGGTCATCCCGATGCCCGACGCCATCGCCGACGAGACCGCGGCACAGCTGATCGCAATGCCGCTGAGCGCGCTGATGCTGCTGGAATTCCTGAAGGTGGACGCCGGCCAGTGGATCGTGCAGAACACCGCCAACGGTGCGGTGGGCAAATCGCTGGCAATGCTGGCCCGCGCGCGCGGCGTCAACGTGGCCAATCTGGTGCGTAATGCCAAGGCCGTGGCGCAGCTGCAGGCGCTGGGCATCGAGCACGTGTTCGATACCTCGCAGGACGGCTGGAAGGATCGCGTGCGCGCAGCCACCGGTGAAGCGCATGCGGCCGCCGCGGTCGATTCCATCGGCGGTGAAGCCAGCGCCGATCTGGTCGATCTGCTCGGCCTGCACGGCACGCTGGTGTCGTTCGGCGTGATGAGTGGCGAGGCGATGCGCATCCCGGCCAGCGGCCTGATCTACAAGGAAGCCACGGTGAAGGGCTTCTGGGGCAGCAAGGTCAGCCAGGCGATGGCGGTGGAAGACAAGCGCCGCCTGGTGGGCGAACTTCTGCAGCGCGCGGCCGGCGGCGAACTGACCCTGCCGGTGGACGGCATCTTCGCGCTGGACGACATCAAGGCCGCCGCGACCGCCAGCGCGCAGTCGGGGCGTGGCGGCAAGGTGCTGCTGCGGGTCTGAAGGACCCGCCGTCCGCACCCGGCGTTCGTGCATGACCGGTAAGGCCGCCCCCCTGCTCGACCGCCTGCGGGGCCGTAGAGTCGAGCTTGCTCGACTGCCGTCGCGAAAAGCAGTCGAGCAAGCTCGTCTCTACGTAGCGCCGGGCCATGCCCGGCGTTCGTCATCACCGGCTCAGATGCAGGAACTGCAGGTGCCGTTCGTACTGGCTGATGATGTCGTTGATGATCTGCTTGCGGCTGTAGCCCACCAGGTCGTAATCCTGGCTGCCTTCAAACAGATGCACCTCGGCGCGGTAGTAGCGCTGGTTGCGTAGCTGCTGCGCGGCGAAGGACGGGGTCAGGTAGCCGCTGAGGATCACCCGGTACTGGAAATCCTGCTGCTCGCCGTGGTTGACCGACAGCTCCATGTCACCGGCCTCCAAGCGCGTGACCACCTCCCAGCCCTGCCCTTGCAGCTGCTCGGCCACCGCTTCCATGGCCGGCTTCACCGTGTCATCCATGAAGCGGTAGACCTGGTCGCGCACCGGGAAGTGCATGGCCTGGCTCAGGCGCTGGCGCCAGCCCTGGTGGTGGCGGTCGTCGCCGATCAGCGGTGACGGTCGGAACTGCTGCGCGCGCTCGCGGTGCGATTCATCGCTGAAGGCACGGGTCAGGCCCCACATCATCAGCAGCAGCACCGCCGAGAACGGCAGCGAGGCCAGCACCACAGCCGACTTCAATGCGTCGATGCTGCCGGCCAGCAGCAGCCCGGCGGTCAGCACCGCGATCACCGTGCCCCAGAACACGCGCAGCCAGCGCGGGCCATCGTCCTCGGGCGCTCCGCCGTGCGAGGACAGCGTGGACAGCACCACCGCCCCCGAATCAGCCGACGTCACGAAGAAGATGAAGCTGACCAGCACGGTCACCGCGATCACCGCCTTGCTCCACGGGTAGCCATCCAGCAACGCGTACAGCACGGTCGGCGGATCATCCACCGCCAGCTGGGCCAGCTGCTGCTGGCCATGGTGCAGCACCTGGTCCAGCGCACTGTTGCCGAAGATCGACAGCCACGCCAGGGTGAAGCCGAGCGGGATCAGCAGTACGCCGAAGACGAATTCGCGGATGGTGCGGCCGCGCGAGATGCGCGCGATGAACAGGCCCACGAACGGCGCCCAGCCGATCCACCAGGCCCAGTAGAACACCGTCCAGCCGCCCAGCCATTCCGGGCGGCCGCCGTAGGCGTACACGTCGAAACTCTTGCCGACCACGCTGCCCAGGTAATCGCCCAGGTTCTGCATGAGCGTGCTGAGCAGGTACTGGGTGGGACCGAAGCACAGCATGAACAGCACCAGCGCGATGGCCAGCAGCATGTTGATGTTGGCCATCCAGCGCACGCCTTTTTCCACCCCGGACACGGCCACCACCACCGCCGCGCCCATCATCGCCACCACCAGCAGGATCTGCACCAAGTTGGAGTGCGGCACATTGAACAGGTGGGTCAGGCCGGCGTTGAGGTGCAGCACGCCGAAGCCCATGTCGGCACCGATGCCGAACACGGTGGCGACGATGCCCAATGCGTCCACCGTGTAGCCGATGGGCCCGTTGATGCGCTTGCCGATCAGCGGGTACAGCGCCGAGCGCAGCGCCAGCGGCAGGTTGTGGCGGTAGGCGAAGTAGGCCATCGCCATCGCCGCCAGCGCGAACACGCCCCAGCCATGCAGGCCCCAGTGCAGGAACAGCAGCTGCATGGCCTGCCGCGCGCCGGCCTCGCCGGCGGCCGCATCGCCCTGTGGCGGCTGCAGGTAATGGGTGAGCGGTTCGGAGACGCAGAAGAAGAACAGGGTGATGCTGATGCCGGCCGCGAACAGCATGCCTGCCCATGACAGATAGCTGAATTCCGGTTCGTCATGGTCGGCGCCCAGCTTGATGCCGCCGTACTTGGACAGGGCCACGCCGATCACGAACACCAGGTACAGGGTCATCGCCAGCAGGTAGTACCAGCCCACGTTGAGCGCGGCCCAGTCCTGCGCCTTCACCAGCAGGCGGCCGGCGCCCAGCGGGAACAGGCTGACGAACAGTGCGAAGGCAACGACCACGATCGCCGCAAAGGCGAAGACGGGCCGGAGGGTGCGCACCGGGGTGTGTTGAGGCTCCAGTGCTTCCATCGGCAGCCATCTCCGGTCGATCAGGGATTAGCCGACCGACCCTGCATGAATGGCAGTGGACGCAGGATGAAGTGCCCGGTGGCGATGACAGCCCGGCGACAGGCCAAGCGTGTTATGCGCGCGTCCGGGGCCTGCATTTCTGTAGAGCCGAGCCCATGCTCGGCTGCATCCCAGCCGATCACAGGCTCGGCTGCATCCCAGCCGAGCACAGGCTCGGCTCTACAGATCAGCGGTGGGCCAGCGCGTACTCCAGCGCCGAGCGCACCGCTGCCACCTGTGCGTCGTTGCACTGTTCCGGCGTCGCGCGCGGGCTGTCCGGGTAGACCTCGGTGGTGGTGGTGTACTTCGCACCGGTGATGCCCGCGCACAGCGCCAGCTTCACCAGCGGGTACTCGATGACGCCGTGGGCGACCACCGGCGAGCCGATGATCTCGTTCTTGTCATCCGCCGGGGCGATATGGGTCACCTGCTCGACGGCGGCGATCACTGCCTGCTGGAATGCCGGCTGCGGGTTCTCGCTGTCATCGACCAGATAGAAGCCATCGGGAATCAGGCCCGGCTCGAACGGCTTGCCATCGCGCGCAGCCAGCGCCGGGCGGAACTCGCTCTCGTCGCTGTCGGTGGTCTCGTGCAGGTCGATGTGCAGCACGAACTGGCCCTGGTACGGGGCGGTCAGCGCGATGACGGCGGTCGATTCACGGGCCGGGCCATCAGCGCGGAAATTGCGGTTCGGGTCGATCGCATCGTAGTTCCAGCGGTTGATGCGCTCGAAGCCCCACGGGTTCACGCACGGCGCCACCAGCAGGTTGGCCTTGCCGGCGTAGTCGGCCGCGTGCTGTTCCAGGAAATCCAGCGCCCCCATCACGCCGCTGGTCTCGTAGCCGTGCACGCCACCGGTGACCAGCGCCGCCGGGAGGGCCGGGTTCCAGTCGTGGCTGCGCAGGGCGAACAGGGTGTAGGTCTCACCGGCATAGTCGAGCCGGCCATAGGCCACCTTCTCGAAGCGACCGGCCAGCGCTTCGATGCGCGGCAGCACTTCCTGGTCATAGCGGCGCAGGCGCTGCTGGCGGCCGCGCCACTGCTCCCGTTCCGCCGTGCCCCACGGCTGGCCAGGGGTTCCGACGGGATAGAAAGCGGCAGTGGACATGGCAGATCTCGGCAGTCAGGAAACAATCTTCCACTTTACCACCGGGCCATTCAGGCCACGGCCGCGCCACCCCCGAAAGACGCATTCCATCGGCGAATGGAATCAGCAATAATTCTCATTTACGACCCTTCCGCGCCCGCCTCCATGCCCTTCCGAATCCCGCCCCCGGCCCGCCTGCCCCTGGCCGCCGCCCTGACCCTGTGCCTGTCCGCCACCGCCCTGGCGCAGGACAGCGCCACCACCCTGGACAGCATCCAGGTCTCCGGCAGCTGGCTGGGCACCGGGCTGCACGACAGCGTGAAGCGCTTTGCCGGCGCGCGCACCGTGGTCGACCGCCAGCGCATCGACGCCAGCGGCGCGGCCAGCATCGGCGATGCCATGCGCCGCATTCCGGGCGTGCAGGTCACCGACAACTCGGGCACCGCCGGCAGCTCGGTCTCGCTGAACATCGGCGTGCGTGGCCTGACCGGCCGTTACTCGCCGCGCTCGACCGTGCTGCTGGACGGCGTGCCGCTGGCGGTGGCGCCGTATGGCCAGCCGCAGCTGTCGTTCGCCCCGACCAGCCTGTCCAACATCGAATCGATCGACGTCGTGCGTGGCGGCGGTGCGGTGCGTTACGGGCCGCAGAACGTCGGCGGCATCATCAACTTCAGCACCCGAGCCATCCCGACCGAGGCCGGCCTGCATGGTGAAGCCGGCGTGCGCTACAGCGCCTATGACCACGGCGGCGGTGACAGCACCCAGTACAACGCCTTCCTCGGCGGCACCGCCGACAACGGCCTGGGCATGGCCCTGCTGTATTCCGGCCAGGACGGCCGCGGCTGGCGGCAGGGCAGCGACGACCGCTTCGACGACCTGGCGCTGAAGCTCGCCTATGCCATCGACGCGCAGCAGGAGCTGCGCGCCAAACTATCCTACTACGATGTGCGCTCGCTGACCCCGGGCGGCCTGGCCCGCGCGCAGTACGAGGCCGATCCGTTCCAGAACACCCGCCCCACCGATTTCTGGAAGGGCCACCGCACCGGCATCGACCTGGGCTACACCAACACCCTGTCGGTCGATAGCGAGTTCGAGGTGCTGGCGTATTACAACGAGAGCAACCGCGCCAGCTCGCTGATCAACGCCGCCAGCACCCAGCTGACCGTGCAGCCGCGCGACTACCGCGTGCTCGGCATCGAGCCGCGCTACACCCAGCGCCTGCGCTGGGGCAGCACCGTGCATGACATCACCGCCGGCTACCGCTTCCTGCGCGAGCGCGGCAACGACCGCAGCTATACCGTGGTCCGCCGCACCGGCGTGGAAAGTGCGATCACCCGCTTCGACAACGCCACCGACGCACATGCGTTCTACGTGGACGACCGCATCGCCGTCGGCCAATGGCGCATCACCCCGGGCGTGCGCCTGGAGTGGGTCGACATGGACCGCCGCCAGGCCGGTGGCGGCACCACCTTCAGCAGCCGCAACGACAAGGCGCTGCCGTCGATCAACATCGCCTACCTGCTGACCCCGCAGCTGACCGTGTTCGGCAACTACACCACCTCGTTCGGGCCGGTGCAGAACATCCAGCTGAACTCGCAGACCGCCAGCAACCCGCTGAACCCGGAAGTGGCCAGGACCACCGAACTGGGTGCGCGCTGGCAGGCCGGCGCCCTGCGCGCGGAAGTGACCGTATTCAAGATGCGCTTCGACAACCAGATCCAGCAGGTGCCGGGCATCACCCCGCCGACCTTCCAGAACATCGGCGCCACCGACCACAAGGGCGTGGAAAGCGCGCTGGAGTACCGCTTCGCCGAAGACAGCGCGCTGGCCGGCCTGGAGCTGTACGCCAATTACAGCTGGACCAAGGCGATCCAGCAGTCCGGCGACAACCGCGGCCTGGACGTGCCGTTCTATTCGCGTGACACCGACAGCATCGGCGCCCGCTACGCCATTGCCGCCTGGACCTTCAACGTCTCCAGCACGCACCACAGCGGGCAGTTCTCCGATGCCGCCAACACCTGGGCCGAGAGCGCCGACGCGCGCGTGGGCCGGGTGTCGGGCGTGCGTCTGCTGAACGCACAGGTGGCCTGGCAGGTGCCCGGCCTGGGTGACAGCGAGATCGCGCTGGGCGTGAACAACCTGGCCGACAAGCGCTGGTACACCCGCAATGTCGACGGCAACGCCGGGCGCATGGTGGCCGCGCCGCGCACCTTATACGTGCAGGGCCGCTACCGCTTCTAAGCCCCCCAGCCGCCCGATGCGGTGAGGGCAGCGATCAAGGTGGCGGCGTATCATGCCGCCACCATGTCCTCCCACGCTTCGCCATTACGCCTGCATCTGGCGTTCCAGGGCCTGCGCCTGCGCCTGCGCGGCAGCGACCTGTGGTTCATCGCCCTCGCCCTGGTGGTCGGGCTGCTCGCCGGCGGCCTGACCCTGCTGCAATCGGGCATCGCGCGCTGGCTGCAGGCCGCGCTGTACGGCCTGGAAGAAGGCATGCGCCTGAGCTCCCTGCCCTCGCTGCCATGGACCGCCCTGCTGGTGCTGCCGCTGGGCGGCCTGCTGGTGGGCCTGGTCGCGCTGGCCGCTACCCGCCTCAAGCGCCCCCTGCTCGATGCGGTGGAAGCCAACGCCCTGCACGGCGGCCGCATGTCGATGCGCGACAACCTGATCGTGCTGACCCAGACCCTGATCTCCAACGGCTGCGGCGCCTCGGTCGGCCTTGAGGCGTCGTACACGCAGATGGGCGCTGGCAGCGGCTCGCAGCTGGGACGGGTGATGCGCCTGCGCCGCAACGACGTGCGCATCCTGGTCGGGGCCGGCGCAGCCGGTGCCATCGCCGCCGCCTTCGGCGCACCGCTGGCCGGTGCCTTCTATGCCTTTGAGATCGTCATCGGCGCCTATACCCCGTCCGCGCTGGCCCCGGTGGCCGTGGCCGCGCTGGCCGGCGCATTCGTGGCCGACCAGGCCGGCATCGACGCCTACCTGCTGCCGGCCGCGTCCACCATCGACGTGCGCGCTGCCGACTATGCCATCTACGGCCTGCTCGGCTGCTGCTGCGCCATGGTCGGCATCCTGGTGATGCGCCTGATCGCCTCGATCGAGGGCACGGTCAAGCGCAGCCCGCTGCCGCTGTGGGGCCGGCCGGTGCTCGGCGGCCTGCTGCTGATTCCGCTGGCGATGGCCAGCCCGCAGGTGCTGTCTTCCGGCCACGGTGCACTGCACTTGGACCTGACCACCCACCTGCCGCTGATCTGGATCGGTGCGCTGCTGACCCTCAAGTGCCTGGCCTCGGGCATCTCGCTGGGTTTCGGCTTCCGCGGTGGCCTGTTCTTCGCCTCGCTATTCATGGGGACGCTGGTCGGTGCGCTGTTTGCCGGCCTGCTGGCGATGGCTACCGGCGTGCCGGTGATCGATGCTACTTCGGCTGCTCTAGCCGGCATGGCCGCGCTGGCGGCCGCCGTGGTCGGCGCGCCGATGACCATGGCCATGCTGGTGCTGGAAGGCACCCACGACTTCCTGCTGACCAGCGTGGTGATGAGCGCCGTGCTGGTGTCCAGCACGCTGGTGCGGCAGTGGTTCGGCTATTCGTTCTCGACCTGGCGCATGCACCTGCGCGGGGAAACCATCAAGAGCGCGCGCGATGTGGGCTGGGTGCAGAACCTCAACGCCGGGCGGATGATGCGCAAGGGCGTGGCCACCGCACCGGCCGACCTGGATACGGCCTCGTTCCGCCAGCGCTTCCCGCTGGGCTCCGGCGGCCGCGTGATCCTGGTGGACAGCGAAGGCCACTACGCCGGCATCGTGCAGATTCCGCGCATGTACGGCGATGGCGTGAAGCCGGATGCGGTGGTGGGCGACTATGCCGAAAACCGCGACGTTGCGCTCGCCGCCAACGCCAACGTGGTGGCGGTGATGCAGCGCTTCGACCAGACCCAGGCCGACGAACTGGCGGTGGTGGCCAGCGATGGCCAGGTGCTGGGCGTGGTCTCCGAAGCCTTTGTGCGCAAGCGCTACGCCGAAGAGCTGGACAAGCGCCAACGCGAACTGATGGGCGAGCGCGTCGAAGACAGCGATTGAACTCTTTTTACAGGGCTTCGCCGGCGTCGGCCAGGCGCGATTCGATCAATGCGTACCACTGCTGCAGTGTGTCGATCAGCATGTCCAACTCTGCATCGGCACGTTGCGCGCGCCCGCTGCGCAGGCAGGCCTGGGCGTCCTGCAGCTGGGTGAGGAACCCGGCCACGGTGTCGGCCTGCAGGATCAGGCCCGGCAGGCGCCGGCCGGGAATGCGCACCACCGAATGGTTGCCGAGCTGGCCATACACGCTGACTGTGGTTTCCGTCTTCATGGAAAAGGGCAGGAATTGGGCATTCATCGCGTGCACCATGGAAAGACCTGGCCCGCCGGCGGACGGAGATGACGGGGGAGACGCATCCACGCCGGCCGGCGGATCAGGGGGGAAACTCAGGCGCCGGCGGGGCCGGCGGAATACTCAGTTGCGCCGGGCGGTGCCGGCGATCTGCACGCGGCGGTTCGGCGCGAGGCAGGCAATCAGTTCGCGCTGGGTCTGCTGCGTGCACTGCACGAGGGGGTCGGCGGCGCCGCGTCCTTCCGCGCTGATGGTCTGTGCAGGTACCCCGCCCTGCACCAGCGCCACCCGCACCGACTCGGCACGCCGCTGCGACAGCCGCTGGTTGTAGTCGGCGCCGCCGATACGATCGGTGTAGCCGACCACCTGGATCGACTGCACCTCGCTGGCTTCACGCACCTGGGCAAGCACGCCCTGCACCGCCGACTGGCCGGCCTGGCTGAGCACGTCGCTGTCGAAACCGAACAGCGCATCGGCGGCCAGGCGCAGGGGCTGGGCCGGCAACGGTGCGGGTGCCGCGGCCACCGGCGGCGGCGCGGGTGGATCCAGCACGGCCGCACAGGCCTGCGGCTTCCAGTGACCGGCCTGGGCGATGCCCTTGCCATCGAACTGCACCTGGAACTGGCAGGTGAAGTACTCCGCGCCCTGGGCGGTGCGGAAATTGAACAGGTAATTCCACCGGCGCACGCCCCACATGCCTTCGTTGAAGTGCGGCGTGCCCAGCAGCGCGTACAGCTGGCGCTTGCTCATGCCGGGGGCGAAACGGCGCAGGTCGGCCACGTCGGGATAGGTGCCTTCCTTCAGCGAAGCCTTGCTGGCCTCCGGGAAGCTGACCAGCGTGTCGGCGGCCGGCGCGTCGCCGGCGGGTGCGGTGCTGCGGCAGCCGGCCAGCAGGCCGGCGGCCAGGACCAGGACGAGCGACGCGGCGAACGGGCCGGGGCGCGAGGTGCGTTGGAACGTCATTGGGATTCCCCCTGTCGATGTGGTGGGCACGGCCGGGCTGACGGGCAGCCCGGCCCGGGCACTTACCACTGGATGCCGGCGCCGACGGCTACGCCGGCTTCGCCACGGGTGTTGGTGGAACCGCTGAACTTGTAGATCCAGCGGCCGCCCTCGGAGACACCGGAAATGCCCAGGGCCATGCCGGATTCGCCGTTGTAGCTACCCGCCGCGAACGAGGCCATGCTGCGGCCCGCTTCACTGGGCTGCGGCAGCGCTGCGGTGGCCATCGCCGAGGCAATGCCGGCCGAGGCGCGGTTGTCGGTCTTGCGCAGTTCGCGCTCGAAGCCGCCCATGCGCTCGTCGGTGTAGGCCTTGGACCAGTCCAGGGTCTGCGACATGCCGGCGCGCAGCTGGTCGACGTTGACCGCGTCGGTGCCCGCCGTACCGGCCGCAACGTTGCGCACCGTGGTCGGCCCGCTGGTGCTGCTGCCGAGGGTGACGCTGTTGTAGTTGGTATCGCCGTTGGTGGTGGTGTCATAGCGCAGCGTGCCCTGCTGCGAGGCCTGCAGCTGGCGCACGTTGACCGCGTCGGTGGCCTGGGTACCGTCGGCCACGTTGACCACCTGGCGCTCGGCACCGGCGGCGCCCACCGACACCGTGTTGGCACGGTCGGCGACGGAGCCGGCGCCCAGTGCCACCGAGTTGTCGGCCTGCGCCTGCGCACCGTTGCCCAGTGCGGTGGAGTTGGCCCCGGCGGCGGTGGAACCGGCACCACCGGCGGCGGAGTTGGCACCGGTCGCGGCCGGGTCGGCCAGGTTGTTGCTGTTGTTGGCGCGGAAGCTGCCGGCCACGTTGGTGATGTTCTGGATCTTCTGGTCGGTATAGGCCTTGGACTGGTCGATGGCGTAGTTCACGCCGTTGTTCAGCTGGCCCACGTTGGTGGCATCGTGGTCATCGGAGCCATCGGCCACGTTGGTGATCTTGCGCTCGGCCCCGCTGCTGCCCACCGATACTTCACCGGCCGAGTTGCTGGCACCGGTCTGGCCGTAGGCACCGGTGTAGCCGGTCTGCGCACCGACGCTGGCGACCGAGCCGCCGCCCAGGGCCACGCTGTTGTCGGCGCTGGCGCTGGCGCCGTTGCCGACCGCCACGCTGGAGGCACCCGCTGCGCTTGCCTGCGGACCGACCGCCACGGCTTCATCGCCGGTCGCGGTGGCGGCGGCAGCGGCCGAATTGACCGCCAGGTAGGGGCTGGCGCTGCCGTTGAGGATGCGCTGGTTGAGCGTGCGCAGCGAACCATCGACCGCCAAGAAGGCGGCGGTGACGTTGCTGTAGTCGTTGAGCGAGATGCTGCCGTCGGTGGCGATGCTGGAAATGCTGAAGGACGGGGCGGTCCACTGCGAGGTGGCGCCGTCGTAGGTGGTACTGCCGCCGAAGTAGTTGGCGATGGTGGCATGGGTGGCGAACAGCTGGTCGCCGGTGATGGCATCGCTGCTGCCCGCCTGGATGCTGCCGGCCGCCACGTTGGTGAGCCGCACCGCTGCGTTGCCGGTGCCGCTGAGGGTGACCGAATCCATCACGTCGCCGCTTGCATCCACATCGTATTTCACTGCACGCATGTCCAGTTCGTCGGTCTGGTCGACCACGTTGGCCAGCGAGTTGCTCACCGCATCGAAGGCACTGCCCACGTCGTTGTAGCTGCCCTGGCTGATGGTGCCGTTGGCGGCCACGTTGTTGATGGTGTAGGTGGGTGCGGTGACCACGCCGTTGGCATCGACCGCTGCGCCACCGCCGAGATGGGTGGCCATGGTCTGGTTGGCGGCGAACAGCTGCGCACCGTTGATGGCCTCGCTGCTGAGCGCACTGACCTCGCCCGGGCCCAGGTTGCGCAGGGTGGTGGCGGTACCGCCCTGGCCCAGCGTGGCGCTGGCGTAGTCCACGCTGCCATCGGCGTTGAGGTCGTAGCGCAGCGCGCCCTCTTCCGATGCCTGCAGCTGGCCCAGGTTGACCGCATCGGTCGCCTCGGTGGCCGCGGCCACGTGGGTGATCTGCCGTTCCGCACCGGCGGCGCCGACGGAGACAGTGTTGTCACGGTCGGCCAGGCTGCCTGCGCCGACGGCGATGCTGTTGGCAGCGGTGGCCTGCGCGTTGCTGCCCACGGCGATGGAATCGGCGCCGGTGGCCACGGCTTCCACGCCCGTGGAATTCACCCGCAGGTACTTGGTGCCGCCGTTGCGGATGTCGTTGATCTGCGTGTTGAGGTTGACCAGCGAGCCATCGACCGCATCGAAGGCATCGGTGACGTTCTCGTAGGCGCCCTGCGCGATGGCGCCGTCATCGGAGAGGGTGCTGATCTCGAACAGCGGCGCGGTGAAGGCACCAGTGGCCGGATCGAAGGCAGTGCGGCCGCCAAAGAAGCGCGTGATCGCATCGTTGCTGGTAAACAGCTGGCTGCCGTTGACCGCTTCGGTGCTGCTGGCGCTGATCGCGCCCGCCGTCAGGTTGGACAGCGTGGTGGTGCCGGTGCCGTTGCCCAAGGTGACGCGGCGATAGTCGGGGGCGCCGGCTTCGTCGAGGTCGTAGGTGACGGCAACATCGCCCAGCGCATCGATCTGGCTGATCGCGCCCCGCAGCTGGGCGACGTTGACCGCATCGGTGCTGGCACTACCCGCAGCCAGGTTGGTGATCTGCCGCTCGCCACCGTTGGCGCTGCCCACGGACACTTCGCCGGCGGACACCTGCGCTGCGGTCAGGCCGTATGCGCTGTAGCTGGCCTGCGCGCCACGCACTGCAGCCGAGCGGTAGCCCAGCGCTACCGAATTGGCCTTGTCCGAGGTTGCCTCGGCGCCAAGCAGGGTCTGCCCGTTGGCGGTGCCGGAGGCGCTGTCGCCGACGATCACCGAATGGCCCAAGCGCGCGGCGTAGTCCGCGGTGGGCACGCCGGTGGGGTTGGCCGGATCGTTGGTGCCGTTGCCGGGGAACGCGACGTTGGCATCGACCTTGGGCAGTTCGTGGCGTGCGTTGGCGCCGATCACCACCTCCCTGGAACCGTTGGCATAGGCGCCGTCCCCCATCAGCACCTGGTAGTCCTGCGCGGCGTTGACCGCCCAGCAGGAGATATCGGCCACGCCGAGGACGTCCAGGCACTTGGCCGCCCACTCCGGCGACTGCCCCGGCAACAGCAGGCCGAGCAGGCCGCCCGGATTGCCGTTGTTGATGTTGTAGATGTAGCTGTCCGACGTCACGCCACCGATCAGGGTGAGGTGCGAGCTGCCACCGGTGACCGCACCGCCCAGGCCATTCAGCGTGGTGCCGACCGGGGTGGCGTTGACCACCGGAATGCCCAGCACGTTGACCGTCGAATAGGTCTGCATGACATTGGCAGTACTGACATTGAGGTTGCCGTTTGTCAGGTAGCCGTTGCCACCGAACAAACTGGCGGTGGTCGGGCCGATCAATGCGCCCAGACCACCGACCAGACCACCGGTGCCGATGATCAGGCCGGCATTGGGATCGGCCGCGGCAGGTGCCTTCGGGCTGTCCGGCGGAATGGCCGACGGCTGGGTCAGGCCGAGCCCGCCCAGCGTGTTGCCGAGCAGGCCACCCACCGCACCGCCGAGGTTGCCGACCGTGCCGTTGAGATCGCCGTTGACCAGGCTGCCAACAGCGCCGCCGACACCCTCCAGCGCAGTGCCGACGCCGGTGAGCAGGCCACCCAGTCCCAGCGAGCTGGTCTGTGCGCCGACCACCGAGGTACCGACCAGCTTCAGGTTGCGATCGGCAATGACGGCTTCGCCATCGGGGCCGAGCACGCGCACTTTGCCCGCGACGGAGCCATCGAGCCCGGCGGTCAGTGCACGATCCTCGGTCTCGCCCGGCAGCTCTTCTTTCGCCGGCAGCGTGGCCGACGCCGTCGCGCCAACCTGGCCCCGGCCTTCGATGGCATGGCCGGCCAGCGCCAGCTTCGCATCGACCTTGCCAGCGACCGCGGCCTTCAGGCCGGACAGCGAAGGGGTCGGCGCCGCCGCAACATTGGCGGCAACGGCAGCCTGGGTATCGAGACCGGCAAGCGGCGCGCCGTCCACGCCCACCTGGGCCTTGGCAGCGGCGGTGGTGGCCAGTGCCAACGGTGCCTGTGCCTGCGGCGCCAGCTGCGCACCGAGCGCGGTGTCGACACGGGTGGTGCCGCCCAGCCCGACCGAAGCGCGAACATTGGCGGCCACGGCCGGTGCGGCCACCTGCTGCGGCGTGTTGCCCGCACCCAGCGACACCTTGACCCTGGCCGGCAGCACATCGCGCACGACCGGCAGGCCGGTGGTGCTCAGCTGCAGGCCGATGCGTGCATCGGTACTGATGGCCGGGCTGGCCTGTGCCTGGCGCGCAGCGGCGGCGAGGGCCACTTCCGCGTCCACCTTGACCGGCATGGTCTGGGTGTACTTGGCCGCCAATGCCTGCAGGTCGCGCAGCGACTGATTGGGCTCACTGGCGGCAGCGGTGCCGCTGGCAAGGACGCTCAGCAGTGCCAGGGCCAATGCGCTGGGCACCAGCAGTTTCGATTGCGGATCGCGGAGCGCTGTCGCTCCACCATCGCCGGTGGCCAGTTCCGAGGCCACAACAAGAGCATTGAGCTGGCGGTTCCATACACGCCGGTAAATGCGGTTCATGAGCACTTCCCCCGTTGACGAACGACTTGAAATCCAGTGGGCATGCCGGTTGGCACGTGACTGATATTTCAGCGTCTTCAACGTGGGCGGGGCACTTCATTCCGGCAGGGCAATCGCGCATTCCGGCAAAGCCACGGGCGGATTCGGCAGACGCATATGCAGATTCGGCAGCACGCCTGTTTCAGGCCGGCTGGCCCATCTGTGCCGGCGAGCGCATCAACGTGTCGCGCGGCAGTTCGCCGAACACCTTGCGGTAGTTGTCGGCAAAGCGCGAGAGATCCCACAGGCCGCAACTGAGTGCGATGGCCTTGACCGAGCGGCGGCTGGAGTCGGCCATCGACAGGCTGCGGCAGGCGGCGCACAGCCGAAGCATCGACAGGTAACGGTTGGGCGACACGCCGAACAGATCTTCGAACGCGTAGCGCAGGCCACGCTCGCTGACGCCGGCCGCATCGCAGATTTCATTCATATAGATGTTGCGCCGCAGGTTGAGGCGCATGAAGTTCTCGGCGCGCTGCGCGATGAGATAGTGCGTCCGCCGCGCGCGGGTGAAGCCGGGGCGATCGGCAGGCCCGGCCGCCAGCAGCGCTTGGATGTGTTCATGCAGCAGGCGATCGGTCTCTTCCGGCTGCAGTGCGGCACCCTGCCCCAGCTGCGCGTGCAGCTGCAGGTAATGGTTGGCCAGCGCCTGGCTGTCGACGGGCAGCTGCACCAGGCTCAGGGCCTGGCCGGCCGGTGGCGTACTGCGCAGGCTCAGCTCGGTGAGCTTGCGCTGCACCCGCGCCACCGGCAGCAGCATGACGGTGATCTGGGTGCCGGCGCTGAGCGTGAACTCACTGATGCCTTCAGGCAGCACCGTGAACGACATGCCCGCCACCATCGGCACGCCGTGGCACCAGCTCTGTACTTCATCGGTGGCATGCACGAAGCCGAGCATCGCCCAGTCCGGCGGCAGCATGAATCGTCCACGGCAATGGAAGCCGCAGGTGATGCTGCAGAACAGCGCTTCATCGTGCACGCGCGAAGAGAAGGCAGCCTTGGGCCCGTTGCCGTCGAGCAGCAGCAGTTCCACATCGCAGACGCGAAGCACACCGCTCAGCGTCGCCAGGTCGATCGACCGGAGTTCACCGTCGTCGAGCCGGCCGCCTTCGAGATCGCCCACCCCACCTTCCATGACAGCGTCGTCCCCCATGAGTCCGTATCCGCCGCCCCACTGGCCGAAAGGGCGCGCGCCGCAATCCATTCAACGTGCCGTAGCGAGGCCGGCCTGCACTGCGGCCGGCTGCCACGAGTACGTTTCGATTGCGTTGGAGTATTGCGTGTAAATGAGCGTCCGTAAACAGTGATGCATTACGTAAACCATTAATGGCCAGCCTTTCGGAATGTAGCTGCGAATGGCACGAAATTCGCATGCGGCAAGGCTTCCCGGCGATTTTCTCGATCCAAATGAACGGATTTGTCGGGTAACCTTTTTTCTTCACCTGAACGACAGTTTTTCTTCACGCAAGAATGGCTTTCTGCCGAATTTGCATATTGATTTGGCTTGCGGCACCGCGCCATTCGGGCAAGAGTCGATGCCATGGTGATCCGGCGATGCGACATCGGCGTCACCCAGGGGGAAACATGCAAATGCGCGCCACCCTCGCACAGCTGACCCGCGGCAGGACGCGGCGCGACGGCGCTCGTGCGCAGGCTGCTCCTGGGGACAGGGATCACGTTGATTGACCATGGCGGGACTGTCCCGCCATGTCCCCCTGCCAGGACGGTGGGGGTCCATGGATGGACCCGGTGGAACCGGGCGCCCATTCAACCTGGGTAACACATGAAAACCTGACTGGTATAGGGAGACAACCGTCATGAACGCATCGATCCGCAAGTTCCTCAACGAAGAAGACGGCGTGACTGCGCTGGAATATGGCCTGCTGGCAGCAGTTATTGCTGGCGTGATCATCGCCATCGGCGGAGAACAGATCTCCGAGTACTTCGGCAAGCTCTTCTCGAACCTGACGACCCTGGCTGACAAGGCAGCAGGCGTCGGCGCCGGAGATTGATTCGCGGCGCCACGTTCCGCACGCGGCCCACGCGGCCGCGGCTGCGGATCGCTGAAAGAATCGAAAGTGCTGAAACAGAAACGGTCCATTGATGGATGTTGAGGGTGTGGGATGACGTTACTGGGGCTGTTGGCCATGGGTTTGAGCCTGCGCATCGCGATCAGCGATCTGTACGCCCGCCGTGTCCCCAATGCCTGGCTGGTCGGAGCGTGCGCGCTTGCCCTCCCGTTGATTGTCGCCGGTCAGTTTTCCGGCCCGCACCTGCCATGGTGGGGGCACCTGCTGGGCGCCGCGCTAGGGCTGGCATCGCTGCTGCCCTTCTACGTGCTTCGCTGGATGGGCGCCGGCGACGTCAAGCTCTTCGCCGTGCTGGGGTTGCTGCTGGGCTGGAACGCCCTGCTGCCGATCTGGATCGCCGCAAGCCTGGTGGCAGGCCTGCACGCGGTGCTGGTGATCAGCACGAGACGGCTGATGCACTGTGTATCGCCACGCCTGCAACTGCACTGCGCGCGATGGAGCGCGCACTGGCAGGCGCGCCCGGCCGTCCAGCACATGCACCTCGCCCGCCAGGGACGCCAGGGCGTCCCCTACGCCGCCTATCTCGCCTTCGCCGCCATCGGCTGGGTCGCGGCCTCGAGCCAGGGAGTACTGCAATGAAGACGATCCGATCCCAACGCGGCGTCATCACCGTCGAGTACGCACTGATGATGATGCTCGGCTTCCTTCCGCTGCTGATGCTTACGTTTTCCGGCGTGATGATCATGGCCGCGCAGCAGACGCTGGCGACCGCATCGGCCGAAGGCGCGCGTGCCTCGCTGCGCTTCGGCAGCACCGCCGAACGTCGGGTCGCTGCATGCTCGGCCGCACGCCGTTCGATGCAGTGGCTGCTGCGCTTCTCGGGCCAGGAGCCTGACTGCAGCGCGGCCGGCAGCAGCGGCGCCATCGTGGTCTCGCCGCCAGCGGCGTGCAGCGGTCTTGCCAGCGCGCAGTGCGTGACCGTCACGGTCAGCTACGACTATTCCAGCCACCCCTTCCTTCCCGGCACCGGCACGCTGTACGGCTGGGTGATGAAGGCCCCGATCCGCAGCGTTGCGGTCGCCCAGCTCGATCTCGGCAGCAACTGACGATCGGTTTCAGGAGATGCTTCCATGCTCAAGTTGACCCGCATCGCCGCCATCGCACTGATCGGCCTGGCCGCGCTGCTTGCGGTAGTGGCGTTCATGGTGGGGCGCAAGCCCGCCACGACGGCGACCGCGCCCATGGCAGCCTCGACCACCGACGCACGCACCCTAACCGTGGTGGAAGCCGTGGCACGACTGCCGGCCGGCGAACCGATCCGCGCCGATGGTGTACGCCTGGCCCAGCGCACCAGCGCCGAACCGGGCGCCTCGTCCGACCTGGCGTCGGTGCTCGGCAAGGTGCCGGTACAGGACATCGCCGAGGGCACCACGGTCAGCCGTGGCCTGCTGGCACAGGGCTTCTCGCTGCAGCTTCGCCCCGGCGAGCGCGCGTTGGCGGTGCCGGTCGATGAGCTGGTGGGGGCGGGCAACCGCATCCTGCCGGGCGATTTCGTCGATGTCTTCCTCAACCTGCGCAGCGCCAACAACAGCACGAACGGCCAGCCGCAACCGGCGCAGACGCGCCTGCTGCTGTCCCGCCTGCGCGTGCTCAGCTATGGACAGCAGGACATCGCCGTGGACACGGCACAGGCCGGCGCTGAAAACAGCGGCAACGCGCAGGGCGACGACCCGCGTGCCGCCGACATCACCGGCAGCGCCAGCACGGCCAGCCGCAGCGACACCGCCCAGGCTGCACGCAGCGCGGTGCTGGCGGTGCCGGTGGACGAAGCCAATCGCCTGCTGCTCGGTGCGCAGCAGGGCAAGCTGTTCCTGGCGCTGCGCAACCCCGCCGATGCCGGCCTGCCCGATGTTGCCCTGTTCCCGCAGGCACGCGGCGTGCTGGATCCGCTGCGCGGCCTCGACAGCGAACAACAGGAAGCGCTGCAGCGCCCCGAGAACAACGCCTACGCCGGCATCGACGGCGACGGCCTGGCCGGCGGCGCAGCACGACCGCGGCCGGTGGCCGGGGCGACGCCGCGCCCGGTTGCACCGCGCCGCGCCGGCGCGCGCCCGGCCGGCATCGAGATCATCCGTGGCGACAGTGCAGCCCCCCGCGGTTCCCTTTGACCTGCCCCGAGACCTTCCATGACCGTACATCGCCCGCATCCCCGCCCGACCGCCCGCCAACGCTGGCTGGCGCTGCTGCTGGTGCTGCTGGCGCCCGGCACGGGCGTGGCGGCAGATGAGCTGGTGCTGCAGGCCCGCGAACAGCGTCCGTGGACGCTGCCGGCCGATCTCGAACGGGTGGCGATCGCCGATCCGGGCGTGGCCGACGTGGTGATGCTGCGCGGCCAGCGCCAGGCGCTGCTGGTCGGCAAGGCGCCCGGCACCACCACCCTGCTGTTGTGGCACAGGAAGCAGGGCGAGCCGCAGCGCCTGCAGGTGCGCGTGCAGAGCGCCGTGCAGGGCGCCGCGGATGCCGGCCGCAATGGCCTGGTGTTCACCCAGCAGGACCAGCAGGGACTGCTGCAGGGAAGCAGCGACAGCATGCTGACCCACATGCAGGAGCAGAAGACCGCGGCCATGGCCCTGGGCAAGGACGGCATGCTGGCCGACGCCTCCACCATCGCCAGTGGTGGCGTGGTGCAGGTGGAAGTGAAGGTGGTCGAATTCAACAAGACCGCACTGAAGCAGATCGGCATCAGCTTCCAGAACCGCAACGGTGGCTTCGCCTATGGCTTCGCCCGCCCCGGCGGCATCCTGCCGGGCAACACCGGCGTGCTGCCGGGAATGGCGGAGGGCGGCATCAGCAACGAAGCAGAGTCGCCGATCTCGTCCGCATTCCGGCTGGTGTTCGGCTCGACCAAGGGCCTGTGGAATGCCGACGTCGACCTGCTGCAGAGCAACGGCATGGCCCGCGTCCTGGCCGAGCCGACCCTGGTTGCACTGTCCGGCCAGAGTGCGAGCTTCCTGGCCGGCGGCGAGCTGCCGATCCTCGAGCCGCAGGGCCTGGGCACCACCACCGTCACCTACAAGCCGTTCGGCATCGGCCTGACCGTCACCCCCACCGTGCTGTCGCCCAACCGCATCGCACTGAAGGTGGCGCCGGAAGCCAGCGACCTGGACTACACCAATTCCATCGCCCTCAATGGAGTGCAGATCCCCTCGATCAGCACGCGCCGCGCCGACACCACGGTCGAGCTGGGCGACGGCGAAAGCTTCGTCATCGGCGGCCTGGTCAGTTCAACGGTGGCGTCCACGGTGAACAAGATCCCGATGCTGGGGGACCTGCCGATCATCGGCTCGTTCTTCCGCAATCTCGACTACAAGCGCCAGGACAAGGAGCTGGTGATCATCGTCACCCCGCGCCTGGTGCAGCCACTGGCCCGCAACACCGAGCTGCCGCTGCCCGGCGACCGCGAGTCGCGCCCGCACATGCCCGAATGGGGTGCATGGCTGCTGGGCCCGGTCAGCCAGGACCCGGTGCCAGGCTTCTCGCGCTGACCCGATGCTGCCGAGTCCACGCCCATGCCCTACGCCACCGCCCAGCCACTGCATGCCACGGGACCAGCGATGAACCTGGTGCTGTACGGCATTGATCGCGAACTGCTGCCGCGGCTGGCGTCGCGGCTGCCGGCATCGGCGGTGCTGCACTGGCAGGACAGCACGCAGCCGACCTCCGCACAGGACCTGCAGCGAGGCGCCAACAGTCTGGTGCTGCTCGACTTCCGCCCGGAGTACGCGGCGTCTTCGACCGTGCTGACCGAGCAGCTGCAGCAGACCCAGCCCGACCTGAACCTGATGGCCGTGGGTGCCACCGGCACCGGCCAGGTGGAAGGCGTGGTGATGGCCCTGCGCGCCGGGCTGCGCGATGTGCTCGACCTGGACAGCGACAACGGCGCAATCGAAACCGCCCTGCGCCGGGCGCTCTCGCCGCGCACCGCCGCCGCCCCACAGCCGACGCACCGCGCGCGGTTCGTGCTGCTGCTTGGCGTACGCGCCGGCGTTGGCACCAGTACCCTGGCCGCGCACCTGGCCGTGCTCGCCCAGCAGCAGCGCAGCCACGCAGGCGACGATGCCATGGGAACCGACGGCCTGCTGATGGAGCTGTCGCAGCCGGCGGGCGATCTCGCGCTGTACCTCAACCTCGACAGCCACTTCCATTACGAAGATGCGCTGCGCAACGCCAGCCGCATCGACGCCACCCTCGCACGCACCGCCATGGCCCGGCACACCAGCGGCCTGGTCCTGCTCGACCGCGCCAGCGGCAGCGACGCGGTGCCGCCCTCCGATCCCGGCCCGCTGCTGCAGCGCCTGCGCGGGGTCTTCACCAGTGTGCTGTGCGATGCCGGCGGTTGCCCGCTGCGCCAGCTGCCGCCGCTGCTGCTGGAACAGGCCGACGAGATCTGGCTGGTGGCCGACACCGCCATCGCCACCCTGGTCTCGCTCGACCATGCCCTCAAGCACCTGAGCGGGCAGCGTGAACGCGAAAGCCGGCTGCAGCTGGTGGTCAACCGTCATGACGAACACAGCGGCCTGGCCCCCGAACAGATCGCACGCCGCTTCGAACTGCCGCTGCTGGCCACCCTGCCCGAGCGCCCGCGCGTGCGGGCCGCGGCCAGCCACGGCCATCTGCTGCTGCAGGATGCCCCGCGCGATCCGTACCTGCGCGCCCTCGCCCCGCTGGTGGCGCGACTGGACCCGGCCGCCGGCCCGGCTCGGCCGCCCGGCCTGCGGGAAAGACTAGCCCTTGCCCTGGGTGGAACGCCATGGAAGACAAAGTGACCCTGTTTCCCAATGCCATGGCGCGCGCCGTGCTGCCTGACAGCGCACCGGCCAGCCCGCCGTTCGCGCAGACCGAGCAGTACCAGAAAGTGCTGTCGGCCGCGCACGAGCACCTGCTCAACAGCATCGAAGACGAGCGGATCGACATCGACTCCTGGGCGCCGGATACCATCGCGCGCTGGGTGCAGGTGCAGACCGTCAGCTTCATCCAGGAATGGCGCATCCCGATCAACGAGGGAGAGATGCAGACCGTCGCCGAGGGACTGGTGAAGGAGCTCACCGGTTTCGGCCCGCTGGATGACCTGCTGCACGATCCGACGATCGAGGACATCCTGATCAACGGCTTCAAGGACGTGCATGTCTCGCAGGGCGGCGTACTGCGGCGCGCGACCCAGCGCTTCACCGACGACACCCACCTGCTGCGCATCCTGCGCCGCATCCTGGCCCCGATCGGCCGCCGCCTGGATGATTCCAATCCGATGGTGGATGCGCGCCTGCCCAACGGCGGCCGCCTCAACGCCATCATCTCGCCGTTGGCCGTGGACGGGCCGATGGTGTCCATCCGCAAGTTCCGCAAGGACCCCTTCACCCCGGACGAACTGCTGGCCAAGGGCACCTTCGACGCACCGATGCAGGCGCTGATCAGGGCCATGGTGCTGGGCCGCTGCAACATTCTGGTCTCCGGCGGCACCAGCTCGGGCAAGACCTCGCTGCTGAACGCGCTGACCAGTTACGTACCGGAAACCGAGCGCGTCATCACCGTGGAAGACACCGCCGAGCTGTCGCTGAACCACCCTCACGTGGTGCGCCTGGAGAGCCGCGTGGGCGGTGCCGATGGCCATGGCGCCGTGAGCATCCGCGACCTGGTGCGCAACAGCCTGCGCATGCGCCCGGACCGCATCGTGGTCGGCGAGGTGCGTGGCGCCGAAGTGCTGGAAATGCTGCAGGCGATGAACACCGGCCATGACGGTTCGATGGCCACCATCCACGCCAATTCACCGCGCGACTGCCTGTATCGCATCGAGATGCTGGCTGGCTTTGCCGGCTTCCAGGGCAGCGAGGACAGCCTGCGCCGGCAGATCGCCAGCGCGATCGACTTCATCGTGCAGATCGCGCGCCTGCCCAGTGGCCGCCGCGTCCTGGTATCGATCACCGAGATCACCGGCGTCAGCGACAACCTGATCACCACCCAGGAGATGTTCCGCCACGAAGTGCAGGTGGACGCGGACGGGGCGGAGGTCAACCGCTGGATCGGCCTCGGCTTCCAGCCCCATTCGCGCAAGCTGGAGCCGTTCCGCCAGCAGCTGCGCGAGTCGCTGTACGGAGACTTCTGAAATGGGCACCGCCGCGCTCCTGCTGCTGAGCGTCATGGCCCTGCTGCTGGCTGCGGCCGTATGGCTGTGGGGCACCGCGCACGCCCGCGAGCAGCGCCAGACCTCGCTGCAGCACGCCGAGCAACAGCTCGGCCGCGCCGGCAGTACGCCGGCGCCGGCGGCCGACCCCGCGCGTACCGCGCCCTCGACAGCCAAGCGCGCCCTGCCCTGGGACGCCCTCCTGCAGCGCGCCGGCCTGGACGCCGGCTGGAAACTGCCGCTGCTGCTGCTCGTGCCGGGCATCGCGCTTTCCGTCGTCGCGGTGCTGCGCCTGGGTACGCTGTGGATGTTCCCGCTTACGCTGGGCCTGTACCTGCTCGGCTGCGGGCTGTGGATCGTCCGCCGCACTACCCGCCTGCGCGCACGCCTGCTGCACCAGCTGCCGGATTTTCTCGACAACCTGGTGCGCCTGACCGCGCTCGGCAACAGCCTGCAGATGGCCTTCCAGACCGCATCGGGGCAGACCACCGCGCCTTTGCGGGGCATGCTCGACACCACCGTGCGCTACGCGCGCAGCGGCATGGATCTTGACCGGGCACTGGGCCTGGCCGCACGGCCCTACCAGATGGACGTGCTCAGGGTGCTTGCCGTGGTGATCGGCGTCAGCGTGCGAATCGGCGGACGCTCCGACCAGATCCTGCAGCGCATGGGCGATTTCATGCGCGACCTCGAGCAGGCGGAGCAGGAACTGGCCGCGACGACCTCGGAGACCCGCATGTCGGCCTGGGTGCTGGGCCTGCTGCCGCCGGCATGCGCCGTGCTGATGGCGATCAGCAGCCCCGATTTCTTCCAGCCCGTGCTGCACGACCCGCTTGGCCACAAGGTGCTGTTGATGGCCCTCGGCCTGGAGCTGGTCGGTGGATTCCTGCTGTATCGACTGGCGCGCTCGCTATGACCAAGCATCTGTACCCGGGAGACCTGCGATGAGCGCCGCCACCTGGTGGATGCTGGCCCTGCTGGTGCTGGCCGCAGGCGTGGGCCTGCTCGGCCTCGGCGGCTGGGTGCGTGGCAGCCGCGAAGCACGCACCTCCGCGACCCTGCAGACCGCACTGCGACCGCGTGATGCCGCACCGCCGGAGCCCGCGCCTGCGCGCGACTCCTTCGGCTGGCTGCAGCAACTCGGCCAACTGTTTACCGGTGGCCGCGTGGAAGCCGCGCTCCTGGCCAACGAAGACCGGCTGCTGCTCGACCTCGCCGGCTGGAACACGCGCCGAGGCACCGCCATCTATCTCGCCCTGCGGCTGATGCTGGCCGTGCTGGTGCTGGTGGCTTCACTGGCAATGAGTGATGCCACCGGCGTGTCACGCCTGATGGTGGTCATCGCTGCGCTGGCGGCGGGGCTGCTGCTGCCGAAGTTCGCGCTGTCCAGCTGGGTGGCGCGGCGGCGCCGTGCGGTATCCAACGAACTGCCGCTGCTGATCGACCTGCTGCGCCTGCTGCAGGGCGTCGGCTTCAGCATGGATCAGAGCCTGCAGACGCTGGGCGACAAGCTGCGCGATGCGCTGCCCGTGCTGGGCCGAGAGATCCAGGAAGCGAACGCCGCCTACTCGTTGGGCCGCACGCGCGCACAGTCGCTGCGCCGCCTCAGTGAAGTCTACGGTGATGACGACCTGTCCAGCCTCGTGCAGCTGATCCTGCAGGTGCATGCGCATGGCGGCGCGGTGCAGGAACCCCTGCGGCAGTTCAGCGTGCGCCTGCGCGAACAGCGCCGCAACACGCTGAAGGAAAAGGTCGGAAAGCTCTCGGTGAAGATGACCGTGGTGATGATGCTGACCCTGCTGCCGGCACTGATGCTGGTGCTTGCCGGCCCTGCGCTGGTGGCGCTGGCCAATACCTTGACCAAGATGGGATGAACCTCATGCCTGCGCTTCGCCCCGCCTATCTGCTGTGCGCCCTGGCCATGCTGTCCGGCTGCGCCTCCACTACCCCGGCCTATCGCCAGGGGCCCAGCCTGGCCGAACCGACGCCGGCCCCGCAGGACAGCCGCAACACCTATCTGGAATTGATCGCGCGCATGCAGCAGCAGGGCGCATGGTTTGCCTCGCTGGCCCATGTCGACGCCTATCGGCAGCGCTTCGGCGATGCGCCCGCGCTGCGCCTGCTGCAGGCCGACGCCCTGCGCGAGACCGGCCAGGCCGACGCCGCCGCCGGCATCTATCGCAGCCTTGATTCCGGCGCCCAGGCCGCCGCTGCCGCGCACGGCCTTGGCCTGATCGCGGCGCGCCGCAACGATGACGCCGCCAGCGAACTGGCGCTGGCGCGCGCTACCCGCCTGCAGCCGTTGAACACCGACTACCTCGGCGACCTGGGCTATGCGCGCCTGCGTGCCGGCCAGCTGGAGCAGGCACGCGAACCGCTGGCCAAGGCGCTGGAGCTGCAGCCGGGCAATGCCAAGGCCACCGCCAACCTGGCGCTATGGGCCGTGCTGCGCGGTGATGCGGCAACGGCGGAGCGGCTGACGGTGCAGGCCAAGCTCAGCCCGGACGTACAGCGCAGCATCAGCGAGCAGGCACAGCAGATCCGCGCACGCTGGCAGCAGCGTGACACCGCGCACAGCACGCCGGCCACCACGCCTGTCTCAGCGGCGCGCACCGCCATGGCCACGCGCGTGGCCGTGCCCGGCCGCATTGCCGCCGAAACCCCACGCAGCGAGCGCGACGACCGCCTCGTCCCGCGTCTGCCGCCGTCCATGCTTGAACGCTTCGGCAGTGCCGACCACCCCACCGGGAACACGCCATGACCGCTTGCATTTTCCTGTTCCATCCTCGCATGGCCCTGGCCGCCACATGCCTGCTGTGGGCTTCGGCCAGCGCCGCGCAGTCGCCGCAACCGCCACTCACCGGCCAGATGATGGGCGGCCCCCTGCCCGCAGTGCCGGCCCCCGTGCACGCGCCGCCGTCGGCACCGGCCCAGCAGCTGCCCACCGTGGATCTCACCGCACCTGCGGTGGCGACGACCGCCTCCGCCGTCAGCACGCAGGCTGCACCGCGAGCCGCCCAAAGCACGGTCGCCCTGCTGCCGACCGGCAACGGCGCGACCGTGCGCTACCTGTTCCAGCTGCAGGCTTCGGGCATCCAGGCCGGCGCCCGCCTGCCGATCCTCGGCGACCAGGCCACGGCCAGCTATGCGCGCTACCTGAAGAGCTTCGAGCACGAGATTCCGGAGTTCTTCGAAACCGACGTCACGCCCGCGTCCGGCGCATCCGGCTCCGGCCGCTGAGGACCCGACAATGAGTGGTCCGCCGCGCACCCTTGCCTTCCACCAACGCGGTGGCATGTCGGTCACCATGATGCTGGTGCTGGTCTCGCTGGTGGCGATGCTCGGTCTGGTGGAAGTGGGCTACCTGCTCTGGGCCAAGCGCGATGCACAGAAGGTGGCCGACCTGGCCGCCCTGGCGGGCGCGCAGCGCCTGGACCTGTGTACGTCGGGCAACAGCGACAATGCTGCCGCCCGCCACAACGCACTGCAGGAAAATGGCTTCGGCGGCCAGCTGGAGGTGAGCTGCGGCAACTGGAACGCCAACCACCCCAGCGCCGATCACTTCCTTGCTGCCGTCAGCGCGGAGAACCCCCGCAATGCGGTTAAGGTGGTGGCACATCGCAGCGTGCTGCCGTTCTTCGGCATCAATGCGCAGCTGCCGACGGTCAGCGGCCAGGCCGTGGCCAAGCGCACCGCGCCGTCCGCGGTGTATAGCGTGGGCTCGCAGCTGCTGCGCAACAATGGCAACTCGCCGCTGATGTCCACCCTGCGCCTGATCGGCCTGGATGCAAGCGACGCCACCGTGCTGTCCTACGACGGCCTCGCCCAGGTCAGCGTGACCCCGTCGGGTCTGCTGAAGGCACTGGGCATCCCGGTGGAGGCCAACCTGAGCGTGGCCGATTTCAACCGGCTGCTGTCGGTCAACAGGATCTCGCTGGCCCAGCTGGTCGATGCCACCGCCGTCGTGCTCGGACGTGACAGCGTGGCCGCCGCACAACTGCGCGCGCTGGGCAGCCTGGTGTCGACCGGCCTGGACATCAACCAGGCCAACATCACCCTCGGCAGCCAGACCGGCGGTGGCGGCCTGTTCGCCGAAGTCATCGCTCCGGATGGAACCATCGGCAGCGCGCTTGAATCGAAGATCAACGTATTGGACCTGCTCAATACAGGCATTTCCATCGCCAATGACAACAATGGCCTGCAGGTCCGCGGTCTCAACCTGCTGGGCATCGAGGCCAAGGCCGGCGTGATCGAGCCGCCGTCGATCGCCATCGGTGGCATCGGTGTACGCGCCTACAACGCGCAGGTGCGGTTGATGGTAGACGTCGACAGCAACCGCGTGCCTGCCATCGGCGCACTGCTGTCGCTGCTGGGTACGCGCCTGCACCTGCCGCTGCACGTCGATGTCACCAATGCGATGGGCACGCTGACCTCGATCCAGTGCGGCGCCACACCGCCCACCGCCACGGTCAAGGTCGATTCCTCGGTGCTGCGGGCGTGCGTCGGCACCGTCAATGCCGCCGATGTGTTTTCGAAGAGCAATGTCTGCGATGCGACGCTGCAGAACGCCCAGTTGCTTACCCTGCTCGGCCAACCGCTGATCAACAACAAGATCACCCTGCCGGCATTGACAGACAGCCAGAACCTGACGCTGGCCGCCGGCCAGACCGGTTCCACCCGAGTCAATCCGCTGGCGCTGGGCGATACGGTGTCAGGCCTGGTCAATGAGCTGCTGCGCGTGCTGTCCGGCATGCTGAGCGGCCCCACCAGCGATGCCAAGCAGGCCGCGACGGCCCTGGCCGACCGCTACCTGACCGCCGCACACGCCCCCGGTGCCCGCTACAACGTCGACAAGGTCATTCCGCTGCTGATCAACGGAAATCCTTCCATTGAACTGAAGGGACTGGGAGAGTGGGCCGCGCCCAGCGGCGTGCCGTACGCCTGCGGTCTGCTCCTGCTCGGAACCTGCTACGAGCCGGGCTCGGTCTGGGCTGCGTACCGGGTCACCGTCACCGGCCAGGGCCTGGGAGCCCTGGAAGGACTGATCGGCGGTCTCACCGGGCAGCTGCTGGTGAAGCGCTGCGACAGCCTGCTGGGCAACCTGCTCGACTACAACAACTGCGTGCGCGACAACCTGGCGTCCTACATCCAGACCAAGCCCGGCGGGTTCAACGACCCCAGTGCCGGTGGCGGCATCACCGCCCCCGGTAACAACGTCAGCTGCTCGGGCCTGCTGTGCACGGTGCTCACGCCGATCCTGGAGATCCTCAAGCCTGTACTCAACAGCGTCGGCGATCTGCTGACCGACCTGTTGGCCAATCTGCTGGGCCTGGAACTGGGCCGGACCGACGTCAGCATGCAATCGATCCAGTGCAATGCCGCCCAGCTGGTGTATTGAGTGCCGTCCAGTGCGGCTGGCGTCTGCTGGACCCATGCTAGACTCGCGGCGGGGAACCACATTCATTTCAACCACACTTCGTTCGTGGATGGTCTAGACATGCGAGAAACTTCAGGGGGCACCGTCTTCGCCCGGTATCCGCGCGGCGCGGCACTGCTGGCCATGGCCATGATCCTGGTGGCACCCTCGGCACTGGCAGCACGCGGCGATCGCGAAGCGGCGGCCGAACCGGTCCGCAGCGGGCCGGTGGTGCGCAATACGGTGGACGAACTCAAGCAGCTGATGGATGGCAACCAGCTGACCGAGCTGCGTACCACCTACAACGGCAACTACGGCGCCAGCCTGCTGTTCAATGACAGCACCCTGACCTACTACGTGGCACTGTTCCAGGAAAAGAACTTCTGGCGCGTCATCAAGACCGATGCCGTCGACAACGCCGAGCGCGTATACCGCACCTTCGTGCAGCAGACCGAGCAGCTGGCCCAGGTCTACATCGACACCACCCGCCTGGAAGCAGGCAAGCGCTACACCGAGCGCCTGGTGTCGTACAACGAAGAGCGCCTGCGCACCCTGCAGCAGGAAATGGAACAGCAGCAGGCACAGTCGGCCCAGGTCAGCGCGTCCCTGCAGCAGGCCCAGCAGCAGGCGGTCAGCCTCAGCACCGATGTGCAGAGCACCAACAACCAGCTGGACGCCCTGCAGCGCCGCATCCAGATCCTGCAGGCCGAGCAGGGCAATCCGGAGCTCAGCCTGCCGAAGGCGGACCCTTCCGGTTCTCCGGCGGCAGCCCGCGACGGAAACTGAGTTCCTGGCACTGCACCACACGCGACGGCACCTTAGGGTGCCGTTGCTGTTTCAGGGGGACTGGCAGGCCAGGCGCAGTGCGTCATCCAGCTGCCGCCGCTGCTGGTAGTCCAGCCGGCGCGCATGCGTCATCTTCCGCGCCTGCTCGCGGCGTGCCTGCTCGCAGCCGGCTGGATCACGCGCCAGGGTGATCAACGCGCCCTCGGCCCGAGCGCGACGGCCACGCCGCACATTGGTCGGCGCCCTGACCGCCTGCGTGGGGCGCGCGGGCTTCGACTCCCCCTTGCCTCGTGCCTGCGCCGCTTCGGCGGGCACGTCCCAGCGCCATTCCGCCCGGCCTTGGCACGGCGTCTGTTGGTAGACCGGGTGCGGCCCGTCCACGCACTTGTAGACATGGGTCTGGGCCAGCGCGGTACCGGCCAGCAGCCAACACCCCACCATCGCCCCCGACAGCATCTTCTTCATGCAGCGTCCTCCGTGGCAGAGCGGTCATCGTGGCCAGCATCGACCGCCCGGCGCCAGAGCGGAACGCGTCGCCCACCTGCAACCGCCTGCCCTCCATCGGACACAGGCGTGCAAGCCGCACGGCGGATCCTGGGCTGTACTGCCGGGGGGGCGGATCACTTTCCACTGGAAAGGGCTCTGACCCCGCAGCCGATCACTTCGCCTTGGCCGCCTGGGCATTCCACGCCGCCACCTTCGCCTT
The DNA here is from genome assembly GCF_008710035.1 of Stenotrophomonas cyclobalanopsidis. GTDB lineage: Bacteria > Pseudomonadota > Gammaproteobacteria > Xanthomonadales > Xanthomonadaceae > Stenotrophomonas > Stenotrophomonas cyclobalanopsidis. The sequence goes on along the minus strand of NZ_VYKI01000006.1, from coordinate 133,579 downwards.
GGTGTCGGCCAGCATCTTGTCCAGCGCCGCACGGTCATACACGATGCCGCGCAGGATCACGCTGTCAATCCTTTCCGTCGCGGCGATGTCCTGCAGCGGGTTGGCGGTCAGCAGCACCAGGTCGGCCGCCTTGCCGCGGGCGACGCCACCGTAGCGGTCCATCTGGCCGAACCATGCCGGGCCGGAACGCGTGGCCGCCGACAGCGCCTGCGGCGCGCTCAGGCCTTCCTTCACGAACAGCTGCAGTTCCTGGTGCAACGCGATGCCCGGGAAGTTGTACGAGTTGAGGAAGCCGGCATCGGTTCCGGCGATGATCGTCACCCCCGCTTCCTGCAGCATCGGCAGCACCGAGGCCACCTGGTGGTACTGCGCATGGCGCGCTTCGATCTGCGCCGGGGTCGCCTTGGCCGCGCGATCCACGCGCCACTGGTAGGTCGCACGCAGGCCCGGGCCGATGTAGGCCAGGTACGGATCGTTGGCATGGTCATCCTGGTCGAGGAAATCGAGGATGCGGCCGCCATTGAGAGTCGGGGTCACGAACACGCCGCGCTTGGCGAAGTCGCGGTAGGTGTGCATCGCCGTATCGTGGTCGAAGCTGGCATCCAGGCGGCGGTTGGCTTCGGCACGGTCGATGCGGCCGGCACCGAAATCGGCGGCGATCTGCGCTTCATCCTTGCTGCCGGCCTTGAAGGCGTAATCGAGATGCTCGATCGAGGCGAGGCCGGCATCGACCGCCTGTTCGACGGTCAGCGCCATCGGGATGTGGCCCGAGGCTTTGAAGCCGGCCTTGCGCGCGGCGCTGGCCGAATACAGGAACAGTTCCGGCTTCAGCGTGCTGTCGGTGATCTTCACGAAATCGACCTTGTCGTGCTGCAGGCGGGTGATCGCCTTGTCGACGTCAGCCTCGCTGCCCACTTCGATGGTGCCCTTCCAGACCGGCTTGATGCCTTCGATCTTGGCGCCGGAGCTGAGCAGGCGCGGCCCGAACAGCGTGCCCTTGGCGATCTCGCCACGCCACTGCAGCACCTGCCCCGGCAGGTCGCCCGAGCAGTCGCGCACGGTGGTGATGCCATGGGCGATGTACAGCGGCAGCAGCGCCTTGTTCTCTTCGATGAGGGCCGGGCCGCCGCCGAAGTGCACGTGCATGTCCCACAGGCCCGGGATCAGGTACTTGCCCTTGGCGTCGATCTGGCGGCTCGCGCTCCACTGGCTGCGCAGCTGCGCATCGGGGCCGACGGCGACGATGTCATCGCCACGGATGACCACGCTCTGCCCCGGAAGGCTGCGCGCATGTTCGACATCGACCACGGTGGCGTTGCGGATCAGCAGGTCGGCGCGCTCGGCAGCGGAGGCCGACAGCGGTGCGACGGCAAGGAGGATCGCAAGGGACAACGGACGGGACTGGAACATGGACGGCATCCTGGTGGGCGCGCGTAACGCGCAGGGTGGAAGGGGACGGGGATCAGCGGCTGGCGCCAGCGCGGCGCAGCAGGGTTTCAATAGGGGTGTAGCCACGCTGGCGTGCGTGCATCAGCGGCGTCACGCCATCGCCATCGGCCAGGTCGGGATTGGCGCCGGCGTCGAGCAGCAGCTGCACGATCTGCACATGGCGCGGGCCACCATCGCCGAGCAGGATCGCTTCCAGCAGCGCGGTCCAGTGCAGGCGGTTGACATGGTCCACCGCCACACCCGCGCGCAGCAGCGTGCGCACGGTGGCCACATGGCCGCGCTCGGCGGCGGGAATCAGGGCGGTGCCGCCGTAGCGGTTGGTGCTGCGCAGATCGGCACCGTGGGCCAGGGTCAGCGCGAGGATGTCATCCAGGCCGCGCGCACCGGCATACAGGTAAGCGCTGTCCTGCATCGCATCCTTGGCGTTGACGTCGGCACCGGCCTCGATCAGTTCGCGTGCGGCATCGAGGTGGTTGCCGTGGGTCGCCAGCAGCAGCGCGGTGCGGCCCTGCCCATCGCGCGATTCCAGATCGGCGCCGTCCTCTACTGCCGCACGCACGGCGGCGGCATCGCCTCGCGCGGCAGCATCGCGCAGGCGCGCATCGACCGAACCGGCCGTGGCCGAACAGCCCGGCACCACCATCGCCAACAGGCACAGCAGCAACAGGCGACCCAGCGGGCCGGGCAAACGAGGGCGACGAGCGATGCGCATCTGCGGTTCTCCGGTGCAGCGGGGCGCCGTGCTTGCCGCCCCCTGCCCTGCATGGTAGAAGTCGCCACGTGCATCCAGAAGTGAAATGTTCAAATGCAAGACAGTGCCAAATCGAATAGAACGCTGTTCGAACTGGACCTGCTGCGTGCGCTGGTGATGGTTGCCGACTGCGGGAGTTTCACCACTGCCGCCACCCGCCTGCATTCCACCCAGTCCACGGTCAGCCAGAAGGTGCGGCGGCTGGAGGAGCTGGCCGGGCACCGCCTGCTCGAACGCGGCCACCGCGACGTGCACCCCACCGACGCCGGGCACACGCTGCTGGGTTACGCCCGGCGCATGCTCGACCTGAACGAAGAAATGGCCCAGGCCCTGGCCGGCGCCACGGTGGAGACCGCAGTGCGCATCGGCGTGCCGGAGGATTTCGTCAACGCGCAGACCACGCGCATGCTGGCCGCCTTCAGCCGCCGCCACCCGCAGGTGAAGCTGGAGATCAGCAGCGGCCTGAGCCGCGACCTGGCGCATGGCTTCGACCATGGCGAGCTGGACCTTGTGCTGGTCAAGCAGCGGCGCAACACGCGCCAGGCCGTGCACTGCCGGCGCGAGCCGATGCACTGGATCGACAGCCAGCGCAGCAGCAGCCTGCAGCTGGATCCGCTGCCGCTGGTAACGTTCCCGCCGCGCGGCCTGTACCGCGACGAGATGATCCAGGCGGTGGAGGCACTGGGCCTGCGCTGGCGCATCGCGTTCACCAGTTCGTCGCTGAGCGGCATCCAGGGGGCGGTGGCCGATGGCATCGGCATCAGCCTGCTGCCACGTCGCGCGGTGAACCGCGAGCACCGCGTGATCGATGGCGAGCGTGGCCTGCCGGTGGTGGAGAACTATGAGATCGGGCTGTTGCATCGGCCGGATGCGGATGATGCGGTGCGCGCGCTCGCCGCCGAGCTCTGGCGGCAGGTCCAGCGCGAGGCGGAGTAAAGTTCGGCAGGGCTGCGCCCTGCACCTGCTCAACGTCAACGTCAACCTTAGAAGCGTACATTCCGTGGGTTGGCGGGGTGGGTCCGGTTGAAGGGGACGCCGTAAATACGTCCATGTAGGCTCGGTCGCCGCATCCATGCGGCTCACGCCCCCTCAATCGGACCCACCCCGCCTTCGACAGGTTTCCGCGATCTGTCGGAACCTGCTGCTGATGGATCCTGCTGCTGATGTGGGTGCCGACCGTTGGTCGGCACAGGCCCTGATCCCAGATAAATTTCGCTATCTGACAGATGTGCCGACCAACGGTCGGCACCCACCCACACCGCCCCGCCATCCCACGGAATACCGCTCTGGCTTTGGCCGTTGCCGTTGCTTTAAGCGGGTGCAGGGCGGCAAGCCCTGCCGACTACACCCACTGCCCCTGGACGACCACGCGCCGCTCGACCGGCACACCCGCCACCGCCGCCGGACCGTGATCCGCCCGCACCGCCACGAACGTCGCCGGCAGCCCCTCGCCGATTCCGTAGTCCGGCAAACCGATCACCGCCGCCGCATGCGTGGTCACCATGTCCAGCGCCAGCATCAGGTCCGCATCCATGTAGAACCCCGAACGGTAGCCCAGCAGCATCGCCCGCTGCAGCAGATCGCCATTACCGTAGGGCCACCAGCAGTCACGGATGTTGTCGTTGCCTGCGAAAACCCGTACCCCGGCATCGTGCAGCGCCCGCAGCGGCGGGAACGGATGATTCCCGGGCGCGTTGCTCATGATCGACACGCCGGCGGCCACCAAGGCCTCGCCTACCTGCAGGGCGCGCGCCAGCGGCACCTCGCCCAGTGCGTAGGCGTGGCTGACCGCCACCCTGCCCTGCAGCCCGGCCGCACGCGTACGCGCGGCGATGCGCAGCAGCTGGGCCAGGCCGGTTTCGCCCGGTTCGTGCAAGTGGATGTCCAGGCGCACGCCATACCGCTCAGCCAGGCCGAACAGCAGCGCCAGCTGCCCCTCGGCATCGCCATCCAGCGTGGTCGGGTCGATGCCACCCAGCACTTCCACGCCCTCGGCCAGGGCCTGCTCCAGCACCGCGGCCGTGCCCGCGCAGGACATCACCCCCGCCTGCGGGAACGCCACCAGCTGGATCTGCATGATGTCGGCGCAGCGCTGCGCAGCCTCGCGCACGGCCTGCAGGTGCCGCAGGCCTGTGCTGGCATCGATATCGACATGGCAGCGCATCGCCACCGTGCCGAAGCGGCTGCACTGGCGGATCAGCGCCTCGGCGCGGGTTACCATCGGCGCGGCGTCGGCCACGCCGGCCTTTTCCACCGCCAGGCGCTCGCGCAGGCTGGCCACCGGCTGGTGCGGATGCCAGCGGTCGCCGACGAAACTCTTGTCCAGATGGATATGCCCATCCACCAGCGCCGGCAGCAGGGTGAAGCCCTGCAGGTCGATGACCTCGGCACCTTCAGCCGGACCCCTTGCGCGGTTGAAGCCCTCGAAACGCCCTTCGCGGACGTGGAAATGCACCGGCGCACCCTCGCGGTCGACGCCGCCGTGGATGAACTGCAGGGTCATGGGGGAAACTCCCGGAAAGCCAGACAAGGGGCCCATCGTGCGCCCCGCCCGGCCCATCGGCCAACGAAATATCTGCATGCCTCATATTTGGCAACGCGATGAATGCCTGACGGGTCGCGACGCTTTCGGCACGCCCGGGACACGCCTGAACGGGTAACATGGGCGCCTGTTTCCGCTGTGATGCCGCATGGGCCCGTCCGACCGCCACGATCGTCTCCGCCGCTGGCAGGCGGCATCCCTGCTGGCCGCTGCCCCGATCGCCAGCCTGTCCGCCGCCGATGCCGGCGCCACCGCGCCGCTGCAGGCGCCGCCCGGGCAGCAGCGCATCGCGCCCGCCGCCATGGTCGAACAGCTGCACCGGCGCGTGCTGGCCGGCCCCAGTGCAACCGGTACGCTGGAAAGCTGGTGCGCCGAGCACGGCCTGGCCGAACAGGCCCGCGTGCGCGCCGTACGCGTGCATGGCCAGGACAAGGCGGCACCGGCCGACGTGCAGAAGGCGCTAGGCGCGGACGCCGATACGCCGCTGCGCTACCGTCGCGTGCAACTGGTCTGCGGCAGCCGCGTACTCTCCGAAGCCGACAACTGGTACCTGCCGGGGCGTCTCAGCGCGGCGATGAACCAGGTGCTGGACAGCAGCGACGAACCCTTCGGCCGCGTGGTCGGCCCCCTCGGCTTCCAGCGCCAGACTCTCGCCGACCGGACCTTCTGGCCACCGCGCGGCGATGGCGACCATGGCGTCATCCTGGAAGTGCGCGCCCTGCTGCGCGACCGCCAGCAACGGGCTTTCAGCTACGTCATCGAGTCGTACAGCGTGCAGGCGCTGCCTTGACGGCGAGCGAGCGGTAGTCGAGCAAGCTCGACTCTACGGCTGCGGTTGACCATGGTTAGTCCATTGTGGGCTCGACGGTCCTCATTCCTGAACCGCCCCGGACCATCGCACAGCAGGCTCCGCACTTTGCAACAAATTTCATGGGCATCGCCCCGCGCAGGCGTGATGGTGGCCGGATGTGCATCGAACCGAACCTTGCTTCCCCTCCTGCCCTGCACCCGGTACTGCGCCGCCACCTGCTGCTGCTGGGCCATGGTTCCATCAACCTGCGCTCGCTGCAGCGCACCGACCTGCCCGGCTGGCGCACGCTGTGCGGCCAGCGCCGCAGCCGCTGCAACATGAACTGCCGTAGCGAGGCCGAGGTGCAGCTGTTCATCGGCATCCAGCGCTCGCGTCTGCAGGAAGACAATGACCGTCTGCTGCTGGGCGTGTTCGACCAGCCCAGCCAGACCCTGATCGACCAGCTGACCGTGCGGCTGCAGTCCGCGCGCGATCGCAGTGCCGAGCTGCAGCGCTTCTGCCAGGCCGACTGGACCGATGCGCAGCGCTTCGCCGACACGCTGCAGGCGCTGTGCCCCTTCCTGTTCGACCAGGTCGGGCTGCACCGCGTCTACGTGATGCTTCCGCCCGACGATAGCGCCGGGCTTGCGGACGTGCTGCGCGCTGCCGGCTTCGAGAACGAAGGCCTGCTGCGCGACCATCATCTGGGGCCTGACGGCTGGGAAGACCGCAGTCTGCATGCACTGACGGCGCCGACCTGGCGCCGCCAGCACCCCGAGCAGGGCTAGCGCACCCTCTCCAGCGCGGACCCGGCGCCGGTCAGCACGCCGCAGGCGTGGTCCTGCAGCTCCTCGGCACTGGCGTCGTTGCCGGTGGCGGTGTCGAGCCGGGTCGCTAGCAGCACGAACCCGGGGGCGCCGTGCGCATCGCGGTGCCCGGCCACCAGCAGGCTCCAGTTGCCGACATCGGCCGGGCCACTCAGGTCGAAGGCCAGCAGGTTCAGCGGGTTGGCGGTCAGCTCGGCGCCCGGCAGCACGCGCGCCTGGTACGGGTGGCCACGCAGCGGAACCGGCAGCGGCGCCCACTGCGGACCCAGCACCGCACGCTGCGCGTCCAGCGCCTGCACCACGTCGGCACGCAGGCAATCCACGTGGATGTGCAGCTGGTGCTGCGATCGCCCATGCGGCGAGTTCAACGCCAGGCTGGCCACGTCGCGCGGAAGCGGCTGGCCAAGCGCCTGCTGGGTGTGCGAGCGCGCCTGCCATGCGGCGGCGAAGTAGTTCGGCACGCCCTTGCGGTACAGTCCGGGGCTTTCAATGCCGCTGACCTTGTCCAGCGGCATCAGCAGGAACTGGTAATCCCCATGCAAATCCTTGACCAGCACGTCGCGGCGGTCGGCGCCGGGCTGCACCTGCAGGCAGGCACCTCGCGGGCCATCGCCCCCTTCGCAGTCACGCTCGATCAGGCGCCACAGCGCATCGGAATGGGCCGGCGGCGGCGGCGCGCTGGCACAGGCAGCCAGGGTGGTCAGGGACAACAGCAGCAGCGGACGCAGGGACACGGAGGAAACTCGGTAATCAGGTGCAGCGAACATTGTAGAGTCGAGCTTGCTCGACTGCCCGCATCGACCGGCTCAGTAGGTCCCGAACGGCACTTCCACGACCTTCGCCGCGCCATTGCCGGGGGCCTGCAGGGTGTAGCGGTCCAGCGCACCATCGTCATCGGCAAAGGGCTGGCGCTGGAACTGCAGCCGGTACTGCACCTCGCCCAGGCGCACCGTGGCCGCCTCGGAGTCCAGCGCGGCGGCTTCCGGCAGCAGCAGGCCGCCCAGATCGCTGTAGGCACCGGCAACATCGGCGAAGGTGTAATCGGACAGCTCATCCACCCGCTGCATCGCGTAGACATGCGGCACGTAGGGGCGGGACGGGCTGCGCACGTTGCCGAGGTCATCCACCCCGGCCTGTGCGAGATGGTACTGCTCGCGCAGCGCGGCCACGCCCAGCGACGGACTGGCCACCTGCAGGCAGCACACCGCGCGGTGGCCTTCGCGATCAAGGATGACGAAGCGGTCGCCGCGGGTCGCGTCCTGCGGCAGCATGCCGAACGCCAGGTTGCGCTGCGCCGGCTCATGGCCGGCCTCGGTCTGCAGGTTGCGCCAGCCACCGAACACGGGGGCGCCATCGGCGGTTGCGGCCGCCACTGCCGGATCAATGGCCGCGGCGTTGACCGTCGCGGCTGCCAGCAGCAACGGCAGCAACGCCATCGAGGTCAGCCAGCCCTGTCCGTGCGCACTGCCTGCCTTCATACCCTGTTCCGCACCTGCGCCGGAATGGCCCGACCTGCCCGTCGGCGCGATGCCGTACGTTCGCGCACTATGCATCGGCGGTCGGCCAGCGGCAATGATCCGATCGCTGCCGGGGCCGCGGCAGACAGTGCTATGGTGCGGCCATTCCCCTGCAATGGAGCGCCCGCATGACTGCCCACCGCCTCTTTCTGCTGCTTCCTGCAACTGCCCTGCTGCTGTCGGCCTGCGTCAGCACGCCTGGCCCGCAGGTCAAGGGAAGCGGCCGCTGCGATGCCAGCACCCTGGGCTGGGCCGTCGGCCAGCCGGGCAACGAAGAGAACATGCGCCGCCTGTCCCGTGAAAGCGGTGCCGGCCTGGTCAACCCAATCGGACCAACCACCATCACCACCAAGGACATCCGCCCGGACCGCCTGCGCGTGTACGTGGACAAGAACAACGTCATCACCGCCGCACGCTGCGAGTGACCCGACTGTAGCCGAGCCATGCTCGGCTGCTCTGGCCTTCTGTAGAGCCGAGCCATGCTCGGCTGCTATGGCCTTCTGTAGAGCCGAGCCATGCTCGGCTGCTCTGGCCTTCTGTAGAGCCGAGCCATGCTCGGCTGCTCTGGCCTTCTGTAGAGCCGAGCCATGCTCGGCTGCTGTGGCCTTCTGTAGAGCCGAGCCATGCTCGGCTGCCCCCGCAAACGCAGTCGAGCAAGCTCGACTCTACCGCGCTCAGGGCTCGGTATAGCCCGCGCAATCCGGCAACGCCTGCTCCGGCTGATAAGCACCGCCACTGAAGCGGAACGTGCGCACATACGTGCACGCCGGGTCCTGCTCGGTGCGCAGGTCCTTCTTGGTCAGCGGTCCCCTTGCCAGCGAATCCTCGTTGCGAGACACACCGGCCGGGAAACGCGTGGCCACGGTCTGGTAGCGCAGCACCGGCATCGCCGTAGCGGTCGAATCCAGCGAGAGCCTGGCCGAGAACCCGTAGCTGTCATGGCAGGCGCCAGCGCGCTGCTTCATGTCCTGCTCGCTGAAGCAGGCACGGATCTCCGCATGTCCCGCCCAGGCCACACCGAGCACGTCATTGTCGACCTGGATGCCGTCGTCCAGGTGCCGCACCCGTGCCAGCTGCAGGCGCGACGCATCGGCAACGCCGCCGGAATACATGTTGCTGACCTTGCTGATGCCGCCGACCAGCACGTTCTGTCGTGCCCGCTGCTGCGGATCGGCCACGGTCTGGTCGGCGTCCACACCCGGTGCCAGGCGCACGATCCACGGCCATACGGACAGCTCGCCTTCCACCGGCACATCCATCGCCACGTGCCACGACTGCGGCTGGCCGGTGCCCTGTGCACGCTCGGTCACCACCAGCGTGGTGGACGCCTCTCCTTCCTTATCGCTGGGCTGCAGGGCCACGCACCAGGCGCGATCAGCCGTGCAGTTCTGCAGGCGGTCGCCGCCATCCTCGCAGGGCAACAGCACCTGGCCCAGCGGTTCCATCACATTGCCTGCGGCGTCGCGCTGCTGCGGCAGGATCGAGCCCTGCGCAGATACCAGTGCCGGCGTGGACAGCAGCAGCGCAGACCACCCAGCTCGCGAAATCATCGTGTGCATCGTCATCCCTGCGCGTCGGCGCGTCCCTGCGGAATGCCGATGATAGTCAATGCCCGCTGCAATCGCAGCCGCCCCACCCCGCTACCTTGGACGTGTGGCCGATGTGCCGGTTGTCGGACCCCGGCTGCATATGCACGCGCACCTTGATGTTACGGCCGGTAGGCAGTGCGGAGAATTGCTGCGGGAGCGAAGCCATCATCAATTGACGACTCCAGGCTCTCACCATCCCAGCTTGCATGCCTGAGCCACTCGACGGCCTTTTCAGCGAACGTGTCGAAAGTCGGGGCAAGAAGGTACTTAGTATCTTCATCCGCACCGAACGCAATCATTTGACCTTGATTACCCGCGACGTCGGGGTCGAAATCCAGTCCCATGTGATTTCCTCCGCCGTCGTGGGTCAGCGGTATCCAGCGCGCATTCGTGTACATCGGCTTGACCACGCCAGCGGGACTGGACTCCATAAATTCGGCGCAGCTTTCGTTCATGCCGTCGGCCTCAACCTCACGCCAACCTCGCCACTGTTGGATGATTTCCGCGACCGAGAGCATCTGACTTCCAAAGAGAATGCCGAACCCATCCTGTCCATTGTGAATCATCAACAACTGCCTTAACAGATCCGGCAGCGCGACTCCAAGCTGAGCCTCCAGTTCAACCAGTTCCGCTTCAGAAGCTCCCGGCCGTAACTGCATCTCATCCAGGCAGCCCTTTTCGAGAAGCGGCGCCTTTATCGACGCCCATATTTGATCTGCACTCTGCATTTGTTCCGTATCCGTGTCAGCCAGTACCTCAGGCTAGTGCCAAGCCCATCATTGGGGAATGCAACAAATCCTAATTTTTGACCAATACGCAGCTAATGCCCGCTGCAATCGCAGCCGCCCCACCCCGCTGCCTTGGACGTGTGGCCGATACCGGGATTGAACGTGTTGCTCGGATCCAGCTGACGATAGAAGCCGGCCAGCGCCGGCTTGGCCGGGTACAGGTGGCCGACGTTGTGTTCGGCCGGGTACTCGGCGCCACGCAGGTCCAGCAGCGCCCACATCGCATGTTCGATGGCCGTCGGGTCTTCGCCTTTGCGCGCGATGTAATCCTGGTGGAACACATGGCAGAGGAAGTGCCCGTAGTACAGCTTGTGCAGCAGGCGCCCATCGATGTCGGCCGGCAGCGTCTCGAACCAGTCCGCATCGTCGCGGCGCAGGGCGATGTCCAGCGCCACGATGTCCTGCACCTGCGTGCGATGCATCTCGCGGTAGCGCACCGCCGCACCAGCCACGGCAAAGCGATGCAGGAGGGCCTTGCGTCCTTCCTCGGCGTTGCAGCGGAAGAATCCGCCCTCATGGTTGGCGAAGCACTCGCGCAGCCAGCGCTCGGTTTTCGCGGCATCCTGCGCCGATACCTTCAGCAGCAGGTGATGCTCATACCGCTGGCGGAACTCGCCCATGCGCGGCGGCAGGTGCGACGGCAGCAGGTCGACCAGCGCCTGCATCACGCGGTCGGTCACCCCGCTCAGGCCCAGCCGCTCGAACCAGCCATCGACGCGGCTCTTCAGCGCGAACGCGGCCGGCACGCGCGCCGTGCCGAGGCGATCGATCAGCAGGAAGGTGTCCTTGCCGTAACGCTCACCGATGTCGTACGCATCGCGGTGGATGTACTCCCCGGCAATCGGCAGGCGTTCGAAGCCGGTCAGCAGCTGGCGGCGGATGGCGGTGAGCGTGGCGGTGCGGTTGCTGCCGATGTAGAACACCTCGGCAGCTTCCATCTCGAAGGTATCCAGGCGCACGGCGAACACCGCCAGTTTGCCCGCCGAACCGGAGGCCTCGTAATGACGGCTGGGATCGGCGTTGAAGCGTGCGGGCGTATCCGCATCGATACGTCGCACATCCTCGGCATAACGCGCATCGGAGGCAGCGCGGCCATCGCCGTCGCCGACATCGGCGGGGCTGTAGTCGCCCGCCTGCAGGCGCTGCAAAATCTGCTCAGGCGTATCGCCGAGGGCAATGCCGAGGTGGTTGACCAGCAGCAGCTGGCCCTGTGCGTCGACCTGGGCGAACAGTGCCATCTCGGTATAGGCCGGGCCACGCCGCACCAGTGCGCCGCCGGAGTTGTTGCAGATGCCGCCCAGCACCGAGGCACCGATGCACGACGAGCCGATCACCGAATGCGGCTCGCGCCCCAGCGGTGCCAGCGTCTGTTCCAGACGATCCAGCGTCGCGCCGGGCAGGCACAGCACCTGGCGGCCCTCATTCAACAGCTGGATGCCGGTCAGGCGCAGCGTGCTGACCAGTATGATCGGCCGATCGTAGTTGCTGCCATCGGGAGTCGAACCGCCGGTCAGGCCGGTGTTGGCCGCCTGCAGGATGATCGCCGCCCCACCCTGCACCGCGGCCTGCAGCACCCGCCACAGTTCCAGCAGCGTGCCCGGGCGCACCACGGCCAGCACCGGGCCTTCGCCGAACCGATAGCCGCGGCGGAACCGCCGGGTCGCCTTGTCGCCGGTCAGCACATGGCGGCTGCCGACGGCCGTGCGAAGCTGCGCCAGCACGTTCGCATGGTCGCTCATGGCAGGCTGACCAGCGAATCGCGGCCGATGTCGGCGATCCGGCGCGCACCGGTCAGCGTCATCGCCACCCGCATTTCCTTGGCGACCAGATCCAGCAGGTTGGCCACGCCGGCCTCTCCCTGCGCGGCCAGTGCATAGACGAAGGCGCGGCCCAGCAGCACCGTATCGGCACCCAGCGCCAGCATGCGCACCACGTCCAGGCCATTGCGGATGCCCGAATCGGCGAGGATCTTCAGGTCGCCCTGCACCGCATCGGCGATGGCTGGCAGTGCGCGTGCGGTGGACAGCACGCCATCCAGCTGGCGGCCACCGTGGTTGGAAACCACGATGCCATCGGCGCCGAACTTTACCGCGTCGCGCGCGTCGTCCGGGTCGAGGATGCCCTTGATCACCATCGGCCCCTTCCAGAACTCGCGGATCCATTCCAGGTCCCTCCAGGAGATCGAAGAATCGAAGTTGCTGCCCAGCCAGCCGATGTAGTCCTGCAGCCCGGTCGGATGGCCGCGGTAGGCAGAAATGTTGCCGAGGTCGTGCGGGCGCCCAAGCAGGCCCACGTCCCACGCCCAGCGCGGGTGGGTGATGGCCTGGCCGATGCGGCGCAGCGAGGCATTGGGACCGCTCATGCCCGAATGCGCGTCACGATAGCGCGCGCCGGGCACCGGCATGTCCACGGTGAACACCAGGGTGGTCACGCCGGCCGCCTGCGCACGCTCCAGCGCGTTGCGCATGAAACCGCGGTCACGCAGCACGTACAGCTGGAACCACATCGGCCGCTGGATGGCCGGCGCCACTTCCTCGATCGGGCACACCGAGACGGTCGACAGGGTGAACGGGATGCCACGGCTGTCCGCCGCACGCGCGGCCCGCACCTCGCCACGCCGGGCGTACATGCCGGTCAGGCCGACCGGCGCCAGCGCCACCGGCATCGCCAGCGTCTCGCCGAACAGCTCGGTTTCCAGGCTCAGGTCGGACATGTTGCGCAGGATGCGCTGGCGCAGCGCTATGTCGGACAGGTCGGACACGTTGCGCTTCAGCGTGTGCTCGGCATATGCGCCACCATCGATGTAGTGGAACAGGAACGGCGGCAGTCGACGCTCGGCTGCGGCACGGTAATCGGTGGAAGCGGAAATGATCATGGGGTCAACCGGAAGTCATCAGCCATGCGGGGAAGGTAGACGCGAGGCTCGCGCACGCCGGGCTTCGTTGTCATCGAGCGTGCGCAGCGTGGTGTGCACGAACTCAAGGTGGGCATGGGCAGCCACGCGCGCGCGTTCGGGATCGCCCGCCAGCACCGCATCCATCATCTCGCGATGCTGGTCGGACAAGGGCGAAAAGGTTGCTGCCGAGGTGTAGAGCTTCTCGCGGCTCTGCGAGATGTTGGTCTGCAGCAGCTCGAACAGGCCGCGCATCACCTGCAGCAACACCAGGTTGTGCGAGGCCTCGGCGATGGACAGGTGGAAGGCCGCATCGGCTGCCGCCTCGCCGGCCGGGTCGTTCTTGCCGTGCGCGTCCAGCATGGTCTGGAAGGCCCGGCTGATGCGCGCGCGGTCCTCGTCGGTGGCACGCAGCGCGGCATGCCACGCCGTGGCGCCTTCCAGCGCGTGGCGGATCTCCAGCACATCGAAACGGTATTCCGGATCGCCCTGGAACACCGGCAGGTACGGTACCAAGGGTTCCTGCAGCGCCTGCCGGGCGATTGCCGCCGGGTCGGCCACGTAGGTGCCGCCGCCGACGCGGGCGGTCAGCAGCCCGTGGCTGGCCAGCTGCGCGATGGCCTCGCGCAGCGCGGTTCGCGAGACGCCCAGCTCCAGCGCCAAGGTGCGCTCGGCCGGCAGCCGGTCGCCGGGTTGCAGCTGTTGTTCCTGCACCAGCAGCCGCAGCTGCGCGGCCACCTTGTCGGAGACACGCGGCGAGGTCATCGTGCACACCGTGCGGCGGACGCACATTGGTATGACCTTTCTCGATGTCGGCTGCGCTGGCGATTCAAGGCGTCTGCCGAATCCGGGCTGGAGCGTCATTACAGCACAAATTCCGCCGGATATTTGGTCTGACCTCTTATCCGGATATGGGCCAGAGCCCCCACTCCCCTCAGAGTCTCTTCCCCACCCGCCGGATCACCGCCAGCACCAGCACGCACAGCACGCTCACCCCGATGGCGATCACGTACTTGCCGATGCCCACGGCAATGCCGATGGCCGCAGCCATCACCAGCGAACTCGCCGTGGTCAATCCGCTGACCTGGTCCTCGCGGTTGCCGCGCAGGATGGTGCCGGCGGCCACGAAACCAACGCAGGCCACCACTGCCTCGATCAGGCGCACCGGATCGACCTGCAGCAGGTCGCGGTAGCGCTCCTGCTGGAAATGTTCGGCCACCGAATCACCGAGGCCGACGATCAGCGCCGCCGCCCCGGCAATCAGCATGTGCGTGCGCAGGCCCGCGGCGTGCTTGCCCATCTCGCGTTCGACGCCGAGCACGCCGCCGAACAGCATCGCCGCGGCCACGCGCAGCAGGATCGATACATCCTGGGTGAGTTCCATCGGCAGGCTCCGGGAGTTTCCCCGGAGCGTCGCGCGAGCGCCGTGGCACCACAGTGAAGGTGCCACTACGGCCGGTTCACCCGACAGCGCCGGGCTTCAGCGCATCACTGCGCCAGGTAGCCACCGTCGATCGCGTAGTAGGTTCCGGTCGCGAACGAGGCATCATCACTGGCCAGCCAGGCCACCAGCGCCGCCACTTCCTCCGGCAAGCCCAGGCGCTTGAGCGCATGGCGCCCCTCCAGCGTCGCGCGCACCTTGGCATCCATCTTTTCCAGCAGCGGCGTGGCGATGAAGCCTGGGCCGACCGCATTGATGCGGATGCCATCGCCGGCGTGCTCCCACGCGGCTGTCTGGGTCAGGCCCACCACGCCATGCTTGGCTGCCACGTAGGCGGTCGAACCGGCATAACCCACCTGGCCCAGGATCGAGGCCATGTTGATGATGCTGCCGCCCTTGCCCGCCGCGCGCATTGCCTGGATCTGCGCACGCTGGCACAGGAACACGCTGGTCAGGTTCACGTCGACCACGCGCTTCCAGCCATCGACCGGATAGTCGCCGCTGCTTGCGGCCGGGCCGCCGATGCCGGCGTTGTTCACCGCCACGTCGATGCCACCCAGTTCCTTCACCGTGCGCTGTACCGCCGCCTCCACCGCCGCTTCATCGGTGACGTCCAATGCGATGCCGATGGCCTCCACGCCTTTCGCCTTCAGGCTCTGCATGGTGGCATCCACCGCGTCCTGTTTCAGGTCCCACACCGAGAGGCTTGCACCGGATGCAGCAAGCAGTTCCGCCACGGCCAGGCCGATGCCGGACACACCGCCGGTCACGATCGCGGTCTTGCCCTTGAGCTGGTAGTCGATCATCTGTGTTCTCCACGTGTTGGTCATCGATGCGGAGCGTGTCCGCCTGGTGATGACGCTACGCCCGCGCGTGTTACGGAGGTGCCATCTGCAGCGACATTCGCCGTCCATTGGCTGCAACGAACCTTCCCATCGCTGCAACGCATTCGCGACTATGCTCCAAGCCACACCTCTCCCCCAGTGGAACCCTCGATGAGCCCTGCCGCCGATCTGCTGTTCACGCCCACCCACCTTGGCGATATCGCCGTGGCCAACCGCATCGCCATGGCACCGCTGACGCGCAACCGTGCGCTGCCCGACCGCGTGCCCTCGCCCCTGGCGATCACGTACTACCAGCAGCGCGCCAGCGCCGGCCTGATCATTGCAGAGGCAACGCAGATCAGCCCGCTCGGCCAGGGCTACCTGGACACCCCGGGCATCTACAGCGACGCACAGGTGGCTGGATGGAAGCCAGTAACCGACGCGGTGCACGCCGCCGGTGGCCGCATCGTGCTGCAGCTCTGGCACGTCGGCCGTATCTCCCACACCAGCCTGCTGCCGGAAGGCGAAGTGCCGGTGGCACCAAGCGCGATCCGCGCCAATGGCAAGACTTTCACCGCCAACGGTTTCGAGGATGTGTCCGCGCCACGCGCGTTGGCCATCGAAGAAATCCCGTGGCTGATCGAGGACTACCGCATCGCTGCACGCAACGCGATTGCGGCCGGTTTCGACGGCGTGGAAGTGCACGCCGCCAACGGCTACCTGATCGACCAGTTCCTGCGCGATGGCAGCAACCACCGCAGCGATGCCTACGGTGGCAGCATCGAGAACCGCACGCGCCTGCTGTTTGAAGTGGTCAGCGCGGTGGCCGAAGCCATCGGCCCGGCCCGCACCGGCGTGCGCCTGTCGCCGGTCACGCCGGTCAACGATGCGCAGGACAGCAATCCGCAGCCGCTGTTTGATCGTGCGGTGGAGCGCCTGGACGCGATCGAGGGCCTGGCCTTCATCCATGTCATCGAAGGGGCCACCGGCGGCGACCGTGACAACCTCGCCTTCGACTACGCCGGCCTGCGTGCGCGCTTCCGTGGCCCGTGGATTGCCAACAACGGCTACGACGCCGCGCGTGCCGAGCAGGCCGTGGCCAGCGGCTACGCCGATATGGTCGCGTTCGGGCGACCGTTCATCGCCAATCCCGATCTGGTGGCACGCCTGCGCAGCGGCGCTGCCCTGGCTGAGCTGGACCCGGCCACGCTGTATGGCGGCGGCGAGCATGGCTACACCGACTACCCCGCACTGGACGGGTAAATCCAGTGTCACGGCGCCATGGCTACGGCTCTGGTAGGTGTCGACCTTGGTCGGCACGCTCTCGCATGGCATGCCGGCCAGCGGCCGGCACTACCCGCCGGGCACGGCCCGGCGCTACCAACATCGCTCGATCCCTGCTCTGGTAGGTGCCGACCTTGGTCGACACGCTCTCGCATGGCATGCCGGCCCGCGGCCGGCACTACCCGCCGGGCACGGCCCGGCGCTGCCAACATCGCTCGATCCCTGCTCTGGTAGGTGTCGACCTTGGTCGACACGCTCTCGCATGGCATCGCCGGGCGGAGCCCGGCGCGCCCACCAACCTCAATACACCGGCAGATCGATGTAGCTGGCCTGCGCGGCGCTGTGCCACACCCGCTGCGTAGCCTTCTGGTAATCCCCCGGCTTGGCCAGGTAGATGTTCGGCACGTAGGTCTGCGGATTGCGGTCGTACAGCGGGAACAGGCTGGACTGCACCTGCACCATCACCCGGTGCCCCTTCTGGAACACATGGTTGGCATTGGGCAGATCGAAACGGTACGGCTGCACCTGGTTGGGCACCAGCGCCTTGGGCTCACTGAAGCTCTCGCGGTAACGCCCACGGAAGATCGCCAGCGACACCGGCAGCTCATAGCCGCCCATTTCCGGCGACGAGGCATCCTGGTCCGGGTAGACGTCGATCAGCTTCACCACCCAGTCGCTGTCGGTGCCGCTGGTCGATGCCTGCAGGTGCACCGCTGGCGCGCCACCGATGCGCAGCGGCTCGCTCAGCGGCTCGGTGATGAAGGTCAGCACGTCCGGGCGGCCATCGACGAAGCGCTGGTCCTTCACCAGCCAGGTGGTCCACATGTCACGGTCGCCGAAGCGCACCGGGCGCGGCACGAACGGCACCGGCTTGGCCGGATCGGACACGTATTCCTCGAAGTCACCCTCGCCCACCGCCGGCGCCTGGAACGCCAGCTTGCCGCCAGCACGCAGGTACAGCGGCTTGCTGGCTGCGGTGCACTCCTTCTGGCAGCTGCGTGGCCAGCCCTGCAGGCGGTCCCAATGGTTTTCACCGGTGTTGTAGATCAGCACCGGCGGCGTGTCGGCCTTCGGAGCACCGTCCACCAGGTACTGGTCGAAGAACGGCTTGAGCACGTCGCGGCGGAACTGCAGCGCAGTATCGCCGTCGAACTTCAGCGCGCCCAGCGAGTCACCGGTGTAGTTCACCTGGCTATGCCGCCACGGTCCCATCACCAGGTAGTTGAGAGTGTTGCCAGTGTCGCGGCCTTCCATCGCCTGGTAGGCATGGTTGGCGCCCCACATGTCTTCCTGGTCCCACAGGCCCTGCAGCCACATGGTCGGCACTTTCAGCGGCGTCTTCGCCATCACCGCGTCCAGCGCCTGGCCCTGCCAGAAGGCATCGTAGGACGGGTGCTGCACCAGCTTCTTCCACCAGGTCAGCTGGTCCACGCCGGTGAAGCGCGCGTAATCGCCGGCCGAGCCGATGCGCAGGAAAGTGCTGTAGTCGTCGTAGCCGAGGCTGGGCAGCGGCGTACCCTTGCCGCGCTTCTCGGTCTGCATCGCGAAGTAGTTGAAATTGACCTGGCGGAACGCGCCGTAGTTGAGCCAATCGTCGCCCATCCAGCCGTCGACCATCGGGCTTTCCGGTGCGGCAACCTTCAGCGCCGGATGCGGGTCGGTCAAGGCCATCACCACGGTGAAGCCCTCATACGACGAGCCCAGCATGCCGACCTTGCCGTTGGTCTCCGGCACGTGCTTGATCAGCCAGTCGATGGTGTCCCACGCATCGGTGGAATGATCGACCTTGGTGTTGTTCAGCGGACCGCGCAGCGGCCGGGTCATCACGTAATCGCCTTCGGAACCGTACTTGCCGCGGATGTCCTGGAACACGCGGATGTAGCCGCCATCGACGAATACTTCATCGCCCTGCGGCAGCATGTCGCGCATGCGCGGCGAATCGGTGCGGCTGGCGCGGCCGGCCGCGTCGTAGGGCGTGCGGGTCAGCAGGATCGGCGCGTTGTGTGCGCCCTTGGGCACCACGATGACCGTGTACAGCCTGGTGCCATCGCGCATCGGCACCATCACCACGCGCTTGTCGTAGTCACGGCCGACATCGGGGGCCACGAAGGGCTTGCCGCTGATGTCCGGGGTCATCGGCGGGGTATCGGCGGCCAGCACGGTGCTGGACAGGCCAAGGGCGATCGCTACAGCAACGGCACGCACACGCATGGAAATCCTTCCCGACAGGAAAGTCCCAAGCCTACTCCTGCCCCGCCCGGTGAAGTGTGTGCAGGCTTTGCGTTCTGCGCTCTTTGGGGGCAGGACTGATGGCACATGTGCCCTGGGGCATCGGAACGTCCGCCGGGCATGGCCCGGCGCTACCGACCCACGGCCCACGAGGGGCTGCGTCCCATGTCCGGCGGATCCGATCCGCGCCCCGAGGCAGCGCCGGGCCATGCCCGGCGGATCCGTCAGCCCGATTGAACCTCATGCAACGCCAACCAGTGCCAACACCCCTGCTCCTGCCGCAGCACCGCCAGCGACTCCCGCCACGCGACCACCCCATCGCCCACCGCATGCCCCTCGCGATAACGCAGCACTGCCAGCGGTGACGGCGCTTCAATCGCCTGCACGGCGTCGATGGCGATGCGCAGGCC
The DNA here is from genome assembly GCF_008710035.1 of Stenotrophomonas cyclobalanopsidis. Lineage (GTDB taxonomy): Bacteria > Pseudomonadota > Gammaproteobacteria > Xanthomonadales > Xanthomonadaceae > Stenotrophomonas > Stenotrophomonas cyclobalanopsidis. The sequence goes on along the minus strand of NZ_VYKI01000006.1, from coordinate 114,245 downwards.
AGCGCGCGCACCGTGCCCACCCACGAACAAGGCCTGCACCGCCTGCCGATCCAGCCGCCGCCCGGCGATGCCGACCATGCTGAAGTCCGCACAGAAATGCGCCATCAGATCGTCGAGTGCGTCAGCGCCCACCTCGGCGCGGAACCAGGCTTGAAGCTTGTCGTGCAGTTCGTGGATTTCATGTTCGGCAGTGCGGTGCATCAGGCATTCTCCGGTTGCGGAAGGAGCAAGGGCTGCGCGCGGCGCAACAGCGCCAGCGGCAGCAGGGTCAGGAAAGCGGCCAGGCCCAGCGCCACACCGGTGGCCCGCGCTGGCAGCCATTGCATGGCCAGCGCCAGCAGCAGCGCGATTCTTTGCGACCAATCCGGGCAATGCCGTGGTGCGCGTGGACGGCGCCAGCAGCCTGCGCGCCTTCGCCCAAGCCGGTGCAGGCGTCACCGTGCTGCCGCGCTGGCTGATCGAGGACGACCTGGCCCACGACCGCCTGCGGCCGGTACTGCGCCAGCACCGCTTCCCGCAGCAGAGCGTCTACGCCGTCTACCCGCACAGCACGCAGCCCTCGCCGAAGGTGCGCCAGTTGATCGACCTCCTGCGCGGGTGGTTCGGCAGCGCCCCCGTGTGACGACGGCGTCCGCCGGGGATGCCGTGACCGGGTAGCGCCGGGCCATGCCCGGCGAGCGCAGCAGCAGCCCGCAAAACAGAAACGGCCCCTTGCGGGGCCGTCTCTTCATGCATCAACAACCCGCTGGATCAGCGCAGCACCTGCTCCACCAGCTGCACGTCCACCGTCTGCAGCGGTTCGGCCGCGTTGCGCGACAGCTGCACCTGGTAGGTGCCGCCGTCGATCTTCCACTGGCGTGCCTGCGCATCGTAGTGGGCCAGGGTCTTCGGCTCGGCTTCGATGCGGATGCGGCGCTGTTCGCCCGGCTGCAGCTGCACCTTGTCATAGCCGATCAGGCGGATCGGCGTGGTGCTGCCCGCCGGCAGCTTCAGGTACAGCTGGGCCACGTCGGCACCGGCGCGCTTGCCGGTGTTGCAGATGTCCACGCTGGCGACCAGGCGCGAACCTTCCACGCTCACCTTCAGGTTTTCATAGGCGAACGAGGTGTAGGACAGGCCGTGGCCGAACGCGAAGGTCGGGGTCAGGCCCTTGGCGGCCATCCACTTGTAGCCGACGTTGGCCCCTTCGATATCGAAATCGAACACGTCGCCGAATTCCTTTTTCGGCTTGAAACCCAGGCCGTCGATGTGCGGGCGCGGCAGCTGCGATTCGTCCACCACCCAGGTTACCGGCAGGCGGCCGGACGGGTTGGCCTGGCCGGTCAGCAGCGCGGCGATGCCTTCACCACCGCGGATGCCCGGGTACCACGCCTGCAGCATCGCCGGCACCTGCGCCAGCCACGGGGTACGCACCGGGCCGTTGGTTTCCAGCACCAGCACGGTCTTCGGGTTGGCCTTGGCCACCGCCGAGATCAGCGCGTCCTGCTTGTCGGGCAGCTGCATGTCCGGCAGGTCCACCGATTCGGCCGCCCACTGGGTGGCGAACACGATGGCCACGTCGGCCTGCGCGGCTGCCTTGGCCGCCGCAGCGGCGTTGCTGCCGTCCACGTACTCGATGGTTGCGTCCGGACGCGCTGCACGCAGCGATTCCAGCGGCGAGGACGGGTGGAAGATCACCGGGCCCGGCCAGGTGGTCGGCATCACGCCCGGCACTGCGTTGGTGCCCTTGGCGGTCACGCCCACCATCGACGAACCACCACCACCGATCACGCCCTTGTCGGCATGGCCACCGATGATGACGATGCGCTTCACGCTGTCGGCCAGCGGCAGCAGGTTGCCTTCATTGCGCAGCAGCACGCTGCCTTCTTCCACCGTGCGCTGGGCAACGGCGTAGCCGGCTTCGGCATCCACCTTCTGGTGCTGCGGCGGATTGTCGAAGTTGCCATGCAGGAACATCGTGCGCAGGATGCGCGCCACCATGTCGTTCAGGCGCGCCTGCGGCACCACGCCGCCGTGCACGGCCAGGCGCAGCGGTTCGTCGAAGAACACCGCGGCGTCGAACACTTCACCGGCCGACTGCTGGTCCAGGCCAGCCAGCGCCGCCTTCGAACCGCTGTGCACGCCGCCCCAGTCGGACATCACGAAACCGGGGAACTTCCATTCCTGCTTCAGCACCTGGTTCATCAGGTAGCCGTTCTCGCAGCCGTAGGTGCCGTTGATCTTGTTGTACGAGCACATCGCCACGCCCGGGCGACCGGCTTCCAGGGCGATCTCGAAGGCCAGCAGGTCCGATTCGTGCATGGCCTGTTCGCCGATGCGCACGTCGTGGAAGTTGCGGCGGGTCTCCATGTCGTTCAGCGCGAAGTGCTTCATCGAGGAGATCACGTGCTGGCTCTGCACGCCCTGGATCAGCGCGCCAACCATCGAACCGGCCAGCAGGGGGTCTTCGCCGGCGTATTCGAAGTTGCGGCCGTTGCGCGGGTCACGCTGCAGGTTGACGCTGCCCGACAGCAGGATGTTGAAGCGCTGCTGCCACGCTTCGCGGCCCATGGTCGCGCCACCGGCGAAGGCCACTTCGCGGTTCCAGCTGGAGGCGGTGGACGGGCCGGACGGCATCGCAGTGGCGAAGTCGCCCGGACGGATGCCGCCCGGATTGGTCACGCCCACGCCGGCATCGGCCGACTGCTGCGCCGGAATGCCCAGGCGCGGCACCGCCGGCACGAAGCCGGCCGAACCCACGGCGCCTTCCGGCAGCGGGCCACCGTCCTTGCCCAGCCCGAAGTAGCTGTGCAGCATCTGGAACTTCTCGTCCTCGGTCATCGCCTTCAGCAGCAGCGCAGCGCGCGCATCGGCGTTGAGGGTGGTGTCCATCCACGGCTGCTCCCCGCCCTTGTCGGCCACGTAGGCCAGGGTCAGCAGGGTCGCGCGCAGGGCGCTGCCATCGATCTTGAACGGTGCGCTGCTGGCGGCCTGGAAGCCATCGCTGAAGTAGCTGGCGTCGGCTTCCAGGGCTACGCGGGCCGGATCGAAGCCAGCGGCCGTGGCCGATTCACCGGCCACCGCACCCAGCAGCACGGCCGGTGCGCCCAGGCGCGAACGGGTGACCAGGGCCGGCAGGCGCGCGGCGCCCGCACCGGCATCGGTGTACAGGGCCACAGTGTGGCGGCCATCGTCCAGCCGCAGGTAGTTCAGGCCCGGCTGGTCGGGGCCGGATTCGGCGGCGATCGGCAGGCGGGTCAGCACGGCCTGGCCGTGCTGGGTCTGGCCGTCATCCTTGCCGGCGTCAATGAAGCGGTATTCGTAGCCCAGGCCATCGGCCAGCAGCTGCAGCGGATCGACCTGGCCGATGCCGCGCTGCACCTGGCGCACGCTGACGGCGTCCACCTGCAGGGATTTCAGCTGGGCAGCCAGGGCGGGAATGGCATCGGCGCTCGGCGCCTGGTCCAGGGTCAGCACGGTGAAGGCGGCCGTGTCGGCCCAGGCCGGGGCGGCCAGCGCGGCAGACAGCGCAAGGGACAGGGCGAGCGGCTTTGTAAACGTTTTCATCGGCGGGCGTAATTCCGTTGCCAAGGCAATCGGTCCAGGGAAAGTGCCGCCGAAGGGTGCAGCGTTCATGCCGCGCGGGCGTTGCCAGGCAACACACCGCAGGCCAGGGGACGGACCGGTCTGCGCGCGGGACCCTCCTCCCGGCGTGACAACCTGCCTGCCCGGGCCGTCGAGCGGCCCATCCCATTAAGATTGGGCGAGGCCGTTGATGACTGTCAACAGGACCTAAGTCACAGGCCCCTATCTGGCCCTGGTTATCAGGCCATTACCGGCGGTCATCAGCGGGCCGCAGGGGCGTGCCGATAATGGGGTCCCAGGCGATGGACCGAGCCCATGAACGTACACCGCACTTTCGACCACCTCTGGCGCGACCGCTGTGATACTTCCAGCCAGCGCAGCCCGCGCGTGCTGATCCGCGTGTTCGTCACTCCCGGCGAGCTGGAGCGCAGCGTGGCGTTCTACGAGCAGCTGCAGGGCGTGGTGGCCGATGCGGGCTTTCCGTTCCCCGATGCCGGCCTGCGCCTGGCCATGGTCGGCGCCTTCCTGCTGATCGAAGGCAGCGATGACGCGCTGGCGCCGTTCACCTCCACCACCGGCACCCTGCTGGTGGATGATGTGCGGCCCTATCACGACAGGCTGGTGGCGGCCGGCGCCGAGATCATCTTCCCGCTGCAGGTGGTGCCCACCGGCGCGGCGTTCAATGCAGTGCATCCTGATGGCACCGTGGTCGAGTACGTGCATCATCGTCCGGATCCGCACGGGCGGTGATGGGGCGGCCGGGCTGCCGCCCGGCACCCGCTAACGTCAACGTCAACGTCAAAAGCCTGCATTCCGTGGGATGGCGGGGTGGGTCCGGTGGCAGGGGACGCTGCAAGTACGTCCATGTAAGCTCGGTCGCCGCTTGCTCGTGCGCGCAATCCTGCGCACACGGCAAGACCGGGGTTGGGCGTCCTGCCCAACCCGCCCGAGGCATGCCTCGGGCCCATGCGGCTCACGCCCCTGCCACCGGACCCATCCCGCCTTCGACAGTTTCCTGCGAGCTGTTGGAACCTGCTGATCATGGAACCTGCTGATGATGGTGGTGGGTGCCGACCGTTGGTCGGCACGGGGGGCGGATCTGCTTTGATTCAATCCTGATGGAGGTCCATCCACGCACGGCGCGCATCTACAATTGCGGCATGCCCCACCCCGCCCTGCCCTGGACTGGCACCCTGCTGCTGGATGCACACGCCGCCCTGCTGCAGGGCCATGCCGCTGGCAGCGGCACGCACGCGCACTATGCCCACCAGCTGCTGCTCAGCGATGGCGCGCCCTGGCAGGTGGAGATCGACGGCGTGGCACAGCAGAGCCAGCGCCTGTGGCTGCCGTCCTTCGTGCCGCACGCCATCCTCTCGGCGCCGCAGGACGGGTGCACCCTGTTCCTGGAACCGGCCCACGCTGATCTCGGACAGATCCAGCAGCAGCTGCCCACGCTGCCCACCGACATCAACGCCCTGCAGCAACGGCTGCCGCAGCTGAGCCGTGCGCAACCACTGGATCGTCGCGTGCAGGTGGCGCTGGAACGCATCGCCCAGCACCTGCCCGGCCCGGTGCCGGCCGCCGACATCGCCGGGGCCGCGCACCTGTCCACCAGCCAGCTGCACCGGCGCTTCCAGTCCGATCTCGCCGTGACCCTGCGTGGCTGGGTGCTGTGGCAGCGGCTGCGCATCGCCCTGGCCCATCACCTGGGTGGGCACAACCTGACCGACAGCGCGCATGCCGCCGGTTTCGCCGATCTGGCCCATCTGTCGCGCAGCCTGCGCCGCATGTTCGGCATCGGTGCGGCGCAACTGCAGGGCCTGCAGCTGCGCGCTGCCTGAGGCGTGCGCTCAACGGCGACGACGCAGCCCGTCGGGCACCTCGGGCACCTGCCCGTTTGGCAGCTCACGGAACGGCGCCAGCAGCTGTCCCGCATAGCCGCGCGGATAATCCGGCTGGCTGCCGATGCCCAGGTCACGCGTCCCCAGGCGATAGTCCGGCGCATCGAAGGCCGTGCCCAGCAGGCGGTCCCAGACGGTCAGGAACAGGCCGAAATTGACGTCGCCGGCGGTGCCGTAGCGCATGTGATGGAAACGGTGCAGCGGCGCCCAGGCCATCACCCGGCCGAGCACGCCCGGCCGCATGTCCACGTTGGAATGCTGCAGCAGCAGCTGGATGGCGATGGCGAAGGCCAGCACCGCCGCCACCGGCAGCGGCAGGCCCAGCAGCAGCAACGGCAGCACGCCGCCCACCGCCTCGGCGGCCTGGTGCAGCGGGTGCTTCATCAGGCCGTTGAAGCCGTACATGCGGGTCACGCTGTGGTGCACCGCGTGCAGCCGCCACAGCCAGCCGATGCGATGGCTGGCGTAGTGCACCAGGGTGATGCCGAGATCGGCGGCGATGATGGCGACCAGCACCTGCAGCGCGAACGGCCACTGCTGCGGCCACGCCTGCCACGGAATGATCGCCGCCAGCAGCGGCACGGCCGCGATCGACAGCAGGTTCAGGCCTTCGTTGACCACGGCATGCAGGGTGTCGCGCAGGCGATCGCCGTGGTCGTGGTTGAACGCCGGGTCGTAGGGCCAGAGGCGTTCGGCCACGAAGGAAACGGCGATGGCGAGGGCGAGCAGGGCCAGCAGCCACAGCGGGTCGCCGTGGTGGTGGCCGACCCAGGCGATGGCAGCGGCAACGAAGCCTGACAGGAACAACGGGGCGTACAGGCGGAGGATCCAGCGTTTCATCGGCAGGCCATGAATGAGGGGCCTGCAGGGTGGCCCCCACGCCCCCGGCCGGGATTGAACAAACGGCGCAACGCGCAGGCGGGACGGGGTCGGGGATTTCCCAGTAGATCCCCGCCATGCGTGGATGCCTTCGGCCTTCATCAACCTGAAATCCCACCCCGGAATTTCATTAGTAATTCTACTCACAAGGCGAGTAGCATGTCGGTCTCAGCCCCTGATCCTGGCCCGTCGATACTCGCTCCATGCCCGCCGTTTCCGCCCATTCCTGCCGCTTCCCGTCTGCCCGGCGCCTCCTCTGGAGGACCGGCTGATGGGTGCCGTCGTCGCGCTCGACCGCCTGCTGGACGGCCGCCAGCTGTGGCGTGGCCCGGCGCGCACCGGGCCGGCAAGCGACCACCTGGCCAGCGGCCACCCGGCGCTGGATGCCCGCCTGCCCGGCGGTGGCTGGCCGGCCAGCGGCCTGTGCGAGGTGCTGCAGGATGCCCCCGGGGTGGGTGAGCTGGCCCTGGTCTGGCCGGCGCTGGCCAGGCTGAGCCAGCGCGACCGGCCGATCGTGCTGGTCGCCCCGCCCTACCATCCGCACGCCCCGGCCTGGGCCGCGGCGGGCCTCGACCTGGCCCAGCTGCAGATCATCCAGGCCGCGCCGAAGCAGGCCCTGTGGGCAGCCGAACAATGCCTGCGCTCGGCCGCCTGTGCCGCGGTACTGTGCTGGCCGCAACCGCAGCAGGCCGATGACCGTTCGCTGCGCCGCCTGCAGGTCGCCGCCGACAGCGGCCAGTGCCTGGGCTTCGTGTTCCGCGACGTGCGCGCCGCGCGCAATCCCTCCCCGGCCAGCCTGCGCCTGCAGCTCGACCACGGCCAGGTGCGGGTGCTGAAGTGCCGCGGCGGCCTGCCACCGGCGCAACCGCTGCCGCTGGCCATCGCCCACTGAGGCCGCGCCATGCATTGGGCCTGCCTGTTGTTGCCGCAGCTGGCGCTGGACAGCGTGCTGCGCCTGCAGCCGGACCCGCAGCGGCCGCTGGTGCTGCTGCAGGGGCCGGCGCAGCGCCGCGTGCTGCGTGCGGTCAGCCCGGCGGCACGCGCGGCCGGCCTGCGCCCGGGCATGCTGCTGTCGGCCGCGCAGGTGCTGGTGCAGGACATGCAGCTGCACGATTACGACCCCAGCGCCGAGCAGCACACCCGCCAGCTGCTGGCCAGCTGGGCCTATGCCTACAGCTCGCAGGTCAGCCTCGATTTCCCGCATGCGCTGGTGCTGGAGATCGGCGCCAGCCGTGCCCTGTTCGGTGACTGGCTGAAGATCGAGAAGCGCCTGCGCGATGGCCTGCACGAGCTGGGCTTCCGCCACCGCCTGGTGGCCGCGCCCACCCCGCATGCCGCACGCGTACTGGCCAACGTGCACGACGGCCTGGGCGTCGACATGCAGCAGCTGCCGGCGCTGCTCGCGCAGCTGCCCCTGTCGCGCTGCGGCCTGCCCGCCGAGGCGGTCACCGTGCTCGGCCGCTCCGGCCTGCGCACGTTGGGCGCCGCGCTCGACCTGCCGCGCGACAGCCTGGCCCGGCGCTTCGCCCCCGATGTGCTGCAGCAGCTGGACGCGCTGCGTGGCCTGCCGGCACCGCCATTGCGTTATTACCAGCCCCCGGACCGCTTCGATGCGCGCATCGAATTCGAGTACGAGATCGAATCCAGCCAGGCGCTGCTGTTCCCACTGCGCCGCCTGCTGCTGGACCTGGCCGCCTTCCTCTGTTCGCGCGATGGCGGCGTGCAGCGTTTCGACCTGTATTTCGAACACGACCTGCTGCCGGCCAGCGTGCTGACCATCGGCCTGCTGGCCCCCGAGCGCGATGCCGCGCTGCTGTTCGAGATCGCCCGCAACCGCATGGAAGCCTTCGCCCTGCCCGCCGGCAGCCGGGCGCTGCGCCTGCAGGCCGAACACCTGCCGCCGTTCGTGCCGGCCGCGCGTGATCTGTTCGACACCCGCCCGGCGCAGGCGATGCCGTGGACCCAGCTGCGCGAGCGCCTGCGCGCACGGCTCGGCGATGACGCCGTGCAGCCGCTGGCGGTGCAGGCCGACCATCGCCCCGAATGTGCCAGCGGCACCCAGCCGGCGGCCAAGCCCCCTGCGTACTGGCCGCTGCGCCCCGGCTGGCTGCTGGACACGCCGCAGCCGCTGCGTGACCCGCGCCTGCGCATCGTCGCCGGGCCGGAACGGATCGAATCGGGCTGGTGGGACCAGGCCGACGCGCGCCGCGATTACTACGTGGTGGAAACCGCCCACGGCCAGCGCGGCTGGGCCTTCCGCCCGCGCAACGATCCGCATGCGCCGTGGATGCTGCACGGCTGGTTCGGTTGAACCGCCATGACCGCCACCGCCCCTGCCTACGCCGAACTGCACTGCCTGTCGGCCTTCAGCTTCCAGCGCGGCGCGTCCACCGCCGATGAACTGTTCGCGCGTGCCGCCGGCCAGGGCTACCGCGCCCTGGCGATCACCGATGAGTGCTCGCTGGCCGGCATCGTGCGTGCCTGGCAGGCGGCGAAGACGCACGGCGTGGCGCTGGTCATCGGTGCCGAATTCCAGATCGAGGATGGGCCGAAGATCGCCCTGCTGTGCACCGACCAGGAGGCCTATGCCAGCCTGTGCCAGCTGATCACCACCTGTCGGCGGCGCGCCGGCAAGGGCGAATACCGCTGCCTGCGCGAGGATCTGCACGGCCTGGCCGAGGGCCTGCTGTGCCTGTGGCTTGACCGCCAGCCCGATGCCAGCCACCTGCCGCTGCTGCGCAGCGCCTTCGACGGCCGCCTGTGGCTGGCGGTGGAGCTGCACCACGAACACGACGACGTGCGCCGCCTGCAGCAGCTGCAGGCCTTCGGCGAGCGCCACGTGTTGCCGCTGGTGGCCAGCGGTGACGTGCACATGCATGTGCGCCGCCGACGCGCCCTGCAGGACACGTTGACCGCGATCCGCCACCGCTGCAGCGTGGCCGAAGCCGGTTGGCGGCTGTTTCCCAACGGCGAACGCCACCTGCGCCCGCGCAGCGCGCTGGCCCAGCTGTATCCCCCCGAGCTGCTGGCCGAGACCCTGCGCATCACCGAACGCTGCCACTTCACCCTGGACCAGCTGCAGTACACCTATCCACGCGAGCTGGTGCCCGACGGGCAGACGCCTGACGGCTGGCTGCGTGCACTGGTGGAAGAAGGCATCCCCGAACGCTGGCCAAGAGGCATCCAGCCAGCGCAGCGCGCGCAGATCGAACACGAGCTGGCGTTGATCGCCAAGAAGAACTACGCCTCCTACTTCCTCACCGTGCAGGACATCGTGCGCTTCGCCCGCAGCCAGCAGATCCTCTGCCAGGGGCGTGGTTCGGCGGCGAACTCGGCGGTGTGCTTCGTGCTCGGCGTCACCGAGATCGACCCGGCGCGCAGCAACCTGCTGTTCGAGCGCTTCATCTCCGATGAGCGCGACGAGCCACCGGACATCGACATCGATTTCGAGCACGAGCGCCGCGAGGAAGTGCTGCAGTACGTGTTCAACCGCTATGGCCGCGAGCGCGCCGCGCTCACCGCCGTGGCGATCAGCTACCGCGGCCGCAGCGCGATCCGTGATGTCGCCCGCGCGCTCGGCCTGCCGATGGACCAGGTCAATGAGCTGGGTGCGGCGATGGACCACTGGGGCGGCAACATCCCGCTGCCGGACACGCTGCGCGAACGCGGCTTCGATCCGGACACGCCGCTGATGCGGCGGCTGCTGTCACTCACCGAAGAGCTGATCGACTTCCCCCGCCACCTGTCGCAGCACCCGGGTGGTTTCGTGATTTCCGAACACCCGCTGTCCACCCTGGTGCCGGTGGAGAACGCGGCCATGGCCGGGCGCACCGTCATCCAGTGGGACAAGGACGATCTGGATGCCACCGGCCTGATGAAGGTCGACTGCCTGGCGCTGGGCATGCTCACCGCCATCCGCAAGTGCCTGGCCATGCTGCAGCAGCACGGCCTGCACGAAGGGCGCATGGATGCGATTCCAGACGAGGATGGCCCGACCTACGACATGATCTGCGCCGCCGAAACCATCGGCGTGTTCCAGATCGAATCGCGCGCGCAGATGGCGATGCTGCCACGCATGCAGCCGCGCACCTTCTACGACCTGGTGATCGAAGTGGCAATCGTGCGCCCCGGCCCGATCCAGGGCGATATGGTGCACCCCTACCTGGAGCGCCGGCGGGTCCTGCGCGAACAGGGCCCAGAAGCGCTGAACGATCCGGACAACCCGCTCTATCCACCCCAGCTGGAGCGCGTATTCGCGCGCACCCTGGGCGTGCCGCTGTTCCAGGAACAGGTAATGCAGCTGGCGGTGGATGCCGCCGGCTACAGTGCCGGTGAAGCCGATGCACTGCGTCGCTCGATGGCCGCGTGGAAGCGCCATGGCGGGCTGGAGCCGCATCGCGAAAAGCTGTTGACCGGCATGCTCGATCGCGGCTACAGCCTGGAGTTCGGCGAACGCCTGTTCGAGCAGATCAAGGGCTTCGGCAGCTATGGGTTCCCCGAGAGCCATGCGGCCAGCTTCGCCCTGCTCACCTATGCCAGCTGCTGGCTGAAGTGCCACCACCCGGCCGCGTTCACCGCCAGCCTGATCAACAGCCAGCCGCTGGGTTTCTACAGCCCCGACCAGCTGCTGCAGGATGCGCGCCGGCATGGCATCACGGTATTGCCGGTGGACGTGCGCCACAGCGATTGGGACTGCAGCCTGGATTTCAGCAAGGGGGCAGCGGCCATCCGGCTTGGCCTGCGCCTGATTGATGGCTGCAGCGAAACGGCAGTGCAGGCACTGATGCGCGAACGCGCGCGCCGTCCGTTCGACGATGTTGGCGATCTCTGCCAGCGCACCGGGCTGGACCGGCGCCAGCAGGGCCTGCTGGCTGATGCCGGTGCGCTGCGTGGGCTCAGTGGCCACCGCCATCGTGCGCGCTGGGATATTTCCGGCGTGGAAAACCGGCTGCCGCTGTTCGACCAGGCCCGCGCCACCACCGAGGCCCGCGTGGCCCTGCCGCTGCCCAGCGCGTGGGAGGACATGCAGGCCGATTACCGCAGCACCGGCACCACGCTCGGCCGCCATCCAATCAGTTTCCTGCGTGCGCAGCTGCGCAGCCGTGGCTGCCTGGACGCTGCACAACTGGCGGGCCACGGCCACGGACGCCGCGTGCGCATCGCCGGCCTGGTACGCATGCGCCAGCGCCCGCAGACCGCCAGCGGCGTCACCTTCCTCACCCTGGAAGACGAGACCGGCATGGTCAATGCCGTGGTCTGGCGGCACGTGGCCGACCGCCAGCACCGCGTGCTGGTCGATACCCAGCTGATGCAGATCGACGGCCGCCTCGAACGCGTCGATGGCGTGCAGCATGTGATCGTGCAGCGCATGCTGTGCCTGGATGAACTGCTGCAGGGCCTGCGCAGCCACAGCCGCGACTTCCATTGATGCGCCGTCGACCGGTAGAGTCGACCGTTGGTCGACTGCATTTCCACCGTGCTGGCGCGCGATAGTCGACCAACGGTCGACTCTACCCATCCGCTTTTGCATCCGCTATCGTCGGCACATCCAAGGAAGGACGAACGATGGCCCGCGCTGTCAGGCATGATCCTGCTCGGCCCCGATGGCTCCGAACGCAGCGGCTACGGCACCAGCGACCGCGGTGGCGAAGCCCTGTTGACCCTGGACGATGCCAGCGGCACCACCGAAGTGTTCAAGGTCGTGGCCAACCCCGATCGTGGCGCGAGCCTGATGGTGCGGCACCAGAACAACACCGGCGCCATGCTCACCTCATGGCAGGGCAAGCCGGAACTGGTGTTCCTGGATGACACCGGCCAGACCTACTACGTGCGACCGGGCGCCAACGCCGCGCCCTGAGCGCTCGCCCTTGTAGAGTCGAGCTTGCTCGACTGCCGTTCGCCGCACAGTCGAGCGAGCTCGACTCTACCCACCGCACACCGCCAGCAGGTCATCGGCCAGCTGCCGCAACTGCGCCGTCGCCAGCGCCGCACAGGTAATGCGCACCCCATGCGCCGGTGCCGCCACAGCAAACACCTCACCACCACGCACATGCCAGCCGCGCGCCGCCAGGGCCAGCACCTGCGCGTGGCTGTCACCCGGCAGCGGCAGCCACAGGTTCAAGCCCTCCATCGGCAACGGCGTCTGCAGCCCACGCGCACGCAGCAGTTCCTGTAATGACTGCAGGCGCTGCTGGTAACGCTCACCCGCAGCGGTGATCTTCGCCCGCTGCGGCGCCGATTCAAGCACCGCGCTGGCCGCATCCTGCAGCAGGTGGCTGACCCAGCCGGTGCCGGCCGCCAGACGCAGGCGCAGCACGCTGGCAGTGGCCGCATCGCAGCCCAGCCACGCCAGCCGCAGGTCCGGCCCCAGCGCCTTGGACAGCGAACGCAGCAGCGCCCAGCGCCGGCCATCGTCCGGCAGCACCGAATGGTAGGGCTGCTGCGAAAGCAGCGCGTAGTGATCGTCGATCAACACGGCCACCTGCGGGTAAGCGGCCAGCAGCTGCCGCAGTGCCCGTGCCCGCTTCGCATCCAGGCTGGCGCCGGTGGGGTTGTGCGCACGCGGGGTCAGCAGCACCGCCCGCGCACCGGCCTCAAGCGCCGCACGCAGCGCCTCCACCTGCATGCCGTGCGCGTCCACGGCCACCGGCAGCACCCCATGCCCGCCCGCGGCCAGCACATTCAGGCTGCCGAGGAAGCACGGATCCTCGATCGCGATGCGGTCACCCGGCAGCAGCCACGCCGCCAGCAGGCGCTCGATGCCATCCACCGCCCCATGGGTCAGCTCCAGCGCATAGCCGGCCGGGCAATGCGGGTCCAGCGAGGCGCGCGCCAGCCGCTGCATGCGCACGTCCACAGTGTCCGTGCCGTACAGCCGCGGGGCCGCGGCCTGCACACGCAGCGCCGGCAGCTGGCGCGGGTCCGGGTTGCCCCCGGCCAGGTCGTGCAGGGCCAGCCCCGGCGCGCTGCCCTCGCGGGCCATGGCCTGTGCCGGCCCACGCACCACCGTGCCACGGCGGCCGCCGGTGCTGGCCAGGCCGGCACCGTCGAGGCGCTTGTAGGCAGCCGCCACGGTATTCCGGTTCACCCCCAGCCGCTCGGCCAGCTCCCGCACCGGCGGCAGCATGCTGCCCGCGGCCAGCTGGCCATCGCCAATGCCCTCACGGATGCTGTCGAAGATGGCTTCGGCACTACGCCCGGTGATTTTCATTTTGTCCTATGTCAAACTAAACCTTGTCCTGTGCCAGTGTATCCCACCCTGGCCGCCCCGCACCGGAGGTCCCCCATGCCCCTAGCCGCCGCCGACTGGCCCGTCGCCCAGTCCGTCGAACAGATCGCTGCCAACCTGGTCATCGTGCGCCAGCGCATCGCCGATGCCTGCACCCGTGCCGGCCGCGACCCGGCCAGCGTGCGCCTGCTGCCGGTCAGCAAGACCGTCGACGAGTCGCGCATCCGCATGGCCGTGGCCGCCGGTTGCCACGAGCTGGGCGAGAACAAGGTGCAGGAAGCCCAGCGCAAGGCCGAAGCCATGGCCGACCTCGGCTTGCACTGGTCGGTCATCGGCCACCTGCAGACCAACAAGGCCCGCCATGTCGCCCGCTTCGCCAGCGAGTTCCAGGCCCTGGACAGCCTGCGCGTGGCCGAGGCCCTGCAGCAGCGGCTGCAGCTGGAAGACCGCACGCTGGACGTGTTCGTGCAGGTCAACACCTCGGCCGAACCCAGCAAGTACGGCCTGGAACCGGACGCCGTCGCGGCGTTCGTGCAGCAGCTGCCCGCCTTCGACCGCCTGCGCGTGCGCGGGCTGATGACCCTGGCAATCTTCACCACCGACGCCGAACGCGTGCGCGCCTGCTTCGTGCGCCTGCGCGAACTGCGCGCCCAGCTGCAGCACAGCGCACCGGCGGGCATCGACCTGTCAGAACTGTCGATGGGCATGTCCGGTGATTTCGAGGTCGCCATCGAAGAAGGTGCCACCGTGGTGCGTGTCGGCCAGGCGATCTTTGGCGCGCGCGCGACGCCGGACAGTTTCTACTGGCCCAGCGCAGGGGAACGCGCATGACCACCGCTGCCCGCAAGCACGCCGTGGTGCTGCAGCATGTTGCCTTCGAAGACCTGGGCACGCTGCAGCCGCTGCTGCTCGCGCAGGGCTGGACCGTGCAGGTCCTGCAGGCCGGCGTCGATCCGCTGGAGCCCGCCGAACGCGCGGACCTGCTGGTGGTGCTCGGCGGCCCGATCAGCGTCAATGACACAGCGCTCTATCCGTTCCTGGCCGACAGCACCGCCCTGCTGCAACACCGCCTGCAGCAGCAGCGGCCGACGCTGGGCATCTGCCTGGGCGCGCAGCTGATGGCGCGCGCCCTGGGCGCAACGGTCGCGGCCAGTGGCGGCAAGGAGATCGGCTTCGCGCCGCTGCTGCTTACCGAAGACGGCCAGCGCTCGCCGTTGCAGGCCTTGCAGGGCATTCCGGTACTGCACTGGCATGGCGAAGCCTTCGAGCTGCCCGAAGGTGCGCAGCGCCTGGCCAGCACCCCGGCCTGCCGCCACCAGGCCTTCGCCGTCGGCCATCATGCCCTCGCCCTGCAATGCCATCCGGAACTGGATGCACACCCGTTCGAGCGCTGGCTGATCGGCCATACCCTCGAACTGGCCCAGGCCGGCATCGATCCCAACGACCTGCGTGCGCAGGCCCGTCGCTACGGCGCGCCGCTGGCCGCTGCAGCCAACGCCATGTTCGCGCAGTGGCTGCAGCACCTGCCGGAGAACCCGTGATGCATTACCGCCTGACCATCCATCGCCACGGCCAGTATTGGGGGCAGTTCGACTGCGAGGGCCCGGGTGCCCTGCAACACCTGGACGCCGTCGCCGCGCGCCTGCCCGTCGAAGACGGCTTCCGGCTGCAGCGCCTGAAGGGCGTGGGCGAGGAACGCATCCTGTCCAGCGGCGCCGACGGCCTGCGCGTGCTGGCGGCGCAGATCCAGTACAAGCCACTCTGAGGCCGGACGACTGCTCTCACCGCAGCTGTAGAGTCGAGCTTGCTCGACTACCGTGGTGGGTAGAGTCGAGCTTGCTCGACTACCGTGGTGGGTAGAGTCGAGCTTGCTCGACTACCGTGGTGGGTAGAGTCGAGCTTGCTCGACTGCCGTGCACAGCAGTCGAGCAAGCTCGACTCTACCTTCG
>NZ_VYKI01000006.1:0-98714 GCF_008710035.1 Stenotrophomonas cyclobalanopsidis | reverse complement strand
CTCTCCTCGTGGTGGTGCTCTGCTCGCCCCCGCCCCCGCCCCCCCCCCCCCCCCCCCCCCCCCCCTCGACTCTACCTTCGGGTCAGGCCTTCAGCACCTCCACCCGATACGAAACGCCATCACCGTCGTGCTCGATGATCAACCCGTGCACGTCCGATTCGAAACCCGGGAACCGCGCATTCTGCTCACGGGCAATCCGCAGCGACTGGATGATCGGCTCATCGCTGGCACCGAACCGCTCACCCGGCATGATGGTCGGGATCCCCGGCGGATACGGCACCAGCATCGTGGCGGCAATGCGGCCGCTGATCTGCTCGATGTCAACCCGCTCGATCTCGCCCTTCACCAGATGGTTGTAGGCATCGGCCGGTGTCATCACCGGGGTCGGCAGATCCACGTACATCTCGCGCATCACCTTGGCCACCGCAAATTCCTGGTTGAATGCGTGCAGCGCATCGCACAGGTCACGCAGGCCCCAGCCGGCGTAGGCAACCGGATAGTCGGCAGCCAGCGCCGGCAGCGACTGGCTCAGGGGCGCATTGCGGTCATACAGTTCCTTGAACGCCATCAGCTCGGTCACCAGGGTGCTCCACTTGCCCTTGGTGATGCCCATCGAAAACAGGAACAGAACCGAATAGAGGTTGGTCTTCTCCACGGTGATGCCACGGCTCCACAGGAACTTGCTCAGCACCGCCGCCGGAATGCCCAGCCTGCCCATGCTGCCGTCCATCGACAGGCCCGGGGTGAGCAGGGTGACCTTGATCGGGTCGATCAGCACGTAGTCGTCGACCAGGTTCTCGAAGCCGTGCCAATGACCATCGGGCTGCAGGTACCACTCCTCGCGCTTGGCCACCATCGG
Source organism: Stenotrophomonas cyclobalanopsidis (assembly GCF_008710035.1). Taxonomy (GTDB): domain Bacteria; phylum Pseudomonadota; class Gammaproteobacteria; order Xanthomonadales; family Xanthomonadaceae; genus Stenotrophomonas; species Stenotrophomonas cyclobalanopsidis. Next base: position 97,855 of record NZ_VYKI01000006.1, on the reverse strand, counting down.
CGCGGGTGTATCGCCCTTGTCCAGGCTGCGCTCGACCTGGGTGGGTTGCCACACGCTGAACCACCAGTCCTCGCGCCCGAGGTCGTCGCGCACGTGCAGCATCGCGCGACGGAAGGCGATCGCCTCGTCATGCATCTCCTGCACCAGCGAACGGCCGGCATCGCCCTCCATCATCTTCGACGCCACGTCGCAGGCCGCGATCACCCCGTAATGCGGGCTGGTCGAGGTGTGCATCATGAACGACTCGTTGAAACGCTCGGCGTCCAGGTTGCGCTGTGCAGAATTGCGCACATGGATCATCGACGCCTGCGAGAACGCGGCCAGCAGCTTGTGGGTCGAATGGGTGGTGAAGATGATCGCGTCCTGCTCGCGCGGCTTGCCCTTGGCCATGCCGTAATGATTCTCGTAGAACGGATGGAACGCGGCATAGGCGTACCAGGCCTCGTCGAAGTGCAGGAAGTCCACCGCGCTGCCGATCTCGTCGGCGATCTTTTCGGCGTTGTAGCACAGGCCGTCATAGGTCGAATTGGTGACCACCGCGATGCGCGGCTTGGAGCCGGCAGTGTAGGCCTTGCTGGCCAGCGGATTGGCGGCGATGCGCTGCTGCAGTGATTCGGGGGTGAACTGGTCCAGGCTGATCGGGCCGATGATGCCGTGGGCGTTGCGGCTGGGGGTGAAGTACACCGGCACGGCACCGGTCATGATCAGCGCATGCAGCAGCGACTTGTGGCAGTTGCGGTCGACGAAGACCACGTCGCCGCGCGCCACCGTGCCGTGCCAGACGATCTTGTTGGCGGTCGAGGTACCGTTGGTGACGAAGAAGGTGTGATCGGCGCCGAAATTGCGCGCGGCCTCTTCCTCGGCGTCCTTGATCGGGCCGGTATGGTCGAGCAGCGAGCCCAGTTCAGGCACCGAGATCGACAGGTCGCTGCGCAGGGTGTTCTCGCCGTAGAACTGGTGGAAGGCGCGCCCCACCGGCGATTTGGTGAAGGCCACGCCACCGGCATGGCCCGGCGTATGCCAGGAATAGTTCGATTCGGCGGCGTGGTGGATCAGCGCCTTGAAGAACGGCGGCAGCAGGTTCTTCATGTAGTCTTCGGCTGCGCGCATCACCTGCCGCGCGATGAAACTCTTGGTATCCTCGAACAGGAAGATGAAGCCATGAATGTGCTTGAGCAGCTTGCTCGGCACCTTCTCGATGGTGCGCCGCTCGCCGTACAGGAACACCGGCAGGTTGGCCCGGCGCGCGCTCTGTTCACGCAGGAACGCGGTCAGTCGCTGGAACTCGCCGTCCACTTCCTCGCTGCCATCGATGGAGATCAGCACCGCCGAGGCAGCCACGTAGGTGCGCGCGCCGGCACGCGCATCATCCAGGTTCAGCCCGCACAGCACGCGCTGGTCGTTGCCACGCAGTTCCTCCACCAGCGCGCGGATCAGGATGCCGCCGATGCGCGGCGACTCGTAGTCGTTGTCGATGACAATGACCGGGTAATCCAGGGACTTGAAGTACACGTTGATTCTCCTTGTCGAACTCAGGAACGCTGGGCGCCGGCGCCGGCGCCGGCGCCGATAGCCGATGCCTCGCGGGCGCGCTGCCGCCGCTGGCGGCGCTCCTCGCTGAAGAAGGGATAGAACACGGTGATGAACAGCACGAACAGGAAGGCGTACTGCACGATGCTTCCCGACGAACCGTAGATCGCCCACAGGCAGTACACGACGGTCAGGCTGGTCAGGGTCCAGAACGCACCGGTATGTACCAGGGTGTGCGAGCGCTCGACCACGAAGTAGCAGGCCACGCACGAATAGATGTACGGCAGCAGGGTCAGCACCACCGCCGCCGACGTGATCACGTCGAACTGGGCCGAGGCGGTCTTCGAGGTGGAGGTGACCAGCACCGCCAGGGTCATCAGCACCGCCACGATCAGCACGCCCTTGACCGGCACGTCATCCTTGTTGGTCCTGCTGAAGATGCTCGGGAACAACCCGTCGTCAGAGGCCGCCTTGGCGCTCTGTGCGGTCAGCAGGATCCAGCCACCCAGCGAACCGGCAGCACCAACGAAGGCGCACAGGCTGACCAGCGCCCCGCCCCACCCGCCCACGGCCTTGGCGGCCGCCAGCGCGAACGGGGCATCGGACAACTGCAGTTCCGCATTGGGCACCATGCCCATGATCACCGAGGAACTGGCGATGTAGGCGATGGCAGCGAGGAACACGCCGGCCAGGGTGGCGCGGGCCACGTTCTTTTCCGGGTTCTCGACCACGCCCGCGGTCACCGAGGCCGACTCGACGCCGATGAAGGCCCACAGTGTCAGTGCCGCCGCGCTGGAGATCGCACCGAAGTTCGACTCACCCGACACGTTGTAGGCGCCCTTGAAGATGTCCGCATCGAAGAAGAACCAGCCGAAGATCGCGATGCCCAGGATCGGGACCAGCGCGAAGCTGGTGGTGACCGTCTGCACCCGCGTCACGAAGGCCGGGCCGATCACGTTGGCGAAGCTCAGCGCCCATACCAGCGCCAGCACCGCGATGCAGCGCACCAAAGGTTCGGACAGGATCGGGAAGAAATAGCTGAAGTAGCCCACGGCGGCGATCGGGATGGCGACATTGCCGATCCAGTTGGCGAACCAGTAGATGGTGTTGGTCTGGAAGCCCATGTAGGGCCCGAACCAGTCACGCGCATATGCATACGGGCCGCCGGCCTTGGGCGCCAACTTGCCCAGTTTGGCGAATACGAACGCCAGCAGCAGCGCGCCAGCCGTGGTGATCAGCCAGCCCCAGATGGAGGCGGTGCCGATCTTGGCCAGGCTGGAGGGCAGCAGGAATACACCGGAGCCCATCATGTTGCCGGCGACGAGGAAGGTGGCTCCGACCACCCCGATCTTCTTTGCTTCTGCCATGACACTCTCCTGAAGCTGGCATTGGCCCGGCAGCACCGGGCATGGGGACTGGCTGCGCTGGCGTCGACCGCGCTGGCGGCTATCTGATGAAGTTGTATTGCAGGCTGCCCTGTACCCGGACCGTGTCGCCGCGCGCGCCGCCCTGCTGTTCCAGGCGTCCGTACAGCAGCTCCATGCCCATTGTCCACGACGGTGCCGGGCTCCAGATCAGGTTGAACACGCCGTAGCGGCTTTCGCGGAACGCCTCGGCGGCCAATGCGCTGTTCCGCTCCAGGGTCAGCTGGCCGAAGACCAGGTTCGAGCGCCACAGCTGCGACCAGTAGTGGGTGTAGCCGACGAAGCCGCCGTGCAGATCCAGCGCATCGAGCCGCCCGGTGGCATTGACCACTGCATCCAGGCCAGAGCCGGTGAGGTCGGCGGTGTAGCGGCCCAGGCCGCGCCCGCCCAGCGCACCGAACAGCAGCAGATCGCGTTCGCCAACCGCCGCCGAGCCGCTCAGCTGCAGGCCACCGCCCATGCGCCGGTCGCGCTCGTCCTCACCGTCATAGGCCAGGCTGCGGGCCACCGCGCCCAGCTGCAGATGGCCCCAGTCGCGTTCCATGCGGGCGGTAACGCTGACGTCGGGCAGACGGTTGGCGGCCGCCCGTGTCTCGCTGGCCCCGGCCAGCTCGGTGTCGGGATCCTCGGCGGCCAGGGTCAGCGTATTGCCCTTGCCCATCGTAAAGCTGTGGTGGATGCCGGCGACCAGCAGATAACCCGCGCCGCCCGGCCCGGCAAAGTCCAGGGTGTCGGGCAGGCTGTCGGCGTCCATGAAGCTGGAATAGCCGTAACCGGCATAGGTATTGCCGAGCTGGCCATAGGCATGGCGCAGGCGGAACTGGTAGCCGTCGCTGCTGCCGAAGAAGTCGTTTTCCAGGTAGAAGCGCAGGTTGCCGTGCGTCGTGGGCCGCCGCGCCTCGAAGCTGAAGCGGGTCTGCTTGGCGTGGATGTTGAAATTGGACACATCGCGGTGGCTGCCGCCCACCGGTATCGACGAGGGGATGAACTGGTCCTCATCGCCGGCCGCGCGTGAATCGGCGATGGCATCGAGCTTGGCGTAGCCACCGATGCGGATGACGGTGTCCGTGCCGGGGATGGCGAAGAAGCCTTTCAGGTCAGGATCGGTCGGGCCCGCAGCGCTGTCCGGGCGCGACGCTGCAGTGGACGGATCGGCCACCGATTCACGCTGTGGCAGCACTGGCGATGCCACGCCAGGCACCTGGGTGGGATGCAGCACAGCCGTCGCGACCGGCGTGACGGGCGCGGTGGCTGGCGGGGCAGCGGACGCTGTCGACGCCGCGCTGGCAAGGGCTTCGCGCTGTTCGAGGCGGTCCAGGCGCTGCTGCATGCCTTCCAGTTCCTGGCGCAGGGTCACGATCTCGCGCCGCAAAGCCTGCGCGTCCTCCTCCTCAGCGTGGGCCGGCGTTGCCGCCATCGCCGCCATGCATGCCAGACTCAGTCCTGCCAAGCGCATTGCATCCTCCATGGACGAACACCTGCCAGACACTGCCGGGCGGGACGCCTGCGCGTTCCCGACAGCGACCTGCCGTTGCTGGGTTGCGGAGTACTGCGTCGATGCCCGCGGGCAGCCTGCACGCTGCAGGCAACAGGACCATGACATCGCCCCGTGTTTTCCGTGGGTAGGTCGACTGCGGCTGCGCTGCCAGCGAGGTGGCGACCGCAGGCGTCTGGGTAACAAGCCCGAAGTGAGAGTGTCGTGAATGACGCGACGCGAATCACCTTTTCCAGGCAGATCCGTGACGCTGCCCCTGTCGCGTTCACGCTGGAATCCATGCGTCAAGGCTAACGAGTCCGTCGCTTTCAGCCTTGATTGCGATCAACTTGCGATGTTTGATCTCAGTCACTATTCATAAGTGACGCCGCACCACTCACTGCGCAGCCGTATCCCGCCGCCCTGTCGCAGAATGCAGCAGGCCCGCACGTTGCCATGCGGGCCTGCTGTTGATCACGGGTGAGCGGCGCGGTCAGCGCGGACCCAGCACCTTCAGCAGGTCGTCGCCCTGCGGCAGGCCGGCACGGCGCTCGACACTGCCCTCTGCATTCTGGAACAGGATGCCCGGCGTACCCTGGAAGCCCATTTCCACCATCAGCACCTGGTTGGCGTCGAGCTTGCCAGCGACATCGCGGCTGATGCTCGGCAGCGGTTTGATGCCACCGCGGTCGAATTGGTGTTCGTTCTCCAGCAGCGCGGCGCTGGGGTCGCGGGCGGACAGGATGGCCGCGGCCTTGGCCGGGCTGTCTTCGCGGATCACGCCGACCATGATGTGCCGCAGCTGTACCTTGCCTGCATCCACCCAGGGACGCGCCGCATCCCAGAACTTATGGCAATACGGGCAGTTTGCGTCACTGAAGGTGTAGACGATCCGCGGCGCGTCGGCCTTGCCGTCACGCACCCACGCGCTGGCTTCCAGCTTGGACCACATCTTGGCCGACATCGGCGCGGACACCAGCTTCTCCACCGCCTCGGCGGCCACGTCGTTGCCCTCGGCATCGAACAGGCTGCCGACCAGCACATGCTTGCCATCCGCGGTGACATACGCCGCCGCCGGCTGCTGGCCACCGACCACGCCGGCAAAGCCGCGCAGGCCGCCCGGCGCATCGAATTCGGAAACGACTTCGAAGCCGTGCTTCTCGATGCCCTTCAGGACCGCGGGGCGCTCGCCCTTGCCTGCCGCACGGGCCGCCGCAGCGGTGCCGGCGGGCGTCTTGGCCGGCGGCGTCTGTGCCTGGCTGCAGGCGGTCATCGCCAGCAGCATCGGCAGGATCAGGACCGCAGGCGCGGTGCGCGAAATCGACAGCATGGGAACTCCAAAAGGAAATGCCCGCGCAGGCTACCGCAGCCTGCGCAGTTTGTGTTCAAGACCGGCCTGGGTCAGTTCACCGAGGTGCAGATCCTGCAGGCGCCCTTGCGCATCGAAGAACAGGGTCGAGGGATAGGCCCGCACGCCCAGCGCGGTGGAGGCCGACGCAGGCTCGTCCAGCAGGACATCGCGCAGTGCAAGCTGCTCTGCGGCCAGGAACTGCTGTACCTCCTCCTGGCCTTCGCCCTGGTTGAGGAAGACGAACTGCAGTCCGGGGTGGGACTGCTGCGCACGGGCCAGAACCGGCATTTCGCGCCGGCATGGGCCACACCAGCTGGCCCAGAGATTCAGCACCACGGGCTTGCCACGGAATCGATCGAGGTCAAGCGACTGCCCCTGCAGATCCACCACCTGCACCGCCGGCAGGGACAGCGTGTTGGCCTGCCACTGCGACAGACCATAACTGCCCACGCCCCACAGCAGCGCACCAACGAGTGCACTGCACAACACAGGAACACGCAGCAAAGGATGACGACGCAGGCGCCAGACACCCCACCCCAGCGCGGCAGCCAGCACGACGACCACGTGATAGCCGCCATCGGCAATCTGCAACATGCTCCAGGGCGCGTCACGATAGAAAGCGAAATTGGCGGCAATGAAGGACACACGGCCGCACAGCAGGCCGACCAGCAGCATGTCCAGCACCTGGCCCGCGCCCGAAGGCCGCAGCGGCACGGGCTGGCGCGCCGGCCAGAGCCGCGCGATGCCCATTGCCAGAAGCAGACAGATCAGAATCACCCCTGCCGGCATCGGCACCGGCCCCACACTTGCCATTACATCACCTGCACCACATTCCAGAGTCCTGCATGGTCGGAGCGCCGCGCCCGCGCTGCAAGCGCGGCGTCCCGTGGTTGTCAGGCCGCGTCCAGCCGCGAGTCTGCAACCGGTACCACCGGCACGGCCCGCGATGCTATCGCCGCCGGTGCCGGCAACGCGCGCTCACGCCGCTTGCAGTTCACGTGCCGGCGGTAATTGGCCGGCGTCATGCCGACGATGCGCAGGAACAGGCGACGGAACGCGCTCTGGTCCGCATAACCCACGCCCCAGGCCACCTCGTCGATGCTGGCGCCCTGCTGCAGCAGGGTCTGCGCCTTGGCCACGCGCAGCCGCTGGCAGTACTCGATGGGGCGCAGCCCGGTGGCTTTCAGGAAGCGCCGCTGCAGCGTCCGCGGCTCAAGGCCGGAGACCTCGCAGATGGCCGGCAGCGTCGCCCCGCGTGCAGACGTCGTGTGCAGCCAGCGCTGGGCCTTGAGCACATCACGGTCGCCGTGGGCGAAGTTGGCACTGAACCGCTCCAGGTCCTGCTGCACGCCCGCCGGTACGACGATGCCCAACTGCTGTGCGACCGCGCTGGCCACGCCCTGCCCGTGCAGGCGATACAGCAGGCGCAGGCCCAGGTAACGCCATGCCTGCGGGCCGGCCACGGTGAGCAGGTCGCCATCATCGACCAGCGTACGTTCGCTGGGGGCCCAGCTGGCGGCCTGGCCCTGCAGGCCCGGATGGCGTCGCAGATCAGGGCCCGACACGGTGCGCCCAGCCAGCAGGCCCGCCCGAGCCAGCACGCCGACGCCGTCGGCCGCCGCGGCCAACAGGCTGCCGCCGTCGTAATGCGCACGCAGCCAGTCCAGCAGGACTTCCTCGGCGCGCACCGAGACCACCGGGCTGACCTGGCCCGGCAGGGCGATCACGGCGGGAATCGCCGCATCCAGCATTTCCGCGCCGGCGATGCGGTTCACGCCGCGGTTGCTGGCCGGCACGATCCAGCGGGTGACCAGCACGCGGGCACTGGGGCGCCGCTGCTGCTGGGCCAGGCGATTGGCCACATGGGCCATTTCAGCCAATACCGAAGCTGCTGACGGATCCCCCCCCGGATACTCGACCACGGCAACCTCGACGAAACCCTCGTTGTTCAGTCCCTCCACACTCCCCTCCTCCATTCGTTCAGGCCGTCGAGCGGCCGGTTCAGGCGAAGGGTAGGAAGTGCCGCAACGGCAGGGCTATGAAGAAAGTTGCAAAGTGCGCTGAATGGGGGAAACCCATAAACCCTTGACTCTTGACTAGACTCCAGGGTTGACAATGGCGACATCCACCAGGAGTGCGCCATGAATATTGGACAGCTGGCCCGCGAGGCCGGGGTGCCGATCGACACCGTCCGCTACTACGAACGCCAGCAGCTGCTGCCCACCGCGGCGCGCTCTGCCGGCGGCTACCGCATCTTCGGCGAGCAGGACCTGCGCCGGCTGCGCTTCATCCGCCGGGCCAAGGCGCTGGGTTTCAGCCTGGAGGAAATCGCCGAGCTGCTGGCACTGAGCGATCGCCACCAGCAGGACATGGCCAGCGTGCGCGATACGGCACAGGCCCGCCTGCTCGACATCGAGCAGCGGATGGCCGAACTGCAGCGCATGCATGCCGCACTGGCACAGCTGGTGGACGCCTGCCCCGGCCATGGCGCGCTGGAACAGTGCCCCATCCTCGCCGCACTGACCGAGGACAACGCATGAACAGCGGACATTCCCATCACGGCCACGGCCAATCGCCCACGGCAGACAGCTGCTGTGGCGGTGCGAAGCAGGCGCCTGCCACGGTGAAGGACCCGGTCTGCGGCATGAACGTGGACCCGGCCAGCAGCCCCCACCACGCTGAACACGCTGGAAAGCAGTGGCACTTCTGCTCGGCACTCTGCCGCGAGCGCTTCATCGCCACGCCCAGCGCCTTCGATGGCAGCGCGCCGCAGGCCGCCGGCGGCTGCTGCGGCGGGCACAAGAAGGCAGCGGTCGGCACCGCCACGGTGAAGGACCTGGTCTGCGGCATGGACGTCGACCCGGCCCGCACCGCGCATCACGCCCATCACCAGGGCCAGGACTACCACTTCTGCAGTGGCGGCTGCCGGCAGAAATTCATCACCGATCCGCAGCGTTACCTCGATCCGTCGTCCTACGTCGCCCCCGAGGTTCCCGCGGGCACGCTCTACACCTGCCCGATGGACCCGGAAATCGTGCAGGAGGGCCCCGGCACCTGCCCGATCTGCGGCATGGCGCTGGAACCGATGATGCCCAGCCTGGACGACGGCGAGAATCCGGAACTGACCGACTTGCGCCGCCGCTTCTGGGTGTCGCTGCCGCTGAGCGTGGCGACGATGGCGCTGGCGATGCTGGCGATGACGCCGCTGCTGCATGCGCTGTCGCCGACGCTGCGGGTGTGGATCGAGGGCGCGCTGGCCACGCCGGTGGTGCTGTGGGCGGGCTGGCCGTTCCTCGAACGCTGGGCGCAGTCGATCCGCAACCGCAGCCCCAACATGTGGACGCTGATCGGCACCGGCGTCATCGCCGCCTACGGCTACAGCGTGGTGGCCACGCTTGCACCGGGCGTGTTCCCGCCCTCGTTCCAGCAGCACGGCCACGTCGGCGTGTATTTCGAAGCGGCGGCGGTGATCATCTCGCTCACCCTGCTCGGCCAGTTGATGGAGCTGCGGGCGCGGGCCAAGACGTCGGCAGCGATCAAGGCACTGCTGGGCCTGGCACCGAAGACCGCGCGGCGCATCGATGCCGATGGCAGCGAGCATGACGTCGAACTGGCGCTGGTGAAGGCAGGCGACCGACTGCGCGTGCGTCCCGGCGAGAAGGTGCCGGTGGATGGCCGCGTGCTGGAGGGCCGTTCTTCGCTGGACGAATCGATGCTGACCGGCGAACCGATACCGGTGACCAAGCAGGCCGGCGACAGCGTGATCGGCGCGACCCTGAATGGTTCCGGCGCACTGGTGATCCAAGCCGAGCGCGTTGGCGATGACAGCATGCTGGCGCAGATCGTGCAGCTGGTGGCCCAGGCGCAACGTTCGCGCGCGCCGATGCAGCGCATGGCCGACAAGGTGGCGTACTGGTTCGTGCTGGCGGTGCTGGCTGTGGCCGCGCTGGCGCTTTTCGGCTGGGGCCTGTTCGGACCGGAGCCGTCATGGACGCATGGCGTGCTGAGCGCGGTGGCGGTGCTGATCATTGCCTGCCCGTGTGCGCTGGGGCTGGCCACGCCGATGTCGACCATGGTCGCCACCGGCCGCGCCGCGCAGCATGGCGTGCTGTTCCGCGATGCCGAAGCCATCGACGCACTCGGCAAGGTCGACACACTGGTGATCGACAAGACCGGCACGCTCACCGAGGGCCGCCCGGCGTTCGATGCCGTGCATGCCTCCGCGGGCTTCGAAGACACCCAGGTGCTGCAGTGGGCGGCGAGCCTGGACCAAGGCAGCGAGCATCCGCTGGCTGAAGCCATCGTCACCGCTGCACGCACGCGTGGATTGCCGGTGCTGGCGGTGGAGGATTTCGATTCGATCACCGGCCTGGGCGTGCGTGGCCGCGTGGACGGCCGCGAGATGTGGCTGGGCAACACGGCGCTGATGGCCGGGCAATCGGTGCAGGTGGCCGCCGTGCAGGAGCAGGCCGATGCGCTGCGCCGTCGTGGTGCCAGCGTGATGTACCTGGCAGTGGAAGGGCAGCTTGCAGGCCTGTTGTCAGTGGCTGATCCGATCAAGTCGACCACGGCCGAAGCGATCGCCGCGCTGCACCGCGACGGGCTGCGCATCATCATGGCCACCGGCGATGGCCTGCTGACCGCGCAGGCCGTTGCGTCCACCCTGGGCCTGGATGAAGTGCATGGCGAGAGCCGTCCCGCCGACAAGGCCGCACTGGTGCAGCAGCTGCAGGCACACGGGCGCGTCGTGGCGATGGCCGGCGACGGCATCAACGATGCCCCTGCACTGGCCAGTGCCGACATTGGCATCGCCATGGGCACCGGCACCGACGTGGCGATGTCCAGCGCACAGGTCACGCTGGTGAAGGGCGATCTGCGCGGGATCCTGCGTGCGTGCCAGTTGTCGCGTGCAGCCGTGCGCAACATGCGGCAGAACCTCGGCTTCGCCTTCCTCTACAACGGGCTGGGCATTCCGGTCGCGGCCGGCGTGCTGGTGCCATGGGGCATTTCGTTGTCGCCGATGCTCGCTGCGGTGGCGATGAGCCTGAGTTCGGTATCGGTCATCAGCAACGCGTTGCGCCTGCGCGCGCAGCGTCTGCCGGGCGGCTGACAACGACCTCGCAACGGACGTGAAGAAAAGTGCAACAAACGCTTGCCAACCCCCGGGGGCACAGCTATTATTTCGCTCCTCAGCGACGTGGGGCCATAGCTCAGCTGGGAGAGCGCCTGCATGGCATGCAGGAGGTCAGCGGTTCGATCCCGCTTGGCTCCACCAATCTTTCGGCATTAGGCCGTCGGAAGAGTCGCAAAAGAACATTGATGAGATCTGCGTCCCCATCGTCTAGAGGCCTAGGACATCACCCTTTCACGGTGGCGACCGGGGTTCGAATCCCCGTGGGGACGCCAACTCATCACGAACAACGAGGACCCGGCCGATAACCGGGTCTTTTTTGTTCACCGCCTACCGGCGTTCAGGTTGTGGCGTTGCGGTTCCCCTGCCCTCGTGGCCGCGGTGAACCAAAACGAAGAAAGCGAAAAAAAGCTTCCACAAAGGTGAATACGTTGGTAAGATAGGCGGCTCGGTAACACGGGGCCATAGCTCAGCTGGGAGAGCGCCTGCATGGCATGCAGGAGGTCAGCGGTTCGATCCCGCTTGGCTCCACCACTTTCGACATTAGGCCGTCGAAGGTTCTACAACGTGTAGTTTTTCGTGCGTCCCCATCGTCTAGAGGCCTAGGACATCACCCTTTCACGGTGGCGACCGGGGTTCGAATCCCCGTGGGGACGCCAGTTTCAAAACGGACCCTGCTCCCGGCAGGACAATCCGGAGTTTCATGGGGCCATAGCTCAGCTGGGAGAGCGCCTGCATGGCATGCAGGAGGTCAGCGGTTCGATCCCGCTTGGCTCCACCACTTCGACATTAGGCCGTCGAAGATCTACAACTTGAAGTTTTCGTGCGTCCCCATCGTCTAGAGGCCTAGGACATCACCCTTTCACGGTGGCGACCGGGGTTCGAATCCCCGTGGGGACGCCAATTCTTGAAGACCCCAGCCTCGGCCGGGGTTTTTTTTGCCTGTCATTCCAGTAGATCCACGCCATGCGTGGATGAATGCCTGATGCCACTGACTCAGAACCGCCGATACATCCCGATCGAGGCCGGCGCCGTCGGTGCAAACCCGAACTGCGCATACAGGCGGTGCGCCTCACCATCGGCCAGCAGGCTCACATAGGCCGACGGCGGCAGCGTTGCCTCCATCCAGGCGTCCAGCCGCCGCATCACCTCCTTGCCCAAGCCCTGCCCCTGCAACCGGGGCACGACCGCGATATCGCACACCTGCAGGTGGCAGCCACCATCGCCGACGATCCGGCCCATCGCCACCAGTTCGCTGCCCTGGTACGCGCAGACCCCGAACAGGGTATTGGGCAGCGCGCGGCTGGCGGCCTCGGCGGTCTTGGCGCTCAGCCCCGCCAGCAGCCGCAGCTGGCAGTAATCCTCAACGGTCGGCACGCCATCGCGGAACTGGCAGCTCGTCGAATCGTTCATGCGTCATCTCCCGGGTGTCGGGCTATCCTGCCGCAGTCTCGTCGCAGCCGCTGCGACCTTCGCCCAAAGAATGCCCATGTGCTATTCCGCCCTGATCCGCGCCGACTACGCCAAGCTCGTCCGTGAGTACGGCGCCGTGCTGTCGCTGGAAGAATTCGCCGAGCTGTACGCACACGATCCCGGCAAGAAGCGGCCGAAGACGCCCAAGGCCATGGACGATGGTTTTGCCGGTGCGCGCACCGAACAGGGCCGCGACATCGTGGCGAAGATCCAGCAATGGCATGCCGAGGAGCAGCAGACGCTGCAGGCCGAACTGCTGAAGCAGGGCGAACGGCGCGACATCGCCAACGCCACGCTGGTCACGCGGCCCACGCAGAAGGCACGCAACGACCTGCGCGTGGCCAGCAACCGCATCGAGCGTGCACAGGCCCGCTTGGATGATCTGCACCGGGTGCAGCTGCTGCCCCGCGACAACCGCATCTTCCCTGGCACCTACGCGCCGGTGATGGTCAGCGAGAACGGGCAGCGGGTGATCAAGCCGATGCGCTACCAGTGCCGCCTGCCGGACAAGCCCGCACGCAACGACGTGCTCTATCCGGGCACCTACAACGCGCGCCGCGACAGCCTGGAAGGCTACTGGCGCGGCGCCTTCGGCCTGCGCCATGGCGTGGTGGTGGTCAGCGCGTTCTACGAGCATGTGCCGCGCCATGCCATCGCCGGCCGCAGCTTGGCTGCAGATGAAAAGGAACAGGACGTGGTCCTGGAATTCCGCCCCGATCCACCGCGCGACCTGCTGCTGGCCTGCCTGTGGGCCGAATGGGAAGGACCGGAGGGTCGCCTGCTGTCCTTCGCCGCGATTACCGACGCACCACCGGCCGACGTCGCTGCCGCCGGCCATGACCGCGGCGTGGTACCGATCCGTCGCGAACACCTGGACGCCTGGCTCAATCCCGATCCGGACCAGTTGGCCACGCAGTACGCCATCCTCGATGATCGCGAGGATCTGCGTTACGTCTACGAGGAAGCGGCCTGAGACGGAAGACTGCGCTCAGGCCTGCGCGCTGGTACGACCGACGGCGCGCAGCAAGGCCTGCGACAGATCCACCGACAGATAGGGTTTCACCAGCAGCACGCCGTCGCGCATCGATGCAGGCAGCTGCTCGGCGGTCATGCCGGTGGCCAGCACGAAGGGCACGCCCGCTGCAGCGAGCGCCGCGGCGACCGGTTCACTGGTTTCGCTGCGGGCCAGCCGGTAATCCAGCAGCGCCACGTCCGGCGAGGTTTCCTGCAGCAGGCGCAGCGATTCAGCAACCGTCGCCGCCAGGCCGACGACCACGGCGCCGGCCTGCACCAGCTGCATCTGCAGCAGGGCGGCACTCATTTCGTCGTTTTCGACCACCAACACGCGCAGATCCTGCAACGCCGCCATGGGGCCTCCCGCCACCTGTTAAGCCGATCCAGTATAGCCATCAGCCAGCCATAGCCGACAGGACGTCGGGCTTCTGGCCTTATCCGAACAGGCCTCTATGAAGGTCCGCCAGGCTCGGTTACACTAGCCCGCTGCTGCCGGTGTGGCGGAATGGTATACGCAGCTGACTCAAAATCAGCCGGGGGTGACCCCATGAAGGTTCGAGTCCTTTCACCGGCACCATCGAACAAAAGGCCAGGTCATTGACCTGGCCTTTGGCGTTTCTGGCCTTGAAGCATCTGCCTTTGCCACCTCACACTGGCCAGATGCCAACTTCTGCTCCCACTCTGCCCACTGCGCTGATGGCGCGACTCCGACCACTGGTTGCGGACGATGCAGAGGCCTGGTCAGCCTACCTGTCGTCACCCGGCTTCATCGAGCACACCAGCTGGTCGGACGTCTCAGTCAGCGGATTGCGGCGGCAGATTGCCCACTATGGCAACGACCAAGGCGAATTGCGCTGGGCCATCGTCGATCCGAACGGGTGCCTGCTGGGCACCATTGGGTTCAATGGTATCGAGCTGGCCCACGCGCGCGCCGAACTGGCCTACGACATCGCACCCGCCCATCAAGGCCGTGGCCTTGCTACTGCGGTGGCCCGCGCCGCGCTGTGCTGGGCACACCATGCGCCGCTTGGCTGCGCGCGCGTGCAGGCCACCGTACTGGACAGCAATCATGCGTCCATCGCCGTGCTGCGCAAGCTGGGCATGCGGCAGGAAGGAAAGCTGCAAGCCTACCGTTGCGTGCGCGACGTGCCGCGTGATTTCTGGATGTTTGCCAGCGTGATTGTCCGCTAGAGAGGGATTGCTGCCGCAGGTCGCACCGGACCACCGGTGCGGTGCCACCTTGTCGGATCAGACCACCCGCAGCATCGGTGCGTGCATGCCCTGCCCCGCATCCACCCGGAACCCGGCTACGGTCTGCAGCAGCTGCGCGGACTGTTCCTCCATGCTGCGTGCCGCCGCCGAGGCCTCTTCCACCAGTGCCGCGTTCTGCTGCGTACCCTTGTCGATCAGGTCCACGGCCTGGTTCATCTGCTGGATGTCATCGCTCTGCTGCTGGGCCGCTATGCTGATCTGGGTCATCAGGTCGCTGACCCCGCGCACATCGCGCACGATCTCATCCATGGTGCGCCCGGCACTTTCCACCTGCGCGGTGCCGGCGCCGACATTGGCCACCGATGCGTCGATGAGCTGCTTGATTTCCTTGGCCGCGCTGGCCGAACGCTGCGACAGCTCGCGTATCTCGGTGGCCACCACGGCAAAACCACGACCATGCTGGCCGGCGCGCGCCGCTTCCACCGCCGCGTTCAACGCGAGGATGTTGGTCTGGAAGGCAATGCCGTCGATCACCCCGATGATGTCGACGATCCGGCGCGAGGAGGCGTTGATCACCGCCATGGTCGAGACCACGTCATGCACCACGGTGCCACCACGCGCCGCTACGTCCGCCGCGCCGCCGGCCAGTTCGCTGGCCTGGCGTGCGTGGGTGGCGGTGCGCTGCACGGTGTCGGCCAGGCCCTTCATCGACACCGCCGTTTCTTCCAGCGAGGCCGCCTGCTGCTCGGTACGCTGGGACAGATCGCTGTTGCCCTGCGAGATCTCGCTCGCGCCCACCGCAATGGTGTCGGCGGCGAACTTGATCTGGCCGAGGATGCCCGCCATCGCCTCCACCAGCGCGTTGACGCCCTCGCACAGCTCGGCGATGGGGCCGCGCTTGTCGGTCATGTCCACATGGTGGGTCAGGTCGCCCTGTTTTGCCGCCGCGACCACTTCGCGGGTCTGCGCGACGGCGCGTTGGGTGGCCAGGTTCTCGTGTACCTGGGCAGTGATGTCGGTCGCGTACTTCACCACCTTGAATGGCCGGCCGTTCATGTCGAGGATCGGGTTGTAGGACGCCTGGATCCAGACCTCGCGCCCGCCCTTGCCCAGTCGCCGGTACTGGCCGGCGTCGTACTCGCCACGGCCCAGTTTTTCCCAGAACTGCCGGTATTCGGCACTCCCGCGATGGTCGGGTTCGACGAACAGCGAATGGTGCTGGCCGCGGACCTCGTCCAGCGTGTAGCCGGTGGCAGCCAGGAAGTTGGCGTTGGCCGACAGGATGCGTCCATCCAGGCTGAACTCGATGACCGCCTGCGACTTGTCGATCGCCGCCAGCTGGCCCGCCGAATCAGCGGCCTGCAGCTTCTGCGCGGTGATGTCGGTGGCGAACTTCACCACTTTGTACGGCCGCCCCTGGCAATCCAGCACCGGGTTGTACGAGGCCTGGATCCAGATCTCGCGCCCACCCTTGCCGAAGCGCCGGTACTGGCCGGCGTCGAACTCGCCGCGCGCCAGCCGCGCCCAGAACTCGCGGTACTCCGCACTGCTTGCATGGTCGGGATCGACGAACAGGGAGTGGTGCTGGCTCTGGATCTCGTCCAGCCGATAGCCCACCGCCTGCAGGAAGTTGTCGTTGGCCTGCAGGATGGTGCCATCCAGGGCGAATTCGATGACCGCCTGCACGCGATGCAGCGCGGCCACCTGCGCGGCCAGCTCATTCTGACGGCGGTCCTGCGCGGACAGATCGGTGGTGGTGCGGTGGCCGCCCAGCGCGGCCAGCAACACGCGCCAGGGCGAATAACGGGAGTGTGGGTCGGTTGGTGTCTGCTCACCCGCCGTGAAGCCTGGCATCAGCATCGTGGGTTCCTCGGAGTCCAATGAACTGCAATCCGGCGGGCGGACGCCCGACGGGGCCATCAATTGCCTGGACTTGCGGACGCGCAGGGGAAGCGTCCTTGTTCGTTGTGCGCGTGAAGCTCTGGACTGCGGACTGCGGACTGCGGTACACACAGCGCGGGCCACCCGTCGGGGGCAGCCTGTAGTCCAGCCGCAAGGGACAGGAGCGGGATCCAGTCAGGTTATCGGCACGCAGGTCGCGGCCTTTAGGGGCATTTGCAGCCATCGCGTCTTCCGCCCTGCTCGCCTGCCAGCACCAGGTGGCGACGGCCGGCCAGGCGTTGCATGCAGGTCGCGTGCGTGCGCCCCTGGCCCAGCTCGCCCACGCCCTGCAGCACCTGCAGGGCTTCGTCGAGATTTCCTACTCTTACCAGCATCGTGTTCCTCCGCGGTCAACGTTGACGCCACACCATCCAGCGCAGCACGGCAATGGCCAGCACCGCCGGCAGGTAGCCGAGACTGCCCACGAAGACCGCCAGTGCTGCGGCCACCCAGATGCCGCCGCCCCCCATGCCCCATGAGTTGCTCTGCAGAACATGCAGGGCCACCGGCAGCAGCAGCGCCGGCGACAGCCGCAGCAGCTGCCAGCGCCAGCCCAGCGGCCCGACAAAGCCGACGATCGCACCAAGCAGTGCGGCGATGGTCACGATGGGGAGTGCAGCATCCATGTCGTTGTTCGTTCCAGGTTGCGAGGTTCATTGTTACCCATGCCCCGCCTGGCTGCGATGCATGCAGCGCCCAGAAGGTTGCAATGACCAACGAGGGATTACATCGCGCGGCGCTGCGTGCAGCATCATCGTCATCACGGATGCATCCATTGTAAGGAGAAGCCCATGTTCAAGCGTCGTGCCTGTGTTCTGTTGCTGAGCCTGTGCAGTGCCGCCGCCGGCGCCGCCGATGCGCCCTACCGACCCAGCTTCCATCCTGGCGAGCACAAGGGACCGCCTGCCGGCCGCTTGAATGACGTCCTGGTTCTCGCTACGCCACACCTTTCGCAGTTGCCGAAGACCTTCGAACCGGCGCAGCTGCAGCCCCTGCTTGAGCGATTGGCGGCCTGGATGCCTGACGCCATCGCCACAGAGAACCTGTCTGGAACGCAATGCGACTTCATGCGCCGCAATCCGCTGCGCTACGCGGAAACCGCGCAGACCTACTGCTTCGATACCACGGCGGCACAGGCGGCCACCGGCATGGATGTCCCCGTCGCAAGCGGCGAAGCAGAGCGTTTGCTGGCAGCGTTGCCAAAGGATGCAACGCCCTCACAACGACGCCATCTTGCTGCCATCCTGCTTGCAGCGGGCGAACCCGGCTCTGCGCAGGTACAGTGGCTTCGCCTTCAGGCATCGGAGCGGCACGCTGGCGATGGGCTGACGCCCGCTCTGGTACAGACCCTTAGCGCGCATGGGGCGCGCCGGCAGGAAACGTACCAGCTTGCTGCCGTGCTTGCCGCGCGGCTGGGACATGACCGGCTGTGGGCGGTGGATGACCACACGGCCGATTCACCCACGCCGCCGGAACAGATCGACGCCAGCCGCAAAGCGTTGGAAGCCGTCTGGGACAACCCCTATGTGCAGGCGATGAAGGGCGTTGACACGCCGCTGTATGCGGCGCTTGCCGCGTCAGATGGGGTTCTTGCCCTGTATCGCGCCTACAACCGCCCCGAATGGGCTGAACTTGCCTACCGTGCAGACTTCGGCGCTGCGCTGCAGGACCCCTCCGCCGAGGCATTCGGGCGCAGTTACCTCGGCTACTGGGAAACCCGCAACCTGCGCATGGTTGCCAACATCCGCGACGTGCTTGGGCAGCATCCGGGCACACGATTGCTCGCCATTGTCGGTGCCTCGCACAAAGGCTACTACGAGGCCTACCTCGACCAGATGCATGACGTGCGGCTGGTGGATGCGGAGCCGGTACTGCGTTGAGTCGCCACGCTGTCCGTAGAGTCGAGCTTGCTCGACTGATTCTGGCCGACAGCAGTCGAGCAAGCTCGACTCTACGGGCCGAACGTCTTGACCATCAACGGGGGCGAGACGAACACGCGCAGCCCAGGCGCCGTCCATTGCGCCACAGCACCGCGCTGGCGCCGATGATGCAGCCCAGGGTGGCCAGTAGTGCGCTGGCCACGCCCCACTGCAGGACCGGCACCAGCGACTGCGCCAAGGGATCGAGGCGAAGCTGCTCCAGGCGCAGGCCACCGGCCAGCGCCAGCAGCCAGCCAATGCAGGCGGGCGCGTAGGCACCGACGATCTGTGTGTTCCAACGGCTCATGGCAACTCCCTGTCGAGGTGGCGATGGGGCGATGGGGCGATTGTTCCGCCCCGCCCTCTCACAGGTTGAGACCGTATCAAGCCTCTTGCGGTACGCACCGGTTCAGCCCGCGTCGTTGTCCTCGCCGCGCAGTTCACCCAGCTCGCCCTGCACCTGCACGTTGTTGCGGCCCATGGCCTTGGCCCGGTAGCACTGGGCATCGGCCGAAGCCACCGCCTCGTCCACCGTCATGCCCGCCTCCAGCGGCGCGATGCCGATGCTGGCGCCGACGCGTAGCCGCGCCATGTCCCACGGAATGGACAGCGCGCCCAGGGTCTGCAGCAGTTCGCAGCCGATGCGCGCGGCCCGGCGCGGGCCACAGCCGGGCAGGATCACCGCGAATTCGTCGCCGCCCAGCCGCGCCACGATGTCCGAATCGCGCACGCCATGGCGGAGCACGCTGGCCACCGCCCACAACACGGCATCGCCAGCCAGATGGCCCCAGGTATCGTTGATGGGCTTGAACCGGTCCAGGTCGATGAACATCAGCGAGGCCGCCTGGCCGGTACGCTCCACGCGGGTGATCGCCTGCTGCAGGTGCGCCTCGAAACCCCGCCGGTTGCCCAGTTCGGTCAAGGGATCGATCTCGGCCAGATGGCGTGCCTCGCGCTCGCGGGCGCGCTGTTGGGTATCGTCGCGCAACACCCACACTGCGCCGCGCACATTGCCCTCGTCGTCGCGCAGCCAGGCGCGGGTCAGGTCCACCGGCACCGCGGCCGCGCCCACCCGCATCAGCAGGTCGGCATGCAGGTCCACTGCGTTGCTGTCCGGGTCCAGCAGCACGGCCACATCCAGCACCGAGCCGGGCGCGTATTCGGTGGTCAGCGACAGCACGTCCTGCACGTTGTGGCCGGCCAGGGCCAGCGCGTTGTCACCCGCCAGGATGCGCACGGCCGCAGCGTTGGCGTACTCGATACGTCCTTCCAGGGTCACGCTCAGGACCAGGTCGGCCACCGCATCCAGGGTGATGCGGCTGCGCTGCTCGGTTTCGTACAGGCGCTGCTCGCTGCTGCGCTGGGCGGTGACGTCCTGGATCTGCGACACGAAATGCAGCGGCTCTCCGCGCTCGTTGCGCACCAGCGAAACCGACAGGCGCGCCCAGATGGTGTTGCCATCGCGGTTGAGGTAGCGCTTTTCCAGGTGGTAGTAATTGCGCCTGCCAGCCAGCAGGTCCTGCACCAGCGCCAGATCGGTCTGCAGGTCCGCCGGATGGGTGAGGCGCTGGAAATCCACCTGCAGCAGCTCTTCGCGCGGGTAGCCGAGGATGCGGCACAGCGCATTGTTGACGTCCAGCCAGCGCCCTTCCAGCGAGACCAGGGCCATGCCCAGCGCTGCCGAGGTGAACGCACCGGCGAACTTGTCCGCAGCCAGCCGCGCATCGGCACGCGCCTGCTGCATCTCGGTGATGTCGATGGCCATGCCAACGTAGCCGATGCGCTGGCCGTCGGCACCGTCCATGCGGCTGATCGACAGGCGCACCTGGCGGCGCTGGCCATCCTTGCGCAGGAAAGTCCACTGCCGCGAGAACGTGCGGCCCTGGGCCTGCGCCGCCAGCGCCTGGAAGACGGTCGGCAGGCGTCCTTCGGCATCGGCCAGCGGCGCCAGGAACGCGGCGATTTCGTCGGGCTCGTGGAAAATGCCCGGATCGACCCGGCCCACCACGTCATCGGCCGTATAGCCCAGCAGGCGCTCGGCGCCGCTGTTGAACAGGGTGATCATGCCCTGCGGGTCAGTGGCCATCACCGCCACTTCGTCGGATGCATCGACCAGCGCCTGCAGCCGCTGGCGCATTTCCGCCGCGTCCTGCCGGGCCTGCTGCAGCTCGGTCACGTCGTCGTGGGCGCCGGCCATCCATACCGGGCGCCCCTGCCCGTCCCGCTCGAACACGCGCCCGCGGTCGTGGATCCAGATCCAGCGGCCGTCCTTGTGGCGCATGCGCAGCAGGCAGGCATAGTGGTCGGTGTGCCCGCGGAAGTGCTCCTCCAGCGCGGCATCGGAACGGGCCAGGTCATCAGGATGGACCAGCGCCTGGAACGTATCCTGGTTCACCGGCTCCAGCTCTTCCTGGCGATAGCCGACGATCTCGGCCCAGCGCGCGTTGATGCGCATCTGGCCGGTCTGCACGTTCCATTCCCAGGTGCCCGCTGCGGTGCCTTCGATGATCATCGCCAGGCGGCGGCGGTCTTCGGCCAGCTCCACCAGGCGCCGCTCGACCAGGTTGTCTTCGTGGTTGCCGGGGCTGCCCATCAGCCCTCCCTGCCCTGCACGCAGGCGCGCGCGGGCCGCAGCGCAAGGCGGCAGCCCTCATGGATGCTGGCGGGAACGATTGGCGCCACGGCCCTCCCCGGCGACGACGGGACGGCCCGATGGCCCCCCTTGGGCGCAAGTGTGCGCACTGCGGGGGAACCTCGACAAGTCCCCCTCGCAGGCCAGCGCCTGGAGGGGTGCCGGACTCAGCTGCGCTTGGCGCGGGCGAAGGCGTCGGCCAGGGCGTTGTTGGCCGGTGGCGCCGACTGCGTCGGACGGGCGCCCGTGCCCTGCCCGCGGCTCTGGCCACGGTGCGGACCGCCGGCATCGCGGCGCGGCCCCTGCCCCTGGCCGCGCTCCTCGCGCTGGCCGGGCCGGCTGGTGGCCTGGCCGGGGGTGTCGTCCAGGCGCCGGGTCAGGGCGATGCGCTTGCGCGGCACGTCCACCTCCAGCACCTTCACCTTGACGATGTCGCCGGCCTTGACCACGTCGCGCGGATCCTTGACGAAGGTGTCCGAGAGCGCCGAGATGTGGATGAGCCCGTCCTGGTGCACGCCGATGTCGACGAACGCACCGAAGGCCGCCACGTTGCTGACCACGCCTTCCAGCACCATGCCTTCGCGCAGGTCCTTGATGTCCTCGACGCCCTCGGCGAAGCGCGCGGCCTTGAATTCCGGACGGGGATCGCGGCCCGGCTTTTCCAGTTCCTTGAGGATGTCGCGCACGGTCGGCACGCCGAAGGTCGCGTCGGTGAACTGTTCGGCCTGCAGGCCTCGGAGGAAGCTGCCATCACCGATCAGCGCCTTGATCGGCCGCGCGGTGCTGGCGACGATGCGCTCGACCACCGGATAGGCTTCCGGGTGCACGGCCGAGGCATCCAGCGGCTGGTCGCCATCGGCGATGCGCAGGAAGCCGGCGCACTGCTCGAACGTCTTCTCGCCCAGCCGCGCCACCTTCAGTAGGTCCTTGCGGCGCTTGAACGGGCCGTTGTCATCGCGGTGGCGCACGATGTTCTCGGCCACCGTGGATGACAGGCCGGACACGCGCGACAGCAGCGCGGCCGACGCGGTGTTGACGTACACGCCGACGGCGTTCACGCAGTCCTCCACGCGCGCATCCAGCGCCCGCGCCAGGCGGTACTGGTCCACGTCGTGCTGGTACTGGCCGACGCCGATCGCCTTCGGTTCGATCTTCACCAGTTCGGCCAGCGGGTCCTGCAGGCGGCGGGCAATCGACACCGCGCCGCGCAGCGACACGTCCAGGCCAGGGAACTCCTTGGCCGCGAATTCGGACGCCGAGTACACCGAGGCACCGGCTTCGCTGACCACCACCTTCTGCAGCTTCGGGTTGCCGGCGGCCTTGATCGCCTCGCCGGCCAGCTTGTCGGTCTCCCGGCTGGCGGTGCCGTTGCCGATCGCGATCAGCTCGACGTCGTGCTTCGCACACAGCTGCTTGATCGTCTGCAGCGACTGATCCCACTGCCGGCGCGGCTCGTGCGGATAGATGGTCTCGGTCGCCACCAGCTTGCCGGTGGCATCGACCACGGCGATCTTGCAGCCGGTGCGGATGCCCGGGTCCAGTCCCAGCACGGTCTTCGGCCCGGCAGGTGCGGCCAGCAGCAGGTCCTTGAGGTTGTCGCCGAACACCGCAATCGCGTCGGCCTCGGCCTTCTCACGCGCCTGGTTGAACAGGTCCAGCAGCAGGTGCGTATGCAGCTTGGCACGCCAGGTCAGGCGGCAGGCATCGAGCAGCCAGCGATCGGCGACGCGGCCCTGGTCGGAGATGCCGGCCTTGCGCGCCACGCGCCCTTCGGCGTACTGGTGGCCGGCCTCGGCATCGCTGCCCGGGTCCAGTTCCAGGAACAGGATCTCTTCGCGGCGCGCGCGGAACAGCGCCAGCAGGCGGTGCGAAGGAATCTTCGCCAGCGACTCGGCGTGCTCGAAATAGTCGCGGTACTTGGCGCCTTCGTTTTCCTTGCCCTCGGCCACGCGGGCGCGGATGACGCCGGTTTCGCCCAGCCAGGTGCGCAGTTCGCCCACCAGCGCGGCATCTTCGCCCCAGCGCTCCATCAGGATCGCGCGGGCGCCTTCCAGCGCAGCCTTGGTATCGGCCACGCCCTTGTCGGTGTCGACGAAGGTGGCCGCGAACACCTGCGGATCCTGCGTCGGGTCGACCAGCAGGCCATCGGCCAGCGGCTCCAGCCCGGCCTCGCGGGCGATCTGCGCGCGGGTGCGGCGCTTGGGCTTGTACGGCAGGTACAGATCTTCCAGCCGGCTCTTGGTACCGGCGGCGAGGATGTCGTTGCGCAGTTCGGCGCTCAGCTTGCCCTGCTCGCCGATGCTGGCCAGCACGGCTGCGCGGCGGTCTTCCAGCTCGCGCAGGTAGGTCAGGCGGGTTTCCAGGTTGCGCAGCTGGGTGTCGTCCAGGCCACCGGTGACTTCCTTGCGGTAGCGGGCGATGAACGGAACGCTGGCGCCCTCGTCGAGCAGGCCGACGGCGGCACGTACCTGGGCGGACTGGGCACCGATTTCCTCGGCGATGGTCTGGGCGATCTGCTGGGCGAGCGCGCTCTGGGCGTTCTTGGCGTCGTGCATTTCTTCAGGTCTGGGCCGCATTACGGGAGGGCCCATTCTGGCAACCCAAGACCAAGCGGGACAAGGCGTTGACAGGGAGCGGGATTCAGCCTCCGGTGGCCGGTCGGGACGCCGGCATCCTGGCGAGGGGGGCTGGGATGCCGGCGCGGGCGCGATGGTGGGCGCGCCCTGCCGCGTGTTACGGGGTCAACGGTAGTGGCGGGCGGCGCGCTGCATGACGATGTCGTCGCGCAGGCTTTCCAGGGCCATCAACCGGACCTTGCCGACACCCTGCAGTTCCATGAACCGCTCGGTGTAGAACTCCGGCCCCAGCGCGGTGTCGGCGCGGGATTTGCTGAAGCCGTAGGGCACCACGCCCTTCTCGCCATCCTTGCTACCACCGACATAGAGAACGATTGCCATGTGATGTCTTCCTCCAGATTGCTACTGCGTACTGCACACGATGAGCGGTACTTGCGAGCTCATCGGGATAGAGCTTACCGCGATCAAGCTGACTGGAACGTCACGAAGGCTAATGACGATCGGTTGCATGCAGATGACTGCCCGATCACTGCAGAACGCTTACGGATCGTTAACCTCCGACTAACAAACGGGGAGTTCCAGCCAACGGCGCGGCCCCAAGAGGGTCGCGGGTACCCCTGGAAAAGAAACAGCCTGGCCGACCGCTTTTTGTAGAGCCGAGCCCACGGCTGGCCGACCGCTTTTTGTAGAGCCGAGCCCACGCTCGGCTGCTTTTCGCAGGGAGAAAAGCAAGCCGAGCGCAGGCTCGGCTCTACACGAGCAAGCGCAGCGCGCGACCCGCTTCTGCTGTTCCTTTTCTTTTCCGTGGCTGCGCCGTTGGCTGGAAACTACGGCCACCAGCCACGCCCGAACCGGGCGTAATGATCCGCCGCCCGCTCGAACGGGTTACGCGCACTCACGCCCCCGCACAGCAGGTACACCGGCAGGTACAGCGGCCCCAGCACCAGGTACTGGTACACGTGCGCCCGCTCATGGTCATCCAGCCTGATCAGCGGCTCCACGGCCCACCCCGCCTGGTGCGCGTAGGTCCGGCAGGACATGCCCAGGTCGTGGCCGGTGTGCAGGATCACGTTGCCCAGGGTGATCGCCCCGCCCGGCCCCCACGGCCAGTGGTCGAAGATGAGCGCACAATCGCGGCCGCTCCAGCGCAGCTTCGCGCCGCCCAGCAGGCCGACCAGCCCGCCAATCACGCCGATCAGCGTATTGGGCAGGGTCCAGGCCGCGCCCAGCACCTGCAGCGCGCGCAGCCAGACCGGCCAAGGCCGCAGGGTCGCGTTCAATCGGCCTCGTTCGGGATCAGCAGCCACAGGAGCAGGTAGACCAGGATGCCGGGGAAAGCGGCCGAACCGATCGACACCAGCACGAACAGAATCCGCACCAGGGTGGGGTTCCAGCCGAAGCGATGGGCAATGCCGCCCATCACGCCGGCGATCATCCGATCGTTCAACGAACGCGACAGCGTGCGTGGCGTGGTGTTCATAGGGGCACCTCCTGGGTTACGGGCAAGAAGCAGTCGAGCAAGCTCGACTCTACACCGGCGGCATGTCTACGGCGTGCGTTGGCGCAGCGCCTGCAGGCGGGTGCCGAACCAGGCGGCGGCGGTCTGTTCAGCCTGTCCCGGGCACTGGATGCGGTAGGGCTTGCCGCTCATGCTGCTCTGGCTGGCGGCGCGCTCGATGAACTGCTCGGCGCTGTCGACCTTGTCCTTTTTCAGCAGGTAGTCGTACTTGCGCTGCAGGTGCGCACGCGCCTCGGCCGCGTCATGCCAGCTGCCGTTGCGCTGGAACCGGCACTGCGAGCCATCGAGGCTGCCGATCAGCTGCGCGATCTCGCGCTGCGCCTGCGGGCCGGGGGCAGCGTGGGCGGATGGCGCTGCCAGCAGTGCGGCGAGGATCAGTAGATGTCGTGATGCCATCTGTATCTCAGCAATAGTCGAGCGTGGCTCGACTCTACAGGGGCAGTCGAGCAAGCTCGACTCTACGGGTCGCGGGTCTTCAGCCAGCCATTGATCGTCGCCGGCACTTCGCGCTGCGCGCGGCCGGAGACGTAGATACCGATGTGGCCACAGCGGAAACTCGACTCGGTGTAGTCGTCGGTACCCAGGCGCCCGCGCATCGCGCGCGAGGCGTCCGGCGGCACCAAATGGTCCTGCTCGGCGTAGATGTTCAGAACCGGCAGCGTCACCTGCGACAGGTCGACCGCTTCCTCGCCGATCCGCACCGTGCCGTTCACCAGCCCATTGCCCTGATAGAACTGCTTGATGAAGTCACGGAACGCCTCGCCCGACAGGTCCGGCGAATCGAAGATCCACTTCTCCATGCGCAGGAAATCCTCCAGCGCCGCCTTGTCGTCGAGGATGTCGAGCAGGCCCACGTACTTCTGCACGTTCAGGCGGAACGGCTTGAGCATCAGGTAGCTGGCATTCATCAGGTCGGCCGGGATGTTGCCCAGCGTGTCCACCAGCAGGTCCACGTCCACCTGCCGTGCCCAGTGCGAGAGCATGTTGTCGGCGGTGTGAAAATCGACCGGGGTGACCATGGTGATCAGGTTGCCCAGCTTCTGCCGGCGCAGCGCGGCATAGCACAGCGCGAACACGCCGCCCTGGCAGATACCCAGCATGTCCACAGGCCCACCGCTGCGCGCACACAGGGCATCCACCGCGCCATCGATGTAGCGCAGCAGGTAGTCCTCCAGGGTCTGGAAGCGCTCGGAGCGGTCCGGGTAGCCCCAGTCCAGCACGTACACGTCCTGGCCCAGCGCCAGCAGCTTCTGCACCAGCGAACGGTCGGCCTGCAGGTCGACCATGTACGGCCGGTTCACCAGCGCGTAGACGATCAGCAGCGGCGGCCTGCGGGTCGGCGCCTGCTCGCCCACGAAGCGGTACAGCACCACCTTGCCGTCGCGCCAGACTTCCTCGCGGACGGTGGCGCCATAGTTCACGTCCTCCACCTGCGGCAGCAGCTTCAGCCCTTCCATCAGCTTGCGCTGCATGGCCAGGGTTTCCTGCATCAGGTCATCGGCGTTGAAGCCCAGCGGTCCTTTCATCGGTCGTTACTTCCGCGCAGTGGTGCGGCGTGCGGCGGGCTTCGCCGGCGTCTTCTTTGTTGCCGCCTTCCTGGCAGGCGGCTTGGGCGCAGCGGATTTCTTCGCCGGCTTGCGTGCAGCCGGCTTCACCCTGGCCGGCGCGGGCTGTGCCACCGGGTCGACCGCGGCGGTCCCGGCCAGCACGGCCACCTGCGCCTGCAGGCGGCGCAGGCCGCGCTCCAGCTCGGCGATGCGGCGGTGGGCGGCATCCATCTCGCTGCGCGTGGGCAGGCCGATGCGCTCGCTCACCTGCTCGACCTCGCGCTGCAGGCCGGCACGCAGGCGCATCTGTGCGTTGCCCAGCGAGGCGTACACCTGCTGGAACGCCTCGGACAGGGCGACCTTGGCGTAGGCCTCTTCGGCCACCTCGATCCACAGGTCGAACATCGCCCGTGCACTGGTCAGCTGGCTGCCCGGCTGCTCGTGCTCGGCCAGGCGCTTTTCGAACAGATCGAAGGCCTCTTCCAGCGCCTGCTTGATCTGGTCCACGTAGGCGCGCGAATGCTGCTGGTATTCCTCCTGGGCGCGCAGCAGGGTCTGCCAGCGCGCCTGGTGCTCACGGCCGGGGCCGAAGGCCGGGCTCTGCAGCCAGGGGCCGGCCTGCACCTGCCACTGCTGCAGCCATGCGGCGAACTCGGGCAGCGCGGCACCGGCCTGGGTGCTGCCACGTGCGCCCTGCAGCATCCACTGCAGCATGCCGTCGCCCTGCCCCTGCACGGCTTCGCGCCAGGCCTGGGCCACGTCGGCGCTGCTGGCATCGCGGCCGGCGAAGCGCGCGGCCACTTCCTGCATCGTACCGTACCAGCTGCCGGCCTGCTCGCGGAAGCGGCGCAGCGCGTCTTCCGGCGCGCCCTGCCCCTGTTCGGGCAGCAGCTGGCCCCACCAGTCGAACAGGCGCTGCCAGCTGCCCGGGTCGTCGCCGGCCGGTGCCCCCGGCGTAGCGGCATGGCGCAGGGCATCGCCCCAGGCGCCGAAGTACTGGCGCGACAGGTTCTCGAAATCGCTGCTGCCGGCGTCATGGGCCGAGCTGGTCATCGCGGGCCTCCGCTGGGCTGGGTCATGGCTTGGGAATGTGCAGGGTCTTGCTGATCATCAGCGAGCCGGACAGGGCGAACAGCAGCACCATCGGGTGCAGCTGCCACGGGCCGAGCTGCCACTGGCCGAACCAGAGGTCATGCCCGATGGCATCGGTGCCGGCGGCAACGGCCAGCACGATCACCAGCGCCAGGCTGGTCGGAATGGGCGTGCCCTCGAAGTACTTGACCTTGCCCTCGTCGCCGGACATCGCCTCGGCGGTGACGTTGTAGCGGGCCAGGCGGCTGACGCCGCAGCAGACAAAGTAGCTCAGCACCAGCCAGTCCCAGCCGCCCTGCATGCCGCAGGCGTAGGCCAGCGCCGCCGGCGCCACGCCGAAGGAGATCACATCCGACAGCGAATCGAGCTCGCGACCCAGGGTGGAACTGGACTTGCGCCAGCGCGCGATGCGGCCGTCGAGGGCGTCGAAGATGAAGGCCAGCGGGATCAGCGCCATGCCGAACATCAGGTAGCCGCGCTCGCCGTCCTGCAGGAAGCGCATGGCGGCAAACACGGCCCCGGTGCCGCAGAAGGCGTTGGCCAGGGTGAACCAGTCCGCCAGTTGGAACTCACGCAGCATCGAGAAATGACGTTTCATGGGGTCTCACGGGGCATCAAGGCAGACAGGGTACCGCGAGCGCCGCTGCCGGTGACAGCGTTGGCATCGGCCGGCCTTCACCCGTCCGTCACCCCTCATCATCGGCGGTGAATTTTTCGCCACCCATCTTGACAGCCTAGGGGGGTGGAGCCTGTCGCGGCTTATCCACAAAGTTGCCCACGCGTAATCCACACCCCCTGTGGACAACCTGGTCTCAGAGACTGCGACGCTGGCCATTTACTGATCACCTTGACGCGGGGTTTTCCTACTTCCCAATCCACCGACCTGGCGCTATGGTCACCGGCGGACCCGCCGACGCCACGTCCGATTCCTTCTTCATGGACGTTGTCGATGCTGGACGCACGCACCCTGGCCGCGCAGTTGCGGCACCCCCACGGCGAGGCCGCACTGGCCGTAGGCGAATCGATGAACCGCAGCAACGGCGAGCTCAACCGCGCCGCCATCACCCTGCTGGCAGTGGCGCCGGGCGAACAGGTGCTGGAGATCGGGCCGGGCAATGCGGCGTTCGCGCCTCTGCTGCTGCAGGCGGATGGCAGCCGCTACCTGGGCATCGAGCTGTCCACGGCGATGGTCGACGCCGGCAACCAGCATCTGGCCGGCGCCGGCCTGGCCGATCGTGCCGCCCTGCGCCACGGCGATGCCCACGCGCTGCCGGTGGCCGATGCCTCGGTGGACGCCGCACTGGCGGTCAACACGCTGTATTTCTGGCCTAACCTGGCACCGGTGCTGGACGAACTGGCGCGCGTGCTCTGCCGCGGCGGCCGCCTGTGCCTGGCCTTCGGCGATGCAGGCTTCATGCGCAGCCTGCCGTTCGCGGCCGATTTCCAGCTGCATGAACTCGATGCGGTGGAGCTGGCGCTGCGGGTGTCCGGCTTCAACGTCTCGGCCTGGCGCAGTCACCGGGAGACGGCCACCGGCAACGACGGGCAGTCACGCGACAAGCATTTCCACCTGCTGCTGGCGCACCGGCGCTGAGCGACCCTGGCGGGCCGACAATCCGCCGGGCACGGCCCGGCGCTACCTGGAGGAAGCGGGCCGACAATCCACCGGACATGGCCCGGCGCTACCTATTGGGCGCGGGCCGACAATCCGCCGGGCATGGCCCGGCGCTACCCGGAGACAGCTGTATCGGTAGCGCCGGGCCATGCCCGGC
Organism: Stenotrophomonas cyclobalanopsidis; assembly: GCF_008710035.1. GTDB lineage: Bacteria > Pseudomonadota > Gammaproteobacteria > Xanthomonadales > Xanthomonadaceae > Stenotrophomonas > Stenotrophomonas cyclobalanopsidis. The sequence continues at coordinate 68,248 of NZ_VYKI01000006.1, read as the reverse complement.
GAGCACAGCGGCGCCACAGTGGCCTCAGAACCGGCTGAACGCCCAGCTCTGCATGCGCCCGTCCCGGTACGGCATCACCCCGTGGAACGGCCGCGGGTCGGCATCGAACACCAGCGGCAGGAAGTTGCGGTCGCCCTCCCACATCGGCAGCGTGTCCAGCTTGTCCACGTCCACCCATTCCAGGGTGCCCTCGTGGTTGCCGCCATGCGGGCTGCCTTCGAAACTGTCGATGACGAACACGAAGCCGAACCAGTCCTCACCATCCTTGCCGAAGCCCGGCCAGCTGATGGTGCCGCGCAGGCGCATGGCCGTGCAGTCGATGCCCGCTTCCTCGGCGATCTCGCGGCGCATGCCCGAGGCCACGTCCTCGGTCGGTTCAACCTTGCCGCCCAAGCCGTTGTACTTGCCCAGGTGGTGGTCACCGGGGCGGGTGTTGCGGTGGATCATCAGCACCTGGCGACGATCGGGGGAGAGCACATAGCCCAGGGTGGCGACGATCGGGGTATACGGCATGGGCGTGCATCCAGCTGCAGGTCAGCCCCCGATTATGGCCGATCAGCGCACCAGCGACAGGCCACGCTCGGCCGGCAGCGCGACGCTGCCCTCCGGGTCGCGGCGCAGGGTGGCCACGCCGTGGCCGCGTTCGGCCAGGTATTCCAGCCACTTGCCGAGGAAGGTGTTCATCCGCATGCGGTGGCTGATCAGCTCGGCCGGCGGCGGGTACAGGCCCATGGTGTCCTGCCAGCGGCGGCCCACATAGCAGTGGGTCGTCTCGGCCTGGCGGGCGTCACGGTACAGGCGCACATAGGCCGAGGGGTCCGGCTCGCCGGTCACCGGGTCGGCCAGGTCATAGGTCAGGCGCAGCTCCACCGTGTAGCGGTGGCACTCGATGACGTCCAGGCGCACATCCAGGCCGTCGCCGACCGAGGAGACGTAGCTGCCGGCAGGCAGTTCGGCCGGGGCGAACAGGCGCACCAGATGCCGGTAATTCTCGGCATACAGGCCCATCAGCCAGCTGAGCCGGCTCAGGCGGGGAATGCGTTCGGTGCGGGGCGAGGCGTGGGCCATGGGTCGATCCTACACGTTGGCCATACAACGTGGGGGCTGCATGGGCCCGGCCAAAGGGGGGGGCGTTCAACCGCCGCCAACCCGCCGACAGCGCTCATGCCTGTAGAGCCGAGCCCACGCTCGGCTGGGCCGCCGGAGTCTGGCCGAAGATCAGCCGAGCGTGGGCTCGGCTCTACAGGGGGGCAGTCAATACATCTCGCGCTGAAGCCCCAGCGTGCCCAGCACCTTGCTGGAAATCTCCTCGATCGAGGTATGGGTGGTGCTCAGCGTCGGGATCCGCTCCATCTGGAACATCACCTCGGCCGCGGCCACCTCGCGCTTGCAGGTATCCAGATTGGCGTAGCGCGAGTTCGGGCGGCGCTCCTGGCGGATCTGCTGCAGGCGGTCCGGATCGATGGTCAGGCCGAACAGCTTTCGACGATAGTTCCTCAGCCGCGGTGGCAGGCGGTCGCTCTCCAGATCCTCGTCGGTCAGCGGGTAGTTGGCCGCGCGCACCCCGTAGTGCAGGGCCAGGTAGATGCAGGTGGGCGTCTTGCCGGCGCGCGACACCGCGACCAGGATCACGTCCGCATCGTCGTAGTTCACCGCGATGCCGTCGTCGTGGGTCAAGGCGAAGTTCATCGCGTTGATGCGGCGGTGGTAGGTCTCGAAGTCCACCATGCCGTGCGCCTGGCCAACCCGGGCCAGGCGCGGGCTGGACAGCTCGCGCTCCAGCGGCTCGATGAACGGAGCGAACACGTCCAGCATCAAAGCCCCGCTTTCGGCCAGGATCAGACTCAGGCTCTGGTCCACGCAGGAGTTCACCACGATGGGCCGGACCTGGTACCGCTCCCCCGCCGCCTGGATCCGTACGCACGCCTCCCTGGCTTTTTCGGGGTCGTCGATGAACGACATCCGATCGGTGATGAAGCTGAACCCGGTGAACTGGGTAAGCAGGCTATGCCCAATGGTTTCAGCGGTGATACCGGTTCCATCGGAAACGTAGAACACCGGACGGATGGTCGACATACGCGGTTTTCACCCCTCTGAAGCTGAAAATGGTTGCAGCACAAGCTTGTGCCGACGGTACTGCGACCTGCATCATATCGGCTTCTTCCTACGGACGCGGCCATTCAGCCCGCCTCGGGCGATGGCCAAACGGAGCATCGCGCTTGAACGAGAACATCCTGTGGTTGCACGAACTGCGTCTGGGCGATCTGGCCCGCGTAGGCGGCAAGAATTCGTCGCTGGGCGAAATGATCGGCAACCTTGCCGGTCTGGGGGTCTCCGTCCCCGGCGGTTACGCCACGACCGCTGAAGCCTTCAAGGACTTCATTGCCCACAACGACCTGTCCAAGCGCATCTTCGACAAGCTGGCCACGCTCGACGTCGAAGACGTCAACGCGCTGACCGTTGCCGGCAAGGAAATCCGCACCTGGGTGATCGATGCCCCGCTGCAGCCGCAGCTGGACCAGGACATCCGCAGCGCCTACAAGCAGCTGTGCGACGAGAACGGCGGCGGCGACGTGGCCGTTGCGGTGCGCTCCTCGGCCACCGCCGAAGATCTGCCCGATGCGTCCTTCGCCGGCCAGCAGGAAACCTTCCTCAACGTCACCGGTGCCGACGATGTCGTGCACAAGGTCAAGGAAGTGTTCGCCTCGCTGTACAACGACCGCGCCATCGCCTATCGCGTGCACCACGGCTTCAAGCACGAGGACGTGTTCCTGTCCGCCGGCGTGCAGCTGATGGTGCGTTCGGGCGTCGGTTCCTCCGGCGTGCTGTTCACCCTGGACACCGAGTCCGGCTTCCGTGACGTGGTGTTCGTCACCTCGTCCTTCGGCCTGGGCGAAATGGTCGTGCAGGGCGCGGTCAACCCGGACGAGTACTACGTCTACAAGCCCACCCTGCAGGCCGGCAAGCCGGCGATCCTGCGCCGCTCGCTCGGCAGCAAGGCGATCCGCATGGTGTATTCGGATGTCCCCGGCGAGCGCGTCAGGATCGAGGACACCCCGGCCGAACTGCGCAGCACCTTCTCCATCAGCGACGAGGACGTGCAGGAACTGTCCAAGCAGGCGCTGGTCATCGAAAAGCACTACGGCCGCCCGATGGACATCGAGTGGGCCAAGGACGGTGTCAGCGGCAAGCTGTTCATCGTGCAGGCCCGCCCGGAGACGGTGAAGTCGCGCAGCCACGCCACCCAGATCGAGCGCTTCGCGCTGACTGAAAAGGGCGGCAACGTGCTGGCCGAAGGCCGTGCCGTCGGCGCCAAGATCGGCTCGGGTACCGCCCGCGTGGTCAAGACGCTGGAAGACATGAACCGCGTGCAGCCAGGCGACGTGCTGATCGCCGACATGACCGACCCCGATTGGGAGCCGGTGATGAAGCGTGCCTCGGCCATCGTTACCAACCGTGGTGGTCGCACCTGCCACGCCGCGATCATCGCGCGCGAGCTGGGCGTGCCGGCCGTCGTCGGTTCGGGCAACGCCACCAAGGTCATCGAAGATGGCCAGCAGGTGACCGTCAGCTGCGCTGAAGGCGATACCGGCTTCATCTACGAAGGCAAGCTCGATTTCGAGCGCACCACCACCGATCTGGGCAACATGCCGCCGGCACCGCTGAAGATCATGATGAACGTGGCCAACCCGGAACGTGCCTTCGACTTCGGCCAGCTGCCGAACGCCGGCATCGGCCTGGCCCGCCTGGAAATGATCATCGCCAGCCACATCGGCATCCACCCGAACGCGCTGCTGGAATACGACCGCCAGGATGCGGCGACCAGGAAGAAGATCGACGAGAAGATCGCCGGCTACGGTGATCCGGTCAGCTTCTACGTGGACCGCCTGGCCGAAGGCATCGCCACCCTCACCGCCTCGGTCGCACCGAACCCGGTGATCGTGCGCCTGTCGGACTTCAAGTCCAACGAATACGCCAACCTGGTCGGCGGCAGCAACTACGAACCGCACGAAGAGAACCCGATGATCGGCTTCCGCGGCGCCAGCCGTTACGTCGATCCGAGCTTCTCGGCCGCCTTCGCGCTGGAATGCAAGGCCGTGCTGCGCGTGCGCAACGAAATGGGCCTGGACAACCTGTGGGTCATGATTCCGTTCGTGCGCACCCTGGAAGAAGGCCGCAAGGTCGTCGAGGTGCTGGAACAGAACGGCCTGAAGCAGGGCGAGAACGGCTTGAAGATCATCATGATGTGCGAGGTGCCGTCCAACGCACTGCTCGCCGATGAGTTCCTGGAGATCTTCGACGGCTTCTCGATCGGCTCCAACGACCTGACCCAGCTCAGCCTCGGCCTGGACCGCGATTCGTCCATCGTCGCGCACCTGTTCGACGAGCGTAACCCGGCGGTGAAGAAGCTGCTGTCGATGGCCATCAAGGCCGCGCGCGCCAAGGGCAAGTACGTCGGCATCTGCGGCCAGGGCCCGTCCGACCACCCGGATCTGGCCGAGTGGCTGATGCAGGAAGGCATCGAGTCGCTGTCGTTGAACCCGGATACCGTGGTCGACACCTGGCTGCGCCTGGCCAAGCACAAGGCGCAGAGCTGATTGGAAAGCAGCCGCTGATGCCTTGATGGGCTGACGTCGCTTTCATTGGCGTCCGCCCATACTGCAGTTGCATGCACGCCCCGCCTCTGCGGGGCGTGCCTGTTTCTGGCGTCCGCATACGCCATGACCATTGCTGCAAAGGAGCCCGCATGATCGCCGCTGCCGTCCCTTCCGTTCCCGCCGCCACGCCCTGGTTCCATTCGCTCGACTGGGAACGCCTGCTGGAAACCTACGGCGTCCCGTTGCTGGCGGCCATCGTCGTGCTGCTGGTCGGCATGTGGGTGGCACGACGCCTGTCAAATGCGCTGCCGCGCGCCACCTCGCGCATGGGCATGGACCCGATGCTGGGCAGCTTCCTGCGCAACGTGGTCTACGCTGCCTCGCTGGTGATCGTGGTGGTTCTGGCCATCGGCACGCTAGGCGTGCAGATCACCCCGCTGCTGGCCGTGCTCGGCACCGCCGGCCTGGCCGTCGGGCTTGCCCTGAAGGACTCGCTCTCCAACATCGCCTCCGGGGTGATGCTGGTGACCCTGCGTCCGTTCCGCGTGGGCGATGTAGTGACCGTGGCCGGGCAGACCGGCACCGTGCGCGAAGTGCGCATCTTCCAGACCGTCATCACCGGCGCCGACAACCAGCACACCACCATCCCCAACACGCTGATCACGGCCGCGCCGATCATCAACCTCACCGCCGAACCGACGCGCCGCGTCGAACTGGTGATCGGCATCGGCTACGAAGACAACATCCAGCTGGCACGTGAAACCGCTATCGCGCTGATGAAGGCCGACAGCCGCGTCCTGCCCTCGCCCGAGCCGGACGTAGTGGTGTACGAGCTGGGCGACCACGCCATCAAGCTGGGCATCCGCTGCTTCACGAAGTCGGCCGACCAGTTCGGCACCAAGGTCACCCTGCTGGAACAGATCAAGCTGGGCTACGACAAGGCCGGCATCAACATCCCCTACCCGCAGCAGGACATGCACCTGTACCTGCATGGCAAGGACGGCGGCGTGGTCGAGGGCGAGGCGCTGGTGCGCGACAAGCCCTGATTATCGAGGTAGCGCCGGGCCATGCCCGGCGGAGTTCGTTGGTGCCGCGCGGTGCGCTCACCGGGCATGGCCCGGCGCGACCGGCATCCACCACCGATCGGCGTCAGGCCTCCGCGGCCTCTTCCAACGCCGGGTAATCGATGAGCCCGGCGGCACCGCCACCGAAATACGTCGCGCGATCCGGCGCATTCAATTCCGCGCCCACCCGCAGCCGCTCCGGCAGGTCGGGATTGGCAATGAACGGCCGCCCGAAACCGATCAGATCCGCCCAGCCCTCGGCCAGTGCCTGCTCGGCGCGCTCGGCGGTGTACTTGCCGGCGTAGATCAGCGTGCCCGGATAGACCATGCGCAGTGCCTGCTTGAACGCCACCGGCATCAGCGGCGCATCCTCCCAGTCGGCCTCGGCGATGTGCAGGTAGCCCACGCCCAGCTCGCCCAGCAGGTGCGCCGCGGCCAGATAGGTTGCCTGCGGCGTGTCGTCCACCGCGCCCTGCAGCGTGGTCAGCGGCGCCAGGCGCACGCCGACGCGCTCGCCCCCGGCCACGGCCACCACCGCCTGCACCACCTCGCGCAGGAAGCGCAGGCGGTTCTGCAGTGCGCCACCGTAGCCGTCGGTGCGCTGGTTGGCCTGCGAATCGATGAACTGGTTGATCAGGTAGCCATTGGCGCCATGCAGCTCCACGCCATCAAAGCCTGCAGCCAACGCATTGCGGGTGGCCTGCGCGTAGTCGGCGATGATGCCCGGAATCTCGCTCTCGGCCAGCGCACGCGGCATCGAGTGCTGGATCATCTCGCCCACGCCTGCCTCGGGGCCGGCGCCGGTCGGGTCGACGAACACCTTCACACCCTCGGCCAGCAGCGCCGAAGACGAGACCGGTGCCGCACCATCGGACTGAAGGGCCACATGGGAAACGCGGCCGACGTGCCACAGCTGCGCGTAGATGCGGCCGCCGGCAACATGCACCGCAGCGGTCACTTTCCGCCAGCCCTGCACCTGTTCCTCGCTGTGGATGCCCGGGGTCCAGGCATAGCCCTGCCCCTGCGGGCTGATCTGGGTGCCTTCGCTGACAATCAGGCCGGCACCGGCGCGCTGCGCGTAGTACTCCGCCATCTGCGCGGTGGCGACGTTACCGGCGGACGCCCGCGAACGGGTCATCGGCGGCATCACGATGCGGTTGGGCAGCGACAGCGGGCCCAGGGTGTGGGGGGTGAACAACATGGCGCATTCTCTTGCGGGGGACTGATCGCAAGGATGGGGATCGGCCGTGGCCCGCAACAGGCGCGGATGGGCAAAACAGTTGTGCCGTGGGGGCAAGGGTCGGGGTAGCACCAAGGGTAGAGTCGACCGTTGGTCGACTATCGCGCGCAGCGCGGGATTTCATGATGGGCCAGCCAGATGCAGTCGACCAACGGTCGACTCTACCCCGGTTACAGCGTCGGCTCGATCTTCAACGCACCATGTGCCACCCGGTCATAGCAGGTGCGCACCACGTCCTCGCCGTACTTCAGCTCCAGCCGCCGCACGATGAAGTGGCCGCGTGCCATGTCCTGGTAGTAGTCGGTAAACATCGTATTGAGCGTGGCGCCGGCCGCGGCGCCCACGATTGGCACCGCCTGCGCGGCGAACTTCTCGGTCACCACCACGCCGAAGCGCGCGGCCACCTTCTCCACCAGCTTGGCCAGCAGCTTGCCTGCCTCCTTCGGTGCCACGCCCAAGGTCAGGTCGCGACCGGTCACCACGCGCCCGGCCAGCTCGGCCGACAGGTGGCGCATCACGTCGGTGGTGAAGCCGCGGGCCAGGTAGTAACCGGTTTCGCTGGCATCGTCGCGCGGCGAGTTGCCACCCAGCGCGAACACCTCCAGGCAGGCCTGGCGGGTGCTGAAGTGGGCCAGGTCGAAACCCTCGCTGCGGGCCACGTCGGCCACCGCGCGCATCATGATCGTGGTCGACACCGGCAGCTCGATGAACAGCGCGGCGAAGCCGAACGCACCGCCCACCGCGCCCGAGGTCGCCGCCGCCAGCTTGTGCCAGCGGGTGGAGGCTGATTTGCCGGGTGTATTGCCCATGCTCCACAGCGCCGCCTGCGCGGACTTCGACAGTGCCGCCTCGACCGCACCGTGGATGCGGCCGGAAATGGCCTTGGGCAGCGCCTTCACCGCGAACTCCAGCGGCGTACCGACCAGATTGGCCATGCGCGCGGTGATCGTTGGCGCTTCCAGCAGGGCAACCGCCCGTTGCAGGTCGGCCCAGTCCTGGGCATCGTGGGCGATATCGCGCGGTAGCAGGATTGGCTCGTTCATAGGCCGATGGTAGCGCCATGGAGTTGAACGAATCGTCGCGGGGTCAGAGCCCTTTCCGCTGGAAAGGGATCCGCCCCCACCGGACGGCAACCTCAGGCGGTCGGCAGGCCCGACAGCGCGCCCATGAACTGGCGGTAGTGGCGCAGTTCGGCAATCGAGTCGTGCACATCGCTCAGCGCGGTGTGGTTGCTGGTCTTGGCCAGGCCGGCAGCCACCGTCGGCGCCCAGCGCTTGGCCAGTTCCTTCACCGTGGACACGTCCAGGTTGCGGTAATGGAAGTACTTTTCCAGGCGCGGCATCTGCCGGTGCAGGAAGCGGCGGTCCTGGCAGATCGAGTTGCCGCTCATCGGCGAAACGCCGGCCGGAATCCACTGCGCAAGGAAGTTCACGGTCTGCGCTTCGGCCTGGGCCAGCGTGGTGGTGCTGTCCAGCACGCGCTGCCACAGGCCGGAACGACGGTGCTGGTTGCGGTTCCACTCGTCCATCGCTTCCAGCGTTTCCAGCGGGTGGTGGATGGCGAATTCCGGGCCTTCGGCCAGCACGTTCAGCTGGGCATCGGTGACCACGGTGGCGATCTCGATGATCGAATCGTTGTCGGTATCCAACCCCGTCATTTCCAGGTCGATCCAGATCAGTCGTTCGTTGGCCGCGCCGTTCTGCACCATCGTGTCGCCTCGTTGCTGGGCAGGCAGGGCGCCCACCGGTAAAGGAAAGAGGCGCCCATCATACCCTTTCGCTGCTCAGGCCTCGCCCGCATGGTCTTCCAGCAGCAGCGGCGGCTTGCCGCGCTTGGCCCGGAAGTAATTGGTCAGGCGCAGGCTGGCCTCCTTGGCCAGCACGCCACCGTGGATCTCGACCCGATGGTTGTGGCGGCCATCGCCCAGCAGGTTGAACACACTGCCACAGGCGCCGGTCTTGGGGTCGCTGGCACCGTAGACCAGCCGTGCCACCCGCGCGTGCACGATGGCCATGGCGCACATCGCACACGGCTCCAAGGTCACGTACAGGGTGCTGCCGATCAGCCGGTGGTTGGCCAGTGCCTTCCCCCCTTCGCGCATCGCCACGATCTCGGCATGCGCGCTGGGATCGTGCGAGGCGATGTTGAGATTCCAGCCCTCGCCCAGCAGCTGGCCATCGGCGCCTACCAGCACCGCGCCCACCGGAATCTCGTCGAACTCATGCTGCGCACGTTCAGCCAGGGCCAGCGCGTGGCGCATCCAGTGTTCGTCGGCGTCGTGCACGGGCACGCCCGGGGAGTCGGTCATGAGGGTTCTCGGCGTCAGGCAGTTCACGCGGCGGCAGTGTAGCGCGCTTCGGCCAACGCCGACCCGCAGGGGCCTGCACCGCTAGAATGGCGCTTTCCGCAGCACCTTGAGCACGTCCATGAACACACTCCGTCCCTCGCGCGCCTCCGACGGCGATGCTGTTGTCGATCTCTGGCGCCGCGCCGTGGATGCCACCCACGATTTCCTCAGCGCTGAGGATCGCCGCGCCATCGATGCCGAAGTGGTCGGCTTCCTGCCACAGGCGCCGCTGCTGCTGGCCGTCGACGTCGACGTCGAGGATCGCCCGCAGGGCTTCATGCTGCTCGATGGCAGCCATATGGAAGCACTGTTCATCGACCCGGAGGTTCATGGCCAGGGCATCGGCCGGCAGCTGATCGAGCACGCACTGGCCCAGCACCGCCCGCTGACCACCGACGTCAATGCACAGAACGCGCAGGCGCTGGGCTTCTACCTGCGCATGGGCTTCGTCGAAACCGGGCGTTCAGAGGTGGATTCGCAGGGCCGCCCCTATCCGCTCATCCATCTGCGCCACGGCGGCTGACGCACACTGGCAGCGGCACGCCCTGCCCCGCCCGCGCACTAGCCGGGCGGGCTGGCCTCGAACGCCGGCGAATAACTGACCTCGCCGCGCGGCATCGGCGCCTGCAGCAGCAGCGCCTGGAAGTACTCCGCTGGCACGCCCGGCAGCACCAGCCCCGGCACGCAGCGGAAGCCAAAGCGACCGTAATAGGCAGGCTCGCCCAGCAGCACGCAACCGCGCGCCCCGATGGACTGCAATGCATCCAGTGCAGCTTGCATCAGCGCATCGCCGACACCCTGCCCCTGATGCGGTGGCGCCACTGAAATCGGCCCAAGGCCGAACCACCCCGCGCTGCCATCGCTGATCGCCACCGGCGACACCGCCACATGGCCGATCACCTGCCCGTCCTGCACCGCCACCTGCGAGACCACCAGTTCGCCGCGCTCGCGCAGTGCATCGACGATGTACTGCTCGGTGTGGCTACTGTGCGCGGCATCCTTGAAGGCGGCCGCCGTGACGGCATGGATGCCCGCGATGTCGGCCGGCGTTTCCGTTCGGATCGTCCAGGTCATGGCAGTTGAGTGCTCTTCGTCGTGCAGATGACCCGCATCCTGCCTGAAGAGTCACCAATGTGAATTGACGAACCACATCACGATTCACCACATTCAAGAGGAAATGGCGTCAATATCTCGCCAATTCGCCGGAGAAGCGGTGGAATATCGTCAAGAAGCCGTCCCATAATCGAGACGTCCTGCTGCCAAGGAACGGAAACCTATCGTGTTTTCCCGTCGCACCGGCCATTACCAGGAACGTTCTTCGACGGGTCGACTCATGACCTGTCATTCCCGCTTTCCACCCACCGCTTCCAGCACCCGACGTCAACGCAGCCTGCTGCTGCCGGGCACGCTGCTGCTGATGCTGGTTGCCTGCCGAACGGAGATCGCCATGACCCAGGAACTCGACCCCGCCGCCGCCGATGTCGCCCAGGGAGGGCGCGGCCTGGCCAAGCTCAACCCCTCACCCAGCCGGGCCTACGAACTGGTGCTGAGGCTGCAGAACGCACCGGGCGATTTCGCCTTCATCGAAGGCGTAGCCCAGTACGACGTCAGCAACGAGGACCAGTGCGGCTACATCGAGCCGGAGACCGGCGTGGCCGCGCGCATCACCAGCCAGGAGCCGGTGACCCTGCGCAAGGTGGCCGATGACGAGTACCGCGGCACCGTCTACCTGGACCGCATGCTCGACGAGGACTACTACGGTCGGGGCGTCTGCAACTGGGTGTTCAGCGGCGCCGGGGCGATGCTCAAGGCGACCGGCGCCAACGGCGAGACACGTTTCCTGTCCTTCCTCGGCGCCGAGCCGTTCGTGCAGGGGCAGACCGAAACCCGGCACTACCCGCGTGGCGATTATCCCCGCGTGGCCGAACTGCCCGACTATGGCGCTACCGGCCAGCAGGATCCCAGCCGCTTCCGCGCCGAGCTGCGCGACCAGCTGTTCTCCGCCTCGCTGACCGCCAACGAGGTGCGCCCGTGACCCTTACCAGCCAGGACTACGCCGCACTCTCCAGGGATGCCTACCGCGATGAACGCGTGGGCCGCCACGCACCCGGGCAGGAACAACCGGTCCCGCTCAATGGCCACCAATACCGCGTGCTGGAGCACGTCAACAACCGCCTGACCGGCTACCAGGGCACCATCTACCAGCGCGTCGACACCGACGAGATCGTGGTGGCGCACCGCGGCACCGACCAGATCGTGCGCGATGGCCTGCTCACCGATGCCGGCATGGTGGTGATGCGCCGCAACCTGCAGGCCGACGACGCGCTGGAGCTGACCCGGCGCGCGCTCGAGTACGCCAACAAGCAGGGCCGCGATCTCGGCCACACGCCGGAGGTGACCGTTACCGGCCACTCGCTGGGTGGCACCCTGGCGCAGGTCTCCGCGCACCACTTCAACCTCAAGGGCGAGACCTTCAACGCCTATGGCGCGGTCAGCCTGACGTACCGCGCGCCCGAAGGCGGCGACAACCTGATCAACCACGTCATGGCCGCCGACCCGGTGAGCTCGGCCTCCCAGCATTTCGGCCAGGTGCGCATGTACGCCACCGAAAAGGAGATCGACACACTGGGCAACTGGGGCTTCAGCAACAGCCGCTTCCGCATGCTCATCCCCGACAGCGCGGTGGGCGCGGCAGCGTCCTCGCTGAGCTCGCACCAGCTGGACAACTTCCTCGGCAACGATTCGGTGTTGAACAAGCCGGAAAGCCAGGAGCTTGCGCGGCAGAACGCGAACATGATCAATGAGTACCGCGACGACGTCATCCGCATACGCCGCGGCATCACCATCGGCGCACGTGGCATCACCGGCAACCTCTACGACCTGTACGACAGTGCGCGCGGGCCGCTGCAGGCCGGCGAACCCGAAGCGCGGGACGCGGCAAAGGAAGGTCGCGCCAGCCTGGCCCATCCCGACCATGCCGGCAACCCGCTGTACACCGATGCACTGCGCGGCGTGCACGCGCAGGACGCGCGCGTGGGCCGCACACCGGATGCCGGCAGCGAGCGCCTGGCCGGCTCGTTGGCGGCGGAAATGCATGCCGCCGGCGGCCAGCGCATTGATGAGGTGGTGATGAGCAACGATGCGTCGCGCAGCTTCGCGGTGCAGGGCCAGGGCGGTGATCCGGTCCACCTGCGTGTATCGGTCGATACTGCTGCGGCGATGAACACGCCGCTGGAGCAGAGCAGCCAGCGCGTGGAGCAGCGGGCCGCGCAGCAGCGCCAGGCACAGGACGTAGCGCTGGAGCAGTCGCAGCAGCACGCGCGCCCCCTACACGCCTGAGCACGTCTACCCGGCCGACATTCAGCGGCCGGGCCAGCCTCACATCGAACGGGAGCGCTGCTGCTCCTGCTCACGGCTGACCGCTTGTTCCTGCTGGCGGTCCTGCGCGGCAGCCAGCTGCTGGCTGCTCTGTTCCAACGGCTGCTGCGCGGCCTGCGCGCGATCGACCGAGGCACGCAGCATCGCCGGGTCGCCCATCGTGCCCTGCACCGCAAACAGCATACGGCCATCGTTGCCGGCCACCACGTGATCGATCTGCTGCAGCCCGGCCTTCTGCGCGCTCACAGCCAGCGCACCGGCGGCGTTGTCCAGCTCCCGCTCCGATTGCAGGCCGCTGCGAGGTCCCAGCTGCTGCAGCTGCGTGCGCGCGTCATCGAACAGGCGGTTGCCGGCAGCACCAGGCTGACCCGGCGCCTGGCCCAGTGACGCCTGCTCGCCCACGTCGCCATGTGCCAGCCGCTGCATCACGTCCGGGGTCAGCTTCTGCTGCCACGCATCGAAGCGGCGCAGCCGATCCTCGACGCCGTTCATCGCACCGTTGATGGCATACGTCGCCTCACGCACGCTCTCACGCGCATGCTCCGGCACACGGGTCTGCCATTGCCAGATGGCGATGCGGGCGGCGTGTTCGGGTTGAGCGGCCAGTTCCGGCTGGTTAAGCAGATCGAGGTCGAGTGCACGCCCCGCGCGCTGGTAGTTTTCTTTCCCAGTCAGCGGCAGGTAGCCGCGCCCGTGGTACTTCAGCGCGTCGCCGGGCGCATCATTGCCAAGGCGGCCGCCATACATCAGCTCGGCCAGGTCATTCGGGCGCCCGCGCAACGCTTCCTGCCGCGCCGATTCCAGCGCGTCGTTGCCGCTGCGCCACGCCGCTTCCACCGGAATCTGCGAGGTCGCCCGGGTGTAGTTGAAGCTCTCGTTGAGGCGGCTCAGGCCACGCGACTCGTGCCCCGCCTGCGCCATGAAGTTGGCCAGCTCGCGGGGGGAATCAATGCCGGCATCCGTCGCCTGCCGCAGCAGTTGCGACTCTCTATCCGTCGACACGGTGCAACTCCTGGATCGTCATCGGCGCGGATTCCATTCCGCCGGTTGAAACCTGATTCATGGCAGCGAGACCTCGGCGACCGACGCCGGGTCGAAGTCCTCGAACCGCACGCGCCCAAGCTCCGTTGCGGAGAACTCGCGGATGTTGGTCGCCTCGGTCTCGATGTCCACGACCTTGCGGCGCACCGCATCGACCCAGCACACACGGTCCGCCGGGGCGTAGCGGAACGTATACGTACTGCTCCAGCGCTGGCGGCTGCCACCGTTGGTGATCACGCTGAACGTGTCTTCCTCTACCATTGCATACGCAAATGGGTCGCCCGCCAGGCCACCCCGGGTGGAACATGGCACCAGCGTGTCGTTGCGAGCGGCCAGCTGCCAGCGCCCATCGCCATCACCGCGCAGCAACAGCAGCACCCGGTTGGGACCGTGCTGGCCGGGCGACAGCCCTTCCGGCAACGGCTGGTCGATCACCAGCAACTGGTATTGGACACCCTCTCCGTTGCGCTCGCCCTTTACCGCTTCCAGCAGGTTCGCGCCGGAGGGAACAAATGCCAGGGCATCGTCCACGTGCGCACCGTTCCCTGTTTCCATCCCGAGCCACTCCTTCGAATACGCCGCGTCGACCGCCATGGCGGATCATAGCGCCGGGTGTGGCGCATCGGGGAAGCTGGCAAGCGTCACCCGTCGGGCGGGCGGGCACTGTCCTCATGGACGGGAAAGCTCCTTTAGTCGGCAGTACTGGCGCGTCATTTTTCTGACGCACAGGGAGCTTACCGCGAGCAGGTTCGATGCGTCTAAGGGGGTGCGATATGAAAAGCGCTCTTGATCACAAAAAGAGCGCTCCCATCGTGAACGCAGGCCTACTTGATGTAGAGATCGTCCGTGCAAGCGGTCTTGGCGATCCGACACTGATCCTGCGGCACCTTCTTCCAGCCCGCCTTGCCTGCGCACTGCTGCAGAGCAACGATGACCGCGCCCTGCTCTGACATCGCTGCGACGACGCTGGTCGTTTCATTGTCCAGTCCCGCGTGGGCGACCGCCACGCACTGTGCCTGGAACAGCGTCACCAGCGTGCACTCGCCCTTGCCGAACTCCTTGCACTCCTTGATGGCCGCGCGCTTGGCCTTGCCACGCGATCGCATCGAGTTGCTGATGAACGTATCGCCGCGGGCATCCATCGCCACACCGGCGACGGTCTGCACCCAGTTGGGCCGGTTGTCGTATTGCGATCCGCTGCTGTTGACGGGGATGGGGGCACAGCCCTGCACGCCCTGGCCGCCGATCGGATACATGCCCTGAGGGCAGTTGCCTTCAGCCAGGGCACTGAAGGGCAGCGCGCCAGCGATCAGCAACAAGCACAGGACGTACAAGGACGGGTGTCGCTTCATGAGCTCTCCATTTCATATGAGCGGTGGTTGTTGGCCGCAACCATGATCAACGCAATTGCTGTCCGCAGGTTGCGCCCTGGGTCGCATAGTCGCGGACGTACCCATCCACGATCATGATGCTGATGTCGCAACGGTTGTTCACGTCACTGATGACATGGCCATACACGTTCAGGCCTTGGACGCGTTCGCCACGATGCAGGAATAGTGTACGAGAGCCATTGGGGCCATTCTCGACGCGATCCGGCGAACCCCATGTGCGCACGAATTCCTGTTCGGTCCTGCCGATCCACATGTCCATCAGATTGTTGCGTCCCACACGGTTGGCAGCGCGAACCGACTCATCCAAGACACGAGTGGTCTCTTGCTGACCGCGTGCGAGGTTTGCCTCCAGACTGCGTTCGGCGCGATCCAACTCAGCATCGGTCGCCCGGTAGGTGAACGCGGGTCGGGTACCGTCCTTCCACAGGTTTTCCCAGATGAAGTTCGCGGGCGACTGGCCGACATCGCCGATGGGAAGGAAGCCGCGCTTCATCATTTCCGCCGGATTCTTGGCCTTGGGGTCAGGTCCCACCAGGCAGGCGAAACGCACCAGTTGAACCTGCCAGGGCTCGACCGCCTCGGCGATCGGGTCGAACTGCTGGGGCGGCACGTCCTCGATCGGTCGATCCCGCCACTGAACCAGGCTCATCTTCATGGCCACGGTGTTTCTCGCACAGTTCACCGAATACGTTCTGATCAGGCGATTGGGCTTGGTAGCGTTCTCGTAGACCGTATTGACCTGGACTTCATACACCGGATCCGGGCCGGCGACGGGCTTACCGGGTTTCGGTCGGTTCTTCCGGCGCAGCTGCTTGAGGTATGCCTTTTGCTCCTCCTGCGTGGCGGTCTGCATGAAACCCATCAGGTCCGAGCGGCTGTTGAGTGTCAGTGCGTCGACCACCCATGCCTCGCGGCCCGGCTTGTCGCCGCCGGCAAATATGACCCAGCTGTCTGTGGCATGCGACGGCGCCGCCAGAGCCAGTCCGGCTATCAGCACGATGTATGGAGAAATCTGCATGGACGGTTCCTTCCTATGACGTGGCGACTACATCACACCTTGCGCTGCGCTCCACTATCAATGAACTTCAACTTGATGTGCGGTTCCGCAACGAGATGGCAGACTGCCAGATCACGTCCGACAGATGCACGCCACATACAAGTCACCCCAAATCAGGGGCCGGCTGCGCGACCTGCGGCTCAGAATTCCTCAAAGATGGGCTTGGTACAGTTGGCGTACACCTCTTCACAGATGCCGGACACGTCATTCTTGCACTTTGTCTGCGCGGACATACGCGCGAGCTGAAGCGTTCCAGCTGATGCGATAGCCGCCTGCCCTGCTCCGCTGCGTCCCTTTGGAATGAGCCAGGAAACACATTGATTGTAGTATGTGAAATGGGCGACACAGTCCTTCGCACCAGTAGACTGACAACGTGCCACCGCCTCCCGCTCAGCTTCCTCTTTCGTCCGTTTGCCGTCAGAGACACCCGCGTCACTTGTCGCCGTAGCCTCGGCAATGGCCCCCCAGGTCTTTATCCAATGCCCTGTTGGAGTGCTGAGCCGAATTTCCTGCGAACCAGAGCTCCCAGAGCCGCCGCCGCTTGGTATGGGTGCGCAGCCGCCCACGCCCTGATCGCCAATCGGATACTGGCCCGGAGGGCAGCGGCCCTCGGCCATCGCCGGTCCGGGAAGCAAAAGGAGAAGCAGACAGAGGACTGCAACAACGGGATTTGAGCTCTTCACACTACAAACCTCCGAGCTGATGAGGGGATTTCGACTCAGTCCTCAAAGAACTCCGGGACCGCACAAGCTGAGTACACCAGAATGCAGGACTACCCGCCTTTCTCGGCTTCGCAACGCTCGATCGATAGTGCCCTGGCCTTCTCAAGACTGCCCGCGCCAGAAGCGTTCAAGACGCCTCCACGACTGCGCAGCTGCGCGATGTTCGGCCCAGCCAATGCCGCGCACTGGTTGTGATACGCCAGGAGAACACTGCAATTGGTACCACCCAGCTTCTCACATTGCTGCAGTGCTACCCGCCGCGCTTCAGCTTCGGTAATTTTCGACTCGGCCACTCCAATTGCGGCATTTTTACTCGTGTCGTGGCCAGCATCACTTGCGATCGCGCCCCATCGTGTTTCCCATCTTCCTGATGGTGCGACATCGCCTCCTGACTGACCCGCGCCAGGAATGGGAGCGCAGCCGCCTACACCCTGATCGCCGATCGGATACTGGCCCGGAGGGCAGCGCCCCTCGGCCATCGCCGCAACTGGCACAAACTGAGCAAGCAGGACTGCACCGAGGAGCATGTAAGTTTTCGATGCCATGGCAATTTTCACCGGCCTAGGTCCTTCAATGACTTCAGTGGGTCAGAACGACTCGTATACGGGTTTCGTGCAGTCCTCGTACGCGACCGTGCACGACTTTCCACTGGTATCAACGCACGACTGCTGGGCATATCTGCGCGCCTCTGCAGAATCCTTGGCGCTGGCAAGACCAGCACGGGACGCTCCATCCTGGGTGTTGGGAACCAACCAGGCAACGCATTGATTCCGATATGTATAGATCACCCGGCAATCGGACGCACCGCGCCTGCCGCAGTCGGCCAGAGCCAGCTGTTCGGCGTTTTCCTTACTGAGCCGGGCGGATGCAACGCCTGCATCTGCAGTCGCATCGGACGAAGCAATTGCCCCCCATGTCTTATGCCACTGACCGGCAAGTTCAGGTTCGCTGGCGACACCACCGGCACCTGGAATTGGAGCGCAGCCGCCTACGCCCTGATCGCCGATCGGATACTGGCCCGGAGGGCATCGCCCCTCTGCCGCGGCGGGACCGATGCCCGCAACGCACAGGAGCAGGAAGAAGAGCCACGGACTCTGGAGAAAACGGGAAGTGCTCATTTCAGCTCCACTCCTCTCAACCTTCCTGGAAGAAAGGCTTGGTGCAGTCCGAATGAACGACCGCGCATTCCTGGCTTCCGGAATTCCTGCAGTCCTGGATTGCTCGTTCCTGTGCCTGGGCCTTGGTTGCACCAGAATTGAACTTCACACCGTTGTCCGGCCGCTTCGCTCCGACAGCCGCGTAGCACTGGTTGTAATAAGTGTAGGTCACCTTGCAGTCAGTCGCGCCCCAATGACCGCAGCGCTCGATCGCTTGACGCTCTGCAGAAGCTTTGGCCTGGTGACCCGTCGCAGAGCCTGCGTCTCCATTTGCAGAACTTGCAAAGGCTCCCCACGTCTTCACCCAGTGACCGGGATTCTCCTCAGACGCACTCTGACCCGCGCCGGGGATCGGAGCACACCCACCCACGCCCTGATCGCCAATCGGATACTGGCCCGGAGGGCAGCGGCCCTCGGCAGACGCAAAGCCAATGCACGACGCCCACATCAGCGGGATCAAGATCCACGCAAACCGGAACATGCTGACTCTGCTCACTTGGTCGTTCCTCCTTGAAACCATCTACATCGCTTCCAGCGTTCGCCCAATGAATGACGCGGACACGCTTCGGAAATCCGGCCTTCAACGTGACTGCAGTATGGCGTGCTGCATCATCAGCTGGAAACCGCCTTCCCCCTTCCTGGAAGAAGGGCTTGGTGCAGTCAGAGTGGAAAACCGAGCACTCCTGGCTTCCCACGCCCCTGCAATCATTGACCGCACGCTCTTGCGCCTGTTCCTTTGTCGCGCCGGTGTTGAACCTCATTCCGTTCTCAGGCCGAGTGGCGCGGACAACCGCATAGCACTGGTTGTAGTAGGTGAAAACGACAGCGCAGTCGGTAGCTCCACCCAGTCCGCAGCGTTCAACGGCCTGCCGCTCGGCGGCAGCCTTGGCTTGATGGCCTGTTGCCGAGCCCGCGTCGCCGCCAGGAGAGCTGGCAACCGCCCCCCATGTCTTGACCCAATATCCGGGATTTTCCTCCGGTGCGCTCTGCCCGGCACCGGGGATGGGAGCACAGCCACCTACCCCTGATCACCAATCGGGTATTGGCCCGGAGGGCAGCGCCCTTCCGCGAATGCCGAACGGATGTTCAGGCCGACCAGCAGGACAAGCACCAGGCAGAGACACTTTGGAAAGTCGCTTGTATTCATGAGTCGGCTCGCTGGTTTCAACTGCCGGATGGCAACCCCGCGGGCCGCCCGAATCAGTTCTCGAAAAGCTAGGGAACCGCACAAACCGAACACACCAGGATGCACGAGTGTCCGCCCTCTGCCGATTGGCAGTCTCTCACTGAGTTAGTTTCGGCTTTCTCAAAAATGCCGGAAACGACTGACGTCGGCACTTCACCGATCTCTAGTAACTCAACCTGAGCGAAAAACTGCACGTCTCGACGACCGCTCAAGCAGCATTCAGTCCTCGATAAAGTGCGGAGCACTGCATGCGGCATACACCACCATGCAACTTTGCCCGCCGTCTTCGGCCTCGCACCGCCTGATCGAATCTTCCTTGGCCTTCTCAAGACTACCTGCTCTGGAAGCGTTCAGGACACCGCCGCGCGCCTTCAATTGGGAGATATCCGGACCGGAGAGCGCGGCACATTGGTTGTGATAGGCCAGAAGCACTTGGCAGTCGTTACCTCCGGTCTGCACGCATCGAGACAACGCGATCCGGCTCGCCTCTTCCTTGGTTGCTACGGACTCAACCACACCAATGGCGAGATTTGTATCCCGCGTTGGCTTCTCATCCTTTGCAATCGCACCCCAAGTAGTTACCCAATGACCAGTAGGTTGTGCCGCCCCTTGCCCCGACGCGCCGGGGATGGGAGCGCAACCGCCAACCCCCTGATCACCGATCGGATACTGGCCCGGAGGGCAGCGGCCTTCTGCGCTCGCCGCCGACGGCAAGAATGCCAAAATCGATGCCACAAACAGAAGGCTAACGAGTCTCATTTGAATTCCATGCAGTTAGACATTTACTTCACCCCAGCATTACCAAATTTCCCTGCGGTCTGTGCTGGCGCAGAGGATCCGGCACCAACCGAGTAACCTCCCATCGGAGATCCATGTGCGCCACCTCCCACGCTCCCACTGCTCTGATCCATTGCCGGCGGCGGTGCCGACATACCCGGCGGACGACCATCAGCACTCGGCGAAGCACTCGCGCCACCGCCTATCTGCGAATATGCCATGAAGGTACCGAGGGTGCCCTGGAAGAACATCGCGGCCATTGGGGGTGTAGTCAGGATCAGCGCCGTGAGGATCAAACCCATACCGCCCTGCTGCATGGCTTGGCTGGTCATGCCGTCGGACATGCTTTCCTTCAGGATGAACTCCTGCACCAGTGCGGTTGTCCAGAATGTCGCGGCCACGCGCACCACCATGTCCAGCGCGATGGACACCATCGCCGCAAGCACCGCCATGGAGAACATGGTTCCGAGCCCATAGAAGAGCCAGCGCTGGAACAGCTGCTTCGTCTGTTCAAACAGCAGGCACAGAATGAACAGCGGACCGAAGCCGATGAACAATGCCATTGCGATCTCATAGAGCATCAGCATGGCACCGGCAGTGATCGCCGGACCGGCGGTACCCATACCGATGAAGAACAGCGCGCGCTTCTTGTCTTCCAGCAACTCGCCATCGTTCATGATCTGGATGGCATCGATGCTGGACAGCGCGACCTGCATCCAGGCCAGGCTCTTGTCGATCTGGTCTTCGGGTGATTCGTCCGAACCGGTGACGACCTGGGTGATCTCTTCCTTGACGTCATGGGTCAGGAAGCGATGGAGGTCGGTGCCGAACATGCCCATGGTCGTCGCCACGCTGACGATGAGCGCCGCGCGGGCCATGTTGGTCACCAGCACCATCATCGAATCGCGGCTGCGGCCGGTGATGATGCGGAAGCCCTGCACCAGTACCCACAGGGTCATGAGCGTGAGGGCGATGCCGCCGACCCACTGCATCATGTGCCCCATCATGTCGATGCCGAACTTGTTTATCTTGCTTCGCAGGAAGTCGAAGATGAACTTGAAGAACACGAAATCCCCGATCGATTGGACACGTGCCACGTGCCCCATCAAATCCTGGAATCCGCCGTTGAAATCAAAATTGGCAATCGACCTGATCATTTCCGCAATCCCTTGATGTATCCCTATCCGACAACCTCATGGGGCAGGCGCACCCGCGCCGGCTCCGATCTGCGTCAATCGACGCTCAGTGCACCCTTCAGCGCAGCGGTCTTGACCAGTTGTGAAATGACACCCGGCTTGCCCTTCAACGCCACGCGCGCGAGCACGCGCTGATTGGCCTTCATCGACTCTTCGTAAGCCTCATAGGAGCGCATCCGTGCTTCCCATTCCTGCTGAAGCTTGGCGATGTCGTTGGCCGTCCTCAGCGAGTCACTATCGACTGCAGACATCGTGCCCGACAGATTACCGTCGCTGCCGAATCGCCAGCCCATGATTTCATTGAGCGTCGAGTTGATGCTGGGAATCGTCTTCTCCAGGAACTCCACGGTCTCGTTGCGCTTGCGGTTCTCCATCATCTGGATATTCACGCAGAGCTGCTGTTGCTGTGCATAGAGATCGCCGGAAGTATCCAGCACAAACTTCTTCAACAGGCTCGTTGCACTGAACCCGCCCGAGGTCCGGCAGAGCTCGGCAACCATGTAGTCGTCAGGCACACGTTCCAGCGTGGCACCGGCCGGAAGGCCAAAATTGTTGATCAGGCCTTGGATCTTGACCAATGCATTCCTGTACTCCTGCAAGGTCCGGTTCCAGCGACTGATCTGCTCGCCGTATTCCTTGCCATCGGCGATCAGCTGGGCATTCGACTGCTTGAAATCCTTCAAAGCCTGAATCAGGGCGCTGAAGTCGAACACCGGGTAGCCGCTCGCGCCTGCCGGAGTGGTGGAGAAAATCGCCATGCTGCCAAGCAACAGGGCTGCCAGGCGCTTCTGGCGCAGGGTGCGGCCGAAGGTGCGGTTGTGGTTCGCCTTGCTCATGTCGTTCTCCACGAAGATGGGTTTCATCATTGTCGTCCTTGTCATTCGGCGCTCAGGCAGCGTCGGTTTCGGCGGCCGCCTTGGCCTTGCCCGAGCCCTTCCGATTCCTGTAGAAATCTTCCAGCCACTGCTCCGGGGTCAACTCGTCCACCGTCACGCGCGCACGAATGGCTGCGGTCTGCAGCACGCGGTGCATCACGTCGATGTTGTCGGTGGATGCCGAGATCACCGACAGGATGTCGTCCATGCCGCGCAGGTTTAGCTGGCACACGCTGGAGGCGTGACCCTGCTTGACCAGGAAGCAGCGCGAGCGCTCGTCCAGTGCGGTTACCACCCGGAACTCGGCCTCGGTCAGCTTCAGGCCATCCATGTAGTCGCTCTTGCTGGCATTCGGGTTCGGCAGCAGAATCAGCGTGGCGGTCTGCTCGATCAACGCCGCAGAGATGTCACTCTTCAGCGCGTCTTCCGGGCTCTGCGTGGCGAAGATGCCCAGGCCATTCTGTTTACGGATGGTCTTCTGCTTGTTCTTGGCGAATTCCTTCAGGCCGCCCTCGCCGTCCAGGATCTTCCAGAACTCATCCATCACGTAAATCAGCGGACGACCGTCAATCAGCGACTCCAGGCGGTGCAGCAGGTAATTGATGACCGGCACACGCACTTCGGGATTGTCGATGATGTCGGTGTAGTCAAAGCCGATGATGTTGGCCTTGCTCAGGTCCACCGTGTCGACCGGGTTGTCGAACACCCACCCCAGCGAGTTGCCGGACGTCCAGCGGCGCATGCGCGCGTACAGGCCATCGTCGCCCATATTGGGCAGGCTCTTCTGGAAGTTGGTCATGCTGCGCAGGTGCATCGGCGTGTCAAGCATGCTCTCCACCGCTCGGTAGATGTCCTCTTCCTCGCGGGCGCTGTACTCACGCTTGCCGGCCAGCACCTTGATCAGGTCGGCCAGGAACTGCACGTTGCCTTCGTTGCTCTCGCACTGGAACGGGTTGAAGCCGGTCGGCGCGCCGTTCTCCAGGGCCAAGTAGTTGCCACCGCAGGCGCGCACGAAGATCTCCGCGCCGCGGTCCTTGTCGAAGAAAAAGATAGTCGGCGACGGCTCGTACTTCTGCACCTGGCTGAGCAGGAAGTTGATCAGTGCGGTCTTACCCGTACCCGACTTACCGATCACCATGGTGTTGGCGATGGCCTTCTCACCCAGCGAGTTCTCCGACGGGTGGGTGGCGTGGAAATTGAAGTAGTACGGCTGCCCGTTGGTGGTCTGCAGCGTCGTCACGCAGTCGCCCCACGGGTTGTTGTGCTGCTTGCCGGTGGCGAAGTTGTGCAGCGGCGACAGGCCGAGGAAATTCAGTGAGCTGACATTGGCCAGACGCGTGCGGTAGCGCCAGTTGCCCGGCAGCTGCGAATAGAACGAGGACGTGACAGCCAAGTCTTCCTTGGTCGACACGAAGCCGGCATTGGACAGCTCGGCGCGCGTGGTGGCGACGTTCTGGGACAGCTTGGCCTGGCTGTCGCCATACACGGTCATGATGAAGTGGTACTCACCCAGCACGAAGTTGCCTGAGGACAGCTGATCCATCGCCTGGTCGAGTTCGACAATCTGGCTGACGGCCTTGTCGCCCGAGGAGATCATCATTCCCTTGGTGCGGTCCAGCACCTTGAGTGCGTCCTGGCGACCCATCGGGCTGAAGGAATGGGTGATGACGTACTCGTAGTCCAGGTACTTCAGTCCATTGAGGATGCCCGGGTACGTACCCTCGGCATACTCCTTGATATTCAGGATGGCGCCAAAGTGGTTTGCGCCATTGGGGGTATTGATGACGAAGTCACCGGTCTTGGCCGAGAACATGTGCCGGCTGACCGGGAGATAATCCTTCACCGGGGCGGACAGCACCGGAACCGGCTCATCGATGCGGTTGATCAGGTAGCCGAACAGCTCCAGCGTTTCGGAGAAGACCACGCCGTTTTTTGCTTCGTACATGCCCATACGATACGGCGCGTAATCGCGGATGACAGCTTCGACGTTGCCGGCCAGCTCCAGCAGCTTTTCGACGGCCTGTTCCTGCTCTGCACGCAGCTTGTCGACATTGGCCGACTTCTCGACGAAGCGCTTACCGGCCACGACCGGACGATAGATCATCGTCAGGTACAGCTCGTTCTGCATGATGCGCTGCGAGGACAGCATGCCCATGTACTGGTCGGACACGTCCTGGTTGAAGCGCTGCTTGAACGTGCTGTTTCCCTTCAGCGTGCGGCGACGCCGGATGTCGTGCACCCAGAAGGCGACGTTGACGAAATCCGGCGCGCGCAGGGTCTGAAGCAACCGGTTGAACGTATTGTGCCGGTGCTCCAGTTCCCACTCCTCGCGACCGACAAACGGCAGCCCTTCCAGATGCCACGTCAACAGGTAATCGCCGCCCGTGGTCTTCACCACGTTCGGGGCTACATGCGACGACAGGGGAATGAATTCGCTGATGGAGGTGTCTGGGCTGAACATACGACTGCTTCCAAAGAGGTACTGCGAAGGAATTCTCGTCAAGAACCGACGGGCGCTGGACGCCCGTCGA
The DNA here is from genome assembly GCF_008710035.1 of Stenotrophomonas cyclobalanopsidis. Taxonomy (GTDB): domain Bacteria; phylum Pseudomonadota; class Gammaproteobacteria; order Xanthomonadales; family Xanthomonadaceae; genus Stenotrophomonas; species Stenotrophomonas cyclobalanopsidis. The sequence continues at coordinate 43,688 of NZ_VYKI01000006.1, read as the reverse complement.
CCCCTTACCGACCCTCAATCCATGCGGGCCGGCTTGTCACGGTAGTGATTCGGGCTGAACACCCACATGCCGTCGTGCTCACGCGCGTTTCGTACCCGGAGCTTGACCATCAGCCGCAATCCCAGCAGCCGGAAGATCATTTCATCGCGCTTGGCCATCTGTCGCATGATGAAAACCGCGACCGGAATGGTCAGCAGGAACCAGAAGTTCGTGTACATGCTGAGCAGCAACAACCCACCGGCCACCATGAAGAACGGCAGGTAGGGCACGCCCAGGAACATCGCAGGGCGGGTGCAGCCACGAAAAACGACGTTCTTATGCACCGTAGTACTGTGCGACGTTCTTGATGACCATCAGCGCCATGCCGCCGTTGCCGCTGCCGCTGCTTGCGGTGCATTCGCCGAACTCATCGCCCAGCAGCATCTTGGCGATCTGGCCGGCAGCGCCGATCAGAACGCCACCGATCAGGATCGGTGCGACATCACCAATGCGCTTGTGCGCGAAGGCAATCTGGTAACCGGCGAAGATCACGGCGATGGTGACGACGGCGATCGAAGCCATGTTGAGTAGGCCGTTGATGCTGCCGAAGAACCCGCAGACCTTGCCATCGGTACCGCCGTAGTTGGCGTTGTTGGCGAACGCCTCAGGTGCGAGTACGGCACCAGCAAATGCAACGGCCATCAGCATGGTCTTCAGCGTGCGCTGGGCCTGTACGACGTCGAGATTGAAACGCTTCATGGATGGATTTCCTTGTTGATGGACTAACACAACTGAAACGACCGGCCGGGGGACCGGTCGCACCACGACTTCGTCAGAACACGAAGGCCGCATCCCCTGCGGGAATCTGTTGAACCGGCGCGGCAGGTGCCGACGCCGGTGGGTTGTAAACATTGCCAGGTGCCGCAACCGGCTGATTGCGTTCATTCCACGGACGGAGCATCACCGGGGCATCGCTGCCGCCTGCGACGGCCCCCGGCAGCTGCTGCGGCATGGCCTGGGAGGGCTGCTCCGCCGCGGTCTGCGGCAGTCGCTGCGGCAGCGGCTGCGGATAGCCCTGAAGCGCCTGCGCCTGCGGCTGCATCGCGCGATCCACGGAGCCCAGTACGACCCGGGACAAGGCCTGGTCGGCAATGTTCAGCAGGCTGCCGCGTGCCATCGCACCGGTGGAGGGATAGACCGTGTAGGCACGCGCAGGGTCATTGCTGGGCACATAGACCGGCGCCGCGTTCTGCGCCACGATCCGCGCTTCCATCGGCGAGACGCTCTGCGGGTGGTGTTCGACCTTGACCACGCGGCGCTCGCCGCGGTTGACCACGTCGATGGGGGCCACGCCGTTGCTGGCCAGTTGCTGCCCACGGCGCATCGAATCGTAGATCTTCTGCACGTAACCGTGGCGGAAGCCGGTGGAGAAATTGCCCGAGTAGTAGCAACTGAACGATTTTCCCCAGTCCTGCCCTGAGCGCTTGTAGCACTCGGCCAGGATGCGTGACCCGGCCTGCAGATTGGCGCACCGCTGGAAGGCTTTTTCGTAGGAATCAAGCCCGTACTTGCCGAGGTTGTAGCGGTTGACCTGGGCCAGGCCGACAGAGAAGTTGTAGCCCTTCTCTTCCAGCATGCGCACCGTCGCCAGCGCTTCATCCAGCGCCTTGGGCTGGCGCACCAGGGCGCCGCCCACCACGCCGATGGCATAGGGATTGCGCGAGGATTCGACGTTGATGACGTGCTGCATCACGTCCATGGAGACAGCCATTTCCGGGCACGCCATCATTTCCAGACCTGGGAGCATGGTTCAGCCCTCCTGCCCCTGGGCACGCCCAGGATTGAAGTCGATGCCGGTGATGTAGCGCGCGCCGGCATGCGCCTTGATGTGCACGACGATATCGATGGTCATCATCAGCAGACGCTTGATGACGTTGAATTCCAAGCCGGAGCCTTCACTGGATGCCTTGACCATCAGCGCCAGCTGGTCCCAGGTCTGCTCCGGGCTGCCGGCGTGGCAGCTGGTGATTGAACCGGGATGGCCGGACGCGCAGTTACGGATGAAGTAGAAGGCCTCATCGCCGCGCAGCTCGGCCAGGATGATGCGCTCGGGCTTCATGCGCAGGCAGGCTTCCATGCAACTCTTGGCGGTGACATTGCTGGCGCTCTGCCCGCCTTTCGAATACAGCAGGTGCACCACGTTGGGTTGGGTCAGGAACAGCTCGCGGGCATCCTCGATGGTGACCAGGCGCTCGCTGTCCGGAATGTGGTTGACCAGCGCCTTCATGAAGGTGGTCTTGCCGCTACCGGTCGCGCCGGACACGACGATGTTCTTGCGGTACATCACCGCGCGCCGGAAGAACTCGGCGTATTCGCGGGTATGCCGCAGCTCCAGCAGCTCGCGATCCTGCTCGCTCAGGCTGCCATCCTGTTCGAGGATCTGGGCGAAGAAGCCGTCCTCGTGGTACTGGGTGAGCGACTTGGTGTGCTTGGACGGCAGGCGGATGGTGATCGACACCTTGCCGGCATCGCACGCCGGCGGAATGACGAACTGGGCACGCTGCCCGGTCGGGAAGGTCAGCGACACGACCGGATCGGCATCGGTTATGCGCTGGCCTGTGTTGCTCTCGTTGACCACGGCGGTGCAGAACTGCCGGGCCCGCTCGAACGTCAGGCCCGGCACATCCACGCGCTGCCACCCTGCCCGCGTCTCCAAGTACAGCTCGCCCGGACGGTTGATGCAGATTTCCGTCACTTCAGGCGAGGTCATGTACTCGGCGATGCCGAGCACTTCGTACTGATAACGCAGGAAATCGCTGGAGACGAGGGCGAGGGGTGACACTTCGGCGTCCATGGTCGTTCTGTCGGTTACCGGCGCGGGTTGAGCACGTTGGTGAAGTCAACGTCTTTGGCGACGTAGACGTTCACGATGGTGCCCTGGTTGATGGTGACCGTCGGCGGGCGGCGGCCTTCGCTGAGCGCCTCGTTGGCCAGGCGTTCCATGGTGCGTGCGGTGGCACTCTCATACGGCGACTGCACGGCGAACCCATTGCTGCCGATGGTCGTCGACTCCGGGCCGTGCTCTGCAGCGGCGTATTTGAAGGCGTCGGCAATCAGACTGATCATCAGTGCCGAGGCGATGCGGCTGCCCCAGTGCGCGCTGTACTGGCCCGGATGACCTGCGCCACCCAGCCCATCGACGCCCGGACTGGACATGGCCACGTCGATACCATTGGGCGTAGTGATACGGTCCCAGATGACCTCGACACGCTTGCCCGAGGGGCCGCCACCGTAGGCACCGTAGATCTTCGAACCCTTCGGCAGCAGCAGGCTGCGACCGTTGATCGAGTAGACCGGCTCGGTTAGCAGGCAGGAGGTGTAACCGGCCAGGTCGGTGATGATGCGGGTTTCCAGCACGCAGCGCAGATACGTGCCGCGCACCAGCAGGGCGTCGGGGCTCTGGATGTAGGTGGCACTGGAAATGTTGTCGACGTCCGGCCCACGACGCACCCTGGCCGGCGCGGCGTTGCCGTTCTGCCCCTGCAGCGCTGCCATGGTCGCAGCGAGGTACGGATCTTCGTTGGCAGCAGCCCCTTCCGCGCCCTGGCCGCCATCACCGGTGCCGACGCCACCGCCGGCGGCGATGCGACGCTCCATCAGGCTCGGACCACGGTTGACCTCACGCTCGGCGGGTTCCGAGCGCGGAATGTAGGTCGGCCCCATGGCTTCCTGTGGCGGAGGCGGCAGCATCGGAATCGGCTCGGCCGTTTCCTGGGCCGGCGGCGGCGGCGCTGGTGCCATGGACGGCAGATCTGGCGTGCTCGCACGTGCGACCTGACGGGGCGCCTCTGCTTCAGCGCTGTCGTCACGACCCTTGCGCAGCAGCAAAAAGCCCATCGCCAGCACCAGCACCAGGATGCCGCCCAGGAACAACAGGGCCTTGCGGTTCAGGCGCTGCTCTTCGGAAGATCGCAGCTGCGGCGCGCTCGCATCCAGGTCGGGCGCGGTTTCAGCCTTCGTGGATCCGTAGTAAGGGTTGGACGACGTCTCCTGGCCCGCCGGGTCCTGCCCGTACGGAGACTGATTCGGGTCATTGCCCGGAGTGTTCTGCTGGCTCATTTCTTCACGTTCCTTCGCAGACCGACGACGAAGTCGCCGTGGCGGATGACCAGGTACGGGTACGTCCCGTGCACGATCAGCGTGTTGCCCTCAACGGTGGTGTTGACCACGAAGTCCTCACCGTATTCCTTCTCGCGCCCGAAGACTGCCGGGAAAATGCCCGTCTTGTACTCCGGCGAATTCGGCAGCTTGAGGTAGGTGAAGCGGCCGTCATCGTAGGCGTGCACCGGAATCAACCACCCCATCTTCTTCGCCTTGCTGGTCGAATAGGAGTAGTTGAAGTTGTACTGGCGGTCCTTGGCCAGTTCGGTGCTCAGCAGCGGCTTGGCTTCTTCTTCCACCGCTTCCTGGGCCACGCCGAACACGGTCTCGTTCGGGTAGACGAACTCGATCTTGTACTGCACGCCGGCACGGCGGGCCTGTTCCAGCTGGCGCCAGTCGGTCGCCACCACCTTCAGTTCGAAGATGTAGGAATGGGTCTCGGTGCGCACCATCATGTTGGTGTCGACGTCGACGTTCTTCGGCTTGAGGTAGAAGACGTTTTCGCGACGGGTCAGTTCCCAGCCACTGCTGAAGCCGGTGCTGTAGTCGAGGATCTTCTCGTTCGGACTCAGCTCGATCTGGGTGGTCAGACCCAGGCCGGTACGAACCGGGTAGATCCGGTCCTTCTCATACTCGTATCGGTCCACTGCCTGTGCCATCGCCGCGGTGGAAAACACCAGCGACAGCAACGACAGCAGCGCCAATGCGCTCCCCCTGACTTTTCGACTACTCATCGGTTGCTTGCTCCATCAGCATTTCCGGTGGATTGGTTCTGTGCGCGGTTCATTACCCACCCCGCATCGGTTGCGCCTGCGGGGGCTGCATGCCCTGCGGCTGTCCCTGCATCGGCTGCGCCTGCTGCATCGGCTGACCCTGGATGGGCTGGCCCTGCTGCATGGGCTGCCCCTGCATGGGCTGGCCTTGGATCGGCTGGCCCTGCATCGGCTGGCCCGTGGCCGGATCGACCATCGGCGCCGCGGCCGGGCCGTTCGGGTCATACATCCCCTGTGCCTGTGCTGCAGCCTGCTGCGCCTGCTGCGCTGCGTCCGCCTGCTGCTGCATCGCGCCCTCGTCGGGCACCGGCACGCCGCGGGCGTAATCGTTATCGACGCGGTACTCGGTGACCTGGAAGGCCAGCGGGTTGAGCACGCGATCCTGTTCGGACAACGCCAGGTTCTGGTTGTACTCGAAGCGCATCGTGACCAGCTGGTTGTCCAGGTAGGTCGAGACACCGGTACGCTTGTCCAGCAGGCTGCGCTGAATGCGCACGGATGCACCGCGGAAGCTGCCGTTGGCCTGCGCGGCCAGCGGCGTGATGCTGAGGATCTTCACGCGAATAGCCTTGCCGCGCCCATACATCACGAACGGGTTCTGCGGATTGTTGCCCGCGTAGCGCTGCTTCATGCTCGCGCCCACTGCGTCGGTGGACATCACGAAGACCAGCTCCCAGTCGCGCAGGCCCATTACAGCGGAGTCGTAGGACTCACGCGCCAGCACGTACTGGGCCACGTTGCTGCGGTTGACCGCTTCGTTGGTGGTGATCGTCTCGCCCTGGAACGTGCCGCGCAGGCGCGCCACGGTGGCGGTGCCGGTGTAGGCGTCAGCCATCACCAGGAACGGCACTTTCTCCTTCAGCGGCAGCATGTAGTAGTAGCCACCGGCCAAGGCCAGCGACATCAGCAACGATGCGGTGGCCACCCACCACGCGCGCCGCTCGCTGCGGCGTGCCATGTCGGCCACGGTGATCTCGTAGCTGACCGCCTTGGCGACCGACTGCTCGACCTTCTGGCTGTTGCCTGCATCCTTCTTGCGGAACATGGATTCTTCCGTACTGCTGAAACATCAATGGGTGCAACGCCCCTGCGCCAGGCGCGGGGTGCAGCATGTTCGATGATTTCCTGGATGACTCAGCTGCCGCTGTCCGGATCAGGGCCCTGGGCGGACGCGGTCGGCGTCGATCCGGCGCTCTGCACGACAATCTGGTTGCCGACGATGGACACGGAAACGCCCTGCGCCGAGTAGGCCGACGTGACATCAATCACGGCCTGCTGCGCGTTGGTCGTATCAATCCGCGTCACCGCTCCGTAGAGGGTGAAATCCGAGCTGAGGCGATAGTCCAGCGTGCGGCCGGAATCCTTGGCCCAGCGGTCGAGCATGCCCTTGAGCGTGCCGTCCATGGGCGAGGCCTGATACACGTAGCTGGAGTACAGGGGAATCTCGGTCGGGGTTTCCGCGAAACGGTTGACCGGTTTCCACCGGCCTCCGAAGTCGGGTGCGGGCTTGGTGGCGCATGCGGCCACCATCAACGCCGCTACTGCGGCGATGGACAACTTTGCGATAAACGCCTGATTCATACGGGCTTCACTTTGACGTACGAAAAAGCAGTCCCGATGTTGGTCCCCTGGCTGCTCCGGCTTGGCATGATGCCAACCGGACACGCGTCGGGAACCCGACGCGTAGGCGTGGCTTCACGACGGCTCCCCGGCGGCCCGAAGACCGCCAACCAGGTTGCTGAAAACGGTTACACCAACCCGTCCTCTCGCACCCTCACCAACTTCGGAACCATCCCTGTTCCAATGGCTGAAACTCCTGGCCACTTCTGAAAGCGAGCTGAACCAAAAGGTCCCTGCGCCGTGCATAGACTGGCACAACCACACGTCAATTCAATGTCAGACAAGTCTGAATTGCGCAAACGTATGGCGTTTTCTTGACGCGCCTCACAAATTTATTTTTGTGAAACCGCGTTTTTGCCCTGTCGGATGCAGTGCCGTCACAAATTCAGAACAGGAGCTTCCACTTTTGGCAGTAGACGCGACGTGAAATATTTATCTTTGTAGTAGCGGATCTTGTCGCACTTCACCGGATGCGGAATGCCTTCGTAGAGGAACACTTCCTTGTCCGGGCCCATCGCCTTCAGTTCCTGCGGCAGCATCAGTGCACGACGCTCCTCGGTGAAACTGTGGGTCTTTTCACGCGCGTGGGTGACGTTCTTCTTGCGGATGGTGGTGTAGCCCAGCATGTCCGAGTAGTCGTTGGCATCCTGCTGCTCACGCGGCGCGTAGAGGATCTGCAGCGCGTGGTTGGTGATGATGGTCCGCGAGATTTCCCGGCCATAGGTGGCGTCCAGCTGCGACATGCTCTGGATGATCGGCAGCAGGCGCACGTTGTAGCCGGCCATGTAGGACACCGCCGAGGCAATGATGTCGACCTTGCCGATCGAGGTGAATTCGTCCATCAGCAACAGGCATTGGTACTTCAGGTCCGGATTGGACTTGGGCAGTTCCTTGGTGTTGAGGTTGATCAGCTGGCTGAAGAACAGGTTGATGATCAGGCGGCTCTCGGCCAGCTTGTTGGGCTGGATGCCGATGTAGATGGTCATCTTCTTCTTGCGCACGTCGGTGAGCAGGAAGTCGTTGGTGCTGGTGGCCTTGTCCAGCACCGGGTTGATCCAGGCGTTCAGCGGCTCCTTGAAGGTGCCCAGGATGGAGGCGAAGGTCTCGTCGGCCTGGGACAGCATGTTGGCGAACGCCGAGCGCGCGTTGCTGCTCAGGAACGGCCGTTCGGACAGGCTTTTGAGGAACTTCTTCAGCTCGGTGCCATCGCCCGAGGACAGGCGGTACACCGCGCCCAGCGTGGGCGTGCCCAGACCGCCAGGGAAGCCGCTGGCGCGCTCGTCATCCCAGTTCTCGAACAGGTACAGGGTGAAGGCGATGAAGGCGTTGCGGGCCTGGCTGACCCAGAATTTCTGGTCCTCGGCACCATCGGGGTAGAGCATGGCGGCAATGCTCATCAGGTCCGAGACGCGGAAGGCCGGATCGTCGGACACGTAACTGAGCGGGTTCCAGCGGTGGGTGCGGCGGTCTTCGGCGAAGGGGTTGAACAGGTAGATCTCCTGCCCCTGGCTGGCGCGCCAGCCGCTGGTCAGGTCGAAGTTCTCCTGCTTGATGTCCAACACCACCAGCGACTCGCCGTACTCAAGCAGGTTCGGGATGACCACGCCGACGCCTTTGCCCGAACGGGTCGGGGCGGCCAGGATCACGAACTGCTGGCCATCCAGCCGCACCAACTTGCCGCCATGGCTGCCGACCACGATGCTCTGCGCGGTCTTCTTGTAAAGGCCGTGCTTGGCCAGGTCGGCACTGGTGGCAAAGCGCGCGTCGCCATGCAGCGACTTCTTTTCCTTCTTCAGCAGCCACACCAGGCTGCCCACCAGCACGACCAGCAGCGGCAGGCCGAAGCCAAGGTAGCCGGCCCACCTGATCTTGCCCACGAACGGGGCCACCTGCGGCTGGCCCAGCGCGCTGTAGTACTGGTGATAGGTATTCCAGGTGAACAGCTTGGTGTCCAGGCCAAGCAGCAGCAGCGTCAGGTAACCGGACAACGCGAAACCAAGCAGCAGGGCGACCACCGTAGCGATGGCGATGGTCAGGAACTTATTACTGGGCAACACCCGAATCCTCCATGATGCGCACTGAGGCGCGACGGCCTAGCGGCGGCGTCGTTGCGACGCCCGTTTCCGCAGGTTGGTTTCATTCTCCAGCCCGGGCTCGATGCCCTCTTCACGCTCCAGCACCTCAAGGTACCGGCGCGCTTCGGCCAGCGACATCAGATCGGTCAAGCGCTCCCCGTCATCGGCGATGACCGTATGACCGATGACATCGCCGGGAGCGTACACCGGCGCGTGGGTCACCGCTACCAGCCGATAGCGGCCGCGCAGCTCGAGTTGATGCGTGTACTCCTGCATGCATTCTTCTCCGTGATGGCGTTCACATCGCGTGCCCGCGTCAGGCAATGATGCCGCCCCTGCCGTGGTGGCGGCATGCAGGCCCGGTCAGTCGGCGCCACCCATCAAACACTGATTTACCCTGCCGCGGGTGCTGTTGCTGCAGTGCAGCAGTACAATGGGTGGCTTCCCCCGCCCTGCCCGCCCCCGCATGAGCCCCAATTCCCCCCTGGCCGCGCGGCTGACGCCGCGTCAGCGCACCTGGATCATCCTTGCCCTCTCGCTGGGTGGCTTTGCCATCGGCACCAGTGAGTTCGCCAGCATGGGCCTGATGCTGGAGATCAGCCGCGGCCTGTCGATCAGCGAGACCCAGGTCGGCCACCTGATCAGTGCCTACGCCATCGGCGTGGTGGTCGGCGCGCCGATCCTCGCCTTCATCGGCGCTTCGTTCCCGCGCCGCAAGCTGCTGCTGGCGCTGATGGCCTTCTACGCGGTGGGCAACCTGGCCAGCGCCCTGGCCCCCAACTACGGCACCATGCTGATCGCCCGCTTCGTCGCCGGCCTGCCGCATGGCGCCTACTTCGGCGTGGCGATGCTGGTGGCCGCGGCCATCAGCCCGGCCGGCCAGCGTGGCCAGGCGATGTCACGGGTGCTGCTAGGCCTGTCCATCGCGATCCTGATCGGCAACCCGCTGACCACCTGGCTGGGCCAGCAGCTGAGCTGGCGCACCGCCTTCGCCCTGGTCAGCGTGCTGGCCATCGCCACGGTGGTGATGATCGCCCGCTTCCTGCTGCCCGACCCGGACGAGGTGCGTACCTCGCCGATGCGTGAGCTGCGCGCGTTCAACACCACCCAGGTGTGGCTGGCGCTGGGCATTGGCGCGGTCGGCTTTGCCGGCATGTTCTGCGTGTTCACCTACCTCGCGCCGACCCTGGTGCAGGTGACCGGCGTGGCCGAATCGTGGATGCCGCTGGCCGTGGGCGTGTTCGGCATCGGGGCGATCATCGGCAACATCGCCGGCGGCTGGCTGGTGGACAAGTTCCACTTCAATGCCGCCGCCGTCGTGCTGGTGTGGTCCATCGTGATGCTGCTGCTGTACCCGCTGGCCGCGCAGTCGGTGTGGACCATCGGCCCAATGATCATCACCGTGGGCACCATGGGTGCGCTGGCCGCCGTGCTGCAGACCCGCCTGATGGACGTGGCCGGCGAGGCGCAGACGCTGGCCGCGGCCTCCAACCACGCCGCGTTCAACACCGCCAACGCGCTGGGCCCGTGGCTGGGTGGCATGGCCATCAGCGCGGGCTTCAGCCCGGCCACCACCGGTTATGTCGGCGCCGCCACCGCCATCGGTGGCCTGCTGCTGTGGGGCGTGTCGATGATGGTCGACCGCCGCCGCAAGGCTGGCTGAGGTCCTGTACGCCCCCCCCCCTTGCCGCAGGCATGGGCTGTGGCAGCGCGACTGGATTTGACCTCGCCACCGCATCGGGCTGACGGGGTCATCACAGGTGAAAGTGTGACGATGAATGCACCTTCTCCCTTGGCACGCCCTCTCCCATGTCGGACACCGGTCACTTCGCCATTCGCGCCTTCGAGGCCGTCTTCAACATGGCCGGCGGGGTGGAACGCATCACCTCGCTGACCGTTACCTGCAACCACTGCGACGCCACGACCTCGTCTACGGACGGCAATCTGTTGCACCTGCCTGGCGGCACGCTGTTCCGTTGTGACGACTGCGGATGCCATCAGGCGGTAAGCAATGCCCGGGTGGCGGACTGGAAGCTGCCCCGCGTGCTGGGCGTATGAACATGGACGCGTCACTGACCGGGGCACAGCGCCAGATCCTGCAGGCCATTGCCGACGCGGAGCAGGTGGACAGTGACGCCGCCACCTGGGCGGTGAAGGCAGGCCTTGCGGTGCAGGCCGAAGACGGTGACATCGACTTGACCCCGCGCGGACGCGACGCGCTGCAAGCTCAACCGCCGCGCTGAGTCGGCGACGGAGCGGGCATGCGACGTTTTGTGCAGGCCTTTGTGGATGTGGACAGCTTTGCCCGTGCCCTGCCAGACGACGTATCTGCCGCATTGGCAACGGCCGATGCGCGCTACAACATCGGCAAGGACGGCCACGCCTGGGTCTGGGCGGCGGGCGTCGCCGATGCGCAGACGACGACAGTGGTTGCGGAGATGCAATGGGGACTGGTGCCGCGCTGGTCGAAGCAACCCTCTACGCCCTACACCACGGTGACCGCTCGGCTGGAGCGCGCTCCGCGCAGCCGCGTCTTCGCCGATGCCTGGAGCAGACGGCGCTGCATCGTGCCGATGACCGGCTATTTCAAATGGGACCGGCAGCGACGACCGCCGTGGCCGATGTTCGTCCAGCGCCAGGATGGGTTGGCGCTGCTGGCGGCCGGTTTGTGGGAGCACTGGCAGGACGAGGCAGGCGACTTGCGCGACACGTTTTCGATCCTGACCGATGGCAACCCGGCGATCCCGGCCCCGCTGTCTGCCGATGGGCCGGTCTTCGTGGAGCCTGCGGCAGCGGCGGCCTGGCTGAGGGGCGAGCTGACCACGCCAGCGCAGCTGCGACGCCACGCGCATACCGCGGCGCTGGAGGCTGCGTATGTCGGCCTGGGCATCCGCGACCCGCGTCGCGATGACTACACCCTGCTGGAGCCGGTGAACCCCGACGTTGCGGGTGCCGACGATGCGCTGCCCGACTGGGATGGCGATGCGCTGGATGACGATGCGTGAGTGATGGGCCCGGGGTCGGATCCCTTGCCAAAGGCAAGGGCTCTGACCCCAACGCCTGGCCGGAGATCCGGGTTCAGAGCCCTTTCCGTTGGAAAGGGATCCGACCCCTTCGCTCGACCGCAAGCCTGGGGTCGGATCCCTTGCCGCAGGCAAGGGCTCTGACCCCTTCGTCGCGCTCCCGCTGAACCGCAAAAAACACATGGCGTGGATGTGGCTTGCTGCACAGTGCAGCCCATGCATCACCGCCCTGCCCCTGCCCGCCATGATGCCGTCGCCCTACAGGCAGGAATGCTGGGCAGCGTGCTGGGCGTGGGCCTGTTCAAAGCACTGGCGATGTCCGGCGTGGTGTCCGGCTCGCTGATGGGCATGGGCCTGTGGCTGCTGGCCTGCGTCCTGCTGGGCGCCTGGGCATTGGCCGCGGGCCTCGCCTGCCTGGCGCTGAGTCGGCGGGTGTTCGTGCTGATGCTCGCGCTGTCGGCGGTGTTCGTGCTCTGCATTGCCTGATCCGCAGGCGCTTCCAGAAAAATCCGAACTGCGGCGCTAAAGCTTCAGCCTGCGCTGCCGCTACCGTTGTACTGCTTGCCGGGACTCTCTCCTGTGCAGATACGCCCGGCAGTCGGGCCTACAACGACTACCGGATTTCACAAAATGAACACGCTGCGCCGCTTCAAGGTCGGCACTCGCCTCACCGCGGGCTTTTCCGTCCTGCTCCTTCTGATCGCCACCATTCTTGCGATCGCCCTGCACAGCAACTACCAGCAGCGCCAACAGTTCGACAACGCGGTGAACGTGCGCGTGACCCGCATGGGCGAGCTGTACGACATGCTCATCATCAACAAGGAGCTGCTGCTTCTGCGCCGCGACATGCTGATCAAGCGCGGCCAGGGCCTGGAAGAGGATCTTGCGAAGGCGCACGCGATGTCCGCGCGGTATGACCAGATCTGGGCCCACTTCACCGAGCGCCCGGCCACCAGCCCGCTGGCCGAATCGATGCGCGGCAAGGTCACGCAGAAGCAGCAGGCCACCGTTGCACTCAACCGCGAGCTGGATGCAGCGATGCAGGCCGGCGACTTCGACGCTGCCAGCACCGTACTGTTGACCCGCGCCGGCCCGGCGGCTGCCGACTGGAACGCGGCGCTCGCCGAGTTCGCCGATCTGCAGCAGAAGCTGGTGGAAGAGGCCGCCCAGGACATGCAGGCGCTGGCCGCCAGGACCACGGCACTGCTCAGCCTGTTCGGGCTCCTCAGCCTGGGCCTGGGCATCATCGCGGCGTGGCTGATCTCGCGCAGCCTGACCCGGCCGCTGGCGCAGGTGCAGGCGTCGATCAATGCGGTCACCCGTGGCGACCTGAGTGTCCGCCACCAGGATGACAGCCCCGACGAAGTGGGCCAGATGCTGCGCGCCACAGACGGCATGGTCGGCCTGCTGCAGCGCTTCTCGCAGCAGACCCAGCTGATGATCGGCAAGCATGCCGCCGAGGACATCAGCCACCGCATGCCGGTGGATTTCCCCGGCGTCTATGGCGAATTGGCGCAGGGCATGAACACGATGGTGTTCGAGCATCTGGATGCAATCGTCGATGCCATCGATGTGTTGAACCAGTATGCACAGGGTGACCTGAGCCGCGACGCACGACGCCTCCCGGGCAGCCGCGCGATCCTGCACGAATCGATGGATGCGGCCAAGGGCAGCCTGCATGCGATCAACCAGGACATCCAGCGCCTGGCCACCGCAGCAGCGGCGGGCGATTTCAGCGTGCGCGGCGATGCCGCCGTCTACCGTCACGATTTCCGCCGCATGATTGAAGACCTCAACCGCTTGATGGCCACCGCTGACGGCAGCCTCGGCGCGTTGTCCAAGGTGCTCGGTGCCATGGCCGAAGGGGATCTGACGCGCCGTATCGAGGGCGACTTCCAGGGCGTGTTCGCCACCATGCAGCGCGACACCAACCGCACTGCGGAGAACCTGGCGGCCATCATCCGCCGCATCCAGGAAGCTTCTGGCTTGATCGCCGGCGCATCCGATGAGATTGCTGCGGGCAACGCTGACCTCTCGCGGCGTACCGAGAGCCAGGCTGCCAATCTGGAGGAAACTGCTGCCTCGATGGAAGAGCTGACCTCCACCGTGCGCCAGAATGCCGAGCACGCACAGCAGGCCGATGCGGCCTCGCGCAGTGCCGGCGACGCCCTGCTGCAGACCGCCCAGGCGGTGCAGGACGTGGTGCGGGTGATGGGACAGATCAATGCCTCGTCGCTTCGGATCGGCGAGATGGTCAGCCTGATTGACGGCATCGCGTTCCAGACCAACATCCTCGCCCTCAACGCAGCGGTCGAAGCAGCGCGCGCCGGCGAGCAGGGTCGTGGTTTTGCGGTGGTCGCCAGCGAGGTACGCGGCCTGGCGCAGCGCGCGGCGGCTTCGGCCAAGGACATCAAGGCATTGATCGATGAATCCACCGGCAGGGTCGAGGCCGGTATCGGCATCGCCCGCCAGACCGAAGCCGCCATCGGCCAGCTGACCGACGCCGCAGGCCAGACCGGACATCTGGTGCAGCAGATCGCCCAAGCAAGCGTCGAACAGGCGGCCGGTATCGAACAGGTCAACCAGACCATCGCGCAGATGGACGAGGCCACCCAGCAGAATGCCGCTCTAGTGGAGGAAGCCAGCGCGGCGGCCCGCGCGATGGCCGGGCAGGCGGCAGACCTGGACCAGGCGGCCGCTGTGTTCCGGGTCTCGGCCCAGGCAACCCCCACCCTCAGGCGCGCGGCCTGAAAGACAGGGTCATGGCGGGCGCTCACACCGGCCGCATCTGCCGCGCACTACCATCGCGCGGCAAGCCTGAAGCATTCAGAAGGCAGCAGCCTGCGCCCCTTCCCCCGACAACAGCAGCGCGACATCTTGGTTGCGCTGCTGCTGTCTCTTTGACTGTGCAGCCCCCTTGTACGTTCTGATGTGGTCCTGATGCCCTCCCCCGAACAAGAACGCCTTTCCACCCTGGCCGGGCTCAATGCCCTCGGCACAGTCTCCGGTGCCGCGCTCGACAAGCTCACCGAGCTCGCCACCCACGCCTTCAATGTGCCCGTTGCGTTCGTTTCGCTGCTGGAGGTCGATCGCCAGCGGCTGGTCTCACGCAAGGGACTGGCCACCACCCAGACCCATATCCGCGATTCGATCTGCGCCTCGACGATCGCTTCCGCCGATACCCTGGTGATCGACGACCTGCGCGCGCACCCCCGCCATGCCAGCAATCCGCTGGTGACCGGTCCAGCGCAGCTTCGCTTCTATGCAGGTGCACCGCTGGTTGCCCGCAACGGTGTGGCGATCGGCGCGTTCTGCATCATGGACGATGCGCCTCGGCAGTTTTCCGAGGCGGAGCGGCGCCAGCTGCAGACCCTGGCCAGCGCCGCGATGAACGAACTGGAGCTGCGCGCCCTGAGCGGCCGCCGCGATCCCGTCAGCGGCCTGCCCGACCGGCATCAATTCGCCCTGGACTTCGCCGCCCACGCCGAGCGTGAACCGGGCACCTTCCTGCATGCGGTACTGATCGATGTCTTCGATGCGACCACCGCCACCGAGGCCGGCCAGGTGCTGGGCATGGGGCCGCTGGAGACGTTGATCCGTCGTATCGGCGTGCGCCTGTGCGTAGCGCTCGACGGCATGGCCGAGGTCTACCACGTCGGTGTGGCGCGGTTTGCGTTCGTGGTGGAGCTGTCGTCGTCCAAGGCGGTCGAAGATCTGATCGGCGAACTGCAGGAGCGACTGACCCGACCGATGATGGCCGCGCAGGTGCCGATGTCGCCCTCGTTCCACGCCGGCATCTGCGGCATCACCCTGGGCCAGCACAACGCCGACGAGGCCATCCGCCGCATGCTGGTGGGGCTGAACGCCGCCATCAACAGCCGCTCGGTGTTCCGCTGGTATTCCGAGGCCCGCGATGCGCGTACGCGGCGGGGCTATCGACTGGCCACCGATGCGCGCGAGGCACTGCAGGAGAAACAGTTCCATCTGGTCTACCAGCCACGTTTCCGCGCCTCGGACCTGGCGCCGGTGGCGGCCGAGGTGCTGATCCGCTGGAACCACCCGCAGCTGGGTGCGGTCAGCCCGGCCGAGTTCATCCCGGTGTTCGAACGCACGGCAGTCATGCAGGGCATCACCCGCTGGGTGATCGACCAGGCGCTGGACCAGTGTGCGGCCTGGCGCGCAATCGGCATCGACCTGACGCTGTCGATCAACTACTCGGCCCGCGACATGGCCGAGCAGGACGCGGCGCTGCGGCTGATCCGCGCGATCGAACAGAAAGGGCTTTCCTGCGCGGATGTCGAAGTGGAGATCACCGAGAGCCAGTGGCTCCGCGTGGACTCTCCCGCTGGCCAGCAGCTGCGGCAGATGGCGGCCGCGGGGCTGCGCATCGCCGTGGATGATTTCGGCAGCGGCTACAGCAACTTCGCCTACCTCACCGAGCTGCCGATCAGCACGCTCAAGCTGGACAAGACGGTGATCGACCGGCTGTGCGTGGACCCACGCGCGGCGCTGAAGGTGGAAGCGATCATCGGCCTGGCGCAGCGGCTGGGGTATGCAGCAGTGGCCGAAGGCGTGGAGAGTGCCGAGCAGGTTGCACGGCTGCAGGCGCTGGGCTGCGATGAGATCCAGGGCTTCGCGGTGGCCCGCCCGATGACGGCTGAAGCGTTCAGCGAACGATTCAGAGCAGTGCTTCCCGTCCCGTAGCGTCGAGCTTGCTCGACTCCCGCTGCTCGACTCTACGGCGGTAGCGCTCGCTATACTTGTATTGCCCACCGTGCTGTCCGGAACAGCTGCCATGCCCACCCGAATCGACTTCCGGCCCTCGCTGGACCTGGCATGCAGGATTACCGGCATGCGCGTTGCCCTGATCGGGGAAGTCACCGATAGCGCCTGGCGTTCCATCCAGAGCATCGACAGCGCGGGGCTGGGCATCTCCAGCGGCATGATCCTCGATATCAACCGCACCTTCTGCAAGGACGTGCGGTCTTCGCGGGCACCGGTCTGGTTCGGCGATGCGCTTTCCCATCCGTTGTTCATCGACAGCCCGATTCCGGGCATGTATGGCTTCCGCAGCTACATCTCAGTGCCGCTGCTGCTGGCCGATGGCTCCATCTTCGGCACCCTGTGCACACTGGACCCCGAGCCGAAGCCGGTGGACGAGCAACAGGTGCAGTCGATGAACGACGTGGCTGCGCTGGTCGCCGCGCAGATTGACGCGTTGCGCAGCCACGACGCCGACAGCCGCACCATCGACGGCCTGAAGGAACAGGGCGACATGGTTGGCCGGCAGCTGGCCGAGTATGAACAATCCAATGCCGAGCTGCAGCGGGTGGCCAAGCAGCGCGAAGAGTTCATCGGTGTACTGGCGCACGACCTGCGCAACCCTGTGCAGGCCATCCGCGCCGGTGTCGATCTGCTGGGCTTTGGCGCGCTGACCGATTCGCAGCAGAAGGTGCTGGGCCATATCAACGACAGTGCCGACCGCATCGCCGAGCTGATCGATGTCACCATGGATTTCGCACGGGGCCGCCTCGGCACCGGCATCGCGCTGAAGCTGGAACCGTGGTCGGATCTGTCCGGCATCCTCGCCATGGCCTGCCGCGAGGCCATGCGCCCGTATCCCAAGCGCGTCTGCGAGGTGGACCTGCAGTTGCCGCTGACCTTCATGTGTGACGCCGCGCGGTTGTGCCAGCTGCTGGCCAACCTGGTCATCAACGCCGCTATCCACGGCACCCCCGGACAACCGATACACGTCAAGGGCCGCAGCGTGGGCGCGGGCATCGAAATCAGCGTAGCCAACCACGGCGTGATCCCGGCGGCGCAGATGGGCCACCTGTTCGAACCCTTTGCGCGGCCGCAGGAACGGCGGTTGGATTCCGGCCTGGGGCTGGGCCTGTACATCGCCGCGCAGATTGCCAAGGCCCATGGCGGCACGCTCACCGTGACCAGTGCCGATGGCGCTGGCACGGTGCTTACGCTGCGGATCTGAACCAGCGCGCCGCAGCGCCGCGCGCGTCATCCCTCGCGCCGCTCACCTCATACCGCTCTGGTAGGTGCCCACTTTGGTGGGCAAGGCTCTGTCACCCCGCGCGGAAGCCGGAGCGCCCACCAAGGTGGGCTTCTACCAGCGCCACAACGCTGATGCATCATCGCACCTTGTACAACACTGCCGCACCCGGCCGCGGCTCGAACGCCGGCACGGTCTGCTGGGTCAACGCCGTGCCCTTCGCATCCCACACCAGCGTCTCGACCGGGTACTCATCCTTGCGGGTCATCTGGTCGATCTTCGCCACGACGACCGTCGCAGCCGCCGGCACTTCCGGGTTCCACCCGAACACACCCAAACGCCCATAGAATGCCGCCGGCGCCGAGGCATCCAGCCGGCGGTCCGGGCACATCACCAGGCCGCGGTGGAGCATCACCCGCAGCGCGCCCACGGGCACCTTCTTTACGGTAGGCGCGGTGCGCTCGGTGCTGTGCCCGGGGCACACGTTGGCGGCACGGGTGACCATGTCTTCGGCCACCTGGCGGTCGGATTGCGCAACGGCCAGCGCCGGGGTCAGGCAGAGGCCGAGCAGGACAAGCAGGGACTTCCGGGTCATTGCTGGGTTCCTTGAATGGGTTGCAAGCGAACTTAGCAATGGCCGCACGCCAAGTTGCAAAGGCGACGTGAGGCTTCGGTTACGTCGCCATGGTGCCTAGCCCATGCGCATGGATGGGTTGTCCCGTGTCTGCAGGTCCATCTCCTGCTGCTGGCGCTGCACCTGGCTCTGCTCGCGGCCCACGCTGGCCACCTGCAGGCGCTGAAGCGACTGCTCGACCGGTGTCTGCACCGCGAGATCCGTCGGCATCGACGCGCGCAGATGCGCGGGATCGTCTGGCTCGCCCTGCACGACAAAAACGTTGCGGCCAGCAGGGTTGTCGCTCGTCTGCGCGCTCAACATCACGTGGTCGGCCCGCTCCAGGTTGTGCTGGCGCGCCAGCGCCATCACGCTGGCGGTCAGGCGCTCGCTGCTTTCATCATGCGTGCGCCCTGCCTGCGCATCCAGAACCGCCACGCCCTGCCTGACCTGCTGCAGCAGACCGTACTCGGCATGGCCCGGGCCGATATCGGCCAACCGGGTCGGGGCGAGGCGGGGGTCCTGCAGATCGTCGACCGACGCTGTGAACGGGCTGCGGGTGATCGTGCGGAACGTGTCGTCTGGATGGAACTGGGCGGCCTTCTGCCGGCGCTCCAGACGCACCTCGCGCGCATCATTGAGTTCAGCAATGCGTGCGGGATCGGTGATCCCGCTCATCTTCACATGGCCACCACCGACGCTGACACTGGTCCATTTTTTCTCCCCCCTCGAAGTACATGGCGTAGTGGCTGTTGCCGCCGATCACGTTTGGGTCGACCGACGAGCGACCTTCAAGGGCTTGGACGGCTTCATGCGCCGTCAACGTGAGCACATAGCGACCGCCCTTCCACGCCCCCATCTGCGTTACGGCATCGGTACTGGTATCCCAGGCGCGCGTCATGCCTCGGTAGTCGTTGTTGAGCATGCCGGTCCAGATCTGCTCCATCTTCTGCGGACCTTCCTCGGCCAGCGCAGCCTGCAGCAGCACGCGCGGGGTCCAGCAGTTGGGGTCCAAGCCGTGATCATTGAAGGAACGATCGTGTGCCAGCATCACATCGGCGCCAGGCAGGTTCAGGGCCAGATCCGGACGGTGGTCCCCCATCCGTTCCTCGCGGAGCTCCAGATCCTTTTCCAGCAGCGTCCTGCCGAATGCCTCCCATTGGCGCTCGCTCAGGCGGGTGTTCGGAAAGCGGGAGCCTTCATCATGCTGCGTACCCGCGTAGCTCTGCGCATAGCTGTTGGCCACCCTGCCCGGAAGACTGTCATTGCGTACTACACCCAGTGCCAGCGTCCCGTAACCGTCCGCCCCCGGTAGCTGCGAGAGATAATTCCAATAGAGCTCGCGGTTACCGTCCTTTGCGTACTTGCGCAGGATCCCCAGGTCATGCTCGGTCAACCGACTCATACCAGACTCCTTCCATTCCTTGGATCAATTGGATCGCGCGCCCGAAAGCACGCTTCTGACAGCGTCTTCCATACGCTTCCAGTCCTTCAGAAACACCCGCTTGTAATCCAATCTGACAGATAACTTGTTGTCCAGATCGACGAAATAGTGGACGCAGCTCGCAGCGCGTACACCCGGCTCCTGAATCACGCTGTCGCCCATCAGGCGCACGCCATCAGCGAAATGCGCCCTTGCATCACACTTGATGAAGCTCGTAATTCGACCATCAGCTTGCCGCGCGGCGTACCAGTCTTTCTCGAAGGCTGGATTGCGAACGGGGACTTCTCCGCTGCGCTCCTGATAAAGCTTGGCATACTGAACCATCCTGGCCTCATCAATGGCATAGGGCGTCAGCCCCAGCATCTCGGGCAGCGCCGTGCGCAGATCGAGCCGCTCCCGCGGGTCTTCCCGTTCCAACGAACCGGCCTCAGTAATTGATTCATTGGACGCATAGCGTTCCAGCACCCGCTCAACAGGAACCCGGTCAACGTAGTTGATGCTGACCGAAATCTCCTTACGGAAATCATTGGTCCGAGGATCGGCCCGCGCACCTGGCGCCGTCGGCTTCATATCCGGCCATTCAATCACCAGGGTAACGCCCTCGCCCGGCCAGGGTGCGATCTGGCTGTCCAGATAATTGGCGGGAAACCGGAACGTCGTCGGACCGAGTTTCACATCCACCGGTGCGTCAGTGTAGGTATGCCCATTGAGGGTACGGCCGGTCTGGGTTGCGCCCGTCATGGCAGGATTCCTTTCGTGTTCGTTGGACGGCGGCCGTGCGCATGCACCGGCACTTGCTGCGACAGCAAGTGCCAGTGCCAGGCAGCGGCCGGGGGACATCACGTGCATGGCCATTCCATAGCAGGGTTCCAGGGCCACTATAGGGAACCGGGTGTCAACGAGACAGGAACAGCGTCCCAACCTTCACGGCACCAGGCTGCGCTCCACCTGTAGCGACAGCATCTGGCAGGCATGGAACAAACCTTCAATCACCGCCGCGGAGGGGCAGCACGCGGGGTCATCGCTTTCCCGCGCCACGTGCGCGGCGTGCAGCACGGCCGTCAACGCGGTGATGCCCGAAGCGCTGCGGGTCGCCAAGGCCAGATCGAATGCCCGGCCGGGGCTGAGACGGGTTTCGGTCCACGCTTCGCCATCGGCACGCAGGTTGTTTCCGTGGCCTTTGAGGTGTGCAAAGAACGCGGATGATGGCGCGCCTTCGGCGGATTCGCAGAGGGCATCCTCGAGCGTTTCGGCTACGGCATTGGGAAGATCGCGCAGGGCTGCGCCGAGCAGCGCGTGCAGGCGGGGATAGTCGGGAAGACGGTCAGACATGGCGGCAACCTCACGGTGTGGCCACCTGCAGGTGCAAGGTGGCGGACGGTGCGGGTTGGCGTGCCGGATACGTAGTACGAAAGCCGGCGGGCCCTAAGACCCCCACGCACCGTCCGCCATGAACTGGCAGAGGGTGCATTGTCGTGACTGCAGTTTCAGCTGCAAGCCCGACGCCGTGTACTACGTAAGTTCGGGACGCCAATCCCGGCCAAGGCGAGTGCCTTGGCGAGGCAATGATTGGCCCACTGCTCGGCTGTTGAAAAGCCGGAAAACTCCCTACTTCGCTGTAGTTGAGGCGCTTGCGTCATGCAGTGTCGACTTGCCCATCGAATGGCGCTCCCGGCCTGCAGCCTTCAACCGCCGTCCGCCGCCATCCAGCGCGCCAGCAGTGGCAGATGCGACACACCTCCGCCCTCAGCTGTCCTCACGCGTGCTCTGGTACCCGCGATAGGTTTCGCCCCACTCACGCATGGCCAGCAGCACGGGCCCCAGCGTGCGACCGAATTCCGAAAGCTCGTATTCCACCTTCGGCGGCACTTCCGGATAAACATGGCGGATCAGCACGCCGTCCGCTTCCAGCTCGCGCAACTGGCTGGTCAGCATCGATTGCGTGGCGTTGGGCACCCGCCGGGTCAATTCCATGAAGCGCCGTTTACGCTTCATCAGGTGAAACAGGATGACCGGCTTCCACACGCCGCCCATTACCGAGAGGGTGACTTCCACGGCGCAGCCGCTCTTGCCGTCCCAACGCTTGCTACGCATATATACTCCGGAAAACCATAGTACCTACGAAAAATCGTCGTTCTTGTTGCAATAACGGTGCGAGCCTAGCATGGCCTCATCCACTGAAAGTGAGGCCCCCGATGAAATTCAAAGCACTGCTTTCCAGCAAGACGAACGACCGTGTTTCCACCGAACTGGTGGATTTTGACGAGGCCGACCTGATGGACGGCGATGTCCTGGTGCAGGTTGATTATTCAACCCTCAATTACAAGGATGCGCTGGCGCTGACCAACGTGCGCCCGGTCATCCAGAAGTTTCCGCTCATTCCCGGCATCGACCTTGCCGGCGTGGTGGTGGAATCCAGCAATGCCGGTTTCAAGGCCGGTGATCGCGTGGTGCTCAATGGCTGGGACCTGAGCATGGGCCACCACGGCGGCCTGGCCCAGCGCGCCCGCGTGCGGGGTGAGTGGCTGAACAAGATTCCCGGCAACCTGACCACCCGCGATGCCATGGCCATCGGCACCGCCGGTTATACCGCCATGCTGTGCGTGCTGGCACTGGAAGATGCGGGCGTGACCCCGGAGAAAGGCGATGTGCTGGTAACCGGCGCCAACGGCGGCGTGGGCTCGATTGCCGTGGCCATTCTGTCCAAGCTGGGCTACCGCGTGGTGGCCGCCACCGGCCGCCCCGAACATGCCGCGTACCTGCACAGCCTGGGCGCGGCGGAGATCATCGACCGCGCGGAGCTTTCCGAGCCGCGCAAGAAACCGATCAGCGCCGAGCGCTGGGCCGGCGTGGTGGACGTGGCCGGCGGCCCGACCCTGGTCAACGCGCTTGCCGAAACCAAGTACCGCGGCGCCGTGGCGGCCTGCGGCCTGGCGCAGAGCGATGCGCTGCACGGCTCGGTGCTGCCCTTCATCCTGCGTAACGTGACCCTGGCCGGCGTCGATTCGGTGAATGCCCCGCAGGACGTGCGCCAGCGTGCATGGGACCGCCTCGCCACCGACCTGGACCCGCAGAAGCTGGAAAGCACCGTGCAGCTGATCGGCTTGGCCGAGGTGCTGGATGTGTACGAGCAGATCATCCCGGGCAAGGTGCGCGGGCGGATCGTGGTGGATGTGAACGCCTGAGGGCGGTCGGGCCAGCGGTGGTGCAGCGCCATCGCTGGCTGCCTTGCCCAGAAGCTCTGCGCACGGCACCAAGGCCCCTTATCATGGAGCTGTAAGGGCGCTTTACGCCCAGTGACGTACGCAAGGCAGTTTCTGGATGTCTATGGAATGGCGCCCCTCGGGCTGGGGCCAGCGTGTGACCCGCTCGCCGGACTGGCGGCTGCGGCTGGATGGCGAGCATGTCGAGCTTCTGATTGAAGGCCGGCAGTACCGCCAACACGTCGATGATGACCAGCGTGTGCGGGTTCTTCCGGGCCTGTTCTGGGCCCGGGTTGCGCTGCAGAGCGACGACGGCGACACGCTGTCCGTGGATGGGCTGCCCAATCGCGACGCCTCCCGACTGTCGACTGCTGTCCAGCAGGTGCTCTTTGCGCGCACCACGCGCGGGCGCAAGGCACTCTTCGAGGAGATCCTGGAGCAGATCCAATCGTGGCTGGCCGAGGCCGACGCCCTCACCGACCGGGGCAGCGCCGGCCGCCGCTGGATCACGCACCAGCAGCAGCAGACGCTGCTGGCCGAGCGGCCCGCCCTGCCCTTGTCGCCGGCCGAGCTGGAACGGCTGTTCCTCGATGAGGACCTGCACGACGATCTGCATTCGCACAGCCACCGGGCTGCGCTGGATGCGCTGCACGACTGGCAGCTGGATTGGCCCGCCGCGTGGGCCGACGCCAATGCGACCATGGCAACGCGCGAACTGGTGCTGGCCAAGGACTTCCTGGACCGCGTTGAAAGCAAACCGCTGACCGAGGAACAGGCCCGCGCGGTGATCTGCTTTGACAACTGCGTGCAGGTTGTCGCTTCGGCTGGCTCCGGCAAGACCTCCACCATGGTCGCCAAGGCCGCTTATGCCATTGATCGCGGATTCTTTGAGCCCGAGCGGATCGTCATGCTCGCCTTCAACAAGGATGCCGCCAAGGAGCTGGAGGAACGCGCGCAGCGCTCTTTCGACCGGCTCGGCATGGGCGACACCGTGGTCGAGGCCCGGACCTTCCATGCACTCGGTTTGGCCATCATCGGCAAGGCCACCGGCCGCAAGCCCGATATTCCCGAATGGGCCATCGACGCCACGCTCGGCTTCAACAAACTGGCCGAGCTGGTGGACGATCTGAAAGACCGCTCGATCCATTTCCGTACCCAGTGGGACATGTTCCGCTTGGTGTTCGGGCGCGACCTTCCGCCGTTCGGTGCGGAGATGATGGCCGATGGCTACGACCGCGACGGCACGCCCTACATCCGCACCCTGCAGGGCGAGCGGGTGAATAGTCTGGAGGAGTGCGTCATTGCCGATTGGCTGTTCTACAACGGCGTGGCGTACGACTACGAGCGCCGTTACGAATTTGATACCGCCACCGATACCCATCACCAGTACCGGCCGGACTTCTACTACCCGGACGCAGCGCTGTATCACGAGCATTTTGCGCTGGATGCCAATGGTAGGCCGCCGAAGCACTTTGCCAACTACGCAGAAGGCATGCACTGGAAGCGCCAGCAGCACGTGGCACGCGGCACCGCACTGGTCGAGACGACCTCATTCGGCCTGCGCAGCGGGCATGCGTTGGAACATCTTGCGGAGAAACTCGGCGACGCCGATGTCGAGCTCGACCCTAACCCCGACCGTGAGCTGCCCAGCGAGGGCGCAAAGCCCATGCCGGATGCCGACCTGATCGGCCTGATGCGGACCTTCATTGCCCACGCCAAGAGCAACTGCCTGACGCTGGACGATCTGGCCGCGCGTCTGCAGCAGATGCCCGAGGATCAGTTCAAGGAGCGGCACCGGCGGTTCCTGGAAATCGCGGCGCCTGTCTTCCAGGCCTGGGACGAGGCGCTGGCGGACGAGCGCGGCATCGACTTCGAGGACATGCTCAACATGGCTGCCGGCATCCTGGAGCAGGGCCATTACGAATCTCCCTACGACCTGGTGATGGCCGACGAGTTCCAGGACGCCTCGCGCGCCCGTGCCCGCCTCTGCCGTGCGCTGGTCAGCCAGCCGGGTCGCCACCTGTTTGCAGTGGGAGATGACTGGCAGTCAATCAATCGCTTCGCCGGTGCCGATGTTTCGGTGATGACCGGATTCCGCGAATGGATGGGCCACGCCCAGGTGCTGAAGCTGGAGCAGACCTTCCGCTGCCCGCAGGAACTGTGCGATATCTCCAGCCGTTTCATCAGCCGCAATCCCGCGCAGATTGCCAAGGCGGTGCGTTCTTCGACGCCAGCGATTGGACCGGTGCTGCAGGCCTTCCAGATGACGCGGCGTGAGGAAGTGCAGGACGGTGTGCGCCAGTACCTCGCCAAATTGCATCAGCAGTTGCTGTCCGGGGCGGTGCCACAGGGGCGCGATGGGCGTGTTCGCGTGTTCGTGCTGGGCCGCTATCGGGCCGATCGCAACGCAGTGCCTGCGGATTGGAAGACACTGTTTGGAAGCACGATGGAGGTTGAGTTCCTGACCGCCCATCGTTCGAAGGGGCGCGAGGCGGACTACGTCATCCTGCCGGGCATGGTGAATCGTGGATTCCCCAGCCTGCGCGCGGATGATCCGGTGCTGTCGCTGGCGATGCCGGATGGCGATACCTACCCGCTGAGTGAAGAACGGCGGTTGTTCTATGTGGCGCTGACGCGCGCGCGGCGCAGCGTGGCGATGTTCACCCTGCAGGGCAAGTACTCGCCATTCCTGGATGAGCTCGTGGAGGAAGGCGTTGTGGAGGTGACCGGTATTTCAGGCGCGGCCATCAATGAGGAACGGTGCCCGGTGTGCAAGGTGGGCGTGTTTGTGGAGCGGAATGGGCCGCATGGGGCGTTCCGGTCGTGCTCTAGTTATCCGTTGTGCCATAACAAGCCGAAGAAGGGTGGGCGCCGCCAATAGGCGCGTGCAGCGCGTAGCTGCACACGGGTGGCTCAACCGATTTTCCGCAGATTAATCACAGGATACGGGACCACCATGCCCCTCTGGTAAACGGCCGGCCCCAACAAAACCAATGCGAATGTAGAACACGACGGCCTTGGCGTACCGCGCATTCGCATCGGAGGTCACAGGCTTCTGCTGCGCAAGAGCATGCTCATACAGCTGCCGACCCAGGCCTGCGCCTCGGACGTCGGGCGATATACGCAGCTGACAGGCGAAAGTCAATGGTGACGCCGAGGGAGAGATTCGCAATCCCCCCCTCCGAAAACCGCTAAGCGGCGGAAGTAGCCGACTTGGAAGGTTCACGTCTAGGCGCCTTAAGCGTCGGATCCAATATCAATAACTCAACGCCCATACGCTTTACCTGCGCAGAATACCTCAATGTCTTTCGCAAAGCCGGATATCCGTCATAGATCTCACGGATCTCAGGCGCGTTATCGTAGGTCACCATCCACGGATGGCCCAGCTTCGCAATCTCCCTTGAGAGCAACACGTGATCGTCATGCCCGTAGAAATTACGGTATAGCTCAGGGCCTTTTTTATAGTAGGGAGGATCGATATTCACCAAGGCCTTCCCTTTTATCTTCTTTACAACCTTCCTAAGGAACTGAATTGCATCCAATTGAGTCAAATGAATGTGATCCGCATATAGCGCAATCCTTCTTATTTTTTTTATGAGATTAACCTTATGGAATCTACAGTCTATAAGATAATCACCACGCTGATCAAATCCACCAATGACCCCCGCCTTCAGAATTCCAGAGCGATTAGTCCTATTCATGAAGAGAGTTGAAAATCCAAGCTCGAGTGAAGACTCCCCACCACCATCTTGAATCGCTCGCTGCCTTCTCCATTCGGCAATCGTTATTGGGGTCCGCTCAATCAATGAGCAAAGCTCGTCCGTTTCATTTATTACAGAATTCCACATTGAATAAATGGCAGGATCAATATCATTGATATAAATCTCCGACATAAATCCATCCATCAACAGCTTCAGGGCAACTCCGCACCCACCCGCAAAGGGCTCGGCGTAAGAGCCATAGAACAGATCGTTTGCGCGCAAAAGATCCACCACAAAGGGGGTCAACTGCGTCTTCCCCCCTGGGTAGCGCAACGGCGAATAGGTCACTGGCATAGTCCCTCCATGGACAAATTTTACTACGCCTCAGCCTTTGTGGCCACTATTTCTTTAGTCCACGGCAAAGCAGATAGATCGCAGGTTCAAGCGTGTCCCAGCGCCGCTTAATTTCCGCACCTGTAGGAATCATGCTCCCATGGACCCAAGCACCAAGTGTATCAGGCGAAATGCGACTTTCCCTATCGTTCGCCATGGTCCTAAGCGGCTTTAGCATACTCTCCAGTTTACGCTCACCGAACTCGCTCCGAAGAGCTGCATTTCCAGATAAATGCTTTTCGCATTTCCCAGCCAGAAAATGGAACTCACCTCCCCCAACACCATTGACCTTGGCATAGTCATGGATGATCTGCTCCAAGAACGCCCTAAAAAGATACGCCGAAGCAAATGACAGATCCGGGTCGATCTGACGCAGCTCGTCAAAGACCCGTTTGAGCACCGCACTCTCCAGAACAACCTTAAACGACGCCGGCACGATCTTTGGCCTAAAGTCAGGATTTGGGTTATTCCTCTGCCGTTGCTTCGCTGCAGCGACGCTCGGGACAACTGGCCTATCAACCTTATCTTTTACGGCCGCACCCCGCTGCCTTAGAGTGGCCGCGTAGGCTTCCCTGTCCTGCCTATTAGAACGAGACGAAATAGGCGAATCCTCCTGCGCAGCGTCGCGCAAGAATGTCGACACTGCGATGTCAAACTGATCAGGCTTTGCTAGCGATACCAACTTATAGCGATCCGCCAGTCCAAGCGCATCACGCACCACCGCATTGGAAAGATAACGAGTTAAAGTGGTTACCTTAATTTTTTCAAGGTCGCCCTCAGATATTATGCCAGAATCATGCGCGTACTGAAGCAAATCGACTGCGAGCGCATTTGGATTAGTGCCAGAGTCCTCAGCATCGAATCGAGTCTTCTGAGTAGCATCCCAGTTCCGAACGCCCGCACCTCCTTGCCCTCCAAGATGCCGAAGCTTCAGCCAATATCTTGCGGAAACACGATCAGGGAAGATCACGACATCGACAGAGGGAGAAAGCCGCGCCTCCAGCTTTAGCTGCTCAAAAGCGGCACGCGTTTTTGCAGTCGGCGCTCGATCTGGATCTCGGAGAAGTTTTAGAGAACATAGCCGCCTGTTCCCCTCTTGGACGATATATTTTCCCTTGATCTCGGGATGTGGAATCACTGCCAGCCGCTCGAGCGGCGAGGTTCCGTGCACCGCAATTTCCCGGGCAAGCGCAAGCACCTTTTCCTTCTTTACCAAATGATCGATTATTTCGGGCTCATTATCGATGGAGCTGTGCCTCGGATTCTTACTATCAAGAAAAATGTCAGAGATCTTGATCCGCGCGTCTGTCGGCTTAGCCATGCCTTCCCCCCTCTTCCTTTTGCCGGACTTGGCAAGTTGCAATACTTAAGGGAGTGTGACGATTTTTGCAACCACTAGAGTACCGGTGGGTCACCTTCTTGATCGGCGCCGACCACGCATAGCTCGCGCGCTCAGCTCTCCGGCCCACCACCGGGGCCTCGCGGGCTTGCCTAATCACTGCAGGGACCTACGCAGCTCAGGCGCTTCCATTTCCAAGCGCTCCCCCTTCCTCCGGATCACGACACCTGCGTCGGCATTCGTTCACCGGTTGGGCCGCCGCATTTCGTAGCTTCAGCACAGGGTAGGACCTCGCCGCATATCAGCGTTCGGCTTGGAGTTCACCCAGCCCAACTGCTAGGCACCACTGCTAGACTTATCCGGCTGAGGACAAAAATTCCCATGGAACGGCTGTGCCTGGCAACACTGCTGGTCCTGATCTGGCACCAGGTCGATACCGCGTCCTTGCCGCAATCGAACCTGTTCCGGATCCCGAGGGCATCCAAGGCTTTCTTATCTTCAACTTGGTCGGTGTCGCCTCTCTACTGCGTGAATATTACCAAGTCGTGATGACGCGGTGCTCAGCGTGGGCTGACTCCTTCCCTCGGGGGGGCTTGAGGTTCCGAGACCGCACTTAGCAAGGTCGACTTTGCTGCTGCGGGCCGCGACTCGTTCCATCTATCCATAGCATGTCTGGCTGCATGTCTGATTGCAGGTTCGCCTGCTCTCGGTCAGTCGTCGAGGTGCGACGGTCAGTACCTACGCATCAACCAAGCGCGCCCAGCTTGCGTCCATGCTTTCATCGGACACTTCGCTCTAGCCTTGATCGCCTGCGATGGGCTCGTCGGCTTCAGCGCAGCCAATACCCGCCTGGAGGCCGTCGCAGCTGCGTCGCCTAGGTGCTCAGCCAGCTTCAGTCGCACGCGGTTCGCCCGCACTGGCTGTTGCCGACAACGTGCAGCTCAATCTAAGCGTGGCCGATCATTTGGCACAGCATCAGAGCGCGGGAGGCAACCATAGGCGCCGCTCAGCGATTGGGGGAACTGCTTTGCCTAAACCGTGTGGAGCGGATGACCGGCACGGAAATGACCTTCATGTATGGCGAGATCATGGCCGAACGATTCCCGCGCTCCATTCGCATGCACCAGCGCGCAATGTGAATGCAATCCGAGGTGCCGGGATTGAGTTCGGCAGTAGATCGCGCAGAATCGACCACTTTGAGTAAGGTGCAACTGTGCGACACAGTAATCGATGCAACAAAAAAAGCCCCTATCTCTAAGAGCTTTTTAAGAGGCTTGGCGGAGAGAGTGGGATTCGAACCCACGGAAGGTTTAACCCTTCGCCGGTTTTCAAGACCGGTGCCTTAAACCGCTCGGCCATCTCTCCAATCGGGGTCCCGGTTGCCCGGGCAGCGGCGTATTCTCGCACGTGAAGCGCATTTGCCCAAGACCACCCTTGCCCCTGCCCCTCGCATCCGGCACGGTGGGGCATCACCTGCAACCGGAGCCGCCATGGCCCACCTCGATCTGGCGAACCTGCGCACCTGCCTGCTGGACGACACCCAGCTGGCAGCGGTCGCCCTGACCCGTAGTTTCGCCGGCCATCTGCCGGTCAGCAGCGGGCACCTGGTGGTCTGCGATCCGCTGGTCCAGGCGGAGGCCCCAGCACTGGCCGACTACACCGCCCCGGTGGGCCTGCATCCGGTCGAGATCATCGTGCACAGCGGCCGCCCGGCGCTGGCCGTGGTCTGGTTCAAACCGCGCGAAGCACTGACGGTATCGGCCCTGCACTGGCAGATGGCGCGCTGGACCACGCAGGACCTGACCGGGCTGGACGAGGACAGCTTCATTGGCTACCCGGTCGACGCCGGCATCGGTTGTTTCATGGACACCGATACTCAGCAGGCGCTGTTGGCGCTGATCGATCAGGGCAACGAAGCGTGGTCCGACGCGCTGATCGACCACGACGGCCTGGATGAAGGCGCCGAGTACCGGCCATGGGGCCCGGATTCGCCACACGGCCTGGTCGTGTTCACCAGCGGCTGGGGCGATGGCGTCTATCCCAGCTATTGGGCGCTGGATACATCCGGTGCCCCGGTGGCACTGGTCACTGATTTCCTGTGCATTGAGGGCGGTGATGGGCGCGACGCGCGTGAGCTTGCCGACCAGGCCTATCGCGACAGTCTTGCGCCCGAGGAAGCCGAGACATTGGCGCAGTTGGTGGCTGCCGTCGAGCGTAATGACACGGATGCGCTCCGCGCTCTGCTGAAGGATGCGCCACAGCGGGCCAACCAGATCGAGCCCGGCTGCGGCGGCACCGCGCTGTTCGAGGCGATTCGGTTGGACCGGCCGCAGGCATTGCGGGCGCTCCTGCAAGGCGCCGCGCTGCCGGCAATGCCCGAGCGCCTGCACATGAGCAAGGTGACCACCTATCAGGACTATGCGCGCTTTCTGAAGAAGCCACGCAGCGCGGAGCTGATGGCCGTGCTGGAGGCGCCGGGCATTGCCGAGCCTGAGACAGTTGCACAGTCACGGCCTGGCTTCTGGACGCGGTTGTTTGGGCGAAGGTAACGGACGCCGGAAACAGCAACGCCGGGCATGGCCCGGCGCTACCTTCGGAGATCAGTGTTGAGGGGGCAACCCTCAGCCCGCATCCACCGCCAGCGCACCCAGCGCGCTGGCCCTAATCTTCTCCTTGGCCTTCTCGCAGGCGCCACCGCAATCCAGGCGCGAGGCCTCCAGCTGCGGCGGCAGGTGTTCGGCCAGGAAATCGATGAAGACGCGCACGGCCGGCAGCAGGCCGCGGCGCGACGCGAACACGGCGTGGCACACGCCCTGCGGCAGCGACCAGTCCGGCAGCACCACTTCCAGCTCGCCATTGCGCACGGCTTCGGCGCAGACGGTTTCCGGCAGCATGGTGATGCCGAAACCATCCTTCACCATGCTCTGCAGCAGCGGGAAGTCGAAGCCGGCCACGCGCGGCTGCAGGTCCACCCGGCGCACTTCGCCTTCCGGGCCATGCAGTTCCCAGCGCTGGCGCGCTTCGTCTTCGCTGATGCTGAGGGTGACGTGTTGGGTCAGTTCTTCCGGGTCCTTCGGGCGGCCGGCGCGGTCCAGGTACTTCGGGCTGGCGACCAGCAGTTCCTGCACCTGGCCGAAGCTGCGCATCACCAGGCTGCCGTCGTCATCCAGGCGCGAACGCACGCGCAGGGCCACGTCGTAGCCTTCATTGATGATGTCCACGCGGCGGTTGCTGATGTTCAGCTGCAGGCGGACCTTGGGGTACTGCTCAAGGAACTTGGGCAGCAGCTTGGGCAGCTGCATCTGCGCCAGCGACACGGGCACGCTGGCACGCACGACGCCGCGCGGCTCGGCGCTGAGGCGGTCGACCACTTCGCGCGCGGCCTGGGCCTCGGCGAGCATGGTCTGTGCATGGCGGTGCACGCTGGTGCCGACGTCGGTAACGGCGAAGCGGCGCGTGGAGCGCTGCAGCAGGCGCACGCCCAGGTCGGTCTCAAGCTGGCTGATACGGCGGCTCAGGCGCGATTTGGGGATGCCCAGGGCGCGTTCGGCGGCAGCGAAACCGCCGTGGTCGACGACCATGGCGAAGTAGTACAGGTCATTCAGGTCATGCATACCCGAGTTCCATATCTAGAACAATTCGTGGCATTGAACCACCTTTATCCTGCCCGTGCAACAACCTATCGTTCTCTCCGTCGGCGGCGAACACCGCCCCTCCCTTCCAGAACATAGGTGACTGCCATGAAGCTTCTGCATCTCGACGCCAGCGTGCTTGGCGACAATTCCGTGTCCCGCCAGCTGACCGCTGCCGTGGTCGCCCAGTTCAAGAACCAGATCGACGGCCTGCAGGTCGATTATCGCGATCTTGACGCCAATCCGGTACCTCATCTGCGCAGCAGCTCGCTGGCCGGTGTCGATGCCGCCGAGGCGACCGATGCTGAACAGGTGATGCAGCAGTTCCTGGCCGCCGACATCCTGGTCATCGGCGCGCCGATGTACAACTTCAGCATCCCGTCCACCCTGAAGGCCTGGATCGACCGCGTTGCCGTGGCCGGACGCACCTTCAAGTACACCGAGAACGGCCCGGTGGGCCTGGCCGGTGGCAAGCGCGTGATCGTGGTGAGCGCCCGTGGCGGCATCTACACCGATTCGCCGGCCGACTTCCAGGAGCCCTTCCTGCGCCAGGTGTTCGCCTTCATGGGCATCAACAACGTTGAGTTCGTCCGTGCCGAGGGCATCGCCTACTCGCCGAAGCACCGCGAAGACGCCATTGCCGGCGCGCTGTCGGCCCTGCCGTCGCACGCTGCCGAAGAAGTGGCTGCGTAAGTACTGCGTTCCAGCAATCGGCGCCGTCCCCCCTCCTCGTCGGGGGCGCTGACTGCGGGCCGGGAGCCCCTCCCTCCCCCATCCCGGCCCACCCCAACGGCTCCGCTTTGCGGGGCCGTTTTTTGTTGTGCGGGGCCGGTAGGCTGGGGACATGGACTACATCGTGATGGCTGCGCACCGCAGCGAGTTTCCGCACCCGATCACCCTGCGCCGTGGGCAGGCACTGGTGGTGGGCGAGCGTTATGAGGGCCCTGAGGGCTGGGAGGACTGGTTTCTGTGCCAGGCCGAGGGGCAGGAACCAGGGTTCGTGCCGGCGCCGGTGATCGAGCGCGATGCGCAGGGTGGCGCGTTTGCCACGGAGGATTACTGCGCGCGCGAGCTGGATGTGGATCCGGGGCAGATATTGCGCGGGGAGCGCACGCTCAATGGCTGGGCGTGGTGCGTGCCGGAGACGGGCGAGCCCGGGTGGGTGCCGTTGGAGAAGGTTCGGGTTGTGGGGTGATCGCGAGGCTCATCCACGCATGGCGTGGATCTACTGCAGACGGTAGATCCACGCCGTGCATGGATGTCCCACCCCAAAAACGCCGGGCATGGCCCGGCGCTACCGGGTTCAACCGATGGTTTCGACGCCACCCATGTACGGGCGCAGCACGTCCGGCACGGTGATGCTGCCGTCGGCGTTCTGGTAGTTCTCCATCACCGCGATCATCGCGCGGCCGACGGCCACGCCCGAGCCGTTCAGGGTGTGCACCAGCTCCGGCTTGCCGGTGGCCGGGTTGCGCCAGCGGGCCTGCATGCGGCGGGCCTGGAAATCACCGGTGTTGGAGCACGAGCTGATCTCGCGGTAGGTGTTCTGCGAGGGCAGCCAGACTTCCAGGTCGTAGGTCTTGATGGCCGAGAAGCCCATGTCGCCAGTGCACAGCAGCACCTTCCGGTACGGCAGGCCCAGCTTTTCCAGCACGACTTCGGCGCAGCGGGTCATGCGAGTGTGTTCGGCGTCGCTGTCTTCCGGGCGGCAGATCGACACCAGCTCGACCTTCTCGAACTGATGCTGGCGGATCATCCCGCGCACGTCACGGCCGCCGCTGCCGGCTTCGGAACGGAAGCACAGCGAATGCGCGGTCATGCGCAGCGGCAGGCGCTCGGCGTCGACGATCTCGTCGCGCACGATATTGGTCAGCGAGATTTCCGAGGTGGAGATCAGATAACGCTTCTGCTCACCCAGATGGGTGACGAACATGTCTTCTTCGAACTTGGGCAACTGGCCGGTGCCGTACAGGCTGTCGGCGTTGACGATGACCGGGACGTTGGTTTCCTGGTACGCGTGTTCACCACTGTGCAGATCCAGCATGAACTGGGCCAGCGCGCGGTGCAGGCGCGCGATCGGGCCACGCAGCACGGTGAAGCGCGAGCCGGACAGCTTGGCGGCGGTTTCACCATCGAGCCACTTCTGCCGCGCACCCAGCTCGACGTGGTCCAGCACAGGGAAATCGAAGGTGCGCGGGGTGCCCCAGCGCGCCTGCTCGACGTTGTCGTTCTCGTCGGCGCCGGCCGGCACGTCATCGGCCGGCAGGTTCGGCAGCCCCATGGCGATGCTGTCGATCTTCTCGCGCAGCTCGTCCAGGGCCACTTCCGAGGCCTTCAGCTCATCGGCGAACGCAGCCACTTCGGCCATGATGGCCGACACGTCCTCGCCCTTGGCCTTGGCCTGGCCGATGGCCTTGGAGCGGCTGTTGCGCAGGCTCTGCAGCTCCTGGGTCCGCACCTGGATGCGCTTGCGATCGGCCTCCAGGGACTCCAGGGCAGACACGTCGAGCTCGAAGCCGCGGCTGGTGCGCAGGCGTTCGGCGAGGTCGGCGGGCTGGTGGCGGAGCAGGGCTGGATCAAGCATGGCGGGTGTCGTGGTAGGTATCAGGAACGGGATTATCGCCTGTTATACGGATTTCTGCCGCCCGGTTCATTCGCGCCGTGGCAGAATCGGGGCACTCCCTGCTGGTCCGGTCCATGTCTGCACCCCGCTCATCGCCTGCCAAGTCGCTCACCGTGCATATCCCGCGCAACGCCCTGAAGATCGCCGGCATCGCCTTCGGCGTGGGTGTGCTGCTGTTCGTGGTGGTCTGGTTGACCGGCCGCGACAAGGAGTTCTTCCGCGCCGATGACCCGGCCACGCAGACCCCGCAGGAAACTGCGCAGGTCGAGCCGCTGCCCGAGCCCCTGCCCGCCGCGGCCGGCTCGAGCGACATGCCCGATGCCAAGCCGGCACCGGTGCAGGAAGACGCGCCGAAGCTGGTGGAAACCGCCCCGCCGCCGCCGGCCAGCATTGAACCGGCCCCGGCCGCACCGGGCGGGGCCGCCCCGGCCACCGGCAACAGCCAGCCGATGCCCGTGGCGGACCAGTCGCCGCCCCCGACCTACCCGGCCGCCGCGCTGCGCCGTGGCGAGTCCGGCAGCGTGGTGGTGCGGGTGGACGTGGATGCCACCGGCTATGCCAACAACATCACCGTGATCCAGCGCAGCGGCTCGCGCGAGCTGGACCGCGCCGCTACCGAGGCGGTACGCCGCTGGCGCTTCAGCCCCGCGCTGAGCAACGGCCAGCCGGTGCCGGGCTCCATTGAAGTGCCGTTCGACTTCAAGCCGCAGTAACTGAACGCTTCCCGGCAGGCAACCTGAACCCTGCCGGTTGCGTTGACGCAACGCTGACACATCGCTACATCGCCTCGGGCAAGACTTTGTGCGTCGTTACTGTCGCGAGGAGTCTGCAATGAGTGCTGCTACCCATGACCACCTTCATTCCCCGCATCTGCAGCAGGACGTGAGCGAGCGCCCGCAGCGCACCTCACTCTGGCTGTGGCTGGCGCTGATCGTGGCGATGTTTGCCGCCGCACTGATGTGGCTGCGGTTCTCGAACCAGGAAGACGTGGCGCCGGCTCCGGTGGGCCAGCGCATGCTGCCGGCCAGCGAGACCTCGGTGGCCACCGCGCCTGCAACGCGCAACGCGACCCCGGCGAGCGAGCAGCGCAAGGCGACCCCGGCCGTCCGCAACCGCGAGGCCAGCCCGCTGGCCAGCAATGACAAGCCGACCTACCCGGCGACTGCGCTGCGTAATGGCGTGCAGGGCAGCGTGGTGGCCAGCCTCAACGTGGATACCCGCGGCAACGTGACCCAGGCGAGCATCGTGTCGCGTAGTGGCGAGCGCAGCCGTGACCTGGATCGCTCGGTGCTGCGCACCGTGCAGGGCTGGAAGTTTGAGCCGGCCGTGCAGAACGGCCGTGCCGTGGCGAGTGTGGTGCGCGTGCCGGTGGACTTCCGTACCGAGCAGCGTTGATCGCGAGCGAGGGGCTCGTGATTGGAAGACGGAGGCTTCGGCCTCCGTCTTTTTTTTGTGCCGGGGTTGTGAGGCCGCCGGGCATGGCCCGGCGCTACCGGGCTCCGGGCGCGGCGACGTTGCCCCGGGCATGGCCCGGCGCTATCGGGATCGGCGCCGATTGGTAGCGCCGGGCCATGCCCGGCGAGCGCAGCGGTGCTCTGGCGACCTCAGGCCAAGTCGAAACCGGCGCTGCGGGCCAGGCCGTCGAAATCCGGGAAGGACGTGGCGACATTGGCGATGTCGTTGATGCGCACTTCGCCGCCGCTGATCTGCCCGGCAATGGCAAACGCCATCGCGATGCGGTGGTCACCGTGGCTTTCGATGGTGCCGCTGCCCAGGGTAACGCCACCGTGCAGCGTGGCGCCTTCCTCGGTTTCATCCACCTGCATACCCAGCGCGCGCAGACCGGTGGCCATGGCTGCCAAGCGGTCCGATTCCTTCACCCGCAGCTCGGCAGCGCCGGTCACCACGGTCTGGCCTTCGGCGGCGGCGGCGGCCACGAACAGGGCCGGGAATTCGTCGATCATGTCCGGCACAAGCGCTTCGGGAATGCGCGCGCCCTTCAGCGGGGCATGGCGCACCACCAGGTCGGCCACCGGTTCACCGCCCTGCTCGGCCGGATTCTCTTCGGTGATGTCCGCGCCCATCAGGCGCAGCGCGTACAGCAGGCCGGTGCGGCGCGGGTTGAGGCCAACCTGCTTGAGCCGCAGCTCGGAGCCCGGAATGATGCTGGCGGCGACCAGGAAGAACGCGGCCGAGGAGAAATCAGCCGGTACCACGATGTCGGTGGCGCGCAGGCGCTGGCCGCCACGCAGGCGGGCCTTGCCCGGCGAGAACTCGATGTCCACGCCGAACGCCGAGAGCATGCGCTCGGTGTAATCGCGGGTCGGGTGCGGTTCGACCACGCTGGTTTCGCCCTGTGCATACAGGCCGGCCAGCAGCACGGCGGACTTCACCTGAGCACTGGCCACCGGCGAGGCGAAATCGATGCCCTGCAGCGACTGCCCGCCA
Organism: Stenotrophomonas cyclobalanopsidis; assembly: GCF_008710035.1. Classification (GTDB taxonomy): domain Bacteria; phylum Pseudomonadota; class Gammaproteobacteria; order Xanthomonadales; family Xanthomonadaceae; genus Stenotrophomonas; species Stenotrophomonas cyclobalanopsidis. Next base: position 6,654 of record NZ_VYKI01000006.1, on the reverse strand, counting down.
TGCACGTGCAGCGGCGGGGTGCCATCGCTTTCGGTGTCGATCTTCGCGCCCATCTGCGACAGCGGGCCGGTGACACGGCGCATCGGACGGCCGGACAGCGATTCGTCGCCCACCAGGGTGCAGTCGAACGCCTGGCCTGCCAACAGGCCGGCCAACAGGCGCATGCCGGTGCCGGCGTTACCGCAGTCCAGCGGCGCGCTGGGCGCCTGCAGGCCATCGATGCCGACGCCGTGCACCACGCGCTGCGAGGCACTGGGGGTTTCAATACGCACGCCGAGCTGGCTGAAGATGCGCGCGGTGGCGCGGGTGTCTTCGCCTTCCAGGAAGCCGTCGATATGCGAGGTGCCATCGGCCAGCGCGGCAAACATCACCGAACGGTGCGAGACCGACTTGTCGCCGGGAATGGTCAGGCTGCCCTGCAGCGGCTGGCCCTTGCGGGCAATCCAGTGTTGCGCGTTGCTCATCGTTCGATCATTCCGTAAACGCCGGCGCGCCGGCGGTGCATCAAAGGGCGCGGCACGCGGCCGCAACGGCAATCAGGGCACGGCCACCGGGTAGGAACCCAGCACCTTGATCTGCGCCGAGTGCGCTTCCAGCTCGGCCAGCGCGGCCTGCATCGGCGCGTCGTCGATGTGGCCGGCCAGATCGATGAAGAAGCCGTATTCCCACTTGCCGTGGTGCGACGGGCGCGACTCGATGCGGTTCATGCTGATGCCATGGCGGGCGAACGGGCTGAGCACATCGAACAGCGCGCCGGGCTTGTCATGGATGAACACCAGCACGGAAGTGCGGTCGTGGCCGGAGGTCGGGAAGATGTTGCGGCCCACCACCAGGAAACGGGTGGTGTTGTCGGCATCGTTCTGGATGGGCTTGGTGACGACCTTCTTCAGGCCGTACACGTGGCCGGCACTCTCGCCGCCGATGGCAGCGGCGTCGTCGGCATTGCGCGCACGGCGCGCGCCTTCGGCGTTGCTGGCGACCGGGATCTTCTCGGCCTTGGGCAGGTTGGCGCGCATCCACGCCGAGGTCTGCATGAAGGACTGTGGGTGGCCGTAGACGCGCTCGATGTCTTCCAGGCGACCACTGCGCGACATCAGGTACTGCTGCACGCGCAGTTCCACTTCACCGCATATCTTCAGGTTGGAAGTGAGGAACATGTCCAGGGTGATCTGGATGGTGCCCTGCCCCGAGTTTTCCACCGGCACCACGCCGAAATCGGCGCTGCCCGCTTCCACTTCCTGGAATACTTCTTCGATGCTGGCCATCGGCAGGCCCAGCGCCGAGCGGCCGAAGTGCTTGAGCACGGCCTGCTGGCTGAAGGTGCCTTCCGGGCCGAGGTAACCGATCTTCAGCGGTTCCTGCTGGGCCAGGCAGGCCGACATGATTTCGCGGTAGACGTGCACCAGCACTTCATCGCTGAGCGGACCTTCGTTGCGGTCCACCACCATGCGCAGCACCTGCGCTTCGCGCTCAGGGCGGTAGTAATCGACGGCGGCGGCGAGCTTGCCCTTGGCCTTGCCGACCTGGTGGGCGAACTGCGCACGCTCGGCGATCAGGCTCTGGATATCACGGTCGATCTGGTCGATCTTCGAGCGCACGTCGGCCAGTGCCAGCGGTGCCTGGGTCGGGACCGGGGTGGTCCTGGACGAGGCCTTGCCCTTGGCCGCGGCCTCAGACTTGGCGGATGCGCTCTTCTTCGGCGACGTCTTGCTGGGTTTGCTTGCCATCGGAATTCCTTGTTGCGGGGCACGCACCCGACGGTGCGCGCCGTTCATTGCTCAGCCGTTGCGCTGCTGGAAATCGGCCATGAAGGCGACCAGCGCCTCGGCCCCGGCCAGCGGCATGGCGTTGTACAGCGAGGCGCGGATGCCACCGACCACCTTGTGGCCCTTCAGGGCCAGCAGGCCGGCGGCCTTGGCTTCGGCTACGAAGCGGGCATCGAGATCGGCGTTGGGCAGGAAGAACGGAATGTTCATCCGCGAGCGCGCCGAGTGCGCGACTTCATTGCGATAAAAGCCGCCGGAGGCATCGATGGCGCCGTACACCAGCGCGGCCTTGGCGGCATTGCGCTTGGCGAACTCGACCACGCCGCCTTCGGCCAGCATCCACTTGAACACCAGGCCGGCCAGGTACCAGTTCCAGGTCGGCGGGGTGTTGAGCATGGAATCGCGGGCGACGTGCGAGCGGTAATCGAAGATGTCCGCGCGGGCCTGACCGCTGCGCTCGAGCAGGTCGCGGCGGATGATCATCACCGCGATGCCGACCGGGCCCAGGTTCTTCTGCGCGCCGGCATAGATGACGCCATAGCTGCGCACATCCAGCGGTTCGCTGGCGATGGAGGAGCTGAAATCGGCCACCAGCGGAACGTCACCGGTGTCGGGCACATCACGGAACTCGACGCCGTGGATGGTCTCGTTGGCGGTGATGTGCACGTAAGCGGCATCATCGGAAAGCTGCCAGCTGCTGCGCTCAGGCAGTTCGCGGTAGCCATTGGCCTCGCTGCTGGCGGCGATGTTGACGCCGACGTAAGGACTGGCCTGCTTGACCGCCGTCTTTCCCCAGTGGCCGCTGACCACGTAGTCGGCGCGCTGACCGGCCTGGGCGAAGTTGAGCGGGATGAGCGCCTGCTGGGTGGTGGCGCCGCCGGGCAGGAACAGCACGGCATAGTCGTCGGGGATATCGAGCAGGCGGCGCAGGTCGGCCTCGGCCTCGGCCGCCACGGACATGAATTCCGGGCCGCGATGGCTCATTTCCACGATCGAGGCGCCGGCACCGTGCCAGTCCAGCATTTCCGCCTGCGCCTGGCGCAGGACCGATTCCGGCAAGGTTGCAGGGCCGGCACTGAAGTTGAACGCGCGCGTCATGTGACACCTGTGGGGCAAGACCCCTAGTATGCCGCAGTGCACCAGCCTTGCGGCCTGGTGCGGCAAGGGAAATTTGGTTTCATTGGTATCCATTTGCCCGCGCACAGCACGGGTAGCCGCCAACCTTGGTTGGCGTACGCCGCAGGGCGTCATGGCTGCGGATGAAACCTGCCAACCAAGGTTGGCACCTACCGGAGCGAAGGCCGTGCATGGCACGGGGCCCGCGCACGGCTTTGGTAGCCGCCAACCTTGGTTGGCGTACGCCGCAAGGCGTCATGGGTGTGGAAGGAATGCGCCAACCAAGGTTGGCATCTACCAGAGCGAAGGCCGGTAGCGCCGGGCCATGCCCGGCGGACGCGGATCAGCGCGCGCCGAACCAGAGCAGCAGGCTGAGCACGCCGGCCAGCGCCACGGCACTCACCAGCAGCCACGGCCAACGCCGCACCCGGCGCGGCGCCACGGGGGCGTCCGCCACCTGCTCGCCATCGTGGCTGGCATCGTCCTCGGCCGGCAGCGGGCGCCGGCGCGGATCGTGCGGCACTTCCAGCACGAAACGATGCTGGCCATCAAAGACCACCTGGTCGCCCGGCTGCAGCCAGCAGTGGCGCACGGTCACGCCGTTGACCCGGGTGCCGTCGGCACTGCCCAGGTCGCGCAGCAGTACACGATCGCCCTGCACTTCCACCCGGGCGTGCTGCTCGGCAAAGGCGGGGTCGTCGATCTCGATATCAACATCGCTGCCACGGCCGACCAGGCGCGGGCGCGACAGGGTGTAGCTGCGGCCATGGTGCAGGCCGCCGACACCGCGCAGCAGGCGCTGCTCATCGGCGATGCCCTCGCTGGCCGGCGATGGCGACGGTGCCTGCAGCAGGCTCTCGACCTCACCCTGCAGGACCATCTCCACGCCATCCACATACACCGCATCACCTGCACGTAGAAGGGCCATGCGCCGCACCGGGCGACCGTTCACGTGGATGCTGCGGATGCCGTTGCCGACCTGCAGCCAGAGGCCGCGGTCGTCCATGCAGAACTGGGCCAGCAGCAGCGCGCCATGGCCGGGGTCACCCAGCCGCACGCTGCCGTTTGCCTGGCGCACGATGCGCTGCACCCCGGGCCGCAGGGGCTGGTCGGGCTGTTGTTGTTGACTGAAGTGAACAAGCAGGTTCTGCACGCGGCGCAGACTAGCAGGTTGCTCGCCAACGCAGAAGAACCGGCGACGGGCGCTTGGCGTGGCGCCCGCCGATGCGCACAATGGCCGCCCTCTTTGATATCCCCGCCCAGCGCCAGGAGCCTGCATGTCCACCATCGATGTCCGCCACGCCCACGCCCTGCCCGATGCACAGGCCCGCGAGGCGATCGAACAGGTTGCCGCCAAGCTGGGCGAGCGCTTCGGCCTCAAATCCAGCTGGGCCGCCGATGTGCTGAACTTCAGCGGCAGCGGCGTGGACGGCGTTATCGAGCTGCAGCCGGGCGCCGTGCGCGTGACCGCCAAGCTGGGTTTCCTGCTGTCCGCCATGAAGGGCATGGTGGAAACCGAGATCCAGCGCGTGCTGAAGGAAAAGCTGGGCTGAACCCAGGCAGCGGCCATCACGGCCCTGCAACGTTGGTGCGCGCTACTCTCGGGGGCAGGTCCAACTCCCCCGGGAAGCGCAATGAACCAGTACGAGAATGACGACCGCCGCGACGACGACGCTTCGTTCGGCGAACAGGCCGAGCGCTTTTCGCGCAAGTTCAGCAATTCGGCACAGCAGGTCTGGCTGGCCGGCCTGGGTGCACTGGGCCGCGCACAGGCCGAAGGCAGCCGCTTCTTCGATGGGCTGGTGAAGGAAGGCGAAGCTTGGGAATCCCGGCGCCGCGAGCGCAGCGGTGAGGAGGGCCCGGGCTGGCGCGACAACGTGGAGACCTCTCTGGACGAGGCCCGCGAAAAGGCCTCCGGCACCTGGAACAAGGTTGAAAAGGCCTTCGACGACCAGGTGCAGGGCGTGCTCAAGCGCCTGCACGTCCCCACCGCCAACGATGTGTCTGCACTCGAGGCCCGCCTTGACGCCCTGCATGCGCGCCTGGCCAAGCTGGAGAACCGCGCAGCGTCGGGCAGTGATGCGCCGGCACCGGGCAGCCATCAATCGCCGGGCGGCGTCCCTTGACCGCCGATTGTTGCAATGCAATAAAAATTGTCTGACAATCGCGAGGAGCCCGCCAATCGCTTCGCCTGCCGTTTGTTCCCTCCCCTCACGGCTTCAGGATTGGCGGGTTTTTTCGTGCCTGCGCCACGCGGATCTGCGGGCTGCATCACAATCCGTGTCAGGAACGTCCTGACGCATTCGGACGCCGCAGTCTTTACACTGTGGCCTTCCGTTTTCGCCCCTTCCGCTCTCTTCCTGCATGCTCCCTTGGATTCTGGCCCTGCTGTCGGCCCTGCTTACCTGCACCCTGGCAATCGTCTATCTGTGGTGGGTCAAGCGGCGGCGAACAGAAATGCAACTGGGGCTGCAGGCCTTGGCGGGCATGCATTGGCGCGAGTTTTCGACGCTGATCAAGCGGATGCTGCGCGAGCGGCGCGGCCTGCGCGAAGTGGCCGACCCGACCGACGAAGTGCGCGAGCCGAGCAGTGATTTCCTGCTCAGCGATGGCCCCAATACCTGGCTGGTCTCCTGCAAGCATGGGCTGGCCTACCGCATCGGTACGGCCGCGGTGAACGAGCTGGGCGCCGTCGCGCGCCTGGCTGGCGCCAAGGGTGGTCTGCTCATCACCGAGGGCCGGGTCGAGCGCGATGGCCTGGCCGCCGCTGAAAAGCAGTCGGTGGAAGTGCTGGACGGACCGCGCCTGTGGCCGCTGCTGCAGGCCTACCTGCCGGACGAAATTGAAACGCGCGTGCGTGCAACCGCCCGCCACGAAGCGTTGCGCCGCATCGCCATTTCCGCGCTGGGTGCGGTGACCCTGGGCCTGCTGGTCGGGCTGGGCCTGCAGGGCCTGCATGTGGAAACCGGCGCTGCCGCTGTCGACAGCACGCCTCCGCCCGCGGCAGCCGCACCGGCGCCGGTCGCCCCGGACGTACAGCCGGACGTGCAGCCGGCCGCAGCGCTGGTGGCAGACGCGAAGAACGTGCCTGCGCCAGCGGCTCCGGCCGAGGCAGCGCCTGCTGCGCCGGCCGACAACGGCCGCAACGAGCTCAATCCCGATATCGCGACCCTGGACCGTTACCAGGCCGAACTGGCACGCGCACTGGCCCACCAGCCCGGTATCGCCAGCGGCGTCTGGCTGACCCGGCAGACCCTCGCCATCAATCGCACTGGCGAGCTGGAGGCGGTATGGCCTCGGGTCTGCCAGGAAGTACTGCGTTACCCCGCCCTGCGCAACGTGCGCGTGCAGATCAATGCCCGCCCCGGCGTGGACGAGCCGGTGCGCTGGCGGCAGTGCGCCACGTATTGATGGGGCGACATCCACGCATGGCGTGGATCTACTGATGGTCGGGGATCATCCACGCATGGCGTGGATCTACTGATGGTCGGGGATCATCCACGCGTGGCGTGGATCTACTGATGGTCGGGGATCATCCACGCGTGGCGTGGATCTACTGATGGTCGGGGATCATCCGCGCATGGCGTGGACGCCTATGTAGAGTCGAGCCATGCTCGACTCATCGCGCACCGCGCGAACAGCGTCCGAGCATGGCTTGTATGTTCCTCCCGGCTCCTACGAGGTATGTAGGAGCCAGGGTGGAGGGACCGACAAGCATGGATCTGCGGATAGCGCCGACAGACGAGCCGAGCGATCCCCATCCCGCACACGA
>NZ_VYKI01000053.1 GCF_008710035.1 Stenotrophomonas cyclobalanopsidis | reverse complement strand
AACAATTAATAGTTGCTTGATCAAACGTCTGCAAGATGGACAATCATCCTTCCTGCAGGCGCCTTCACAAGATACCTGCGCATACTTTCAAAGATCAGGGGAAGTGGCCTCAGCGCCATTCCCGCGTACTGCGAAGTTTCCTTCGTAGCGAGCCGCCCATTATAGCCGGCTTTTCCGCTTCGTCAACACCTTTTTTTCAAGGCCGTCTCACCGAGGTGGACGTTGTTGCCGATGCTGCTTCGTCGTTGGACCCGAAGGTCTTTCGTCGTTGCGAGCCGCCTATTATGGCAGGCCTTTCAGCTTTGTCAACAACTTGTTGAAGGAACTTGAAGCTCTTCGTGAAGTTGTTGCTGCAAGTCCAGGTCAAAACCAGGTGCCTGCAAAAAAAGGAAAACCCCGTTGCGCAAGCAACGGGGTTTTTGGGTATAAACCCTGGCGATGACCTACTCTCGCATGGCTTGAGCCACACTACCATCGGCGCAGCTGCGTTTCACTTCCGAGTTCGGGATGGGATCGGGTGGTTCCACAGCGCTAATTT
>NZ_VYKI01000052.1 GCF_008710035.1 Stenotrophomonas cyclobalanopsidis | reverse complement strand
TGTGCGCAGAGCAGTCGAGCAAGCTCGACTCTACGAGACCCCTGGCGCAGTCGAGCAAGCTCGACTCTACGAGACCCCTGGCGCAGTCGAGCATGGCTCGACTCTACCGAAGGCAGCAGCATGGCAGACCCCTACAACAGTGGCATCCCCTCCCCTCCGGCGCTGCGCTTCGAGGATTCGTTGGTCACCACCGCCTTCGAGCTGCCCGGCTACCGGGTGGCGCGCAATCTGGGCGTGGTGCGCGGCATCACCGTGCGCTCGCGTTCGATCGTCGGCAACTTCCTCGGCGGCATCCAGACGATCTTCGGCGGCAACATCACCATCTACACCGAGCTGTGCGAGCAGGCCCGCGAGGAAACCTACCGCGACATGGTCAAGCACGCGCGGCAGCTGGGCGCCAATGCCATCATCGGCATGCGCTATGACGCCACCGATGTGATGACCGGGCTGACCGAGGTGCTGTGCTATGGGACGGCGGTGGTGGTGGAGCCGCTGCGGTAATCTGGCCGTAGAGTCGAGCTTGCTCGACTGCTTAGCGATGGCGACAGTCGAG
>NZ_VYKI01000051.1 GCF_008710035.1 Stenotrophomonas cyclobalanopsidis | reverse complement strand
TTTCCACCAGTGTTTGTCGCTTGCGCAGAAGATCGTGCATCTGCTGCTGTTCGTCGCTGCGAGGCACGTATTCACGCAAACGATCATTCTCTTTTTTCACGTACCGGGCGATGACTTGGGCGTCCATCGCATCGGTCTTGCCGCGTGCGCCGGTCGCCTTGGCGTAATTCTTGATCAACCGAGGATTGATCACGTAGACCACGTGGCCAGCCTGACCGGCCATACGCGCCACCAGCTCGTGATGCTTACCGGTCGCTTCCATGCCAATCCGGCACCGCGGAGGCAGGGTCTTGAGCCATTTGGCAATGCCAGCCTTGGTGTTGGGGATTCTGTCGCCGGCCTTGCAGTCGACCACCGCCGGCACGAACCCTTTGGAGTCCACGTCCAGACCAATCTCAAGAGAATCGGACATTTGCATTACTCCCAGCTATCTTTAAGGGGCTGGGGTGGTACCGCACCGACGTTAGCTTGCCTACATCGACGATCCCCTTTGGGGGCCGTACGATCCTTTATCGACGTTCGTGTGCGGGATGGGGATCGCTCGGCTCGTCTGTCGGCGCTATCCGCAGATCCATGCTTGTCGGTCCCTCCACCCTGGCTCCTACATACCTCGTAGGAGCCGGGAGGAACATACAAGCC
>NZ_VYKI01000050.1 GCF_008710035.1 Stenotrophomonas cyclobalanopsidis | reverse complement strand
GCCGTAATGCTGTTCACTTAAGCAGCCGGGCCAATCAGAATCCGATGCCAGTCTTCTGGCATCGGATTTTTTGTGGCCGTCCAACAGCAATTGCTCGACCTTGGTGACCTGTTCAATTTCTCCGACCTGAGCACCTTCACCCAGAACATCCCGGTCGAGTGGGTATCCAGTGCGCTGGAACTGTCGGCGCAGGCCACGATCCGCAGGCGCAGGCTGCCCAGCGATCAGGTGCTGTGGCTGGTATTGGGTATGGCTCTGTTCCGCGATGAGCCGGTGCATGAGGTTGCCAGGCGGCTGAACATCTGTGCCCAAGGTCTTGCCTCGCTGGACCTGCCTGCGCGCAGCGGCATCAGCCAAGCGCGCACGCGGCTGGGAGCTGATCCGGTGGAGGGCCTTTTCCGCAAATGTGGGCAGCATTGGGGAACCGAGCGCTATCCCGACGATGATTGGCAGGGGCTGCAGGTACTGGCTGTAGACGGCGCTCTGCTGCGTACTGCAGATACGCCGGAACTGCGCGAACACTTTGGCTCCGGCAACACAGGGACCGAGCGCCAAACGCCCTATCCGCTGATGCGGCTGGTTGCGCTGATGAACGTGCGTTCGCATGTCATGCTCGACGCCCAGATCAGCCCCTATCGTCGGGGCGAGATGCGTCTGGCCGAGCACTTTCTTGAGAACATTCCAGATCGCTCAATCACCTTGCTGGACAAGGGTTTCTGGGGCGCGGACCTGCTGTTGAGCTTGGCCGGTGCTGGCAGTGAACGGCATTGGCTCACGCCCTCGCGCAGCACTCTGGTAGCCGAAGAGGTGGAGCGCTACAACGCGCATGATCGACTGCTGGAAATGCGCGTTTCCCCGCAGGCGCGAAAGAAGAACCCCGCGCTGCCCACGCACTGGCGGGTGCGTGAAGTGAGCTACGAGCATCGGGGCAAGCTGAAAACGGTGCTGACCTCGTTGCCGGCAGGAACGTACAACACAAAGGCCGTAGCCGAGCTTTATCAGGAGCGTTGGGAAATCGAACTGGGCTTTCGGGATATTAAAAGCTCGATGCAGCGCAATGCGGTGACCCTGCGCAGCAAGACCATCGAGCTGGTGTACCAGGAAGTCTGGGGCCTGTTGCTGGCGTACAACATCATCCGCCGCGAGGCGAGCCAGGCGGCCGTTGCCTACGGCCGCGCGCCCTCGGAAATACGCTTCAAACCCGCCTGCCACTACATCGCGGCACAGCTGATCGTCATGGCCGCAGCACAGCCGGCCTCTGCTACCGGCAGACGGTTATCTCAGCTGCGATCGGGGGTAGCCAGTCTCTTCCTGGAACACCGTCCTCGGCCGACGACGCCGAGGACGGTGAAGATTTCCAAGACCCGCTATCCGGTGGACCGTAAGGCTGCACCACTTAAGTGAACAGCATTACG
>NZ_VYKI01000005.1:123639-184312 GCF_008710035.1 Stenotrophomonas cyclobalanopsidis | reverse complement strand
CCCACCCCACCTTCGACAGATTTCCGCGATCTGTTGGAACCTGCTGCTGATGGTGGTGCTTCTGATGAGGGTGGGTGCCGACCGTTGGTCAGCTTGCTGCTGTTGGTGGGTGCCGACCGTTGGTCGGCACGGGGTCTGGCCCCGGCGGATGCGTCATTTCACCGGCGTCGGTTTTTTGGCCTGGGGCTGCAGGGCTGGGTGGCCGGAAATCTGGCGCTGCCGCGGTCAGCTCGTGTTCTCCCATCCACGTGCGGCGTGGATCTACGCATGCAGCGGCGCCAGAAAAAAGAACGCCCGGGCAAGCCCAGGCGTTCGTGCCTCCTTCATGCGGGTCAGGCTGCTCAGCCGGCCAGTTCAGCCTGCTCGCGCTCGATGCCGTACTTGCGCAGCTTCTCCACCAGGGTGGTGCGGCGCAGGCCGAGCAGCTGGGCGGCATGGGCGACCACGCCCTGGGTGCGTTCCAGTGCTTCGTTGATCAGGCCCAGTTCGATCGTGGCCATGTGGTTGCGCAGGTCCAGGCCCTCACTGGGCAGGGCCGCTTGGGCGCCAGCGTTCTCCGGCGCAGCCTGGCCGCCGCTGCCCGGGGTGTGGAAGGAGAAGCTGCGCAGGTCCAGGCGTTCTTCGCTGGCGGCCACCGGTGCCGGGGCGGGCGGTGCCACCACGGCCAGTGTGGCGTCGCCACGGTAGCGGGCCGGCAGGTCCTGCACGCGCACCGAGCCACCCGGGTGCAGCACGGCCAGGCGCTCGACCAGGTTGGTCAGCTCGCGCACGTTGCCAGGCCACTCGTAGCTGGCCAGGGCCTGCAGGGCTTCCGGGGTGAAGCGCACTTCGCCACGGCCGGTGCGGCCGAGCTGCTTGGCGATGGTTTCCACCAGCGCCGGCAGGTCCTCACGACGTTCGCGCAGGGCCGGCACTTCAATCGGGAAGACGTTGAGGCGGTAGAACAGATCCTCGCGGAACTTGCCTTCGGCGATGCGGGTTTCCAGGTCGCGATGGGTCGCAGCAATCACGCGCACGTTGCAGCGGATGGTCTGGTTGCCACCGACGCGCTCGAAGCTGCGCTCCTGCAGCACGCGCAGCAGCTTCACCTGCATCGGCAGGCTCATGTCGCCGATTTCATCCAGCAGCAGGGTGCCGCCCTCGGCCATTTCAAAACGGCCCTTGCGCGCGGTCAGTGCGCCGGTGAAGGCGCCCTTTTCGTGGCCGAACAGTTCGCTTTCCAGCAGGTCGGCGGGGATGGCGCCGCAGTTGATCGCCACGAACGGGCCATCCCGGCGCGGCGAGCGCTGGTGGATCGAACGCGAGACCACTTCCTTGCCGGTGCCCGATTCGCCCAGCACCAGGACGGTGGTGTCGAAGGCGGCCACCTGCTCGATCATGGTGCGCAGCCCGGTCACCGCCGGGCCGTTGCCGGTCGGGCCGTGGTCCTGTGCGGCGCCGGCCTGGTGCTCGGCATCCAGACGCTTGAGGCTGGCGCGGCGCAGCAGCGCTTCCATCTGTGTGTGGCGCAACGGGGCCTCCAGCGGCCAGATGTTGGCTTCGTGCACGCCGTGCTGCCGGGCAAAGGCTGCAGCCTCACCGTCGGCCAGCAGCACCGGCGGCGGCAGGCTGCTGCCGCCCAGCCAAGCGTACAGCGCGGTGCTGGCGGCACTGTCGTCCAGGCTGCCGACGATCACCGCCATCCAGTCGTTCTGGCGCTGGCGCCCCAGGTCGAAGTCGGCCGCGTCGGAGACCCAGCGCGGGTTGAAGTCCATGAATTCCAGCAGGGCAACGGTGCGCTCGGCACGCACGGCGTCGTTGTCCAGTACAAGGATGCGCGATTCACTCACGATCGATCCTCCCTGAGGCCTTCCAGGATCGGCATGACTTCCTGGATGTACGACAACTTGCTGACGAAATTGTCGGCGCCGGCACGCAGCGCATGCTCGCGGTGCTCGACGTCGTCGAAGTGGCTGGCGATCACGATGTACGGGGCATCATCCTGCGACTTGATCAGACGGGTGGCCTGCAGGCCGCCCATTTCCGGCATCGCCAGGTCCATCAGCACCACCTGCGGGCGCAGCGATTCGGAGCGCTCGATGGCTTCCAGGCCGTTGCCGGCGCTGCCGACGATCTGCAGCCAGTCGATCTTGCGGAAGTGACGCATCGCCGCGTTGATGAAACCCTCATGGTCGTCGACCAGCAGCACTGTGAGCTTGTTCATGTCCAACATCCTTTTCAGCCCACTCGGGCCAGCTGTGGTTGCCTGGCGCTGAGCCGGCGCCGTTCACGGGCCGGGGCGATATCCAGTTGTTCGCGGTATTTTGCGACGGTTCGGCGGGCAATGTTCACCCCCTGGCGTGACAGCAGTCCCGCAATGGCCTCGTCGGCCAGCGGGCGGCCGGCCGGTTCGGCGTCGATCAGGCGGCGGACCATGGCCTTGACGGCCTGGCCGGACACGCTGGCACCTTCCAGGCGCACCGCGAAGAAATGCTTCAGTTCGAAGGTGCCGCGCGGGGTCTGCAGGAACTTGCCGGTCGTGATGCGCGACACCGTGGATTCGTGCATGCCGATCTTTTCGGCCACTTCCTTCAGGGTCAGCGGGGCCATGGCTTCCTCGCCACGCACCAGGAACGCGGCCTGGCGCTCGACGATCACCCGCGCGGTGCGCAGCAGGGTGTCGTAGCGCATCGACAGGCCGCGGCTGAACCAGCGCGCCTCCTGCAGCATCTCGCGCAGGGCCGGGGCGGCGTCGCTGGTTTCGGCCAGGGCCTGTTCGTACTGGCTGTTGATCGAGACGCGGCGGCTCGTGGCCGGATTCAGCGCGACCTTCCACTGCTCGTCGGCGTGCCAGGCGACCACGTCCGGCACCACCACCGCGTTGCGCTCGGGCAGCAGGTTGTCGCCCGGGCGCGGCTGCAGCGACAGGATCAGGCGCACGGCCTCGCGCACGTCATCCACTTCGGCGTCGTGCTGGCGGGCCAGCGCGGGGTAGTCATGTGCGGCCAGGTCCTCCAGCGTCCCTTCCAGGATGCGCGCGGCCAGGTGCCGGGCCGGAACCACGCCGTGCAGGCTGTAGAGCTGGGCCAGCAGGCCTTCGCGCAGGTTCTGTGCGGCCATGCCGGCAGGTTCACCGTGCAGCAGCTGCTGGCGGATGGCTTCCACGCCCGCGGCGTCGATGTCGAACTGGGCGCTGGCCAGCAGCTGCAGCTGGTCCAGCGGCGCCTGCAGGTAACCGGCCTCGTCGCAGTGTTCCAGCCAGAAGGCGGCCACGGCCAGCTCGCGCTCGTCCAGATCCAGCGCCAAGCGCTGCAGCACGCGCAGCTGCGGGTCGGTGGACTCGCCAGCGGCGATGCGTGCCATGCGATCGTCGTCGCCGTCCTGCCAGCTGCTGCCGGCCACGTCCCACATCGAGGACTCGGGCAGCTCATCGAAGGCGGCCGTTTCCAGGGTAGTGGCGCTGGCGTCGGTAGCATCGGCCGCCGGTGCCTCGGCGTCCTCGATTTCCAGCAGCGGGTTGGAATCCAGCAGGCGCTGGATTTCCTGTTCCAGGTGCAGGCCGTCCAGCTGCAGCAGACGGATCGACTGCAGCAGCTGCGGCGTGAGGTGAAGCGTCTGGCCCAGCTGGGTCGAAAGTGCAGCCTTCATTTCAGTTCCCCGGCGCCGCTCCCCGACGCCTTGTGGAACACATCTTGCTTTTGATCCCGGGCAGGCGGAATCGGGGGGTTCCTGAGTGCACTGGTGCTATTCCCGACATGGTGTAGGGATATTCCCTACAGCGGCGCGGGAAGTTGACGATGCTCCGTGGCAAGTTGTTGATTTTCCGTGGCTGCCGGGGCAGTCGTTCGGGGGGCGGTATACGGAAACCCGACAGCTCGTGTGAGGGTGACGGCATTCCGTCGCCTGGGACGGGAGGGGGTAGAGTCGACTGCCAGTCGACTAGCGCGCGAAGCGCGGGATCCAAAGCAACAGCAGTCGACCAACGGTCGACTCTACCGGCGCGAAGCGCGGGATCCAACGCAACGGCAGTCGACCAACGGTCGACTCTACCGGCGCGAAGCGCGCGGATCCAACGCAACAGCAGTCGGCCAACGCTCGCCGTCACTCCAGCTCGTGCTGGTGGCGGGCCGCCAGCAGCAGCAGATCATTGGCGCGGCGGCAGCCCAGCGATTCCATCATGCGGGCGCGGTGGGTCTCCACCGTCTTCACGCTGATGCCGAGATCGGCGGCGATTTCCTTGTTGCTCTCGCCCTTGCCGATGCGGCGCAGGATCTCGCGCTGGCGCGGCGACAGGGCGGCGATACCGGTGGGCTTCTCGCGGCCCAGCATCGGCGCCAGCATCTTGGCCGAGATCTGCGGGCTGAGGAACACCTGGCCGGCGTGCGCGGCGCGCAGTGCCAGTTCCAGCTCCTGCGGGGCGGCATCCTTCACCACGAAACCCACGGCGCCACGGTCCAGTGCATCACGTACATGGGCGGCGTCGTCGTGCATGGTCATCATCACGATGCGAGTGCCTGGGGCGCGCAGGCGGATGTCGCTCAGCGCCTCCAGGCCGGTACGGCCCGGCAGGGACAGGTCCATCAGGACCACGTCGGGGGCATGCAGCAGGGCCATCTGCAGCGCCTGCTCGGCGTTGCTTGCCTCGGCGACCAGTTGCACGTCGGCAAACCCCTGCAGCAGTCGCGCCAGGCCGGCGCGAACCAGGGTGTGATCGTCGACGATGAGAACTCGCACAGGCACGTTGCAGGTCCGTGAGGGGAGACCACCTTAACTTAGCTGAACGGATGCGCCAAGAGCACTCCGTCCCGGTTCCAGGTAACCGGTTTCAGCGCGCTCGCCGCGCTTCGGCAACCTGACGCCGATGCAAACGGAACAAGTGCCGTTCCATGGCCATCTCCAGGCCATCGCCGAGGCGATTGAAGCGCAGCCACAGGAAGTGGCCGCCGCTGCCATCGGCCGTTTCGGCGATGACGTCCACCGGCAGGTCGATGTTGTCGGGCAGCCAGTCGCTGGGTTGCAGGCGCACCACGCCGGCTTGGCCGGGCAGGGCGCCACTGCGTGGGCCCAGCTGCAGGCGGATGCCGCGGCGCGACCAGCGCACCGGGCGCAGGGGCAGGTCCTGACCCTGCTGGCGCACCAGGCGGCCCAGCAGCACCATGGTCAGGTCCAGCTTGGCTTCCAGGCGCTGTATCTGCAGGCTGGTTTCGCTGCGCTCGTCGTGTTCGTCCCCACGGCTGTCTTCCACCAGCGCCAGGCTGCGCAGCAGGCCTTCGGCACTGCCGGTGCGACCGGCCGCGCTGCCCGCCTGGAACTCGGCCGGCATGGCCAGCTCGCAGCTGAGGGTTTCATCGAACAGCTCGCTCTCGGCAGGGTGGTGCAGCGACGTGGTCGGCAGCAGGGTCATGCCAGCGATTCTGCCTTCAGATACGCATGGGCGGCGCGAAGGGAGCGCTGGCCATCCTGCAGCTGCACGGCCACCGCATCGCGGCGCTGGCGCAGCAGCCCCAGCAAACTCTGCTGGCGGTCCAGCAGTGCGGACAGCGGGGCATGGTCGGCGCGGGTCAGCGGCTGGCTCAGCAGCGCGTGCAGTGTACCGTCGTGTCCGTCCAGCAGGCTGTCGGCCTGCTCGAACGCATCCTCGACCAGCGCCTTTTCGAAGGCGTCAAGCTGGGCGTGCAGGTCCTGCAGGCTCACGGTGCCACCGCCGCCGGCCGGCGCTGTTCCTGCGGAATCGCATTCCACGCACCGTCGATTTCGCCCAGCAGCTGCAGGGTATCGTCCAGCGCAGCGCGGTCGTTGTGCAGGTTGGCCTCGGTCAGGCGCTGCAGCACGTAGTCGTACAGGGCCGACAGATTACCGGCGATCTCGCCGCCGGCTTCGTGGTCGAGCGAGCCGTTCAGATGCCCGACGATCGCGCAGGCTTCGCCGATGGCCTTGCCTTTGCCAGCATGGTCGCCGCGCTCCATGAAGGCCACGGCGCGACGCACGCGCTCCAGTGCGCCTGCCAGCAGCAGCGCCACCAGTTTGTGCGGATCGGCATCGGCGACCGAACTGGTCACGCCCACCTGGCGGTACTGCTCGGCGTATTGACGGCTGGAACCGTACATTCGTGATTCTCCCTTGCGCGATGTGACGCCGCCTGGTCATCAGACCCGCGCCGACGGCACTGCGATGATTGCTGTTGCAAGTGTTATCGGTGCGTAGGTGGCCAAACTTGAGCCCCGTACGCGCCCGATCAGCCGCTAAGCTGCGACAACTGCTGGCTGAGGGCGCTGCTGCTCTGCTGCAGCTTGCCCATCAATGTATCCAGCGCCAGGAACTGCTTCTTGTAGCGCTCGGCCACGCCTTCCATGCGCGTATCCAGGTCCTTGCGCCGCTTGTCGATGTCGGTAAGCGTCTTGTTCAGGCCCTTGGTACGGGCTACGAAAGCACCCTCCTTGCCGACCTTCGTACTCACATAGCTGTCGACCATCGTATACAGCTTGCCCGCGCCGCCGGTGTCGCCGGTGATGGCCAAGCGGATCTTTTCCGGCTGGTTGGCCAGGGCAGCGGCAAACTTCGTGGTGTCCAGCACCAGGCTGCCGTCGGCGTTGGGGTAGCCGCGGGTCTGCAGGCCCAGCACCTTGGGGTCCAGGCCGTCGGCGGCCAGATCCTTCAGAATGTTGGCCATCTGCGATCGCAGCTGCCCCATTGCGCCGCGCATCTGTGCGTCGCCGGTCAACGAGGAGGGCTCCTTGTTTTCCACGTCGTACTTGGTTTCGGTGTTGATTGCCGCCAACGCCGCGTTGTAGGTAGTCACGAAGTCCTGCATCACCTTCGTGGCCGCAGAGGTATCGGTACTGATGGTGACCGTACTCTTGCCGACCATCTTCAGATTCAGGGTCAGGCCCGGCACCGCATCGGCAACCGTATTGCTGGCGCTCACCACGTCCACGCCGTCGATGGTCAGCTTGGCGTCCGCCGCAGGGGTGTTCTCCTTGAGGCTGCCTACCAGCGCGCCCAGCTTGGCATCGCTGCCTGAATATTCCAGCTGGATGGCACTGGCCGCGCCAGTCTTTTCCTGCGCGACGGACAGGTACTGGTTTTCGCCCGAACTGATAAGGGTCGCCTGGACGCCTTCCTTGCGGCCCGCGGCATCGATCTTGTTGCGGATCGTGCTGAGCGTGTCGCCGTCCTCGACCTCGACGTTCATCGTCTTGGCCTTGTCGCCCACACCAACGGTCAGCGTCAGGGTTCCGGCGGCGAAGGTCTGCGTTTTGGCAACGGATGTATCGGCGATGATCTTGTGAGCGGTGGCGAGGCTCTGCACCTCGACCACGTGGCTACCGTTGGACGCGGCCGCCTTGGCGGTGCCGATGTCATACAGCGCCACCGTTGCCGTCAGGATCTCGTCACTGTTGTTGGTGCCGCTCTTGGTTGCCGTCACTGTGCGGGTATCGAAGGCAGTGGCCGCCTTCAGCGCGTTCAGTGAGGTCTTCAGCTTGTCGAACGCGGCGGTGATCGTGCCCACCGAGGATAACTGCAGTTTGGCCTTCGACTGCTGCAGGTTGAGCGCGTTGTCTGCTGGCTTGCGGTCGGCCGCCACAAGCTGGCTGACCATGCCGGAAATATCCAGGCCGGAGCCAATGCCGCCGTATCCAAAGTCTGCCACGTCGATTCTCCTGATAGCTGGGCCCAACCAGCGAGTGGCGAGCCGAGTCAACGAAAATAGCGGCCTGCGCCGCTGGGTCTTGAGGACTTCGTTGATGCATGTGCCGTGCCAACGCTACGCGGCCGCTTCTGGCACGCAGGTTGCAGGAGGGATGGGGCAGGGTGCGGGCAGGTTCACCGCAGGCTGCCGGGAGTCTGCAAAAAACCCTCCCCCAAAGCAGGGGAGGGGCCAGGCTACTGACAATCGGAGGGAGACGAAGCCACCCGTTACGTACAGTTAAAGGTACAGCGCTGAAAGAGAGGTCCGCAGGTGCGGGCGATGCCAATCCGTTTCGGGCAATTGCCCGGGCCGGGCATGGCCCGCATCTGTGAGCGCCGTGGCGTTCCAGGTGCCACTACCGCCGGTGTGGGCCGACGGTAGTGGTCCTTCCTGCCGTGTATCAGCGCAGCAGGCTGAGCACGCCCTGCGGTACCTGGTTCGCCTGGGCCAGCATGGCCGTACCGGCCTGCTGCAGGATCTGGGTACGGGTCAGTTCGGCGGTTTCCTTTGCGAAATCGGTGTCCTTGATGCGGCTACGCGATGCCGACAGATTCTCCTGCGACGTCTGCAGGTTGGCCACCACCGAGGTGAAGCGGTTCTGGATCGCACCCAGGTCGGCGCGGGTGCTGTTGATGGAGCCCAGCGCCTTGTCGACGATCTCCAGGGCCTGCTGAGCGCCCTTCACGGTGGAGACGTCGATCTTGTCGGCGTACTGGTTGGTTGCAGCAGCGCCTGCGGTGTAGCCGGCAGCGGTGGTTTCAAACGCCTTGGCGTTGCCGTCGGCATCGACGCTGTCCTTGACCGAGGTCAGGGTGACCGCACCTGCGTCGTCGGCTTCAGCGTAGACACCGGTTTCACCGATCTTCGAGTTGATCAGGGTCGCCAGTGCCTTGCCTGCAGCGACTTCGTTCTGGGCGCCGGTGCCGACGCTCTTCACGTCAAGCTTGTCAAAGTTGACAACGGTGCCCTTGCTGTCGGTGATGGTGAATGCAGCGATGGCCACGTCCGTATCGTCAGCGCCGGTCACCTTGGCGATCGTACCCGTGGCGAACTGCGCACCACCCAGTGCATTGGTCTTGGCATCGATGGTCTTGTCGATGGCGATGGCTTGGCCGGCATTTGCGCCCACTTGGAACAGCTGGCTTGAGAACGAGCCGTCAAGCAGCTTGGTACCGTTGAAATCGGACTGCTTGGCGACGCGGTCGATTTCCGAGACCAGCTGGGTCACTTCGGCCTGCAATGCCTTGCGGTCGCTGGTGGAATTGGTGGCATTGGCTGCCTGCACCGACAGTTCGCGGACGCGCTGCAGGTTGTTGCCGATTTCCGTCAGCGAGCCTTCGGCAACCTGGGCCAGCGAAATGCCGTCGTTGGCATTGCGGATGGCGACGTCGGTACCACGGATCTGGGTGCCAAAGCGCTCGGAAATTGCCAGGCCAGCGGCATCGTCCTTGGCGCTGTTGATACGGGAGCCCGAGGACAGGCGCTGGATGGTGGTGGCCAGGGAGCTGCCGCTGGTGCTCAGGTTGCGCTGAGCATTCAACGACATGGTGTTGGTGTTGATGACTTGTGCCATGGTGCTTTTCCTTTGGCGATTTCTAGCGTGACTCAGGTTCCGGGCGGCCATTCAGCTGCCACCCGGAGTAAATTCAACGGGTGGATCAGCGCAGCAGGCTGAGAACGCCCTGCGGCACCTGGTTGGCCTGGGCCAGCATGGCCGTGCCGGCCTGCTGCAGGATCTGGGTGCGGGTCAGCTCGGCGGTTTCCTTCGCGAAATCGGTATCCTTGATGCGGCTGCGCGATGCCGACAGGTTTTCCGAGGAAGTCTGCAGGTTGGCCACGACCGAAGTGAACCGGTTCTGGATGGCACCCAGGTCAGCGCGGGTGCTGTTGATGGAGCTGAGTGCCTTGTCGACCACTTCCAGCGCCTGCTGCGCGCCCTTGACGGTGCTGATGTCAACGTCGGTGAGCAGCTTGCCAGCGCTGGCAGTCGTGCTGGCCGTGGCCGCGGCACTGTCGAAACCGGTGATGCCGGCACTGGTGCCTGCCGTTGCGGTCATCGCGCTGAACTTGCCGTCCTTGTCCACGCTTTCCTTGATGGAGGTCAGGTTGATCTGGCCGGCAGTGGTCCCGTCGACTTCTGCGTAGACACCGGTTTCGCCGATTTTCGCGTTGATCGCAGTAACGGCTGCCGAAACCAGGGCGGCCCGGTCCTTGGCGCCGTCGCCGGTCGAGGTGATCTTGACGTCGTCGATCTTGACCGCCGATGCCATGCCACCGCCGCCGATGGAGAGGCCGGAATAGGTGATTTCCTTGCCGGCGTCAGTCGCAGCCACAGTGCCTGCGGCGATGGTGACCGTGTTGCTGTCGAAGGTTGCGTTGCCAAGCGCGTCCGCCTTGGCATCGACAACCTTATCGATGGCGATGGCCTGGCCGGCATTGGCGCCGACCTGGAACAGCTGGCTGGAGAACGAACCGTCCAGCAGCTTGGTGCCGTTGAACTCGGACTGCTTGGCCACGCGATCGATTTCGCTGACCAGCTGGGTCACTTCGGCCTGCAGGGCCTTGCGGTCGCTGGCGGAGTTGGTGGCGTTTGCCGCCTGCACCGACAGTTCGCGGACGCGCTGCAGGTTGTTGCCGATTTCCGACAGCGAGCCTTCTGCGACCTGGGCCAGCGAGATGCCATCGTTGGCATTGCGGATGGCTACGTCGGTACCGCGGATCTGGGTGCCGAAGCGTTCGGAGATGGCCAGGCCAGCAGCGTCGTCTTTGGCGCTGTTGATGCGCGAGCCCGATGACAGGCGCTGGATGGTGGTGGCCAGCGAGCTGCCGCTGGTGCTCAGGTTACGCTGAGCATTCAACGACATCGTGTTGGTGTTGATGACTTGTGCCATGAGGAGAGGTCCTTGAGCGGTTGCACGTGAGTTGGGCTAGGCACCCCCGACGTGCTCCGGGGGCGACTCATGTCAGCGCTGCAGGAGGCTGAGCACGTTCTGCGGAACCTGGTTGGCCTGGGCCAGCATGGCCGTACCGGCCTGCTGCAGGATCTGGGTGCGGGTCAGTTCCGCCGTTTCCTTGGCGAAGTCCGTGTCCTTGATGCGGCTGCGCGATGCGGACAGGTTCTCCGACGATGTTTGCAGATTCGCAACCACCGAACTGAAGCGGTTCTGGATGGCACCCAGGTCGGCGCGCACGCTGTTGACCGATTCGAGGGCCTTGTCCACGATGCCAAGCGCCTTCTGCGCACCGACGTAATCGGAGATATCCAGATCCTTGGCAAAGGCGGACGTGGCAGTCGCAGCGACCGAGGTCGGCGCTGCAGCCGTCGAGCCAGTCAGACCCAAGGCGGCGCTCGCACCCAGCACCAGGTCGCGATCGGCCTGCACCGAGGTCAGCTTCAGGGCGTAGGTATCCGGGGTGCCGGCCGTGGTGACGACCTCTGCGTACACGCCGGCCTCACCGATCTTGGAGTTGATCTGTGCGGCAGCCGAAGCGGCCAGCTCACCGGTAGTCGATCCGGTGATGTCTCCCATGGTGACGCCATTGACGGTGACGCCGGAGACGGTGGTGGCCGCTGCGATGGCGGGCAACGTGCCGCCGGTGGCGGCTGCCGCGAACTTGCTGTTGCCCAGCGCGTCGGCCTTGGCATCGACGACGCTGTTGATGGCAATGGCCTGGCCAGCGTTGGCGCCGACCTGGAACAGCTGGCTGGTGAAGCTGCCATCCAGCAGCTTGGTGCCGTTGAAGTCGCTCTGCTTGGCGACGCGGTCGATTTCGCTGACCAGCTGGCTCACTTCGGACTGCAGTGCCTTGCGGTCGCTGGAGGAGTTGGTGGCATTGGAGGCCTGCACGGCCAGTTCACGGATGCGCTGCAGGTTGTTGCCGACCTCGCTCAGCGAGCCTTCGGCGACCTGGGCCAGCGAGATGCCGTCATTGGCGTTGCGGATGGCCACGTCCAGGCCACGGATCTGGGTGGTGAAGCGTTCGGAGATCGCCAGGCCGGCGGCGTCGTCCTTCGCGCTGTTGATGCGCGAACCAGACGACAGGCGCTGGATGGTGGTAGCCAGCGAAATGCCGCTGGTGCTCAGGTTGCGCTGAGCGTTGAGCGACATCGTATTGGTGTTGATTACCTGTGCCATGGGGTCGTCTCCTCTTATGTGGAACCCGTCGGTGATTGAAACGAAGCGCCGCCTGTTTTTTTTGTTTGGCTGTGTGCTTCGCCGTTGCCAAATGAATAACGGCGCTTTGTCAACAACCTTTAGCCGGGAATTCCGATGAAGCCGTAATTCTTGGCTGGAGGCTGCTTTTTCCGGTGTTTTCCGTGCCCTGTAGCGGGTGGCCGGCGCGTGCCCGGCCGGCGTCAGGAGGGATATCGGCGCTAGTTGGCGAAGCTGAACGCCGATGGCGCTCCGCCGGGCATGGCCCGGCGCTACCGGGGCGGGTGGTTCCCCGGCATGGCGAGGCGTTACCGGGGCGGGTGGTTCCCCGGCATGGCGAGGCGTTACCGGGGCGGGTGGTTCACCGGCATGGCGCGGCGCTACCGAGCCGGGTGATAGGCGCAACGAGCACGAAAAAGGCCGCGATGCAGGGCATCGCGGCCTTCAGGTACGCCGGGTTGGAAGGGGCAGGCCCCGTCGGCTCAGCCGATCTTGTTGAACAGCGACATCTGCTGCATCTGTGCAAAGAGGGTCTGCGCAGCCTGCAGTGCCGTGTTCTCCAGCTGGTACTGGCTGAGTGCGTCGGCGTAGTCGAGGTCGCGCATCGACGACAGCGTCGTCTTCAGGGTCACGCCGTTCGATTCCCGCATGTCGGCGGCATTGTCCAGGGTCTTAAGCTGTGCGCCGCCGGCCGCGCGTGCGTCGATCATCCGCTCGGCCGCACGGGCCACGTCGCGCAGGCTGCTCTGCAGGGCGTTCTGCTGCACGGCCAGCTGCTGCGGGGTGCCGGTGTCGCCCTCCAGGGCACCGATCAGCGAATCCAGGGTGCCGAAGATGTCGCGGCTGCTGGACGGCGTGACCGGGAAACTGTCACCGGCCGCCGGCGCGCCATCGATATGCAGGCGTACGCCGTTGACCACCAGATCATCGCCAGCCTTCATTGTGCCGTTGCTGACGACGGTACCGCTGGTATCAAGCACCTCGTAGCTGTCGGCCGCTGTGAAGCGCACGCTGAAGGCCTCGCCGTTCCAGGTGTCGGTGCCGTCGCGGGTGATGTTGGTCAGCACACCAGTGCCGGTGTTGCCGGCGGCCGGGGCGCCGTCTACGAAGCCATCGCCGGTGGGGATGCGCAGGAAGATCTCGCTGCCGGGCAAGGCGTCACGCACGTAGGTGTCCGGGCCCACTTCCACCTGGCGCTGGGTCTGGTCGCCGCTGTAGACCACGCTGCCACCCACCTGCGAGAACGGCGGGTTGCTGTCATTGGTGCCGCCAAACAGATAGCGGCCGGTGCCATCGCTGGAATTGGCCAGTGAGAGGAGGTTGTCCCGGATCGACTTGATTTCGGTCACCATCGACTGCTTGTCCGCTGCGGCCAGCGCCGGATTGTTGGCGTAGATGGTCAGTTCGTTGATGCGGCCCATCATGTCGCCGACCTGGGCAAGCGTGTTTTCCTGCACGCCCAAGCGGTTCTGTACGTTGTTGGCGTTGAGCTTCAAGCGTTCCAGAGACGCCAGGGTGCGGTCCAGCCCCACGGCTGCGCCTGCGTTGACCGGGTCGTCCTTGGCGGTGACGATTTTGCTGCCGGTAGCGATCTGCTGTTCCAGGTGGTTCAGCTTGGCCTGCTTGGCCATCATCAAGGACACGGACTGGCTGAACATCATGCCGGTGGAAATACGGTTGTTCATTGGCTTGCTGCCCGCAGAATGGTCTGGAACATGGTGTCGGCCGTGGAGATCAACTGCGAGGCGGCCTGGTAGGCCTGCTGCAGTCGAAGCATATCGGCGGCCTCCTCGTCCAGGTTCACGCCGGAAATGGAGTCGCGTGCAGACTGCGCCTGGTCAGTGATGACCTGCTGCGCGCCGAGCGAGTACTCGGCCGATCGTGCGGCGGCACCTACCTGCGTTGTCAGGCCACCGAGAGCACCGTTGAGGGTGACGGTGCCACTGTTGAACGCCTTGGCATCCTCGACCTTTGACAGGGCAATCGCATTGGTGTTGTCCGAGGAGCCGGGGGGCGTTGGCGTGATGCTGAAGGTGTCGCCGGTCTTGGGTGCACCGTCCAGCACGAAGCTCCAGCCGCTGGCGCTGATGGTCTGCCCGGCCGTGTAGGTCTGCGGTGCGCCGCCATCGATGGTGTAGGTGGTGGCGGAGGTGAACACGATCGCGGCCGGATTGCGCAGGTTGGCGGCGCTGGCATCGGTGACGGTGACGCCGCTGAGCTTGCCGGTGCCGGTGTTGGCCAGTGCGGCAGCGCCCTTGATGGCCGCTGCAGCGGCAATCCGCGAGGGATCGGTGATCGCCACGCTCAGGCTGCCGGCCACGCCAGCGGTCGGCTGCAACAGGAACCGGTCATTGGCAGCCGGCGCACCGCCTACCACCAGTTCCACGCCACTGACCACCAGCGGATCGGTGGTGGTGCCGGTGCCGGTCAACGCGACGCTGGCACCGGTATCGGCGCGGCTGGCCTGCCACTGGGTGCCGTCGTACTTCAACACGATGTTCTGTGCGTCCAGCGTGGACAGTTCGCCGTAGCTGGCGGTGATCGTGGCGGTGCCTGCATTGGCGGTGTTGCCGGTGACGCGGGGGCTGCCGAGGTTGAAGAAGTCACCACCCATCTGGCCGTACAGGTCCACGCCGTTGCGGTGGCTGCTGTTGAACGATTCGGCCAGACCGACGGCCATCTTGCCGAGTTCGGACTGGGCCGGGGTCAGCACGGTGTCGCGGAACTCCATCAGTCCGCCCATCTGGCCGCCCACGGCCTTGGAAGTCAGGGTGATGGTGCCGCCCTGGGTCTGCAGGGCCAACTGCAGGCGCTCAGGCTGGTAAGGGTCGGCAACCGTGGTCACCTTGGAGGCCGTGGTGCCCACCACCAGGGCGTTGCCGCCAGCGGTGTAGACATTCATGAAGCCGCCATCCTGGATGGTCGCGGTGCCGCCGGTGTAGCCGATCAGCTGCGAGATCAGCTGGTCGCGACGGTCGAGCAGATCCGGTGCAGCATTGGCGATGCTGCTGCCGATGGCGCCGTTGATCTGCGCAATCTCGGACGCCAAGCGGTTGATCTCGGTCGCCCCGCCGATCAGGCCGTTGTTGACCTCGCCGTTGAGGTTGTTCAAGTGGGTGTTGAGCTGCTGGAAACGGTTGGCCAGCGCGCCGGCGCTGTCCAGCATGTTCTGCCGGTCGGCGGCACCGGCGGCGTTTGACGACAGGCCACTGACGGTGTCGAAGAAATTCGACCACATGCCGGACACGTTCGTGGCGGTGTCGGAGAACAGTGCGTCTACCCGATCGGCCATGGTCGACAGCTGCTTCAGGCGCGCCAGTTCGCCGCTGCTGTCGAGCAGCCGCGAGATCGCCAGCTGGTCTGCGGCCCGGCGGATGTCGGTGATCCGGGTGCCGCTGCCCACCTCGCCAAATCCATAGTTCTGCGGATCGGCGGTGGCGAAGTCGACCTTCTGCCGGCTGTAGCCGGGCGTATTGATGTTGGCGACGTTATGGCTGGTGGTCGCCAACGCACGCTGGAAGGCGAGCAGGGCACTGGTACCGGTGGAAAGGACGCTGGACATGGGGTTCCTCAACGACGGGTGATACCCAGCGCCGCAGTTGCGGTGCTGGCGAAGGTCTGGCCAAGGCGCGTACCCGCGTCTGCCACAGCGGCCACGGCGCGCTCGATGGTCGGGCCGCCGGCGATCGCGGCGATCTTGGCCGCGTAGCGCGGATCGGTGGCGTAGCCGGCGCGCTGCAGGCCGCGGGCGAAGCCCTGCACGTCGGTGCCCGCCTGCAGGGCCTGCTGGTAGCGCGGGCTGCTCTTCAGCAGGCGCACGTAGTCCGCAAAGCTCTCGGCCGGGGTGCTGTAGGCGCGGAAGCTGGCGGTTTCGTTACGGCGCACGCCATCGACATACTCGTGGGTGCCGGCAACGGCGCTCTGGCCCTTCCAGCCGGTGGCCTTGATGCCGAACAGGTTGTGCGAGGTGCTGCCGTCGGCGTGCTTGATCTGCCGCTTGCCCCAGCCGGTCTCCAGCGCGGCCTGGGCGACCAGGGCGCGGGCGTCCACGCCCAGTTCCTTGGCCGCGCTCTGCGCGTGTTCCCAGATGCTGGCCACAAAGCCCTCCGGGGTGTTCGCGCCCAGCTGGGCCACGGCGGTGCGCGTTGCCAGCGCATCGGCCTGGCTGCCGACGCTCCCGCGGTTGCTGGCGGTGGCCGCCCACTGGTCGTTGCTGGCGGCCCAGTCGTCGCCGTCGATGCTGCTGGCGTATGGGTCATGGGTGCCCAGCGAGCGGTGCATGCTGCTGCTGTCACGGCCGGCGATCAGGTCCAGCGCCTGTTCCATTGGTGCCAGTGCAGGGTTGACTGCCGCCTGTGCGCCATCCTGGGTGCCGGCAGCCATCTGCTGCAGCATGCGTACGGCTTGGCTGGCATCATCCAGCGACATCGACGGGGCCGTCGTGGCCGGTGCATTCAACTGATACGCGCGGCTGGCCTTGGCCGGGTCCACGCGGGTGTCCAGCGCCGGGCCGTCGGCGTGCTGGCCGGCCAGCTGGCGGCTGATGATCGACGACAGGCCCAGGCCCTTGCCGCGGGTCATCGCCTCGGCGATCTTCTGGTCGTACATCTCCCGGAACATCTTGTTTTCACCGGGGAACAGCGAATCACCAAAGCTGGCATCACGCATGCTCTTGACCAGCATCTGTGCGAACTGGCCTTCCAGCTGGCGAGCAACCTTGTCGATCTTCGCCGGGTCGTTCTGCTGTACGGGATTCAGGTCAAAGGCGGGCGTGATGCGCATGTCAGATCACCTCGAGCTCGGCACTCAGGGCGCCGGCCTGTTTCAGTGCTTCCAGGATCGCGATCAGGTCGCCCGGGGCAGCGCCCACGGCGTTCACGGCATGCACGATTTCATCCAGCGTGGTGCCGCCGTTGAACTTGAACATGCGACTGCCGTCGTTGGTGGCGGTGACCGTCGACTGCGGGGTGACCACGGTCTGCCCGGCGCCGAAGGCGTTGGGCTGGCTGACGTTGGCGTTCTCCTGGATGGTGACGGTCAGCGAGCCGTGCGAGATCGCAGCCGGGCCGACACGCACCTGCTGGCCGATGACCACGGTGCCGGTACGCGAGTTCACCACCACCTTGGCCGGTGCGCTGCCGGGGGTCAGTTCCAGGTTCTCGATGCGGGCCAGCAGGCCGATGCGGGCGCCGGGATCGGTCGGTGCGGCCACGGCCACGGTCACGCCATCGACGGCACGCGCAGCGCCTTCGCCGAAGGCGTTGTTGAGTGCCGCCACCATGCGCGAGACAGTGGTGAAATCACCGTTATGCAGGTTCAGGGTGATGTCGCCGCCGTTGGCCAGCGGATCGGGCAGGGCACGCTCGACGGTCGCGCCATTGGGGATGCGGCCGACGCTGGGTACGTTCACCGAAACGCGCGAACCATCCTTGCCCTGTGCGCCGAAGCCACCGACGATCAGGTTGCCCTGGGCGATCGCATAGATCTGCCCGTCGGCGCCACGCAGCGGGGCCATCAGCAGCGAGCCGCCGCGCAGCGATACCGCGTTGCCGATGGAGGACACGGTGATGTCGATCGGCTGGCCCGGCTTTGCGAACGCCGGCAGCTCGGCGTGGATCGCCACGGCGGCCACGTTCTTCAGCTGCGGGTTGACGTTGGCCGGCACGTTCACGCCCAGCTGGCCCAGCAGGTTCTTCAGGCTCTGCACGGTGAAGGGCGCCTGGCTGGTGCGGTCACCGCTGCCATCCAGGCCGACCACCAGGCCGTAGCCCACCAGGGCATTGCCACGCACGCCGCCGACCTGGGCCAGGTCCTTGATGCGTTCGGCGCTGGCCGGGGCCGCCACGGCCACTGCCAGGACAAGCACGCTGACGCATGCGGCGATGCGACGCTGCCATGCGGAAGAGAAGAGAGAGTTCATGGCCATGCTCAGAACGGCGCCAGCGCGGAGTTGAAGAAGCGGCTCAGCCAGCCCATCGCGTTGGATTGCGCGACCGGGCCGCGGCCGCCATAGACGATGCGGGCTTCGGCCACGCGGCTGGAGGGAATGCTGTTGTCCTGCGCGATGTCGGCCGGGCGCACGATGCCCTGCACCTGCACCAGCTCATCGCCCTGGTTCAGCCGCAGGTTCTTCTGCCCCTGCACCACCAGGTTGCCGTTGGGCAGGCGCTGCACCACGGTCACCGTCACGCTGCCCTGCAGTCGGTTGCTCTGCGCGCTGTTGCCCTTGCCGGTGAAGTCACGCTTGCCATTGGCGGTTGCGCTGAGGATGTCCTTGCCGCCCAGGGTGACCGGTGCGCCGAAGATCGACGGCGTGCCGATGCTGAGGTCCGATTCCTTGGCGGTGGCGGTGTTCGCGCTGGTCGTGGCGGTGGTGTTTTCCAGCAGGGTAATGGTCAGCAGGTCGCCGACATCGCGGGCGCGACGGTCCGAGTACAGCTGCAGCGTGGGGCCGGCGGCGTAGATCGCACCGGCGGTCGGTGCGGCCTGCGGCGGCATGATCGGCTGGATCGGCGCCATCGCCGGATACGGGCGCACGTCGCCAGCGATCACGCAGCCGCCCAGCAGGGCGGCCACGGCGCAGGGCAGGGCGATGCGGGCAAGTTTGGAAAGGGGCGACATGGCGATCATCCGTTGGCGTCGGTCAGACGTTCTGGTTCAGGTAACCGAGCATCGCGTCGGTCGTAGAAATGGCCTTGGCGTTCATTTCGTAGGCGCGTTGGGTTTCGATCATCGACACCAGCTCTTCCACCACGTTGACGTTGCTGCCTTCCAGTGCGCCCTGGACCACGTTGCCCAGTCCGTTGAGGCCGGGGTTGCCGTTCTGGGCGGGGCCCGAGGCCGTGGTTTCCAGGTACAGGTTTTCGCCGCGGGCCTGCAGGCCCGCCGGGTTGACGAAGTCGGTCAGCGTCAACGCACCGACTTCGACCGAGGCGGCGTTGTCAGCCATCTTCACGCTGATGGTGCCGTCGCTGCCGATGGTCAGCGACTGCGCGCCTTCCGGAATCTGGATGCCCGGCTGCACCGGGTAGCCGCTGTTGGTGACCAGCTCGCCGTCCTGGTTGATCTTGAACGAGCCATCACGGGTGTAGGCGGAGCTGCCATCGGCCATCTGCACTTCGAAGAAGCCGCGGCCGTTGACCATCACATCCAGTGCGCGGCCGGTCTGCTGCTGGCTGCCCTGTTCGAAGTTCTTGGCGGTGGCCACCACGCGCACGCCGGTACCGATCTGCAGGCCTGTCGGCAGCTGGGTCTGCGCCGAGGACGAACCGCCGGGCTGGCGCACCTGCTGGTACAGCAGGTCCTCGAAACTGGCGCGGTCCTGCTTAAAGCCGGTGGTGTTGGTGTTGGCGAGGTTGTTGGAAACCACCGACATGCGCATCTGCTGCGCATCCAGTCCGGTTTTCGCGATCCACAGTGCCTGGTTCATCTTCGAAGTCCTGTCTGGGTGAAGCCGGCCGCGCGGTGCGGCCCTTGGGTGAAGCAGTGCAAGCGGCGTGCCAGCAATGGCGCGTGCCGGTGCCGGAATTCCGTCAGCCGCCCAGTCGCAGCAGACTGTTGGCGCTGCGCGCGTTCTCGTCGCCGTGCTTGATTACCTGCACCTGCATTTCGTACTGGCGCTGCAGCTGGATCATCTGCACCAGCGCGCCGGCGGCATCGACGTTGCTGCCTTCCAGCTGGCCGCTGTGTACCGTCGGGCCCTGTGCCTGGGCGAACGGCTGCTGCGGATCGGTGTTGGCGAACAGGCCATCGAGACGACGCTCGAGGCGATCGTCGGCGGCCTGCACGATCTTGATGCGGCCGATCATCGCCATCGTCTGCGGGCCTTCGCCCTGCGGGATGATCGAGATCGTGCCGTCGTTGCCCACTTCCATCGCCTGGTACGGCGGGATCGCAATCGGGTTGTTGTTGTCGTCCAGCACCGGGCGGCCGCTGGAGGTCACCAGCTGGCCGTTCGGCGTGACCGACAGCGCGGCGCCACGGGTGTAGGCCTCGCTGCCGTCGGTAGCCTGTACGGCCAGCCAGGTACCGGTCTGCAGCGACAGGTCCAGCGGCTTGCCGGTGATGTGCTGCGCGCCGGCGGTGCGGTTGAAGCCGGCGTCGACGTGCAGCGCATCGACCCGCGAGGCAAAGCCCTGGCCACGGATCGGGAAGGCTTCGGTGTTGGCCAGCGCTTCCTTGAAGCCGGGGGTGTCCGAGTTGGCGAGGTTGTGGCTGAGCGTTCCCTGCGCCTGCAGGGAGGCGCGGGCGCCGGTCATCGCAACGTAAAGGGCTTTATCCATGGGGGGGCGTTCCGTGACAGGGTCAGCAGGTCATCAACGGATGTTGATGACGGTCTGGGTGATCTGGTCCTGCGTGGTGATCATCTGCGCGTTGGCCTGGAAGTTGCGCTGCGCGGTGATCATGTTCACCAGCTGCTCGGTCAGGTCCACGGTCGATGCTTCCAGCGCGCCCGCCTGGATCTTGCCGAGGTTGGAGCTGTCCGGCGCCGCGGTGCGCGGCGTGCCCGATTCGAAGGTCTCCACCCACAGGTTGTTGCCCTTCTGCGCCAGGCCCTGGGTGTTGTTGAAGCTGGTCAGGGCGACCTGGCCCAGCGGCTTGTCATCGCCGTTGGAATAGCGTGCATACACCACGCCGCTGTCGGAGACGGTGATTTCGTTGAGCTTGCCGGCCGCATAGCCGTCCTGCTGCGTGTTGCGCAGGGCGAACTTTTCTCCGTACTGGGTCGAGCCGCTGATGTCCAGGGTCATGTTCAGTTCGCCCGCGCCCGTGGTCGGCGTGAACGTGCCCAGGCTGACCTTGCCATTGGTCGGGGTGGTGAGCTTGCCGCTGTTGTCGAACGCGATTGCCGTCGGCGTGCCGGCCGGCTCGCCATCGACGTAGTTGTGCACGGTCCAGGCGTTGGTTGCGGCGTCCTTGACGAAGTACGACACCTGGATGTGGCTGACGCCCAGCGAGTCATAGACGGTGATGCCGCCGCTGGACTGGTTGTAGCTGTTGGAATCGGTCGGGTCGAAATCGGCGACCGTCGGCTCCTTGGCGTTGGCGGGCAGGGTGAAGCCCACCTTCACTTCGCTGGTCTGCTTGGGCGGACTGTCGGTGGTCAGCAGCTGCAGGTCGACCAGGCGGCCGGCGTCGAAGCTGGTGCCATCGGCGTTGGGCGCGAACACCTGCAGGCGTGCGCCCTGCGGGTTGACCACATAACCGGCCGAGTCGGTCTGGAAGTTGCCGGCGCGCGAATAGACGCGTGCGCCGTTCATGTTCATGGTGAAGAAGCCCTCACCGGAAATGGCCATGTCCAGGCTGCGGCCCGTCTGGTCGTTGTTGCCCTGGATGAACTGCTGGGCCACATTGGTGACGCGTACACCGGAGCCGGTCTGGCTGTTGGACAGGCCGTAGCTGGTGGCGGCGAACAGATCGGCGAACTCGGCACGCGACTGCTTGAAGCCGACCGTGTTGACGTTGGCGACGTTGTTGGCCGTGACGCTCAGGTCGGTATTGGCGGCGTTGATGCCGGACAGCGATACATTGAAGCCCATGGGATTGCTCCTGGTGAATGCGGGGGTGCGGCTCAGCTGACGCGGAGCACGTAATCGATCGGGGCCGTGCCCAGGCCCTTGAGGTTCAGGTACAGGCCATCGGAACCAACGGTCACGCTTTCGACTGGTGCCTGCACGTACGTGGAGAGCTTGGTGCTGGTGCCTGCGGTGTCGACGTGGTTGGCGACGATGGAGTACTTGCCCGGTTCCATGCGCTTGCCATTGGCGTCCTTGCCGTCCCACTTGAATGCGACCTCACCGGCGGCGCTGGCCTCGACACTGATCGAGGTGACCTTGCTGCCGTTGGCATCGGTGACATCGACGGTGACGATGCCGGCGGCCGGTGCAGCGACGGTGCCAGTGACATCGCCTTCCGCTTCGAGTACCAGCTTCTCAGACGGCACCAGCACTTCATGGCCGACCAGCGCCGCGCCACGCAGAACCTGGTCACTGGCCATCGATTCCTGGAAGCCCTTCACCGAGGTGTTGAGGTCGGTGATGCCCTGCACGGTGGACATCTGCGCCATCTGCGCGACCATCTGCGTGTTGTCCATGGGCTTCAGCGGATCCTGGTGCTGCAGCTGCTCGGTCATCAGGCGCAGGAAGTCGGCCTGGTCGAGCGTGTTCTTCTTCTTGGTGTTGGTGCTGTTGGGGGCATTCAGGCCGAGTGCGGCGTAGACGTCCTGGTTGGTCTGGGTGGTGACGGTGGTCATGCGGTGGTCCTCGCGGGCGCGCCTCAGCGGCCCATGGTCAGGGTGGCCAGGGCCAGTTCCTTGGCGGTGGTCAACATCTCCACGCCCGCCTGGTAATTACGCGAGGTCGAGATCAGGTTGACCATCTGCGCCACCGGATCGACGTCGGGCTGGTAGATGTAGCCATCGGCATCGGCCAGCGGATGGCCGGGCTCGTAGCGCTTGATCGGCGCCGCATCGCTCTGGGTGATTTCCTTGACCTTCACCGAGGTGATGTTCGGATCGGTCTTGCTGGTCACGGCCTGGAAGATCGGCTCCAGCGGCTTGTAGACCGCGTCGGCCGAGCCGGCGATGCTGTCGGCGTTGGACAGGTTGGAGGCGATAGTGCTCATGCGCACCGACTGCGCCTGCAGTGCGGAGCCGGCGATATCGAAGATCGGCAGGTTGCTCATGGCTTACTGCCCCGTGATCGCGGTGAGCATGGAACGGACCTTGCTCTCGACGAAGCTGAGCGAGGCACGATATTCCAGCGCGGCGCGGCCATAGGCGGCACGCTCGGCATCGGGGTCGACGGTGTTGCCGTCCAGGCTGGGCTGCACGCCCTCGCGGGCCACCTGGAACGGGTTCAGGCCACTACTGATCTCGTAGTGCTGCTCGTTCGTGGTGGTCATCAGGCCGTTGGCGTCCAGCCCCTGGGCATTGCGCAGGGCGGCGTCGAAGTCCAGGTCCTGGGCCTTGTAGCCGGGAGTGTCGGCATTGCCGAGGTTGCTGGCGATCAGCTTCATCCGCTGTTCGCGCAACGGCATGGCCTGGGCATGCACGCCCAGGTAATCGGTAATCAGGTTGCGCACGGTGCACTCCCACGGGAACGATGCCCGGGAAGCTGCAAGGGGTGTGCCAAAGGCGTGGGGGCCGCCGGGCCTGGCCTGGCGCTACCCGGGGGTGCGGGATGTTGCGGTAGCGCCGGGCCATGCCCGGCGGGGGCGCGTGGGGCGGCCTTACGCCGCCATCGCCACCTTGCGCAGGCGGTCCAGCACGAAGTCGGCCAGCTCGTGCGGCGAGTACTTGGCCACGAAGGCGTTGGCGCCCACGCGCTCCACCATCGCATTGTTGAATACGCCGGACAGGGAGGTGTGCAGCAGCACATACAGCCCGGACAGGCCAGCGTGGCGCCGGATTTCCGTCGTCAGCGTATACCCGTCCATGGCGGGCATCTCGATGTCAGAGATCACCATGGCGTAGCGGTCGGCGGGGTTTTCGCCAGAGGCGTGGATCTGCAGCAGGTGGTCCAGCGCCTGCTTGCCATCGGACAGCAGGGTGGCGCCCACCCCCAGCTGGTCCAGCACGCTGCGGATCTGCTGGCGGGCCACGCGCGAATCGTCCACCACCAGCACCTGCAGCTGCGGGGCGTCGGCCGGCATGGCCATGGCCGGGTCCAGCACAGCCTCCCCACGCACCTGGGCGATGTCGGCCAGCACGCTTTCCACGTCGATCACCTGGATCAGCTCGCCCTGGAAGCGGGTCACCGCGGTCAGGTAGCTCGACTCGGCGCCCAGCTCCGGCGGCGGGTGGATGTCCTCCACCGCGATGTTGACGATGCGCTCGACCCCGCTCACCAGGAAGCCCTGGATCGAGCGGTTGAACTCGGTCACCACCAGGTAGCCGGGGGCGGTGTCCGCGTCCGGCTCACGCTCGGGGTGGCCGATGGCCAGGCCCAGATCCAGCACCGGCACCGAGCGGCCCCGCACGTCGGCCACGCCGGCGAACTGGCCGGGCAGGCCGGGCACCTGGAACAGCTCCGGGCGGCGCAGGACTTCCTGCACCTTGAAGACGTTGACGCCAAAAAGCTGACGTCCGCCGAGACGGAACAGCAGCAGCGCCAGGCGATTGTGGCCGGCCAGTCGGGTCCGCTGGTCGATCCGGTTGAGCAGGTCATGGGACATGGCTGCTGTATCGGCGTGGGGGCGGCCAAACTTGAGGCGTATCTGCATCGTAGAGTCGACCGTTGGTCGACTGCCTGATTGGTAGAGTCGACTGTTAGTCGACCGGGATCGCTATTTAAAAGCGGTCGCCCCCACCAAGGACGCATCCCGCCCGCTGGCACGCCACTTGCACGCACCCGGCCAGGTCTCGCCGAACAGGAGGCGCCATGCGCCGGATCGCATCTCTATTGGCCATCGCTCTGGCGCTTGCCTCGCCATGGGCGGCAGCCACCGACTGGCAGCCGGTCGCCAGCATCCGCACGGCGGCGCTGTCGACCCTGCCAGCAGGCGCCGAGGGCGAGGCCGTGGTGGCCGATGCAATGCGCCTGCCGCGCTGCGGGTCGGCCCTGCAGGTGCAGCCCACCGCCAACACCACGGTGGAGGTCAGCTGCCCCGATGCCGGCGGCTGGCGCCTGTTCGTGCCGGTGAAGGTGCGACACAACCAGGCCGTATTGGTCCTCACCCGTGGCATTGCCACTGGAGAAACCCTGGCTGCGGCCGATATCAGCACTGCCCAGCGTGATGCCGCACGGATCGCAGGAGCCGTGCTGTCCGACCCCGCTGCGGCAGTCGGTCGCATTGCCCGTCGGCCCCTGCAGGCTGGAAGCCTGCTGTCGGCCAACGACCTGGTCACCGAACGTCTCATCAAGCGAGGAGACAACGTGGCCCTGGTGTCGCGGCGCGGTTCGGTCGAGGTGCGCATTGCCGGCCGGGCGATGGGCGATGCGGGCGAGAACGACCGTGTCTCCGTTGAGAACCTGTCCTCCCGCCGCATCGTGCAGGGGACCGTGGACGCCCATGGTGACGTAATTGTGGCGCGTTGAAAAAGTAAGAGATTTCCCTAAAGATCACGGCCCAGCGGCCGTTATCCCTTGTGAACGGCAACTCCAGGACACCCCATGAGCCAGAAAATCGACGGCAACCTGCAGGTCCCCCAGGCACTGCGCAGCGTGACGACCCCGGCCACCAAGCCCGGCGTCAGCGGCGATGCGCCGGCGCGCCCGGTGGAGGCCGCGGACAGCCTGCGCCTGACCGGCGAGGCCACCAACCTGCAGGCGCTCGAGCGTGAGCTGAGCACCGCCCCGGCCATCGACACCCAGCGTGTCGCCGCCGTGCGCGAGTCGCTGCAGAGCGGCAGCTACAAGATCAATCCGGACGCGATCGCATCGCGCATGCTCGAACTGGACCAGCAGCTGCAGGGATGACCGCGGCGATGAGTGAACATCTTCAGCGACTTGCCCAGGCCCTGGATGTCGAGCATCAGGCCCTGGTCGAGCACGATGTGCACGCGCTGATCCGCGCGACCGGCGCCAAGCTGGAAGCACTGCGCGCCCTGGACTCCACCCCGCCGGTGGGTGAGGGCGAGCAGCTGCAGGCGCTGGCCGAGCGCAACCGCGCCAATGGCGTGCTGTTGTCGCGCCGCCGCCGCGAGGTGGACTGGGCACTGCGCCAGCTCGGCCGCACCGAGGCATCCTCCTCGTACGACGCCAAGGGCCAGGCCCACACGGTCAACGCACGCCGGCCACTGGCCGTCGCCTGATCGATCCACCGGCCGCCGGCGGCAGCCGGTGGGCTGCTGCGCTGGCGCGGCAGCGCGTATATTGGGCGCCTGTTCGCAAGCCCCCGAGTCGCCGTGTCCGCCGCCAACGCCCTGGTTACCGCCCCCCTTCCGCCGCAGCCGGTGCTGCAGGCACTGCTAGAGCGCCTGCGCGAAGGCATGCTGCTGTTCACCGAAGACGGGCAGGTCGCCCTGGCCAATCCGGCCGCACAGAATCTGCTGGGCAGCAACGAGACCACCGGCCCTGCGCCACAGCGCCTGCGTGAGCTGTTGCCGCCGGACGCACTGGAGCAGGCCCGCCTGCACGGGCAGTGGAACGGCAGCCTGCCGGTCGGCGAGGGCGTGGTCATCGCCCACCTCTACCACCACGGCCAGCCGGGCAGCGGCCACTATCTGGCTCTGTTCCGCCCCATCGAGGGGCAGGAAGACTACGAGCGCGAGCTGCAGCAGCGCCATGCCGAACTGCGCCAGGCGTACCTGCGCCTCAACGGCACCCAGGAAAAGCTGCTGCAGTCGGAAAAGATGGCCTCCATCGGCCAGCTCGCCGCCGGCGTGGCGCACGAGATCAACAACCCGATCGGCTACGTGCACTCCAACCTCGGCAGCCTGCAGGAATACCTGCGCAGTCTGTTCACCGTCATCGAAGCGTACGAGCGGGCCCTGCGCGCACCGGACCCGAAGGCGCTGATCCCGGAAATCGACGATATCCGTGACCGCCTGGACATCGATTTCATCAGTCGCGACCTGCCGCAGCTGATGGCCGAATCGCGCGAGGGCATCGAGCGGGTGACCCGCATCGTGCGCGACCTGAAGGACTTCTCGTATTCCGGCCGCGACGAGTCGTGGAAGCTGGTGGACCTGCATTCCGGCCTGGAATCGACCATCAACATCATCTGGAACGAGCTCAAGTACAAGGTCACCCTGCACCGCGAGTTCGGCCAGCTGCCGTTGGTGGAGTGCCTGCCTTCGGAGCTCAACCAGGTCTACATGAACCTGCTGCTCAATGCCGGCCATGCCATTGCCGAGCGCGGCACCATCACCGTGCGCACCGGCGTGGACGGCGACACGGTCTGGGTGGAGTTCGAGGACACCGGCGGCGGTATTTCGCCGGAACTGCGCCAGCGCATCTTCGATCCGTTCTTCACCACCAAGCCGGTGGGCAGCGGCACCGGCCTGGGCCTGTCGATCTCCTACAGCATCATCAACAAGCACCACGGCCGCATCGACCTGGACAGCACGCCCGGCGTCGGCTCGCGCTTCCGCGTGGTGCTGCCGATCAAGCAGCCGCGCTGACCGGATCCGCCGGGCATGGCCCGGCGCTACCCACACACAATGGTAGCGCCGGGCCATGCCCGGCGGCTTCCCTCACCGCAGCGGCGAGCGTTCCTCGCCTGCATCCGCCGCTTCCACCGCCGTCGGCCCCGCATTGCTGCGCCGCTGTTCCTCGTACGTGCGGAACGCCTGGTGGATGTGCTTGCGCAGCTCATCGTCGTTCCAGGGTTTGGTCAGGAAGCGGTAGATCGCGCCGCGGTTGATTGCATCGGTCACCGTGTTCAGATCGGTGTAGCCGGACAGCACCAGGCGGATCGTATCCGGGTACAGCATCTTCACCCGGCCGAGGAACTCGGTGCCGCTCATGTCGCTCATGCGCTGGTCGGACAGGATCACCTGCACGTCGTTGATCGCCAACAGGTCGAACGCATCGCGCACGTTGCCGGCGGCCAGGATGCGGTAGCCATCGCGACGGAACAGGCGCACCAGCGAACGCAGCACGTTCTCCTCGTCGTCCAGCAGCAGCAGGGTGCGGTCCGGGCGGGTCTCGGCGAAGGCTTCCGG
This sequence comes from Stenotrophomonas cyclobalanopsidis, assembly GCF_008710035.1. Taxonomy (GTDB): domain Bacteria; phylum Pseudomonadota; class Gammaproteobacteria; order Xanthomonadales; family Xanthomonadaceae; genus Stenotrophomonas; species Stenotrophomonas cyclobalanopsidis. The sequence continues at coordinate 156,882 of NZ_VYKI01000005.1, read as the reverse complement.
GCGCAGGTAGCGGCGGCGCAGGGTCATGCCGGCGGCATCGGCCGACATCGGCTCGCCAAACAGGTAGCCCTGGAACACGTCGCAGTCGTTGCGACGCAGGAAGCCCAGCTGTGCCTGCGATTCCACGCCGTTGGCAATCACCGTCATGCCCAGCTGGTGGCCCATCGCGATGATCGCGCGGGCGATGGCGGCCTCGCGGTTGCCGGCTGGTGCGCTCTTGATGAAACTGCGGTCGATCTTCAGCTTGTCCACCGGGTAGCGCACCAGCGCGCTGAGGCTGGAATCACCGGTGCCGAAGTTGTCCAGGCTCAGGCTGATGCCTTCGTTGCGCAGATTGGCCAGGGTCTCGTGGACGAAGTTGACGTTGTTGGTCAGCGCGCTTTCGTTGATCTCCAGCGTCAGCATCTGCGCCGGCACGCCCGCGGCCTGGATCAGTCCCATCACCTCGGCGAAGAAGTTCGGACGCAGCAGCTGCAGGGTCGACACGTTCACGGCGATGGTGAAGTCATCGAAGCCCTGGTCGCGCCACAGCCGCGCCTGTTTCAGCGCGCCTTCCAGCACCCAGGTGCCGATCTGCACGATGATGCCCAGGCGCTCGGCGGTGCGCATGAAGCGCTCCGGTACCAGCATGCCAAGGGTCGGCGACTGCCAGCGCAGCAGCGCCTCCATGCCCACCACGTGCCCATCGCGGGCGCTGACCAGCGGCTGGTAGCGCAGCTTCAGTTCGCCATTGGGGATCGCATCGACGATCTGGCGGGCGATGATGCTCTCGCTGTGCGCGCTCGGCGGGGTGTCCACCGCGTGGATGCGCACCGCATTGCCGCCTTCTCGGGCGGCCTGGTACAGCGCATCTTCGGCGTGGTCGAGCAGGCGGGAGGCGTTGCTGGCGTGCTCCGGGCACAGGCTCACGCCCAGCTTGCCGGTCATGAAGAGTGTGTACGGCAGCACCGACAGCGGCAGCTCCATCTGCTGGCGGATCTCTTCGGCGAAGTCTTCCGGCAGGGGCAGGTCGGCGGTGCGCGGCACGGCCAGCAGGAACTCATCGCTGCCGTGGCGCCACAGCTTGCCGCGGCCGCGCAGGTAGGACTGCAGGCGCTGCCCGACCAGTACCAGGGCCTGGTCGCCGACCTCGGCGCTCATGTTCTCGTTGACCGATGCGAAGTGGTCGATATCCACGTGCATCAGCATCAGCGGCGTGCCGCCGGAGGCGGCTTCGGTGACCATGGCCTGCAGCTCGGGGTTGCCGGCGCCCAAGCGATCGGGGGCGTCGTCGATGCTGACAGGGGGCATGTTGGGGTTCCACATGGCTCAGTGTTCCGGGGAATCAGCGGCGGTCGCAGTGACCGCCTGGTAAGGAAGATGGACGTCGACGAGCGTACCGGCGCCATGCGCCGACTCGATGCGGACGTTGCCGCCGACGCTCTGCGCACGTTCGCGCATCACGATCAGGCCCAGGCCGCGCGGGCCGTCCGGGTCGAAACCCTCGCCGTCATCGCGGATCAGCAGGTGCAGGCCGCGCTGCTCGATATCGCGCAGCTGCAGCTGCACCTGGCTGGCACGGGCGTGGCGCAGCACGTTGGTCAGGCTTTCCTGAGCGATGCGGAAACAGGCCTGTTCGATGCTGTTGTCCGGGCGCGCGGGCAGGGTGTCGATCTCGGCCAGCAGCTCCACCGGCGAGGATCGGAACAGCACCCGCGCCTGCCAGCTCAGGGCCGCCTCCAGGCCCAGAGCGTCCAGCTGCGGCGGGCGCAGCAGGGTGGAGATGTCGCGCAACTTGGCCACCGTGGTGTCGGCCAGGCTGACGATCTGCGCCAGATCTTCGCTGCGGCGTCGTGCGTCTGCTTCATCCTGCGCGGCGTAGGCGGAAAGCTTGATGGCGGTGATGGCCTGGCCGATGTCATCGTGCAGGTCGCGCGAGATGGCGCGGCGCTCGTCTTCCTGTAGCGAGAACAGGCGGCCGGCCATGGCCTGCAGTTCGCGGTTGCTGGTTTCCAGCGCGGTGCGCGTGCGTTCGGATTCGCTCAGGTCACGCACGATCAGCAGCTTGCAGTCGCGGCCGCCGTAGCGCACCTCGCCCACCGCCAGGCCGGCGTGGAAGCGGCGGCCATCGGCGCGCTGCATCACCACCACGCTGTTGTGCCCGGGGCTGTGCTGCGGCTGACCGGCGCGCAGCTGCAGGCGCACCCGGTCCAGCTCCGCCGGGTCCACCAGTGCATCCAGCGGCTCGCCCAGCAGGGTCTGGCTGCCATAGCCGAACAGGGCCGCGGCCCAGGCGTTGGCATACAGCACGTGCTCGTCGGACAGGATCACCACGCCGTCGGGGAGCACCCGCACCAGCTCGCGGAACTGCTCCTCGCGCTCACGCAGCAGGCGTCGCGACTGCTCGCGCTCGGTCACATCCTGCAGGGTGCCGAGCACCCGCTCGCGACCGGCCTCGTCCGTGCCGCTGGCCGCGCGCAGGTGCACCATCAGGGTGCGGCCATCCATCGACAGCACCGGCAGCAGCACATCCACCTGCAGCTTGGGGTCGGTGTACAGTTCGGCCAGCAGCTGCTCGGTCTGCGCGGCCGTGGTCGGGTCGGCCGGCACCAGCAGCTCATCGAAACGATGCCAGCGCCGTGCTTCGGGCGGGCGCCGGCCCAGCAAACGGTACACCTGGCTGGAGTAGCGGCCGAGGCCGCTGGACGGGTCCAGCTCCCAGGCGCCGATGCGGGCCAGTTCGTGTGCCTCTTCCACGCGGGCCAGGGCCTGGTCGCGGCGCAGCTGGGCCAGATCCTCGGCAGTGCGGTCGATGGCGATCAGCAGGCGGGCGTTGTGGCCGTCGTAGCCGATCGCGTTCGAGCGCAGTTCCATCTGCCGCACGCTGCCATCGCGCAGCTGCAGCGGGGTGCGCAGCACGCAGATCTGCTCGGGGGCCTCGCGGATCGCCTCCAGCTTGTTCTGCAGGATCAGCCGGTCGCCGGGTGGCCACAACACGTCGATGGTCTGCTCCAGCAGCGCCTCGCGTTCCCAGCCGAAGGCCAGGCAGGCGGCCGGGTTGGCGTCGAGGATGGCCAGGCTGTCCAGGTCGTAGACCAGGATCGGCCCGGGGTTGCCCTCGAACATCTGCCGCAGGCGCAGCTCCGAGCCCTGCAGGCGCGCATGGGTGCGCAGCACGTGCTCGGCCAGGGGGCGCAGCAGCAGGTACAGCAGGCCGGCGCTGGCAAAGGCGAAGAAGGCGTCTTTCACGGTCTGCCAGAACGCCAGCTGCCGCGGGTCCGACATCAGTGCCGCCATGGCGCCATCGGTGGTGATCATCCAGGCCAGCGCCAGCATCAGATAGGTCAGCACCACCCGACGGCGGTCACGACCCAGCGCCTTCGCCATCTGCGGGTCGGGAGCGGGGGCGGTGCCGGTCGGTTCTGCGGGCATGGACAGGGCAGGGGGAGGGGGCGCCAGTCATAGTAACGCGCGGCCGCGTCCAGGCACTCAATTATCCGCCGGACGCGCCGTTAACCACTGCGTGCCCCGCTGTCGGGCGCGCCATTCCGGAGCAACATCGCGTGGACCAAGGGATCATCGCCAGCCTGCTGCAGCACCCGCTTGCCTCGGCGCTGGTCATCGTCGACCGTGGCGGCCGTCCGCTTGCAGCCAACCCGGCCGCGCGCGAACACGGCCTGCCGGCGACGGTGGCCGCCTACGCGCCGATGCTGGAGGACCTGCGCCTGCTGGCGGCCGACGGCGGCATCGTCGCCTGCACCCTGCCGGGTGGTCCGCGCGGCCACTACGACGGCTACCTGCGCGCCGTGCACGATGGCAGCGGCAACCTGCTGGCCTTCACCCTCAGCGTGCCCGAGCCTGTGCCGGTCGATGCCGGCGACCGACGGGAGCTGGCGCTGGAAAGCGCCGGCCACAGCCTGTGGGACTGGGACATTCCCAGCGACCGGGTGGTACGGACGCCTTCGCTGGTGGACGAGACCGCCAACAACATCATGTCCCGGGTCCACAGCGATGACCTGGCCGACATGCGTGCGGCGCTGGACGAGCACCTGCGCGGCCACAGCGAGCAGTACAGCGCCCAGTTCCGCTTCCGCCAGGAGGATGGCCAGTGGCGCTGGGTCCTCGACCGCGGCCGCGTGGTCGCCCGCACCGCCGATGGCCAGCCGCTGCGCATGGTCGGCACGCACACCGATATCGAGCAGCAGAAGCAGCTGGAAGCGCTGCTGCAGGAACAGCAGCTGCACCTGAGCGAGGCCCAGCGCATCGCCAGCATGGGCAGCTGGTCGTTCGACCCGACCAACCACCGGTTCTGGTGGTCGCCCGAGCTGCGCTCGCTGCTGGCCTTGGAACCCGGCGAAGTGCCCGGCCAGCGCCGCTGGCTGAAGCAGCTGCACCCGCGTTCGCGCGGCGCGCTGCGCGCTGCCTGGCGCCGGCTGTGGCGTGACGGCCGCGCTGCCAATCTGGAACTTGAACTGACCCGTGGCAGCGAGCCATCACAGCACCTGCGCCTGTGGATGCAGCCATTGCTGGACATGGATGGCCATCCCAAGCGCCTGCTGGGCCAGGTGCAGAACATCACCGAACAGCACCAGACCGATGCGCTGATCCGCTGGCGCACCGAACTGCTCAACCGCGTGTCCGCGCTGGGCCGCATCGGTGGCTGCGAGATCGAGGTCAGCACCCGGCATATGCAGTGGACCGAGGAGTGCTACCCCATCCACGGCCTGCGCAAGGAGCCGATCACCCTGGACCAGGCGCTGGCGCTGTACACCGAGGATTCGCGCGCGCACTTCGAGGCGGCGCTGATGCGTATCGCCGGTGGTGGCCTGCCCGAACAGCTGGATCTGTGCTTCTACCGCCAGTCCGGCCTGCGCGTGTGGGTGCAGGTGTTGATTGAACTGGATCGTCGCGACGGCCTGCCGCCGCGCTTCGTGGTCCTGTTCCGTGACATCACCCGCGAGCGCGAAGCCAACGAACGCATCGAGCTGCTGGCCCACTACGACCTGCTGACCGGCCTGCCCAACCGCGTGCTGCTGGGCGAGCAGACCGCCGAGGCCATCGAGGAGGCCCACGACCGCGGCACCTCGCTGGCGATGCTGTTCATCGACCTCGATGGCTTCAAGAACATCAACGACAGCTTCGGCCACGCCACCGGCGATGCGCTGCTGAAGGCCGCCGCCACCCGCCTGCACCAGAACCTGCGCAACAACGATCTTTTCGGCCGCTTCAGCGGCGACGAATTCATCGTGGTGCTGCGCGACCTGGCCGAGCCGGAGGATGCCGGCCACGTGGCGCGCAAGCTGATCGGCTCGCTGGCCGAGCCGCTGCGCCGTGGCGACACCACCCTGAAGGTCGGCGCCAGCGTGGGCATCGCCATGCTGGGCGACAGCCAGACCGATTTCGACTCGCTGCTGCGTGCCGCCGACGCGGCGATGTACGCGGCCAAGGAAGCCGGTCGCAACACGTATCAGTACTACAGCCAGGATGCCTTGGCGCGCATCCAGCGCCGGCTGGAGATCGAGCACGGCCTGCACGGCGCCATCGAGCGTGAGGAGTTCAGCCTGGCCTACCAGCCGCTGCTGCATGCCCACCATGGTGAACCGCCGGCGATCGAAGCGCTGCTGCGCTGGCATCGCCCCGGCGTGGGCTACTGCAGCCCGGCCGAGTTCATTCCCATTGCCGAGAAGTGCGGTGAGATCGTGCGCATCGGCGATTGGGTGCTGTCCGAAGCCTGCCGCCAGGCGGCAGCGTGGGATCGTGCCGGCCTGCGTTTCGAGCGCATTGCGGTGAACGTATCGGCGGTGCAGCTCCGTGATCGCGGGTTCGCCGAGCGCGTGATCGAGATCTGCCACGCCCATGGCTGGCCGCCGCAGCGGCTCGAGCTGGAACTGACCGAATCGGCGTTGATCCGTGACACCGACATCCTGCGCCACTGCTTCGACGTGCTGGAACGCCATGGCGTGCCGCTGGCGGTGGATGACTTCGGCACCGGCTTCTCCAACCTCCACTATCTCAACCGTTTCCCAGTGGGCCGCCTGAAGATCGACCGCAGCTTCGTGCAGGGCATGCTGCATGACACGGGCACGGCCGAAGTGACCCAGGCCATCGTCCATCTGGGCCATGCGCTGGGCATGAAGGTGGTGGCCGAAGGCGTGGAGACACACCAGGAAGAAGACATGCTGCGACGGCAGGGGTGCGACGAGATCCAGGGCTACCTGTACTCGCGCCCGCTCAGCCCGCGCGATCTCGCGCTGTGGCTGCGCCAGCAGCACGCCATCCCGGAAGTCGCCCTGGCCCGGTAGCGCCGGGCCACGCCCGGCGGCAGCGATCCGTGCCCTGGTGGGTGCCGACCGTTGGTCGGCACTGATGCATGCACTCGCGATCATCCACGCATGGTGTGGATCTACCGCGGCGGGTCCATGAACCGCCACGGAAATTCCCCCCACACCCGCGCGCGCACGGCCTCAACCACGTTGGCGTAGCGCCGACGCTGGATGCGGTAGCCGATATGGAACAACAGCGGAATCACCAGCATCGGCCACGCCATCGGGCGTAGCAGCACGATGGGTACCAGCAGCACGGTCAGGACCAGTGCGAACCAGCTGCACCGCCCGATAACCCGTACCTCGCGGCGGCGCCGGTCGATAATCAACCGGCCGTGCATCAGCGTGAAGTAGCGCCCACCGAAGCCCGGCGCAAAGCTCTCGCGGAATGCCACGCTGCCATCGGGCAAGGTGTGGAATGACAGACGCGCCCATCTCTCGATTGGCAGGTCGTGTTCCAGCCCGCCCAGCGAAAGGCGCTTCAGATCGTCAGGTGACGCGGCAATGCGCTGGTTGTACAGAACGATGCCCGTGCGAAAGAAGATTGGCGCCCACGTAAACAGCAGCAGCAATTCGATCAGCATCAATGCGATCAGGGCGAGGGCCATTGGTCTTCCATGAACGGGACCGGCGCATCATGCCACGGCTGCGTCACTGTCTGAGTAGATCCACGCCATGCGTGGATGATGTCAGGATGGCCTTGCTCCTGCAGGTCATTCCTCTTCAGCCAGATCGCTCAGGTCCAGGATCTGAGGATCTACACTGTGTGCGACTACGCGTCGGATCATGCCGGACTCCTGCCGGAGTGAGAAGGCAAGCATCGTATGGATGGGATTGAACTCCAGCCACGGACAGGTTGAATGCCCCACAATAACCGGCATGTTGAAGCTGATATCCCTGACGTCGTCCAGCGGCAGGGTCCACTGGCCTCCGTAAAGTTCCCTCACGCTGTCGCCAAGATAACGTGCGAAGACGACCCTTAGGGCGGCGCGTTCGTCCTGCGTCAACGTCGCAGACATTGAAGCGTAAAGGCTCTCCAAGGAATCAAAGCTCTGCAGGCTGCCGTCGAGAACGATGTCTTGGTCCCGTGCTTGTTCGACGAGCCACTCAATCTGATCATCCATGAGGATCAGAAACTGCTCAAAGGCTTCGCGGGCCTCGTCCAGGTCAAGCGTCATGCTGATGCCGCGTCAGATGGGCCGGGCAGTGTGTCCCGTCCATGAAGCGCACGCCATGCAACAAATCCTAAATTGGCATCAGTCGTGCCGGATCGGGGCGCCCGTCACGGATGTTTCAGCGCATCCCCATCCAGTCCAAGATCCCAGGCCATCCCCAGCAGTTCACCCGCGGGCGCCGGCGGGGCAGGGCGGGCATCGGCCAGCTGCCTGAGCTCCTCGATCTCCTCGCGTGCGACCGCCTCCAGCTGCTGCAGCTGTTCGCGCACGCTGGGGTTGCGAGGGCGTTCGGTGGGGTCGATCGGGGGCAGGGCACGGATCAGGGTCATGATGCGCGGGTCGGGGGCATCCAACGGCAGGTAACAGGCAAAGGCCCCGGAATGACCGGGGCGTTGCGGGCTGCCGGAGCAGGCAGCGGACATCAGGATCAGAACAGCTCGACCGTGCCGGCACCCATGTTCTGCTGGGCCACCGGCTTGTGCGGCGGGCGCTCCCACTCGCTGCGCAGTTCGCGCAGGCGGCTGCCGGTGCGCTGCAGGGCGGTGGCGATCTCTTCGTCGAACACGCCGCCGTTACGGTGCAGCAGTTCCTGCAGGGCCACGGCTTCGCGGTTGATCGCAGTCAGGCGGTCCAGGTGGGTGTGCACGCCGCCCAGGGCCTGGGTGGCGATGTCTTCGAACTGCAGGGCGCGCACGGCCTCGGCCACGCTGCCGTCGATCGAACGGGCGCACTCGGACACTTCGCGCATGCCATCGCCCAGCGAGGCATTGATCTGCGCCACGTTGTCCAGCATCGCTGCCGCTTCCTGGCGTGCTTCGCGGGAGCGGTCCATGTCACGCGAGGCCATGTGCGAGACGGTCTCGCGCACCTTGGCGATGGCGTCCTTGGAGCTGTGGGCCAGCTTCCGGATCTGTTCGTTGAAGGTGGTCGAGCGCTCGGACAGGTTGCGCACTTCGTCGGCCACCACTGCGAAGCCACGACCGGCTTCACCGGCACGGGCCGCTTCGATGGCCGCGTTCAGTGCCAGCAGGTTGGTCTGGTCGGCAATCGACTTGACGTCTTCCAGCAGGGCGAAGATGCCGTCGAGGTGCTGGGCCATCTGGTCGATGTGCTGCACGGTGGTGCTGCTCTGGCCGCTCACCTGTTCCAGCGCTTCCACCAGCTGTTCCATGCGGTGGTTGGCGTGCTGGGCGAAGCGGGCGACGTCGAGGCCGGCGTTGCCTTCGTCACCGGCGCGGTCGACGATGCGCGACAGGGCCTGGCTCTGCTGGCGCGACTTGCGGTTCATCGCATCGAAGCTGCCACCGAGGCTGGAGACGGCCTGGCGGATCAGGTCACGGGCGCGTTCGACTTCGCCACGCGAGCCGTCGATTTCGTTGCCGACGAAGCTGCGCAGTTCGGTCAGCAGATGGTCCTGCTCACGCAGGACACGGGCATGTTCCGGGGAACGCTGCGCCTGGGCGCGGGTGGTCCACCACGCAAAGCCCAGCCAGCTCAGCGTCATCGTGGTCAGGATCGCCCAACGCAGGGCGGCCGGCCATTCGAAACCGATGGCGAAGGGGAGCAGCAGGGTCAAGGCCAGGGGGGCGGCCAGGCGGATGAAAATGCGTGAGTACATGGACGTTCTCGGGAGGTGCACGGAGGATGTATCGGCCGTACCCCCTTTCTCTTTAACGTCGATGTGGCTTCTGGAGGCGCCGGATTTCTGACGCGTTCGCCGGGCATGGCCCGGCGCTACCAAGGGCGTGACTGAACGGTAGCGCCGGGTCATGCCCGGCGGGGGGCGCGAACCTCAGCCCAGCTGCCGGTCCACGGCTTCGGTCATCGCCTTGCGGCTGAGCAGGAAGTCCCAGTAGCTGCCGCCCAGCTGCCGCCACAGCACGGCCGCACGCACGGCGGCCAGCAGCAGCGCGCGGATCTCGGCCACCACCCCGGCCTGGCCCAGGTAGTGCGGGTTGCCCTGCACCATGACGCGCGGCTTGAGGTGGCTGATGGTGTCGGCATACAGGCCGCCCAGGCTGGCCAGCACGTCCGGGTGGCCGCTGTCGCCCAGCTCGGCGGCCTGGCGCTGGGCACGCTCGATGCCCGAGGCGACCTTGTTCACGGTGGCGCCGTCCTGCACGAACCGCCGCTCCAGCTGCAGCACCGACAGGGCCAGCTTGGGCAGGATCGGGTCCTGGCCCTGGTTGCGGAAGTAGTTGTGCAGCAGGCGAAGGCCGGATTTCAGCGCGTCGCGGTCACCGAAGACCTCCTGCGGGGAGGCGGCATCGATGCGGAACACGCTGTCCACCGCGGTACGTACCGCTGCGGCGTCGGAATGGCCGGTATCGGCGATGCGGCGTACCTGCTGCAGGGCCTGGGCAATGCCGGCCAGGGCCAGGACGCGGTCGTCGACAGTGAAACTCATGCAGCGATTACCTCAAAAGGAGAAGGGGTGGTGCGCAGGCGCTGTTCCAGCGGCGCATCGGTAGCGGCGATCACCGCGCCGCCCAGGCAGACGTCGCCGTCATACAGCACCAGCGACTGGCCCGGGGTCACGGCGCGCTGCGGGCGGGCGAAGGTCACCTGCACGCTGCCATCGTCCAGCACCTCGACCGTACACGGCTCGTCCGGCTGCCGGTAGCGGGTCTGGGCGGTGCACTCGAAGCGGCGGGCCGGCGGGTCCCCGGCAATCCAGTGCGCGGTTTCCGAGCGCAGGCGGTCGGACAGCATCCACTTGCTGTCCCGGTCCTGGTCCACGTAAAGCACGTTGCTGGCCACGTCCTTGCCGACCACGTACCACGGCGCCGCCGGGCGGCCGCGCACGCCGCCGATGTTCAGGCCCTCGCGCTGGCCCAGGGTGAAATAGAACACGCCCGGGTGCTCGGCGATGACGCTGCCGTCGGCCGGGTCGAGGATCTGGCCGGTCTTCGCCGGCAGGTAACGGCCGAGGAACTCGCGGAAGTCACGCTCGCCGATGAAGCAGATGCCGGTCGAATCCTTCTTGGCATGGGTCGGCAGGCTGACGTCGCGGGCGATCCGGCGCAGGTCGCTCTTTTCCAGGTCGCCAATCGGGAACAGGGTGGCGGCCAGCTGTTCCTGCCCCAGCTGGTGCAGGAAGTAGCTCTGGTCCTTGGACCGGTCGGCGCCGCGCAGCAGCAGCCACTGCTGACCGCGCTGGGCGACCCGCGCGTAGTGGCCGGTCGCGATGCGCTCGGCCCCCAGCTCGCGGGCGGCGTCCAGGAAATGCTTGAACTTCACTTCGCGGTTGCACAGCACGTCCGGGTTGGGCGTGCGGCCGGCGGCGTATTCGGCCAGGAAGTGCTCGAACACGCCCTGCCAGTACTCGCTTGAAAAATCGCGGAAGTGGAACGGGATGCCGAGCAGGCCGCAGACGGCCACCGCATCGCGGCGGTCATCCTCGGCGCGGCAGTCGCCACTGCCATCGTCGGCCCAGTTCTGCATGAACAGGCCGGCCACCGCCTCGCCTTGCTGCACCAGGCGCCAGGCGGCCACGGAGGAATCCACGCCGCCGGACACGCCGACCATCACCCGAGGGCTGCTCATGCGACCTCCTGGACCAGGGAAAGCGGATGGCGCTGGCCGGCCAGGAAGTCGGCCACCACCTGCCAGACCAGCGGGCTGCGCAGGCGCGGGCCGGCGGCCTGCAGCTCGGCCGGATACAGCCACAGGGCGCGGTCGATGCCGGTATCCAGCGGCTGCTCGGGGTCGTGCGAGAGCGGGCGGGCGGCGTAGCAGAAGCGCAGGAACGCCGTGCCGTCAGGCGCGGTCCACTGGTAGCAGCCGATGAAGGCGCTCAGTTCCACCGTCCAGCCGGTTTCCTCGCGGGTCTCACGCAGGGCGGCGGCGGCCAGGCTCTCGCCCGGTTCCAGGTGGCCGGCGGGCTGGTTCAGTACCTGCCGGCCGTCAATGGTCTCTTCCACCAGCAACACGCGGCCGCCGTCGACCACCACGGTGGCCACGGTGGCATGCGGTGCCCAGCGCGGGTCCTGCACAGCGTTCAACTCAGAGGTCGTCCTTCTTGGTCAGCTCCAGCTCCATCGCATCGGCGGTACGGATGGCCGCATCGATGGCGTCGCTGAGCTGGTCGGTGGTGGCATCGGCGTCGATCTTCACCACGAACATGGCGGTCTTGTCCTGCTTCACCCAGCCGCCCATCTTGGCGTCCTGGGAATCTTCCAGCATGCGGTTGGCCACGGCTTCGGGGAACTGTGCGGTCTTGGACACATAGCCCGGCGACCAGATCTCACGGATGTTGTGGCTCCCGAAGTCCTCCACGGCCGAACGCACGTAGACGATCTGGGTGCGATCGCCTTCCACGTCGAACACCATCTGGTAATCGCCGTCCTCGTCCACCTCGAAGGTGTAGCCCAGCTTTTCGAGGTGGCGGGCGATGGCGGCGTCGGCCTTGCTGCTCTCCGTGGCGGCCACGGCACCGGCACTGCCGGCGGCGGCCAGGGCGAACAGGAGGGCAGGCAGAAGAGTCCTTTTCATGAAAATCCTGTGAAACGTGGGGGACAGGCGTTGATTGTGACGGCGCCCGTGCGTGACGTCCATTCCGCGGCGGGCCGACGCAGGACCGTCGCACCCTCTATAATGTGCGGATGCCCCGCGAGTCCTCCCCCGAATCCCATCACGATCACGGTATTGCCGTGGAGCCCGCGCGCCCGGAAGTGGCGCCGCCGCCGTTCTACCAGGTCATGATCCTCAACGACGACTACACCCCGATGGATTTCGTGGTGGACGTCCTGCAGCAGTTCTTCAGCATGGACCTGGACAAGGCCACGCAGGTGATGCTGCACGTCCATACCCGCGGCCGCGGTGTCTGCGGGGTCTTCACCCGCGAAGTGGCCGAGACCAAGGTCGCCCAGGTCAACGAGTACTCGCGCATGAACCAGCATCCGCTGCTGTGCACGATGTAAAAGGCCTGACTCCGCTAGGGAGTAGAGTCGAGCTTGCTCGACTGTTTCGGGGGCCAGTCGAGCAAGCTCGACTCTACACGGCCTCCGGCAATCCGCACCGTTCCAGCCATGGCTGTTGTCCGGCCCTGCCTGCGTGCTCACGTTCAACCCGCCAGTCATCACGTGGCAATCGCTGGTGGCTCGGGTAGGGTTCGCCGAAGCGCCGGCGGGCTCCCCGGGCGTGAACGATGATCAAGCAATCCGCACTGCTAACGCCATCTGAACGCAGCAATCCGCTAGGGTGATGGAAATCGCGTAGTCAGGCCGCATATTGTCCCCATCTGCCGCCGGAGTTATCCATGTTCAGCAAAGACCTCGAACACACCATCGGCCAGTGCTACAAGCGTGCCCGTGAGGCCCGGCATGAATTCATGACGGTCGAACACCTGCTGCTGGCACTGCTCGACAACCCGTCCGCCCAAGCCGTGCTCAAGGCCTGCGGCGCCGACGCCGAACGCCTGCGCCAGGAGCTGGAGCAGGCCATCGAGGCCTCCGTGTCCCGCCTGGCCGAAGACGACGGTCGCGATACCCAGCCGACCCTGGGCTTCCAGCGCGTGCTGCAGCGGGCCGTGTACCACGTGCAGTCCTCGGGCAAGAAGGAGGTCACCGGCGCCAACGTGCTGGTCGCCATCTTTGGCGAAAAGGACTCCCACGCCGTCTATTACCTCAACCAGCAGGACGTCACCCGGCTGGACGTGGTCAATTACCTGTCCCATGGCATCGCCAAGCTGGGCGAGGAGGGCGAGCAGCCGTCTTCCCCCGAGGGCGAGGGCCGCATGGAAGGCGGGGACGGTGAGCCCAAGGGCGACGCCCTGACCGAATTCGCCAGCAACCTCAACGAACAGGCCCGTGCCGGTCGCATCGACCCGCTGGTCGGCCGTTCCGACGAGATCGAGCGCACCATCCAGGTCCTGTGCCGCCGCCGCAAGAACAACCCGCTGTACGTGGGTGAGGCCGGCGTGGGCAAGACCGCCATTGCCGAGGGTCTGGCCCGCCGCATCGTCGAAGGCTCGGTGCCGGACGTGCTGGCCGATGCCGTCATCTATTCGCTCGACCTGGGCGCGCTGGTGGCCGGCACGAAGTACCGCGGCGATTTCGAGAAGCGCCTCAAGGGCGTGCTGACCGCGCTGAAGAAGGTGCCCAACGCGGTGCTGTTCATCGACGAGATCCACACCATCATCGGTGCCGGTTCGGCGTCGGGCGGCACCATGGACGCCTCCAACCTGATCAAGCCCGCCCTGGCCTCGGGCGAGCTGCGCTGCATCGGCTCGACCACCTTCCAGGAATACCGCGGCATCTTCGAGAAGGACCGTGCCCTGGCGCGGCGCTTCCAGAAGATCGACATCGTCGAACCCACCGTGGGTGAGACCTACGAGATCCTGCAGGGCCTGAAGAGCAAGTATGAGATCCATCACGGCGTGACCTATTCGGACGAGGCGCTGCAGGCTGCGGTGGACCTGTCGGTGAAGCACATTGCCGACCGCCTGCTGCCCGACAAGGCCATCGATGTCATCGATGAGGCCGGCGCACGCCAGCGCCTGCTGCCTGAAGGTGAGCGCAAGGAGCTGATCGACATCGAGGAAGTCGAGGCGATCATCGCCAAGATGGCGCGGATCCCGGCCAAGCAGGTCACTGCCAGTGACAAGGATGTGCTGCAGCACCTGGAGCGCAACCTGAAGATGGTGATCTTCGGGCAGGACCCGGCCATCGGCACCCTGGCCTCGGCCATCAAGCTGGCCCGCTCGGGCCTGGGCAACCCGGACAAGCCGATCGGCAACTTCCTGTTCGCCGGCCCCACCGGCGTGGGCAAGACCGAGGTGACCAAGCAGCTGGCGCTGCAGCTGGGCATCGAGCTGGTCCGCTTCGACATGTCCGAGTACATGGAGCCGCATTCGATCAGCCGTCTGATCGGTGCGCCCCCGGGCTACGTCGGCTTCGACCAGGGCGGCCTGCTGACCGAGAAAATCGTCAAGACCCCGCACTGCGTGCTGCTGCTGGACGAAATCGAGAAGGCCCACCCGGACATCTTCAACATCCTGTTGCAGGTGATGGACCGCGGCGTGCTAACCGACACCAACGGCCGCGAAGCCAACTTCAAGAACGTGGTGCTGGTGATGACCACCAATGCCGGCGCGGCGCAGGCTTCGCGGCGGTCGATCGGTTTCACCAAGCAGGACCATGCCACCGACGCGATGGAAACCATCCGCCGCAGCTTCACGCCGGAGTTCCGCAACCGCCTCGACGCGGTCGTGCAGTTCCAGCCGCTGGGCTTCGAGCACATCCTGCGCGTGGTCGACAAGTTCCTGATCGAGCTGGAAATGCTGCTGCAGGAAAAGCACGTCAGCCTGTCGGCCACCCCGACCGCGCGCGACTGGCTGGCCCACCACGGCTTCGACCCGCTGATGGGTGCCCGCCCCATGGCGCGCATGATCCAGGACAAGATCAAGCGTCCGCTGGCCGACGAACTGCTGTTCGGCAAGCTGGTCGATGGTGGTCGTGTCAGCATCGACGTGCGCGACGACGAGCTGGTGGTCGAGAGCCACGCCGAACCGGAGCGCCTGCTGCCGGCAACGGTGGACTAAGGGCGCGGGTTGATGGATGTTGCAGGACAAGGGCGGCTTAGGCCGCCCTTGTTGTATCTGCCATCAGCGGGTGCGTTGGCGCGCCTTCTGCTTGAAGACCGCCGCATCGATCGGCTCGACGCTGGCGATGGCGCAGTTGCCGCCATCGGTGCGCAGTTCGGTGCGTCCTGCGCCGCAGACCTGGCCCTGCTCGCCATCGGTCACGAACGTCAGCCTGCGCGAGTAGCCGGCCTTGCTGCAGTCATCCTTGAAGTACACGACGTAATGGTCCTGTCCACTACGCAGCAGGATGTTGCGTGATGCGCCGGCGCGCACCAGCTGCAGGTCGCTGTCCAGCTGGATGCAGGCATCGGTTCCGGCCGGCGGAGCATCCGCGGCATGGGCGGGCGTCGCCAAGAGGGTGCCGGCAGACAGCGCCAGCGCGGCGAACAGGGCGGGCAGGGAGTGCATGTTCATGGCGGGGCAGGGGATGGCGATCCGGACTGGATCGGGTGCCACCTTGCCACCACCGATGCGAATGCGAATCTGCCTCAAGGCGGGCTGACCGATGCCACGGTGTGTTCGGTCAGGGTGACCTCCGGCAGGGCCGGATTCCAGGCATGACAAAAGGCCAGCAAGCGAGGCTGGCCTTGTCAGGATGGCGCAGAGCGCCGACCGCTTACTTCATGCGGTAGGTGATACGACCCTTGGTCAGGTCGTACGGGGTCATTTCAACCTTGACCCGGTCACCGGTGAGGATGCGGATGTAGTTCTTGCGCATGCGGCCGGAGATGTGGGCGATGATTTCGTGCCCATTTTCCAGACGAACGCGGAAAGTGGTGTTCGGCAGCGTCTCGCTGACGGTGCCCTCGAACTCGATGGAATCGTCTTTCGACATGTAGTCCTGTGCGGTTCAGAAAACGGCCACGCTGGGCCTAAGGCGCGGTATTTTACGCGTCCTTCGTCCAGCTTGCAAAGATCTGGTTAATTTCCCGCCAGGCCACGGGCCGGCAGGCGCCCAACGGACCGGGTCCATGGGCCTTCACTGCCCTCCCGGCGCACGGCCTGGCGGACATGCTGCAGGAATTCCTCGCGCGGCAGGTGAAAAGCCCCCATCCGCAGCAGGTGCGGGTTTTCCACCTGGGCATCGACCAGCGGCCAGCCCCAGCGGTGCAGGGTCGCGGCCAGCGCCGCCAGGGCGATCTTGGAACCGCCGCTGGCGCCGCTGAACATGCTTTCGCCAAAGAACATCTGGCCGATGGCCACCCCGTAGATGCCGCCAACCAGCGTCTGCTGGTCCCAGACCTCAAACGAGTGGGCAAAGCCGAGATCGTGCAGGTGGCTGTAGGCGTCCACCATCTCCGGGCTGATCCAGGTGCCGTCCTGGCCCGGGCGGGGTGCGGCGGCGCAGGCCCGCATCACCCGATTGAAAGCAGTATCGGCGGTCACATTCCAGGTGCTGGCACGCAGCTGGCGGCGGAAACGGCTGGACAGGTGCACGCCATCGGTGCGGAAGACCATGCGCGGATCGGGCGACCACCACAGGATGGGCTCGCCCTCGCTGAACCACGGGAAGATGCCACCGGCGTAGGCGTTGAGCAGGCGCAGCGGATGCAGGTCGCCGCCGACGGCCAACAGCCCGTCGGGCTTGCGCAGCGCGGTCTCGGCTGGCGGAAAGGGCGAGTCCGGCGCATCGGCCAGGCGCCAGGGCAGCGGGCGGGTCATGCGGGCATTGTAGTCGTCGCGGCCCCGCACGAATGCCTCGGTTGGCGGGCCCTTGGTAGGTGCCAACCTTGGTTGGCGCGTCATCCGTCCGTGCGGAACGGGCTGTGCCCCATCACCGCCTGCCGGTATCGACGCACGTCGCGCCGTTCCTGCCGGCACCACTCCCGCAGTGCCTTAGCGAAATCCGCATCGGCCACCCAGTGCCGGCTGCGTACCAGCGTGGGCAGGAATCCCCGCGCCAGTTTGTGCTCGCCCTGTGCGCCCGGCTCGAAACGCATCAGTCCCTCGCGCAGGCAATACTCGATGCCCTGGTAGTAACAGGCATCGAAGTGCAGGCCGGGCAGGGTGGCGCCGCCCCAGTAGCGGCCGTAAAGCGTGTCGCCGCCGCGCAGGCACAGCGCACCGGCAATCGGCTCGCCCTCCATCTCGGCCAGGAACAGCACCAGCCCGCGCCCCAGCGAAATCGCCAGATGGCGCAGGAACGCCTCGGTCAGCGCGGGCGCGTTGCCGTACTCGAGGAAGGTCTGCAGGTAGAAGCGGTACATCGCCTGGAGGTCGGCGCGGCTGGCCTCATCGCCATGCACCACCCGGAAACTGATGCCCTGGCGGGCGACCTTGGCGCGCTCCTGGCGGATGTTCTTGCGGTGCTTGTGGTCCATCGCGCCGAGGAACTGCTCGAACGTGGACCAGTCGCCCGTGTTCTGCCACTGGAACTGCACGTCCTCGCGCAGCAGCCAGTCGTTGCCGAAGGCTTCGTCGTCGTCGGTGGTGTGGAAATTGATGTGCGCCGAGGACACGTCGAGCCCGGGGAGCTGTTCGCGAAGTGCTGACAGCAGCGCAGGCCGGTCCGAATCGTGACGTGCCAGCAGGCGCGGCCCGGTCACCGGCGAGTACGGCACCGCGCCCAGCCACTTCGGGTAGTAGTCGCGACCATGCCGCGCATAAGCGTTGGCCCAGGCATGGTCGAACACAAACTCGCCGTGGGAGTTCGTCTTCAGGTAGCCGGGGATGGCGCCGATCAGGCTGTCGCCCTCCCATAGCGTGAAGTGCCGCGGCTGCCAGCCCCAGTCGTCGCGCAGGCAGCCGTGGGCTTCCAGTCCGGACAGGAAGGCGTGGCTGACGAAAGGGTTGCGGCCGTCGTGCAGCGCATTCCAGTCGGTGGCGGGAATGATTTGAAGGGAGTCGAGGAAGCGGGTCGAAGGCATGGGGGAAGGATAGGGGAATGCACCCCATGCGACGACAGGCTGATGCATTGACCGCTGTCGCTGGGTGGCGAGCCTACAAAAAAAACGAGCGCTTGCGCGCCCGTTTTCCTCAGTCGAGCATGGCTCGACTCTACAGCTGCAGGATCAAAGCCTCAGCTGGCCTTGCCCTGCGCGTCCAGGTAGCGCTCGGCGTCCAGAGCGGCCATGCAGCCGAAACCGGCCGAGGTGATCGCCTGACGGTAGTGCTGGTCGGCCACGTCGCCGGCGGCGAACACGCCTTCGACCGAGGTCTGGGTGGCGTTGCCGCCCAGGCCCGAGCGGATTTCCAGGTAGCCGTTGTTCATGGCCAGCTGGCCATCGAACAGCTGGGTGTTCGGGTGGTGGCCGATGGCCACGAAGAAGCCGTGGGCGTCGATGTCGCGGGTGCTGCCGTCCTGGGTCGACTTCACGCGCACGCCGGTCACGCCTGCGTCGTTGCCCAGCACTTCTTCCACCTGGTGGTGCCAGACGGTTTCGATCTTGCCGGCGGCGACCTTGGCGAACAGCTTGTCCTGCATGATCTTTTCCGCCTTCAGGGTGTCGCGGCGATGGACCAGGTACACCTTGCGGGCGATGTTGGACAGGTACAGGGCTTCTTCGACCGCGGTGTTGCCGCCGCCGACCACGACCACGTCCTGGTCACGGTAGAAGAAGCCGTCGCAGGTGGCGCAGGCAGACACGCCACGGCCCTTGAAGGTCTCTTCGGTCGGGATGCCCAGGTACTTGGCGGTGGCGCCGGTGGAGATGATCAGCGCATCGCAGGTGTACTCGTGGCTGTCGCCGATCAGCTTGAACGGACGCTGGGACAGGTCGGCCGTATGGATGTGGTCGAAGATGACCTCGGTCTCGAAGCGCTCGGCGTGGGCCTGCATGCGCGCCATCAGGTCCGGGCCCATCAGGCCGTGGGCGTCACCCGGCCAGTTGTCCACCTCGGTGGTGGTCATCAGCTGGCCACCCTGCTGCAGGCCGGTGATGACGACCGGCTTCAGGTTGGCGCGGGCAGCGTAGACGGCGGCGGTCCAACCGGCCGGGCCGGAACCGAGGATGACGAGGCGCTGGTGGCGGGAGGGCAGGCTGGTGCTCATGTAAACTCGCGAAAAGGTAGATGGGACAAGGCGCTGGCGATGTTTGCGCAGCATCCTCGGCAGGTCATAGAGTGGCGGCTGGGGCGGGGTGATTCAAGCCGATGGGCAGAACGCCGTCGCCCACGGGTGGTTTGGGGGCCTGCCGGCACCTTGGATGCCACGCGTGACTGAAAACTGACGCCGTGTCGTTTATTATCAAGTACTAACAGCGCATTCCAAAGGTATGGTCTAAGGTGGCGAAGCAGGTGCCCGAACGCTCCAAGTCCGACGACAAAAAGGCGTCGCGTCGCTCGGCGGCAGCGGCCACGGCCGACAACCCCCGGCGTCAGCGGCTCTGGCGCGACCTTGGCCTGATCGCCATCGCGCCGGCGCTGCTGTATCTGGCCGCCAGCCTGTTCACCTATTCAACCAGCGATCCGGGCTGGTCGCACACCGGCAGCGTAGTCGCGCCCGTGCACAACATGGGCGGACGTGCTGGCGCGTGGATCGCCGACGTGCTGCTGCAGCTGTTCGGCTACATCGCCTTCCTGCTGCCAGTCGTGCTCGGCGCGCTGGCTTGGATCGCCATGTTCGGCCTGAAGCGCGAGAGCAAGGGAGAGAACGATCTCGATCCGGCCCTGCGCCTGGTCGGCCTGGTCGGCTTCCTGATTGCCGGCACCGGCTTCCTGCACGTGCGCCTGTTCAGTGGCGACGTCTCCAGCGCCGGCGGCATCCTCGGCAAACTGGTCGGCAACTCGCTCACCGTCGGCTTCGGTGCGCTGGGTGCGAACCTGTTCGTGCTGGTGCTGCTGCTGGCCTCGATCACTCTGGCCACCGGCCTGTCGTGGTTCGCGGTGATGGAGAAGATCGGCCGTGGCGTGATGTCGCTGGCGCCGCTGCTGGAACGCAAGAAAGAGCAGGCCACCGAGTGGCAGCAGACCCGCGCCATGCGCGAGGAGCGCCAGGAAGTGCGCAAGGCCGACGCCGAAGTGCGCGCCAAGCGCGAGCCGGTGAAGATCGAGCCGCGCCCGGAGCCGGTGATCGAGAAGAGCGACCGGGCCAAGCGCGATACGCAGATCCCGATGTTCCGTGGCGTCAATGGCGATGGCTCGGATCTGCCACCGCTGGCCCTGCTGGATGATCCGAAGCCGCAGCCCGTGGGCTACGACAAGGACACCCTGGATGCGCTTTCGCGGCAGATCGAGTTCAAGCTCAAGGACTTCCGCATCGACGCGCAGGTGGTCGGCGCCAATCCCGGCCCGGTCATCACCCGCTTCGAGATCGAGCCGGCACCGGGCATCAAGGTCAGCCAGATCAGCTCGCTGGACAAGGACATCGCCCGTGGCCTGTCGGTGAAGTCGGTGCGTGTGGTGGACGTCATTCCCGGCAAGTCGGTGATCGGCCTGGAGATTCCCAACGTCACGCGCGAAATGATCTACCTCTCCGAACTCTTGCGTTCGAAGGAGTACGACAAGTCGGCCAGCGTGCTGACCCTGGCGCTGGGCAAGGATATCGCCGGCCGCTCCACCGTGGCCGACCTGGCGCGAATGCCGCATTTGCTGGTGGCCGGTACCACCGGTTCGGGCAAGTCGGTGGCGGTCAACGCCATGGTGCTCAGCCTGCTGTTCAAGGCCTCGCCGAAAGACCTGCGCATGCTGATGATCGACCCGAAGATGCTCGAACTGAGCGTCTACCAGGGCATCCCGCACCTGCTGGCGCCGGTGGTCACCGACATGAAGGAGGCCGCCAACGGCCTGCGCTGGTGCGTGGCCGAGATGGAACGCCGCTACAAGCTGATGAGCGCGGTAGGCGTGCGCAACCTGGCCGGCTTCAACAAGAAGGTGAAGGACGCCCAGGACGCCGGCCAGCCGCTGATGGACCCGCTGTTCAAGCCGAACCCGGAGCTGGGCGAAGCCCCGCGCCCGCTGGAGACGCTGCCGTTCATCGTCATCTTCATCGACGAATTCGCCGACATGATGATGATCGTCGGCAAGAAGGTGGAAGAGCTGATCGCCCGCCTGGCACAGAAGGCGCGTGCGGCCGGCATCCACCTGATCCTGGCCACCCAGCGCCCGTCGGTGGACGTCATCACCGGCCTGATCAAGGCCAACATCCCGACCCGCATCGCGTTCCAGGTCAGCTCGAAGATCGATTCGCGCACCATCCTCGACCAGTCCGGCGCGGAAACCCTGCTGGGCCACGGCGACATGCTGTACCTGCCGCCCGGCACCGCCATGCCCGAGCGCGTGCACGGCGCGTTCGTCTCCGACGATGAAGTGCATCGCGTGGTCGAGCACCTGAAGGCAATGGGCCCGGCCGACTATGTCGACGGCGTGCTGGACGAAGTGCAGACGATGGGCGATGGCGTGGTGGTCGGCGCGACCGGCCTGCCGGAAACCAGTGCGGCCGGCGACGAGTCCGATCCGCTGTACGACGAGGCGCTGCGCGTGGTCACCGAGACCCGTCGCGCGTCCATTTCCGGCGTGCAGCGCCGCCTGAAGATCGGCTACAACCGCGCGGCACGACTGATCGAGGCCATGGAAGCGGCCGGCGTGGTCAGTGCTCCCGAACACAACGGCGACCGTACGGTGCTGGCACCGCCGCCGCCGAAGTAAGCCCTGCCACGCCTACGACGTCCAAGGATCCGACGCATGTTCCGACCCGCTCCCTGCGCGCTTGCGCTGGCCTGCCTGCTTGCCGCCAGCACGGCCCTGGCCGGGGCGTCCGCCTCGGCGCCGAACCCGGCGCCGCCCTCGGTCGGCAGCGATGCCGAGGCAAGCAACAACTTCAGCTTCGTCCGCTACCGCGCTGACTACGTGGTGCGGCCGGACGCCGGCAACGTGCAGACCGAGAGCTACGAGATCCTGCTTAAGACCAAGGCGGCGGTGGAGCAGTTCAGCCAGGTGCGGCTGAGCTACAGCGAGAAAATGGAAACCCTGGACGTGGTCAGCGCTTACACGCTGACCGCCGATGGCCAGCGCCGTGATGTGCCGGCCGACCGCATCTACACCCAGGAGAGCTATTCCAGCGCGGCGGCGGCGATGTACGCCGACCGCAAGGTGCGGGTGATCGTGTTCCCGAACCTGGCGCCGGGCACGCGCCTGGTCTACCAGGTGCGCCGCACCCAGCAGACCCCGTACTTCCCCGGCTACTTCGGCCTGTGGGAAACCTTCAATGTGTTCACCCAGTACGACGATGCCGAGGTGACCCTGAGTGCGCCGGCCAGCCTGCCCATGTATGTGGTCAGTCGCGGCGTGCAGGGCAGTGACACGCCGAGGGTGATAGACGGCCAGGCGCAGTGGCGCTGGCGCTACCAGCGCCGCGAACCAATGCAGGCGCAGAACTGGTCGGCGGCGGTGTGGGAGTTCGGTCCGAACATCATGGCCAGCACGTTCCGTGACTGGGCCAAGGTCGGGCATGCGTACCAGGTCAAGGCTGGTGAAGCGGCCCAGGTGACGCCGCAGATCCAGGCGCTGGCCGATGAAGTGACTGCCGGCATCAGCGACCGCAAGGCCCAGGCCGATGCGCTGTACCGCTGGGTGGCGCAGAACATCCGCTACGTGGCCGTGTACCTGGGCAATGGCGGGCTGGAGCCGAACAGCGCGCAGAGCATCCTCGACAACCACTATGGCGACTGCAAGGACCATGTGGTGATCCTGGAAGCGCTGCTGGCGGCCAAGGGCATCGCCAGCTCCCCGGTGCTGATCGGTGCGGGCGGCGGCCCGACGCTGCCGAAGATTCCCGTGCTGGGGCGCTTCAACCACGCCATCACCTATGTGCCCGAGTTCGATCTCTACCTGGATTCGACCAGCGCGTGGGCGCGCTTCGGCCAGCTGCCCGACGGCGACCTCGGTGCACCGGTACTGCGCACCCGTGACGCGTCGTTGGCGCGTACCCCGGCCAATGATCCGCAGCGCAACGCGACGGCGATGGACGTGCGCTTCACCTTCGATGCGCAGGGCAACCTGCGCGGCGAGACCGTGCCGCAGCTGAGCGACAACGCCGAGATCGGCATGCGTGCGCAGTTCGCCCAGCTCAACGCGCAGAACCGTGCGCGTGCCGAGGAGTCGATCATGGCCGCCTCCGGCTTCGACGGGCGCGGTCAGCTGCAGCTGCAGGGCGTGCCGGTCGATCTGACCCATCCGTTCGGCTACCGCATGGCCTTCCAGGCCGAGGACTACGTGGACTTCAGCGTGGCCGGCGGCATGGCCGTGCCAGATCCGCCGGGCGGCGAATCGGTGCGTGGCCTGTACGCCACGGCGTCGGCGCCTGCCAATGAAACCCCGTTCTACTGCAATGCGAGCCTGCGCGAAGAGACCTACCGTCTGCAGTTCCCCGGCAGCGTGCCGATCATCGCCATCCCGCAGAGCCAGCACTTCAGCAATGCCGCTGGTGATTACCGGGTGGACTGGGCGCGGGAAGGGCAGGAGGTGATCGTCCACCACCGCCTGCAGCAGAACGCCGTGCGCGGCGCCGATGCCCTGTGCCAGCCGCAGGATTACCCGGCGTTCCGGGCGCTGTACCACGAGGTGCGGCGTGGCTTCCGCGGGCAGGTCCTGTACGGCAGATTGCCGGGCGCCGCTGGCTGAATCGCCGATGCACGCGCGGGGCGGCATAATGCCGCCCTGATCGCCCATTCATCTTTGCCCGGGCACACTGGCTCCCAACTTTCCTGGCGCATGCGCCCACAGGATTCCTGCATGAACATCCGCTTCCGTCGTTTCCTTGCCACCACCACCCTGGCCGTGGCCTGCGCCGCTGCCGGCAGCGCCTGGGCCGGCGCCCGCGATGACCTGAAGACCTTCACCGGTGGCCTGAAGGGCCTGGATGGTCAGTTCAGCCAGCAGGTGTTCGATGGTCGCGGCAAGGTGAAGGAATCGACCAGTGGCCGCGTGGCCCTGTCGGCGCCGCGCCTGTTCCGCTGGGAATACGTGCGCCCGCACGAACAGCTGATCGTGGCCGACGGCAAGAAGGTCTGGATGTACGAGCCGGACCTGGAGCAGGCCACCGTGCGCGAGCAGGGCAAGGAAGAGCAGAACAGCCCGCTGACCGCGCTGATCAACCCGGCGCTGCTGGAACAGCAGTACGACCTGAGCGAAGAGGCCGGCAAGCGTGACGGCCTGCAGTGGCTGGCGCTGTCGCCGAAGCGCGATACGGAAGCCAGCTTCCAGTACGCCGCACTGGGCTTCAACGCGCAGGGTCTTGTCAAGATGGAAATCACCGACGCCGTCGGCCAGCGCACCGTCATCACCTTCAGTGGCTGGAAGCGCAACCCGGGCTTCGCCGCCGGCACCTTCAGCTTCACCCCGCCGAAGGGCACTGACGTCATCGGTAATTGATCGTGGTTGCCGGGCATGGCCCGGCTTACCTGCTTCGGTAGGTGTCAACCTTGGTTGACATGCCGTTGATCCGCCGGGCATGGCCCGGCGCTACCGCTGGGTGGCGCGGTACAATGATCCGGTGCCAAGACATCGTTCCACTTCATTCCCCGGCCCCGATCTGCTGAGCGTCGATCGGGATCATCTGCGCCCGCTGGCCGAGCGCATGCGCCCGCGCACCCTCGACGAAATGGTCGGGCAGAAGCGCCTGCTGGCGCCGGAAAGCGCGCTGCGCCGTGCGGTCGAATCCGGCCGCGTGCATTCGATGATCCTGTGGGGGCCGCCCGGTTGCGGCAAGACCACGCTGGCGCTGCTGCTGGCCGAATATTCCGACGCCGAATTCCGTGCCATCTCCGCCGTGCTGTCCGGCCTGCCGGAAGTGCGCCAGGTGCTGGCCGAGGCGGCGCAGCGGTTCGCCGAAGGCCGACGCACCGTGTTGTTCGTCGACGAAGTGCATCGCTTCAACAAGGCGCAGCAGGATGCGTTCCTGCCGCATATCGAGCGCGGCACCATCCTGTTTGTCGGTGCCACCACAGAGAACCCGTCGTTCGAGCTGAACTCGGCGCTGTTGTCGCGCTGCCGCGTGCATGTGCTGGAAGGCGTCTCGCCCACCGACATCGTCGAGGCGCTGGAGCGCGCACTGGGTGATCGCGAGCGCGGCCTGGGCGAAGAGCACATCGAGGTTGCCCCTGAGCTGCTGCTGGAGATCGCCACCGCTGCCGATGGCGACGTGCGCCGTGCGCTGACCCTGCTGGAGATCGCCGCCGAGCTGGCGGGCGGGGAGGGTGGTCGCATCACCCCGCAGACCCTGACCCAGGTGCTGGCCGACCGCACCCGCCGCTTCGACAAGGGCGGCGAACAGTTCTATGACCAGATCTCGGCGCTGCACAAATCCGTGCGCAGTTCCAACCCCGATGCCGCGCTGTACTGGCTGACCCGCATGCTCGATGGCGGCTGTGATCCGTCCTATCTGGCGCGCCGGTTGACCCGCATGGCCATCGAGGACATCGGCCTGGCCGACCCGCGCGCGCAGAGCATGGCGCTGGAAGCGTGGGACATCTACGAGCGCCTGGGCAGCCCGGAAGGCGAGCTCGCCTTTGCCCAGCTGGTGCTCTATCTGGCCAGCACTGCCAAGTCGAACGCCGGCTATGCCGCCTTCAACCAGGCCAAGGCTGATGTGCGCGAAAGTGGCACCGAAGAGGTGCCGCTGCACCTGCGCAACGCGCCGACCAAGCTGATGAAGGAGCTCGGCTACGGGGCGGAGTACCAGTACGACCACGATGCCGAAGGTGGCATTGCGCTGGATCAGACCGGCTTCCCGGATGCGATGGGCGAGCGCGTGTACTACAACCCGGTGCCGCGCGGGCTGGAGATCAAGCTGAAGGAAAAGCTGGACCGTCTGCGTGCCGAGCGCGAAGCGGCGAGGGCCGCCAAGGGCCACTGACTCCGCTTCTGTAGAGTCGAGCCATGCTCGACTGCTTTTCGTAGCGTCGAGCTTGCTCGACTGAGGCGCACATGAAGTCGAGCATGGCTCGACTCTACAAATGCCGCTGCATTTGTCTCGCCTGCCGGCCTTTGGCACACTGCGCGCCTTGTTTTCCCAAGGACTTTCCTGCCATGGACCAGCTCATCCTGCCGTTGAAGCGTTACGCCCAGTTCGACGGTCGTGCCAACCGTCGCGAATACTGGATGTTCCAGCTGTTCATGCTGATCGTCTCGGTGGTGCTGATGGTGCCGATGATCACCGCGCTGGTGATGCAGTCCGATGGCCTGGGCATCGCGTCGATCATCCTGTTTGTCCTGTTCTGGCTGGCCACCCTGCTGCCGGTCATTGCCGTCACCGTGCGCCGCCTGCATGACTGCAACCAGTCGGGCTGGCTGTACCTGCTGGCCTTCATCCCGTTTGGTGGCCTGGTGATCTTCGTGTTCACGCTGCTGCCCGGCACGCCGGACGCAAACCAGTACGGCCCGGTGCCGCCGGAATTCGGCTGAGTCCCCACCACACCGCGGTCGCCGGGCATGGCCCGGCGCTACCGATGTATCTGCCGTGGTAGCGCCGGGCCCTGCCCGGCGGCGTCCGTTGGCGCGCGAGATACACAATATGGCGTGTGATCGATGTGATAATCATTCGCGTTTAAGGTAGACTGCGGTCCCTTGATGAAGAGGCGGCAGTGCCCGCCGCATCCGTCACCCATGATGTTTTCCGCACGCTCCTTCGGCTGCCTAGCCGCCCTGATGATGGGGGCCCTGATGGCCACGCCCTACGCCCATGCGCAGCAGCGCAATCCGCAGCAGCTGATGGGCCGCACCGTGCTCGACGAGCCGGCGTCCAGCTATCGCTTCGAACGTTTCGTGATCGACAGCCCTGACCAGCAGCGCCGCTGGCGGGTGAACGTGGCGATCCCGGCAAAGGCCTCCAGGACCCCGTCGCCGGTGCTGTACGCACTGGATGGCAACGCCGTCGCCATGGTGCTGGACCAGCCGCTGCTGGCCGAGCTGGCCGCCACCAAAGCGCCGCCAGTGCTGGTGCTGATCGGCTACGACAACGAGCTGCGCATCGACTCGCCGGCCCGCACTCTGGACTACACCGCCTGGATCGACCGCGCCGATGACGAGGGCGGTACGACCCAGGCCGTCGGCGGTGGTGCCGACGTCTTCCTCGACCTGATCGAGCGCCGCATCAAGCCCGAAGTGGAGCGCCGCGCCCGCATCGATACCCTCCAGCAGTCGCTGTGGGGTCACTCGCTGGGCGGCCTGTTCGTGCTCAATGCGCTGTACACCCGGCCGGCCGCGTTCCAGGCCTATCTGTCGGCCAGCCCGTCGCTGTGGTGGAGCCAAGGTGCCGCCCTGGGCGACCCGGAGCAGCAGTTCGTGCAGAACGTGCATGGCCAGCCCGCCAAGGTGTGGCTGATGCTGGGCGGTGCCGAGCGCGTCGGCGACCGCGGCAAGCGTGACATGAGCAACCCGCGCGTGGTCGCGCATCTGCGCCGCATTGGGGGCGCCACCCCGGATGCGGCAATGCAGCTGTCCACGCGCCTGGCCAAGGTGCCCGGCCTGAGCGTGCAGTACCGCGAATTCCCCGGCCTCGGCCACGGCCCGATGCTGCCCGCGTCGTTCCACGCGGCCCTGCATGAGCTGTACGGCGTGACCGATCGAAGTGTGGAGGACGGCAAGGCACCGGCGTCCGCAAACGCTGCCGAATGAATCCCCGCACGGCGTGGCCGTGCGACCCCACTACCCAGGCGTGACTGCCGATGTGCAGCGGCCCAGGCAACCGATGAATCCCGCGCCACGAGGCGCGGCCTACGTGTGCAAGGAGCCTTCCATGTCGTTTCGTCCGTCCCTCCGCCTGACCTCCCTGGCCGCCGGCCTGCTGCTGGCGGTCACCGCCACCGCGCAGCCGGTGTTCGATCAACCCGCCAGTGCCACGTTCAAGGGCACCGTGATCTCGCGTGGCGAGAACGTTGTCCCCGGCAGCACGGCCGAGGTCATCGGCCGCGGCTTCGTGCCGGGCCAGCAGGTCAGCCTGGTGCGCGGTGACAGTGTGCTCAACGCGCAGCCGCTGGTGGTCGACGCCGATGGCAACTTCAAGACCCAGCTGGCGATCCCCGCCGATGCCGTGCCGGGCACGCACCCGGTGATCGTCCGCGCCAGCCAGCCGTCGGCGGCCACCGTGCTGAAGCTGCGCGTCTCGCCGCAGCTGTCGCTGTCGGGCCAGCAGCAGTTCGCCACCCAGTCCAGCAAGCTGGTGCCGGGCCTGTACCAGTCGGCCTACAGCGCCGCCAGCAACGC
Source organism: Stenotrophomonas cyclobalanopsidis (assembly GCF_008710035.1). GTDB lineage: Bacteria > Pseudomonadota > Gammaproteobacteria > Xanthomonadales > Xanthomonadaceae > Stenotrophomonas > Stenotrophomonas cyclobalanopsidis. Next base: position 128,680 of record NZ_VYKI01000005.1, on the reverse strand, counting down.
GGTGTTCGTCACCTCCTCGGTCGGCCGTCCGCCCGTCACCCAGTCGCAGCTGCTGAAGTTGGACCCGAAGACCCTGAAGGTAACCAAGGCGATCACCCCGGCGCAGGTCGCCGGCACCACCAATGGCGCGGTGTACGCGGTCTATGGCGTGGGCGTGGATGACACCAACGGCAATGTCTGGGTCACCAACACCCGCCAGAACTCGATCGCGGTCTATCGCCAGAAGGATCTGTCGCTGGTCCACCAGTTCCCGGTCGACACCGTGCCGCATGCGCGCGACGTCGTGGTGGATGGCACGCACGGCAAGGTGTTCGCCTCGGCCACCGGCGAAGACCACCTGTCGGTGTTCGATGCCAAGACGCTGAAGGAACTGCCGTCGATCACCCTGGAATCGGGCGTCGACGAAGGCAAGTTCACCCCGATGAGCCTGGTGCTGGACGAAAAGGCCGGCAAGCTGTTCACCGTCAGCATCGGCACGCCCGAGGCTGCAGTGATCGACGTCGCCACCGGCGAAGTCGACAAGGTCATCGACCTGGGCAACTCGATCAGCGCCTCGGGCGTTGCCTTCGATGCGCAGCAGAACCGCCTGTACGTGGCCTCGCAGGGCACCGACAACCTGCTGATCGTCGACGTCGCCAGCGGCAAGGTCGTGCGCGACGTGCCGGTTGGTGCTGGCGCGCTGAACGTCGCCTTTGATGACAAGAGCGGCCTGGCCTATGTCACCAACCGCGGCGCCGGTACCGTCACCGTCGTTGATCGTGATGGCAAGGTGGTCGGCAACCTCGATGGCGGCACCTTCCCCAACCATGTGCGTGCCGATGGCAAGGGCAGCGTGTTCGCGGTGAACAAGTCGCGCGGCGCCGACGATGCCAAGGGCGACCGCATCACCCGCATCACCCCGCGTCAGCCGTAACCCCCGTGCCGGGCGAGGGCAGTGCCTTCGCCCGGCCAGCAAGGAGATTTCGCATGAACATCGCTTCCCGCCTGCGCCTGTGTGCACTTCCGCTGGCTGTCTCGCTGGCACTGGCCGCCTGTGGCGGCACGTCGGCGCCGCCTGCGGCCAACGACGCTACCAAGCCTGCCGCAGAAGCGGGCACGGCGGGCACCGAACTGCCTGCTGGTTGGCAGCGCGTGGCGGGCACTGACCTGCCGGCCCTGACCGGCCAGGTGCCGGTGCTGCCGGCCAAGGTGCGCTCTGATGATGGTGCCGACGCCGAAGTGACCGACACCAGCCGCATCATCGCCGGCGGTGACGATGTGATTGCCGTGCTCGAGGCGCTCGGCCTGGGCAAGCAGGTGTTTGCCGCGCCGACCAATACCACCACGCAGGCGGGCCAGGCCGCTCCGCACCAGTTCCTGTTCAACCGCACCACCGGCGTCGAGGGCGTGGTGAGCCTGCATGGCTCGCTGTTCCTCGGCAACAGCCTGCGCCGCCACACCGTGCTGGCTGGCAAGCTGCGCGAGGTGGGCGAATCGGCCGTGGTGATCGATGACCTGCAGCCAGCGCCGGACAAGGTGCGCAAGGTGGCGGCCGCCGTGGGCCTGGCGGATGCCGGTCAGACGCTGGCCACCCAGGTGCAGCGCCAGCTGGATGAGGCGGCGGCACTGGGCAAGGGCCTGGCGCATGCGCCGCGTGTGATCCACGTATCGGCCACCGGCGGTGGTGGCGCGCCGACCGTGGCGGGCGCAGACAGTGCCTCGGCCGAGATGATCGCCCTGGCGGGCGGCGTCAACATCGGCAGCGAGGCAGGGGTGAAAAACTACTCGCAGCTGAGCAATGAAGGCGTGATCGCCGCAGCACCGGAGGTGATCCTGGTGACCGAGCACGACCTGCAGCAGTTTGGTGGCGCCGAGGGCCTGTGGAAGGCCTACCCGACCCTGAAGCAGACGCCGGCCGGCGCGGCCAACCGGGTCTGGGTGATGCCCGATGTGCAGCTGAAGTACACGAGCGTCGGCACTGGCGCAGGCGCTCTGGCCTTGGCCAAGGCTCTGGCGGCGCTGCCGCCGGCATGAGTCCGGCTGATCGGCGCCGCCGTCGCGGGCGGGTGATGCTGCTGGTGGCACTGCTGGCCCTGGTGGGCGCGGTGCTGGCGTCATTCGCGATGGGGCCGCTGCGGCTGCCGCCATTGGACGTTCTGCAGGCCCTGGGGGTGAAGCTGGGCCTGGTCGATCCGCAGGCGGTCAGCCGCCGCGACCTCGCCGTGGTGTGGCAGCTGCGCATTCCGCGCGCCCTGCTGGGGGCCATGGTGGGGGCGGCATTGGCGATGGCCGGTGCGAGCCTGCAGGGACTGTTCGGCAATCCGCTGGCCGACCCCGGCATCGTCGGCGTCAGCCAGGGCGCGGCGCTGGGTGCCGTTGCGGCGATCGTCCTGGGGGCGGCAGGCGCAGCGGGCTGGCTGGTGCCGGTGGCCGCATTTGGCGGTGGCGCACTGGCCATCGGCCTGACTTACGCGTTGGCGCGCCCGGGGAAGGGCAGTGGCAATGCAACGTTGCTGCTGGTGGGCATTGCGATGGCGGCGTTCTGCTCGGCGCTGATCGGCTTTCTCACCTACATCGCCAGCGAGAGCCAACTGCAGTCGCTGGTGTTCTGGCAGATGGGCTCGCTGGCGCAGGCCAATTGGGCCGACGTGGCCGCCGTGGTGCCGCTGTTCGCCATTGGCGTGTTCGCGCTGCTGCGTTTGGCCACGCCGCTGGACATGCTGGCGCTCGGTGAGCGCCAAGCGCAGCATCTGGGCCTGGATGTCGCGCGGACGCGACGGATGCTGGTGGCCTTCAGTGCGTTGCTGGTGGGTGCTGCGGTGGCGTTTGCCGGCTCGATCAGTTTCGTCGGCCTGGTGGTGCCGCACGTGGCGCGGCTGCTGGTCGGCCCGGGCCATCGCTGGCTGTTGCCCGTGTCGGGCGTGCTGGGTGCGCTGTTGATCGTCATTGCCGATACCGCCGCGCGCACGCTGGATCCCCCGGCAGAGATTCCGCTGGGCCTGTTCTCGGCCGCACTGGGCGCACCGTTCTTCCTGTGGCTGGTGCTGCAGCAGCGCCGCAAGGACACGCCATGAACAGTTTCCTGCAGTTGCGCGATGTGGTGGTGCGGCGCCAGCAGCGCGAAATCCTGCATGGCATCAGCCTGGCCTTCGCACCGGGCACGGTGACCGCACTGGTCGGCCCGAACGGTGCTGGCAAGTCGACTCTGCTGGCGGTGGCCGCCGGCGATCTGCGGCCTGATGATGGCGAAGTGCAGCTGCATGCTGCGCCGTTGCGCAGCTACAAGTCCGGCGCGTTGGCGCGCGAGCGCGCGGTGATGCCGCAGGAACATGGCGTGCGCTTTGCCTTCAGCGTTGAAGAAGTGGTGGCGATGGGGCGGCTGCCGCATCCGCCGGATCCGGCGGTGGACGATGCGCGGGTGGAAGCCGCCATCGACGCCGCCGAGCTGCAGGCACTGCGCCTGCGCGAAGTGCAGCAGTTGTCCGGCGGTGAATCGGCACGCACCACGTTTGCGCGCGTGCTGGCGCAGGACACGCCGCTGCTGCTGCTGGATGAGCCGACCGCCGCGCTGGATCTGCGCCACCAGGAACGTACGCTGCGCAGCGTGCGCGCGTGTGCCGAAGCGGGTGCCTGTGTGATCGTGGTGCTGCATGATCTGAACCTTGCGGCAGGCTATGCCGATCGCATCGTGCTGCTGGAACAGGGCAGGGTGGCGGCCGATGGCACGCCTGCGCAGGTGCTGACCGAAGCCAACCTGCAGCGCGTGTACCAGCAGGATGTGGTGGTTCTGCAGCATCCGCGCCGGGGCGTGCCGCTGGTGGTGGTGACCTGATGCGGTAAAGCGTCGTGTTGCTTCGCGACGTATTATTGGCGGTTCGTTTTTCTCAACGGACTGACCCCCATGAAGCATCGTTTTTCCCGCACCGCATTGCTGGCCTCGCTGATTGTCTCCGGCACATCCACGGCTGCAACCACCACTGCGGTCGATCTGGAAAAGGCAGCCGGCCAGGCCACCATGATCGAGACCCGCCATGCAGACGGCCCTCATCGTGGAAACGATCTGTTTACAACCAGCTACTACCTCGGTGGCACGATTTTGATGTCCTGGAACGATGACCAGCGAGTGCTGCTGCTCTGCAAGGACGCGGCCTACCTGGATCTGCCAGGCATGAAGCCGGCTGCAAGCGATTTGCCGTTGGAGAAGCGATCGCTCGTCGCCTACCATGCGATGCTGGCCACCTTCGGTGGTGTGTCCGCAATCGGTGGACTGGTGGATGGCAGGTTGACGGTGGCCGAAGATGGCAGCGAGGTGCGCCGCCAGGCCGAGCGCCGCTGGGCGTACGGCATCGAGCGTTACGATGTGATCACCCAGCGCATGCCGGGCGGCGCGCTGCGCGTACGCGCGTTGAAGACCGCAACGGTGAATAATGCGACGCCGTCCAAACCGGGCGACTCGTTCAGCAGCGATGAGGACCAGGCTGCGCGGCTGGCCGAGCTGGGCGCGGTGGGTAGCTGGACGGAAATCACGATCTACGACACACCTGCGCGCGGCAACGTCCATCCCAACCTCTCCCTCAAGGACTGGGTGTCGGTGAAGGGGGATAACGCCGCCACCGTTGGCGAGGCGCGCCGGATCAACGGCTGCGAGTGATACGCGCTGCAGGGGGCAGAGCCCTTGGCTGCGCCAAGGGATTTGACCCCTTGGCCTCCCTTGGGTCGGATCCTTTCGCGCAGCGAAGGGCTCTGACCCCAGCAAGCCTCATCGTTCCACCTATGCGCGCAATAGCCACTTGCGCGCGGAGATTACAGGCCTAGAATGCGCCACATGAACCGGATGCCGCTCCTGAAGTTTTTCACCCTGACCCGCGCAAGCGCGGGACGGGCGTGTCTGCCTGGAGTGCCACGGGGCCGTTGATCCGGCCATCGATGGACCATCCACAGAGCGCCCTTCGGGGCGCTTTTTTCGTTTGGGGGTTTTGGGGTCTGGCTCTGGGTAGAGTCGAGGGGGGGGGGGGGGGGGGTGATCGCCACACGCGGCCCACACAAGACAGAAAAAACAAGG
>NZ_VYKI01000005.1:51410-123629 GCF_008710035.1 Stenotrophomonas cyclobalanopsidis | reverse complement strand
GTGGTGGTTGGGGGGGCGCGCCCGGGGCCCCCCCCCCCCCCCCCCCCCCCCCCCCCCCCCCCCTCGACTCTACCCAGTCGATCCCATCCGCCAGTCGATCCCATCCATTTTTCCGTAACCCGCAACACCGAGGAGCACGTGCCATGCACCAGATCGCCGAGACCGAACGCTAGCCGCGCGCCCTGTCGCCAACCGGGGTGCGCGGCCCCTGAAGTTGGCTTTGCAGGAACCTATCTCATGAACACCCACTCCCTTTCCCGCCGTCGCAACCTCGGCATCATTGCCCACATCGACGCCGGTAAAACCACGCTGACCGAACGCCTGCTATGGAAAAGCGGCGAAATCCATCGTGTCGGCGAAGTGCACGACGGCAATGCGACCACCGATTTTTCGGCGATCGAGCGCGAACGCGGCATCACCATCGGCGCGGCCGCCGTGCAGGCGCAATGGGCGCCGCGCGATCTGCCGCCGCATCGGCTGACCTTGATCGACACCCCCGGTCACATCGACTTCGCCATTGAAGTCGAGCGTTCGCTGCGCGTGCTCGACGGTGCCGTGGCCGTGTTTTCGGCCGTCGATGGCGTGCAGCCGCAGTCGGAAACCGTGTGGCGCCAGGCGCGCCGGCATCGCGTACCGCTGATTGCCTTCGTCAACAAGATGGACCGCGTCGGCGCGTCGTTCGAGCGCGTGCTGGAGCAGCTGCAGGACAAGCTGCAGGCGCGGTCGTGGGCGCTGGGCGTGCCGCTGGGCAGCGAGAGCGACTTCCACGGCTGGGTCGATCTGGTCGACGAGCGCGTGCTGCGCTGGCAGGACGGCGCTGCGGCGTCCATCACCCTCTGGGGCGAAGACGAGCGCGGGCAGTGGCAGGCGCAGCGGCAAGACCTGATCGAGGCCGTGGCCGACCATGACGACGTGCTGGCCACGGCGTGGCTGGAAGGTGCGACGATCGATGCGGCGATGCTGCGCGCGGCGATCCGCCGGGCCACGTTGGCCGGTGCCGGCGTTCCGGTACTGGCGGGCGCGGCTTTCAAGGACAAGGGCATCGAAACGCTGCTGGACGCGGTGGTCGATTACCTGCCGTCGCCACTGGATCGCCCGGCCGTCACTGCCGAAGCGGAACACGGCGAGGTGTCGCTGCCGCCGGACCCGGACGGTCCGCTGGCGGGCCTGCTGTTCAAGATCATCCACCAGCAGCACGGCGCACTGAGCTTCGTGCGGTTGTACTCGGGCACCTTGAAGGTGGGCGACGCCATTGCCAGTTCGCAGCACCCGCAGGGGCGCCGCGTCAGCCGGCTGGTGCGCGTGCAGGCCGACCAGACCCACGACATCGAGCAGGCCGTCGCCGGCGACATCGTCGCGGTGTTGGGCTGGAAGGATGCCGTCAGCGGTGAAACGCTGAGCGGTCGAGGGCAGCCGTTGCGCCTGGAGAGCATCCAGTCGCAGGCGCCGGTACTGGCCTGGCGGCTGGAGCCGGCACGCGCGGCCGACCTCATCCGCATGGCGCAGGGCCTGGCCAGCCTGGCCCAGGAAGACCCGTCGTTCAAGGTGGAGACCGAGCGCGACAGCGGTGAAACCCTGGTCTGGGGCATGGGCGAGCTGCACCTTGAGGTGATGGTCGAGCGCCTGCGCAGCGAATGGAAGGTTGATGTCGGGGTTGGCGCGCCGCGCGTGGCCTACCAGGAAACGCCGTTGCGCACGGTGTCCGGCGTGGTTGGCCGGGTCTCCAAGCAGAACGGCGGCCAAGGTCAGTTCGCCCATGTGGTGCTGGACGTGGTGCCGCGCGAAGACGACCAGGTCGTGTTCAACGACCGTATCGTCGGTGGCGTGGTCCCGCGCGGTTTCATCGCCGCAGTGGAAAAGGGTGTGCGTGCGGCGCTGACGTCCGGGCCGCAGGGGCATCCGGTGGTGGGCATCGAAATCAGTCTGGTCGATGGGGAAACCCATGCCAAGGACTCCTCGGAGACGGCCTTCCACCGTGCCGGCGGCGAGGCGATCAAGGCCGCGCTGGCCGCGGGTGGTACGCAGCTGCTGGAGCCGGTGATGGCTGTGACGGTGCATTCGCCGTCGGCCTCGGTGGGTGATGTGGTGGGCGACCTCAACCGTCGCCACGGCCGCATCGCACGCATCGACGACCAGGAAGGTCGCGCCGAAGTCAGCGGTTTTGCACCGCTGGCCAACCTGGTGGGTTACACCACCTCGCTGCGCTCGCTCAGCCAGGGGCGCGCCAGCAGTGAAGCGCATCTGCACGGCTACGAGCCGGTGCACGCTGCGTGATGCGAGACTGAGGGAGCCCGTTCGCGGGCTCCCTTTTTTGTTGTGCGCGTTTGGCGGCTGTCATGCGCATCCATGCATGGCATGGATCTACAATGTGCGGGCGGGATGATGCGCGCCCGCTGGCGCTGCAGCGCAACAAAACTGCAGAAAAAGCTGGATTAAAGTGATGCCTCACGATAAATTGCGCACCCCTGTTGATTTGCCGCCGATCGCACCCGCCATGCGTGATGACAACGACCCCGGAACCCTGGAGCTGACCCTGCCGCGCAAACGCGGTCGGCCGCCCAAGTTCGGGTACGCAATGAGCGATGCGCAGCGGGCTGCGCGCTATCGTGCGCGCAGGGCAGGGCAGGCCAACCACGCCGACGTGCGCTCGTGCACCGACATGGTGCTGTTGGACAAGATCCGCGCGGCCGTCAGTGCCCGTGACACCGAACTGGCGGGTTTCCTGGTCCACGTGCTGTGGCAACGCTACCCGCTGCAGCTGAAATAAATTCGCGTCGGGGTGGCTCTTGCCATCCGGCTTGTTGATAATGCGGGGTTCAGGTTGTTCCCGCTGGCGCGCCCGGGATGGCAGGCGTGCATGTTCGACATGGCTTTGACGATGACCACCACCAGCGACACCACCACCGAAGCTGCACAGAGCGGCGCACCCCTGTTCTACACCCGTCCGGTGCCGCTGCAGGCCGACGTGCATGCCGATGTGCGCATCCTGCCGGGCAAGCTGGAGTTCGCTGCAGGCAGCAACTCGATCCCGCTGGTGCTCGGCGAATTCTCGCTGGCGCTGCACCACTTCCCGATTCTGTTCGCCGGCCCGACCGCCGTGCCGATGGCCGCCGTCGGCATCACCACCGACAACCTGTTCATCACCGATGGCCTGTGGGCGGATGAAACCTACATCCCGGCCTACCTGCGTCGCCACCCCTTCATCTTCATCGACACCGGCAAGGACAATGACTTCCTGCTGGGCATCGACGAAGAAAGTCCGCGCATCGTGCGTGGCGGCGAAGAAGGCCAGCCGCTGTTCGTCGATGGCAAGGCCACCGACATGGTGCAGCAGGCGCTGGAATTCTGCGGCCAGTTCACCCGCGAGCACGAACAGACCCAGGCCTTTTCCAAGGCGCTGCTGGAAAACAACCTGCTGGTGGAGCGCAACGCCACCATCCGCCTGCCCGATGGCCGTGAGTTCAACCTTAATGGCTTCTTCGTGGTGGACGTGGAGAAGTTCGTCGCGCTGCCGGACGCCACGGTGGTCGAATGGCACCGTAGCGGCTGGCTTGCGCTGATCCACCAGCACCTGATGTCGCTGGGTCGTTTCAACGACCTGACCCGTCGCCAGGCTGAGCGCAACGCGGCCTGAGTCAGGACTCTGGTGCGATTGCGGCTGTGCTGTGATCGCACTGGTTTTCACTCGGCATCAAAATTTTGACGAGCCTCCCATTCGAGCGGATGGGGGGCTCTGGTCGTTCGGGTTTCAGCGGGCTCTGAAGCTGGGTGCTTCAGTGGCGGGTATGGTGGCGACATTGGGCGCGGATCTGCACCCGAAGGCCTCGAAATAGTTCTACTGCCGCATCTCGTGCGGCGCACAAGATCGATGCACGCCGTTTTCGGCGACACTTGCTCCCTTGGGGTGAGATTCATCGATGTCTATTCGAATCGCCGCTTTGTTGGGCTTGGCCATTGCGGCTCCGCAGTTTGTTCGGGCGCTCTCCGCCATCGAACTGTCGCGCGTGTTGACCCGCGATCGGAATAATGAGCCATAGGTTGCGTCCAGCAGCCAGCAGGCAAGGGCGCTGGCTCCTCCCCTTGCCTTGGGTAGCGAACCTGGCTTTGGGTTCCTCGCAGTCGGCTGACCGCGCTGCGCGGTTCGGCGCTGGGGATTGGGATTAAGCTTGAGTCTGTTGGCGCGCCTGCAGGCGGAATCGCCCCGAACAGTACCAAGGAGTTCGCGGCGCCCGCTGGCGGTGCTGGTGGATGGGATTTCCGGGTCCGAATGACCCGACTCCCCGGCACCTATCAAGGTGGCGCCGTCAACGCGACGATCACAATCAACATCACTTATTCCTGAAGTGCGATATGAGACCGAAAAACGCAAATCCAGTTCGTCGTCTATTTTGAGCAGGCGCTATTCAGCATTGCCTTCTTGCTCTGGCGCTTCTCGCAGCTTCCGGTGGTTCATTTGCTCAATCCAGCTTTGACGTAGCTGGGACGCTGGTGCCGGACTGCATTATTGGCGACACCATGACGATCGACCTTGGCACACTTCCCGCCGGCGCCATACCGAGGGTAGGGGCAGAGGGGCCCGAGTCGCGGCGCGAGCTTGTCTCCGGTGGTTGCGTCGGCGTTGCCAGTGTGGATATGACCTTCCAGGGAACGGCCTCTGGCGATGATCTTGGAGCATTTGCGGTGGAGGGTGGTGCCTCTGGTGTCGGGGTCATCCTTCGCACCGAAGATGGGCGCGCGATTGTGCCGAACTCCACAGTGCCGTTGACGTTCTCGCGACTTCCCGCTGGCGAAAGCTACAAATTCCTGGCCCGATACCGCAATGTGTCTGGAAAGATCGTAGCCGGCGATGCCAATGCGAAAGGGACCGTTGTATTTACATATCGCTAGCGGCAGGCCGGCACAGTGCCAGCGGGGCGACTATCGGCTGATCCAGGGCGTGGTCCAGTAGACCTCAACGCCTATCTGGATAGGCGCCGGCAGATGGATCGCGTTGTCGTGCGGCCAGAGTGGAGCAGGGCGTGCATGGATGGTTGGCCGAGACGGTCGCCAGGATTTTCGCCACACGCCAGGATCGGTCATTAAACTCAATGCTACTTGCTCAGTTGAGGTGACCGCATGACTTCTTTGAACTTGGATCCAAACAGCATCTTCAATAGCGTTGTCGGTGGGCTGGTGTTGCTTGGATTGGCTTGGGCGTTCGGTCGAGGCAAGGCATGGATCTGGCTGCTTGGCAGCAGACTCGGCCTGTCCCTTATGAGGGCAGAGCTCAAGAAGGCGCTGGAACTGGGGCGGGATCCGTCGAGGATGCAGGCTTTCCTGCTCCGGCACGTGCTGATCAGCTTTGCCATCCTCGGAGTGGGAATCGCTTACGCCCCGGTCATGCTCCTGGATGGGGGGATGGATTGGATTGGACCTGGCGCCGCAGTGTTGGGGTTGGGGATGTACTGCAACGTCATCTACGCCCTCGGATTCATGAGCCGCGTGGGGCAGGGTGACGCGTACGTGATCCGTCAGCAGGAGAAGATTGCTGCTCTGGAGGAGCGGGTGGCGGCACATAGGGCCACAAAAGGGCAGCCGACTCAGAAGTGATCGACTCGGGCGTCCTGCTGCCATCGCTTGAGATTGCAGTACTGGCAAGGAAGAAGGATCCCGTCAGTGGGATCCTTCCATATCCCGTCGCCCAACTCCGGAGGACTTCAACGGGCTCGTCTATCAGTCGGTGGCGACTTCCCGGCGCCAGTGGAGGATTCTTCGGGCCGCTCGGGTTTCGGAACGGAGCCAGGCGCCAGGCTGGTCACAATTGCCTCATCAATCAGTCCCAAGGACGCAAGGGCTTCCGCCGCGGGATGCGCACGGTGCTTGTAGTGGTAAAGGCTCAGCTTGGAGGCACCCTTGCGTGCTGCGTAAAGATCGCAGTACGTCGCAATATCCTTCACAAGCTCGATGGCGTGTCCGAATTCGGACTCCCACTTATCCAACTCCTGCGCCAGATATATAGTGTCAGCTGTGCTCTCCGTAGTAGCAGGCCAAATCTTGGGCTGCTGCCGCACATTCTGCACCTCAGCGCGATCCAGTTTCGAAACAGCCTCTGCTTTTCGGGTCATTGGACTGAAAAACGATCCGCCAGAATTTGCCTTGCGATAACTCAGTCGGCGCGTGGTTGTTGCCTGCAAGGACTCGCTGAGCTCCATGGATAGCGTGTCCAGGTGCTTTTCCACCTCTCTGAGCGCCTCGCGATCACGAGCGTCATCAAGCTGGGCAAGGAAAGATTGTTGCTGAGCCTTTGCGCTCTCGGCCTGCTCCGCAACGTGAATCGTCTGCCTTGCCATCTCGGCGCGCTGATGTTCGAGTGCGGCGCGATTGTCCGCAGCCTCCTGTCTTGTAACGCGAAGCGTCTCCAGGACCAGAAGTACGGTGACGATGCCAACGAGCGGATTGAGCATGCCGCCAAGGAAGTCGCCGAACTGGCCCCAGGAGTCGGGATCACCGAACGGGTAAGCATGGAATCGAACAAGGTAGGCGGCGCTGAGCAGCAGAGCGGCCAGGACGATCACCCACGGATACAGCTTGGGCATGCGACCTTTTGCAATAAATTTCCCAACGCGGTAGCAAAAGCCATTAGAAGGGGCGGGCGCAGCGTCTGAATCATCCATGATGGGCTGTGTTTGCGGTGACAGAGCCATAGCGGCACGTCCTCTGGAATCTTTATAGAGTCGCCAGCACCTGGCAGTGCTTGGCATCGGCCTTGTGGCATGTCAGTTTACTGCCCTGATGCGCGTGATGATGCGAGCCCTTGGATGAATGATCTGGACGAGATCTACGCAGATACATGGATTCGCAGAGACGCAATGCTTGGCGATCGAAGCTATGCGGACTACCTCCGATCAGACGGTTGGCGGCAGGTCAAGGAGAAGGCTCGTGGTCGTCCGAACTATCAGAAGTGTGAGTTCTGCGACTGCCTTGAGGTTGAACTCCACCACACCAGCTACAAGTGGCTGGGGACCAAGGATGAGCTGAGAGCAATCATCAGTCTTTGCCGCGCGCATCACCAGGAGGTCCACGACATGGCCAAAGCCGCTGGCGTGTCTGTGCGCGTGGCGACAAATCGACTTCGCAAGGTCTACAAGCCGCATTGCGGAATGCCAAACAGGGTTCCGTAGATTTCATGCTGGGCCCCCTTCAATGGCGCGCTTTGATGATCTTGTGCCAGCTGCCTTCCCACTCTTCATCAGTTTGGTGATCGGGCAGCCTCGGGTGATGGAGCGAATCAGCCAGCGCATTGAACTCTGCTAGCGCATGACTTTCTTCGTAAGCAAGACGGGAGCTGGGCCCTGAGTCGTCAAGCCTTGACTTGATCTTCAGGGGTGCCCGGCTCCGTACGCACTTGGTGGCCTGTAGCCATGAAGGTGAGCGGCGGTGCATCAGGCGCAGGAGGGCGTGATCAATATCTTGGCCCACGCCTGCGATTGTTGGATTGGCCAAGTTTTTCGTTTCGTGTTGGAGTAGGCTCGCGAGGAGAGCATTCACATCGCCCCAGCACCTCAATGACTGCTTGAGTCAGCTCAGGATCGGAGAAAGGGAAGGGCGGAGGCATGGATGCTCTCTTCCGTTCAGTGGTCCGTAGCCGGTTGGCTGCAATGGGTTCGATTCTCCTGCCGGCCAGATGCATCTGCCTTGAGGCTTCGTCCCTTTGTCGCAGGGTGTGGATGAACTCGGGTGACCCTGGCCGAGAGTGGAGAACGGCCACGTCCATTATCTTAAGGATCGGAGGGACTACTCTTTCTGCTTGTGAGTAGGTCAGGGTCAGCCAGCCCCGGCAAGTCAGCGGCGCTCCCATTGCATCGTTCGCGTTGGCGGAACCAAGGTTAAGCAGCTGATCCAGCGGACTATCATCCCAGTCGACTTCAATTGACAGCGCCCGCCTGACTGAACGGGGCATTGACGCACCTGTGGCATTGTTGATGCTGAATTCAAGGGCAAGTCTGACCTGAGGCGCCAGGTTGCTCAGAGGGACAGTCGCTGGACGCTTGTCCAGGTCCCAGGCCAGGTAGTGCACCCAGTCCAGGTTCTTCCAGTTCAGTGCTGTGCGTTTGAGGGATTGGACACCGACGGCGGTCTTTGCCAGCTGGACGAGCTGCACTCGCTTGCCGGTGTGCTGCGTCAACGCTATTCGGCGTTTGCCGAAGGCGCTCTTGGCTACCTTGGACTGGAAGATGGCCAGCCGGCAATGGTTCCCGCCCAGATCCAGGACGAGTGCAAAGTCCCCGCCTCGCTGCGGCTCGGAAGATCTGCCCGAGTAATGATTGGTGTACTGGGCCCACGACACTGATGTGCAGGGGCCCCACTGATCCGCAGGAAACTCCTCCATTCGATCATTGATCGCATGGCCGAATGCGGCGATCGCGCCCAAAAAAGCGCCGTTGGCGTCTACTTCGCCACGATGTTCAAGCAGCGGCGCCCGTACATTTGACCCTGACCCGGCAAGGGCAAAACGGGAGCTGACCAGGTCAACGCTGGCCTGCAGAACTGCCTGCACAGGACTGAGGTCATGGTCAATGAGCTCTTTCAGCGAGAAGCGATAGGGTTCCATGTCCCTGGATCCGGTTGGTCGTTCCCGTCAGCTTATCAGCGGCCGCACGCTGGGTCCCTCGTCCCTCGTCCCTCTGTTGCTCGTTGGAAACGCTTTGGCGAGACTGGGGTCAGCGTCTGCCTGGACTGAAGAGGTCGGGCAACGCAGCCGGAGTCAAGGCTCTTGCGCGGCGGTAATATCGCCGCGCCAGACGCGCAGCACCCGCAGCAGCCGCTGCGCTTCGGACCAGTCCGGGGCAGCGGCGTTGCCCACGCTCCACAGTTCACCCGCCACGTCCTGCATGGCTGCGACGCCGCGCATCTGCAGGACACCCTGCAGGCGATGGGCATGATGACACAGCGCTGGTGCATCCCGCGCGTCCACGGCCTGCTGCAATAGCGCCATTTCTGCGCGGATGTCTTGGTCGTAGTCCGCGAGCAGTTGCGCCGGCAGGTCGGTGATGGGTTGTGCACCACTGCTACCGAGGTCCAGTGCATCGAGCAGGCACTCGATCTGCAGCGGCTTGACAAGAACGCCATCGAAACCCGCACGCTGACAGCGCTGCAGGTGCTCATCGCCACTATGTGCTGACAGTGCGAGCAGCCATGCCCGATTCGCCTGGTCGCGCTCCTGCGCACGCAACTGCGTGGCCAGCGCATAGCCATCCATCGCGTCCAGTTCTATGTCGAGCAGCACGATCGAAGCGGGTGAGGCGGCGTGTTGGGCAAGCGCCGCAGCAGGGCCGTCCGCTTCGCATACGTCCGCGCCGAGTTGCTGCAGTTGCGCGGTAGTGACCTGGCGAGTGAGTACATGGTCGTCGACCAGCAGCACCTGCAAGCCGCCGAGTGGCATCGACGTGTCCAGCGTTTCCTGCGCAAGCGCGCCTTCATCCAGCACCCGCACCGGCACGCGCAGGATGAAGCGGCTGCCGCGACCATGGACGCTGTGTGCATCCAGCGTGCCGCCCATGGCCTGCGCCAGCTGACGGCAGATTGACAGGCCCAGACCGCTGCCGCCGCGCTCATGGCCGCCGTCCGCCTGCCGATACGGCGCGAACAGCTCGGCCGTCTGTGCGGGCGCAATGCCGATGCCACTGTCGACCACCTCGATCTGCAACCGGGCAGGGCAGGATGCGGCGTCCACCTCCACGCGCAGATCCACGCCGCCCACGTCGGTGAACTTGAGTGCGTTGCCCAGCAGGTTGTCCAGGATCTGGCGCAGGCAGTCGGGATCGACCAGCACCGGCGGCAGGGCTTCGTCCGCATGCAGTTGCAGGCGCAGGCGTCGCTGCTGGGCCTGCGGCGTCGCGGCCTGCACGGCCTGCGCGCATAGCGCAGCCGGCGCGCATGGCCGGGGCCGCGGCCGGAAGCTGCCGTCCGCCAGCCGGGAGAAATCCAGAGCGCTGTTGAGCAGTCTGCGCAGGGTCTGCCCGGCATTGGCGGCGATGGAGGCCAGTTCGTGTGCGCCGGCCGGCAAGGCGCTCTGCTTGAGCAGGTCGACCGCTGTCACCATGGCCTGCGCCGCATTGCGCACCTCGTGATTGACCATGCCGGAGGCGTGGCTGCGCTCACGCTGCTGCGCCTGCAGGCGCCCGTGCCGGCGCCTGGATGCGACAAACGAAACGAACAATGCCAGCAGGGCCATGGCGAGGACCGGCAGCACCCAATGTGGCGGTTGGATGTTGGCGTGCTGCCATCGGTCCGCCAGCGTATGCCGGGCCCAGTGCTGCAGCAACGCGGCGTGCTCATCGACAGTGATCCGCGCCAGCGCGTCTTCGATTCGGTCGATCAACTGCTGGTCGCTGCGGCGTGCCAGCAGATGCAGTTCGTGCGGGAAGTGGTCGCGCAGGGGCTGCACGCGCAGGCTGTCGTGGAAATCGCGCCGGAACACCGGGCGCAGGCTGGCCTCCAGGCCGATGGCTGCATCTGCCGTGCCGGCATCGACCAGCGCCAGTGCCGCATGCATGTTGGGCGCCGCAACAACCTGCGCCTGCGGATGGCGCGCGACCAGCCAGGCGGGGTAGGGGTCACCTTCTACCGCGGCCAGCTTCAGGCCGTTCAAGCCGCTGGCGTCGTGGGGCAGGGGAGTGTCCAGCGGGCCCGCCAATACGGTATCGCCGCCGCGAAACGGACGGGATTGAATGAGGGTGGCGCAGGGCAAAGGCAGGTCCGTGGCCGCGCCTTGCACCAGTACCAGGTCAGCCTGCCGCGCGCAGACGGCCGCGATGGCGGCAAGGGTGCTGTCGTGCGGCTGCTCGATGAAGGACAGGCCGGAATGCCGCGCCACCAATTTCGCATAACGGTGCGCAATGGTCGGCGGAGCGTCCGGCTGTGCCTGCTCGGGAAATGGTCGCAGCATCGGTCCAGTTGCGACACGCACTGGGCGCTGCGGATTCCCGGAAGATTGCGGGCCATCCATCGTGGCGCTGGTCAGCAGGCAGGCCGCGAGCGACGCAATCGCCAGGCGCAGCCACATTGCCGCGATCACAGCGCCTCCAACTGGGTGCGCAACGCGTAGATCTCGGCGTCATTGCGCAAGCCCAGCTTGCGCAGCGCGGCGTTCTTCTGGGTGCTGATGGTCTTGATGCTACGGTGGCGCTGCACTGCGATTTCGGACACCGTCATGCCGTCCAGCAGCAGATGCAGCACCTCGCGTTCGTTGCGGCTGAGCGGCTCGCGCGTGGGCGGCAGCTTGCACCCGGGCGGAAGCCGGAACAGCCCCTGGGACACCCGGATCACCGCATCGGAGAGCTCGGCCAGTGGCTCGCATTTGCTGACATAGCCGCTGATTCCGGCATCCAACAGCACATGGATGCCGGCGTTCGACGACTGCCCGGCAAACGCCAGCAGCGAGACCCGCGGCGCACATTCGCGCAGTTTAAGCACCAGCTCGGGGCCAGCAAGATCGTCCGGGCCCAAAGTGATATCGATGATCGCCACATCGACCGGGTGGTTCATCAAGTACTTCAGCAGCGGCGCGCTGTGGCCGTGGCTGGCGACGATCCTGAAGCGCGTATCGGTGCCGAGGTGCATGCCGACGCCGCGTCGGACGACGTCATGATCGTCGAGCAGTGCCAGCCGAAGGCGACGCGGTGCAGGATTTCCATTCATGCTCAGGGAGGTGATCGTCGCCCAGGGGGCGTGGCGCTTATTCTGGCGCTGCCATCTTGGTGGTCATCGAATTCGTACGATTTTTGCGACTATTCCTAAACGGGGGCGCAGCTGATGGGATTCGGGCTTTGAAATCTGGTGGTCAGGGCCCTGGTCGGGCGCTCAGATTTCAAGGAATTTTGGGCTATTAACGTGACGCGTCACGGCCGTTTGGTTGGGTGACCCATGAGGAGGCAGCCTTTGGGTCACGCTCGTGTGGCGTGTTGCGGTCATGGGCATGGCGCTGGCTTGTGGTGGTGCTGGATTGGCGCGGGAAGCTCAGGTCGAAAAGCGCATCGAGGTTGGCGGCGGCGTGGCATTCATTCCGGGCGGCCGGACTTTGGGATCCATCATGCTGGATGATGGCCGGTGCTTTGATCTGACGCAGCTGGAAACGGTGGCGCTGGCAGAACAAGCGTGTGGTGGTGGGCGGACCGCAGATGTCCTGGCCGCAGGGATTGGTTGCCGCGTTGATGTCGATCGACATCAAGGGCCGGAGGCTTGAGGGATTTGGGTGCCCGGGGAGCATCATCTATGTGGAGAGGGTTAGGAGGTTGTGGATCCTGGGGCGTCCATCCATGTACGAACATAATATACATTATGCGAAATGGCGTAATCGCCGAGTCTGGGCCTTTATTGGCTCCGCATGCCAGTAGCTGGGCCTCTCGCTGGGCTATTGCCTGCGCCCTCAGTCCCTGGCCAAGGATGAGATCGCGGCATGATCCAGTTCGACCCGCATCACCGTATCTACTTGACCGGCCCTCAGGCCGGCTTTTCTTTCCTATGAGATCGCTTGATCACTGCCGAGGGCCGCGAACTGCTTTCCGAGGATCTGGCCTGGCTTTCGCTCACACCTTGCGAAGCGCAGGAATGTCGCCGGATGACGGAAGCTGCACGCTCGGCACCGTCAATTGACATTTCCAGATATGTGCGCAATTGCGACGCCGGCATGCGTCATCATCCTGTCAATGTCGTCAATCTCCGGGATGTAGTGAGCAGACGCAAAGGAGCGTTCAGCGGTGGCGATGGCTGGCCCTGACGCCGAGCCACCGCGTGCAGCTCTTCATGAACTGTGGCCTCATCCTCCCCAGCGCGTGTAAGGCGCTTTCGTAAGGGGGGCTGCCACTAAACCCCTCTGCAGCCACTGCTGAGCCATGACCAATTGTCTGTTAGCAGGCCGCTCAAGAGCCAAAGTGTCACGTACACAGCAGCTACGAGGCCGAAGAGTGACAGGATTTGGATGGCGCGAATCTGCCACCGTGGTGCAACAGGCAACAAGTCGACCGTAATTGGACGGGCAACGGTTTCCTTACTCCTGACGGAAAGGACATTGGGCAGGGTATTGTTCACGGCGACCATCTCAAACCATAGCTCATCCCTTGGGGATAGCGTGGGGAGAGATATCGCAATCCGGCCGTGTGCAATTTCAGTGATGGTGAACGGTCGCGGCGGCCAGAGATTAAGTGATTGGGGAGAGTAGTTCAGAACGATTTCGATTTCGCTCAGCGGCACCTTGCCCGTATTGCTGATGAAGAATGATCCAACTGTTAAATGCGGCCTTTGATCCGTCACATTTCCTTCTGCATCTATGAAGGGCGGCAGGATGTGACTAATAGAAGCCCTTGGCCCCCACCCCATCGAAGTCTCAGGCTTCGCCGCAAGCTTTCCAATCAAGCCGAAAAGGCCAACCAGTATCGAAGCGATTTCCTTGCTGTAGTCAAGAATCGACATCTGTCCTTCCCTTGCCCGCTCAAGTTGTTCGCATGATAAACGGCGGTCCGCTCCCCTCGCTCGCTCGACCCGACTAGAATGCGCTAAGGACGCCTTGGGGGTACGTATGGACCGCGAACGACACGAACCAACCTTTAGCGCCCCTGATCTGCATGACGTGCAGTTCCGGGGAAATCGAAGCCGACCCGCCCGGCAGCACGAGTCCACATCGCCCTGGCTATATATTGGCGTAAGCGCCGCACTGTTGGTCGCGATCGCCATGGGGCTAATCGAGTGGAACGCGCGACGGCATGCGGCCGCAATGACGCGAGAGCTAATGCGCCCTGCAACGTCCGAAGAACAAGCCCAGTTGGACCGACAGGCTGCGGAATGGGAGCGAAAATTACAGGCCCAAGCGGCAGCTGAATCGGCTCAAATCCAGCGGGAGCTATGGGGGGTGGTTGAGCGCGCAGCCCCTCCGCCGCGCTCGCTCGGTAGCGATGAGCGCTGCATCAATGGCCGCCGGTTTCAGCGAATCGAAGGCGGCTGGCGTGATCGTCCTGCGGAGCCGTGTGCGCCGTGATGCTTCACGTTAAATCACATCTTGTTGGGTTGAGTGGCCGTCGGCATCCGACTGGCGCTCGGGAAAGGTGCAACTTCTGGGAAGTTTCCTGAGACGCGTTCAACAAGGCTGATTGTCGCCCCTTGACTGGCAACACCGCCACGATGGCCTTAGTGCCCTGATCCGTTACGCACCGGCAGCTGTTCTCCGTACTCACGCAGTAGAGGTGAGGGTCCGATACGACCGGTCGCTCCATGTACGCCGGAGCCGACCACGGCACCTCCTGCACCATAGGCGTGATTGCGGCGATGTAGTCCGTTCCTGTCCGCATTGCAATACGGCCAATACCTGAAGACGGCGCAGGATCACGGCCGCCGCTTCGGCTTGCCGCGGGCGCGCCGGGTGCAGCGGCGGTGCCCTGCTCTTCCTGCTCGGCAGCGTTTTGCTTCCAGGCCAGCTAGCCCGTCTAGCTACTTCTCCACTTTCGCGTCTTTATTTGCTTTTCGCATGATCTCAATCGTCTTAATGTCGCCGGCCGGAACCAAGGTTGTCGCCTGGCGGCTAGGGTCCCAGAGTGCGTAAGTGTCTCCAAGTCGCCCGATCAATTTCAGCCCGCCTCGAACACCCGCTTCTGTGCTGACTGTTGCCGTGTACATCTCGCCACCAGCGGCGATCCTTCCTGCGCGCTCGTAACCAAGCCAGCTGGAAGCGATCGACACATAGACCGCCATCACCAGGAAGTAAGTTAGCCACGGCGACTCCTTCACTCCGCGCGGAACTAACGGCGAGAGCTGCACCACCACGGCGCACGCGATGGTCAAAGTCATTCCAATCAGGATGGGCCACGCATTGGCCCACCAGATAAGTGCGCCCAGACCACCAAAGAATGCAATTGGAGACAGCCACGCGCGAAGCGGCCCCTTGGGAATTTCCTCTGACAGTTGCGCTTCCAGCCATCCGCCCAGCAATATCGCCAAGGCCATTAGAAACAAGGCTACACCCATGGCTGCAAGTCCCGCCAACGCCAACTCGCTTACTGCAACAAACTGAAACGGGTCTAAACCGAAACGTCCCCAGAAGGACTTTAGATAGAGTGAGCCTTGAACAAGGCCGAAGGTGGCAAGAGCGGAGCCCCAGCCCGCGAGTGTGCCAAAGGTGTAATCCTTCTCCGCGCGTTGCATGCATCGCCTCGTTGGTCCGCTTCTCGGCGTCAGTTGACCCAATTGTGTCGCATTACACCCGTTTTGGAATGGCCCGACGCCATTCATTGCAACACAACGCCGTTGCAGCACGGTCGGCCGGTTTCCTTTCTACGGCAAGCGCCTTGCCTAGCATCCCCCCTATGCGACAATGCCAAAAGCGTCAGGGCAATTGGCTGATTTGACCCCAACCCCTAGCCACAGTACACAACCGGGCGTAATCCTAGCCACGCCACCGAAAACGGGTGGTCGGGCTTCGAAACCCCGGTTGTGTGGATGTTGTTTACGCTTGCCAGCCGGCACCGCCTCGCGCGGTGTCGGCTGGCAATCCGTCGGCCGGCTATGGCGGGCGGTGCGTGGAGGCCTTGTGCCTGCCCGTATATCCACACACGGGGTTTCGAACCACGCATCGTCCGCCACCTTTATCGGTGGCGGCTTCTGCCTGCACGCACGGAGCCACATCATGTCCAAGCCCTACTCCCCTGCCCCCACGTCCACCCCAGAAGCCCCCGCTCCCGAAGCGGCGCAGGACTCCAACAGCCTGATTGCCATTCTCCACAGCATCGGCGCCGGCGCGGCATCCGATGGCCAACCGTGGCCCGAGCGTCACCCGCTGCCGTGGCGCAGGGTCGCCCTTGCCGATGCCGACTGCGCCTTGGCGGGCCAACGGGTGATTCAGGAGATCCTGCTGGCGGCCGAGCGGGCGCGCCAGAATGGCGACCCGGACCAGTACGTAGGTGATCGAGTAATGGAGGGCCTGGCCATGGCCTGCCTTGCTTTGACGATCTTCATCCAGGAACGCGTGCGACCGGCGGCCTGACGTGGCTGATCTTAAGATCTGGAGCAGTCGAGCGAGCTCGACTCTACTTGGGATCGGGCTGTTGCTGCCCTCGATGTCGGTTTGGGCTGGACCTGCGCCCGCGCAGGTTCAGACCTACAACGTGTTGGAACCGCAACAGATCGAGATGCTCCGCAGCTACGCACAGGGCTTCGTCGACGCCAAACAGCGAGCGGGTTTTGTGCTGGATGCGGGCAAGGCGCCAAGCAGCTGGTTCCAGATCCGCTACCAAGGGCGCCCAGTGATGGCGGTGGAGAATACGCCTGCGGGGCTGGTCGTCAGCGTACCGGCGGGTGTGGATCTACTTGCGCCGGATCTGCTGCGGCTGCGGAATGAGTTCCGGATCTGGCTGGAGCATGGCGAGCGGTTACGGGCTGGGGAGTAGTCGAGCGAGCTTGACTCTACGTGGCCGGGTCATCCTGCAGGGACGCCTCAAGCAGGGACGCATAGGTTTCCAGGCGCGACTTCTGGGCGATCAGCAGCCAGCCCACCAGGTAAAGCAGCACCATGGCAAAGATCAGGATGGCCCCTGCCCAGCCGATGTCGAAAACGCCGGTCCAATCTCCCCAATGCCAACCACGGAACTGCAGGTAAAGTGCGATCACTACCGGGAACGGGCCAAGACGCTGCAGCCCGCCGTACATGAGGCCCATGCGCTCGGTCATTCGCGTACGAAGTGCGGCCACGTAGCGGAGGCGCTGCTCTCGACGGTCCCGCGGATACTGGCGAAGTTCGGCAATGACCATTTCCCATTGTCGGAAATCGTTGTCCATTTCCATGGCGTGGGTGAGCCTGGGCTGCATGTACTGCCGGTACTCCCGCCGCAACGTCAGTAGCCCGCCTAACAGGAAGCCGCCAACTTCGATCGCCAGGCAGACAAGCGCCAGCAACAGGGCGACGATGGGGACCCAGCGGTCAAGCACAAGACCCGCCGTCAGGCCGATGAGCGCGGCAACGACGGCAACGCGGTAGGCCCATTTTTCAACTGGCCCGGCCTTGGGGTAGATGGTCGCGCCCTTCAGCCCCTGCACACGCGCGTACAGCCAGTGAAAGGTCAGCCCTTCGTCCGCCGGGTGGGCCACGGCGGGGGTGCCATCCTGATAGTGCGTGTCCATTTCATTGCCCATGGCGGATGGCGCTCCTTGCGGCTCGGGGAATGTTAGCGGTGTGGAGTCTGCGGAGTCGAGCAAGCTCGACTCTACTGGCCTAGAGCCCAGCGTAGGAGAAGTCCGATTTCCGGTACATCTCGACGGCGCTAGACTTCGACGGCCTTCTCCCGGAGCTGCCCACCATGGATCAGGACCCGTACCGAGCAACCCCGCCCCTCCCAGGCCAAGCGGCAGACAGCTGGGTCATTGAGATTCCAGGCTCCATCACTCGCCCCATCAAGTACATGTGGCTGATGCTTGCGGTGCTGAGCGCCATCTCGCTTGCTGCAGCCCTTGTGCTGCTGTTCGCCATCCAGCGCCATGGAACCTTCCTGGCCGCGGGCCTGGGGCTGACGACCTGCATGTATGTTCCCTTGGCAATTGGCATCTACAAACGCATCCCGCTGGTGGCCGTGGGCACGCTGATAATCAGTGTGATTGGATTACTGGGGGCGTTTGTGAGGGCGGCGATGGGCGATGTATCGGTGCCCGCGCTGGCCGTGTCCGCCGTGATGACGTTCGTAAGTGTTCGCGGCACGATCGCCATCTATGCATTCCATCGTCTTGTGGCCGAGGCGCGTCGGCGGCCTCCGGGCCAGCAATCGGACAGCCACCCGGCACTTGCGAGTAAGCCGGACGCGTAGAGTCGTTGGGCGGCGAAGCGGCAAGCTCGGGTGCTGTTCGGTGCTGAGGCCCGTAGGGGCAGATGGCTTAGTCGAGTAAGCTCGACTCTACGGGACGGCGCTGCTGGATACGGGCGCGGACTGCTTCGATCAGCTCGGCCAGGTTGTCATAACGCGGCACGCCATAGCGGTCGCCGGTGATGTCCAGATTGCCTTTGCGCCAGAACCCTTCCGGTGCGGCAACCAGCAGCTTGCCGGAACGCGCATACAACCCGAATTCCAGCAGCGTGATGGGGCTCTGTGTGCCTGGGGCGAAGTACATCAGCACGATGTCCGCCTTCTCCAGCGCGGCAAGCTCCCACTGGACCTGCTGGCGGAAGTTCGCGTCGTCGGCGCTGGGCTTCCATGCAGGATTCCAGTCCTCCCGACGTGGGTTGAGCATCAGCACGCCGTCATCTGCCAGCGCCTGCTGCACCTGCGCCTGCCAATCGCCGGCCTTGCCCATCTCGATGCTGCCGGCCAGGAACACGGTCACCCGGCCGTCCGATGGCGGAAGTGGCGCGGGTGAGGTCACGGTCTGCGAGGGGACCGCCCAGCAGGTCATGGGAACGATCAAAGACAGCAGAAGGGCTAGGCGATGTTTCATGGGGGCGCGTTAAGGACGGTTAGATGGCATTGTTGCATCTATTGATGACAGCGGAACCGGACGCCAGTCGAGCAAGCTCGACTCTACGGGGGAGATGGGTTTCGTCAGAAATAGAAGCCGATGTTTACGTTCAGGCGGGAATGCCATCGCGAGGGGCCGCCATCGTTGATGCCGATGCCATCGCCGCCGGCGAACCACATGTTGCGACCGGCGATCCAGTCCACATAGGTGGTCATGATGCCCTTCTGCAGGCTGCAGCCGGTGACGTTCTGCCAGGAATCGCGCACGCCAGCACTATGCCCCACCGGGCGCGTCATGCTGAGGTTGTTGTAGCAGGTCAGGTCATCGAGCCTGCCCTTTCGCGTGAACGAGTAGGCCACATTCGCACTGGGCACATCGGCCTGCGCTGCAATCTCGAACGGCGCTTCGAATGCCGACATCGCAATGCGCTCGCCGGGAATGTCATAGCGATAACGCGCCCACTGCAGCTGCATCGTCCAGCCATCGCGCTTCCACTGGGCGTGCACGGCTGCACCCTGGTGGCCGTGATGGCGGCGCGTCTGCGTGTTCTGCACCTTGCCTGCAAAGGCTGACGCGCCCAGCAGCAGATCGCCGCCTGCCCAGCTGCGCGTCTGCTCTACCCGTGCATGCAGCCGCTGCCGCTCGCGATACGGCAGTGCGTCGGTCTGCGCCACATCGAACGAATAGCGGTCGTAGCGGGCGCCGGTGCCATATTCATCGCCGGAGAACCAGCCAACATGCCAGGTGGTGTCGCCGCGGGTGTGGGCCAGCACCAACCCGGGATCGTAGTCATCCTCGATACCCAGGTAATAGCCTGAGCCGAACCAGAAGCTTTGCGAGACGGTAGGCAACAGCCCGAACGGCACCTGCTGGATGCCGGCCTTCAGCTGGGTCTGCCCGGAGAACTGCCAGCCAGCATAGGCATGGTGCACGGCATGGAAGCCGTCATACCAGCGGTACTGGGCGGAGAATGACAAGGGACCGACCCCGGCATCGAGGTCTGCACGCAGCAGTTCTAATTGGAGCCGACTGGTGGGCGCGTAATCCAACCAGCCATAGTTGAACCGCACGGCACCGCCGGGCTCGAAATAAGGTGCTGCATCCGGGCCGCGTTCTGATGCGCTGGCCTGAAGTGCGGCACCCGCCAGCACCGTGGCGGTAATAAAGGAAAGGACTCTCACGATGGCGCCACCTGCCTCCCTGTTCTGCGGGGAAAGCGCGCTATTCTGCTGTCTTCGCGATGAAGGCCGCGTCTGACGCCGAGGTTCGGCTAGGCGCCCGGCCGCCCACGCTGGTCACGGCAACGGTCCGAGCAGTAACGCACGTGCTCCCAATCGCGCGCCCATTTGCGGCGCCATGCGAATGGGCGTCCGCAGGTCGCGCAGATCTTCTGCGGCAGGTCTGACCGCTTCTTCATCTTTGCCATAGTCCCTCGCGTACGCGGTGAGGGCGGAATCGGATGCATCCAGTGCGGCCTGCGCCGCGTAGACGTTCAGGTAGTCCCGATCCCTTCCGCCCTGAACGCTATGCCTCTGCCCTCGCCTTCGCTGCTGACGCCACGTATCTCGCCCGGGAGCGCCCTGTGACCTGCCTGCGCCTGGTCCTGGGCGACCAGCTCAATCCTGGCCATCCGTGGTTTGCCGAGCGGTCGGATGAAGTGGTGTATGTACTGATGGAGATCCGCCAGGAGACGGATTATGTGATGCATCACGCACAGAAAATCCTGGCCATCTTCGCTGCAATGCGCCGCTTTGCCGAGCAGTTGCGTGAGGCCGGGCACCAGGTCTGCTACCTGGCCATCGATGACCCTGTAAACCGGCAATCATTACCCGCCAATCTGAGCGAGCTGCTGCACCAGCATGGGGCCAGCGAGCTGGAATACCAGGCGCCGGACGAATGGCGACTGGACCAGCAACTGCGCGATTACGCGGCGCAGCAGGCCCTCGCAGTGCGCTGCGTGGACAGTGACCACTTCCTGACCACGCGCGACGAAGTGGCACAGTTCTTCGGCAATCGAGGTAGCGAGCGCTGGACGATGGAGGTGTTCTACCGCTACATGCGGCAGCGCCATGGCGTGCTGCTCGCACCCGATGGCGCGCCGTTGGGCGGTCGCTGGAACTTCGATGCGGAGAACCGCAAGCCGTGGCCGGGCGATCCACCTGAACCGCCGGACCTGCGGCCCACCCACGATCACAGCGCGCTGTGGCAGACGATCCGCGATGCCGGCGTGGCCAGCTTTGGCGATCCCAATGCGCATGCTCTGCGTTGGCCGCTCGACCGGGCCGAGGCACTGCAGCAGCTCGACGCGTTCGTCGAACATGGCCTGCCGCATTTTGGCGATTACCAGGATGCGGTCAGTGCGCAGGCGTCGCGCCTGTTCCATTCGCTGCTGTCGTTTGCCTTGAACGTGAAGATGCTCTCGCCGCGGGAGGTGATTGCCCGGGTGGAACTGGCGGGGCGCGAAGGCCGTGCGCCCCTCGCCTCGGTGGAGGGTTACATCCGCCAGATCCTGGGGTGGCGCGAGTATGTCCGTGGCGTGTACTGGGCACAGATGCCGGGCTACGAGCACAACAATACCTTCGGCCACACCCGTCCGCTGCCGGAATGGTTCTGGACCGGCAACACGCGCATGGCGTGCGTGCGCGCTGCGATCGGCCGCTCGCTGGCCAATGCCCACGCCCACCATATAGAACGCCTGATGGTGATCGGTAATTTTGCCCTGCTGGCCGGGCTGGACCCGCACGCGCTGCACCAGTGGTATCTGGGCATCTACATTGACGCGTTCGAGTGGGTGGAGCTGCCCAATACGGTGGGCATGAGCCAGTTCGCCGATGGTGGCCTGCTGGCGACCAAGCCCTATATCTCCGCCGCCGCCTACCTGCACCGTATGGGTGACCATTGTGGCCGATGCCCGTATCGCCAGGACCAGCCCACCGGGCCAAAGGCCTGTCCATTCAATGCGTTGTACTGGAATTTCCTGGCCCGGAATGCGGATCAGCTGGGCGGCAACCCGCGCCTGGAGATGCCCTACCGGCAGCTGGCGCGGATGCCCGCCAGCAAGCGCGATGCGATTACCCAGCAGTCCGAGGCACTGTTGCGCAATCTGGATGCGCTGTAGCCTGCAATGAAGCATTCAGCGCTACAGCGCATCTGCACTCCGCCTTGCCACAGCCGCCAGTAGGCTGACGGCTCCTGCCGTATGAGGTGGCACGCATGCCCTCCCCCGACCGACCTGCCGGATGTGCCCTCTGCCGGGATGCAGCGCCGCTGCCATTTGAGTTCAGTTACGCATTCCAGCCGATCGTGGACATCCGTCCACGCAGGATCTTCGCGCACGAGGCGCTGGTGCGTGGCCCGGCAGGCGAGTCTGCCCATTCGGTGCTGTCACAGGTGGTTGCAGATAACCAGTACTCGTTCGACCAGGCCTGCAGGGAAAAGGCGATACGGATAGCGGCCTCGCTGGAGATGCAATCCCATCTGTCGATCAACTTCCTGCCGAACGCCATCTATCGGCCGGAGGTGTGCATCCGCTCCACGCTGGAGGCCGCTCGCCGCCACGGCTTCCCGATCGAGCGCATCATCTTCGAGACCGTGGAGGGCGAGGAAATCAACGATGGCAAATGGCTGGCGGAAATCCTGACGGAGTACAAGCGCATCGGCTTCAAAACCGCGATTGATGACTTTGGCGCCGGTTTTGCCGGGCTCAACCTGCTGGCCGATTTCCAGCCGGATATCGTCAAGCTGGATATGGCCCTGGTGCGCGGTATCGACCAGAGCCTTCCGCGCCGGGCCATCGTGGCCGGCGTGGTGGGCATGTGCGGTGAGCTTGGCATCAATGTCATCGCCGAGGGCATCGAGACCGGCGAAGAGGCACGCTGCCTGTCCGATCTGGGTATCCGGCTGATGCAGGGGTATTGGTTTGGGCGGCCCCTGTTTGAAGGCATCACCTCGGAGGCCGGGGTTCCATGGCCCGGCTGAGGGGGCTTTGCGGGGCATGGCTGCGTGGCGGCGTTTTCGCTGTGCGGTTTTCTGCTGTCGGTTGGCTCATCCAGGCGTGGCGTGGATCTACTGCGTATTCTTCACCGGAGAATGGCCGATCTGCGGAGCCTGCACGATGCTGACCCGATGGAAACTTTACCTGAGCCGGGTGACGCGACGGATGTGGTTCCGCTCCACACTCTATGGTGCGATGGGCGTGGCCACTGCTCTGGCTGGCGCGTTCCTGAAGTTTCTCATCCCGGCCGGACTGGCCACACGCATCGGCGCTGACTCGGTCGGCAACATCCTTGGCATTCTGGCCGCATCCATGCTGACGGTCACGACGTTTTCGCTGTCCACCATGGTTTCGGCCTACGGTTCGGCCTCCAACAGTGCGACGCCCCGGGCTGCACGCCTGCTGATCGAGGACAGCCGGGCGCAGGGTGCGCTGGCGACCTTCATCGGCGCGTTCCTGTTCTCCATCGTCGGGCTGATCGCGCTGAGCACAGGCCTGTATGGGGACAGCGGCCGGCTGGTGCTCTTTGGTGCGACGGTAGGCGTCATAGTGATCATCACCATCACGCTGCTGCGTGCCATCGAGCAGTTCTCGCGGTTCGGCCGACTGGGAGAGACCATCGATCTGGTCGAACGTGCCACGGAGGCGGGCATGAAGCGCCGTGCGGCCGACCCGCTGCTGGGCGGCGCGCCGTGCCGGCCCGTGGCGGTCGGCGCATTGCCAATGACGGACGAGCGTATCGCCTATGTCGAGCACATCGACATGGCGCGGCTGGAGGACCTGGCTTTGGAGCATCGGCTGCGCATCCACCTGCACTGCCAGATCGGCACCTTCGCCACCCCCGCTCGCCCGGTGATGGAAGTGGAGGGCGTGGTCAGTGACCAGACGCGCTGCCAGCTGCTGGCCGCGTTGAGCTGCAGCGACGCGCGGGCCATCGACAACGATCCGCGTTATGGCCTGGTCATTCTTTCGGAGGTGGGGCAGCGAGCGATGTCCGCCTCCATCAACGATCCCGGTACCTGCATCGATGTGATCGGCACCTGCGTGCGGCTGCTGCACCGCTGGGCCGAGCTGCGCCAGGATGCTGCCAATGCTGAGGTGCGATACCCGCACGTACACGTCGCACCCTTGCAGGCCAGTGATCTCTTCGACGATGTCTTCACCCCCATCGCACGCGACGCGGCGGGCTCGCTGGAGGTCAACATCCGGCTGCAGAAGGGCTTTGCCGCGCTGCTGCAGGCGCCCGATCCGGCCATCGCCCGGGAGGCACGCAGGCATGCACAGTGGGCACTGGCCCGTGCGCTGGAGCGGCTGACCTTCGAGCCCGACCGTGAGGCGCTGCTGGCCTCAGCGGTGGTTCCTCAGCCTTGAACAACCTCAGCTGACGGTCCGGGCCGCGCGACATCGCCATCACGCTCCATCGCGCATAACACCGCAGCCGGAATCAGCCGGCTCCCTTGATGCCGTGGCCGCGCCGACGTGACAACTGCCGTTACGCACTCTCCTGTAAACAGGCGCGCCGAGCGCGGCCTGGATGGCCTGAATTTCTTCCTGGCAGATGTGCGCGATGGGCTGGGGCCTTACCTGGCCATCTATCTGCTGTCGGTACACCACTGGCAGCCGGCCAGCATCGGTGCGGTCATGACGGTGTCGGCGATCATCGGGCTGATGACCCAGACACCTGCCGGGGCCTTGATGGACCGCCTCCACGCCAAGCGGATGACCTTGGCCATCGCTGCCGTCCTGGTGACCGCTACGTGCCTGCTGCTGCCGTGGACGAAGGGCTTTGCGGTGGTAGCGTCCACCCAGGCGTTGAGTGCCGTGGCGGCCTCGGTGATTGCGCCGGCCATTGCGGCCATTTCGCTGGGCGTCAGCGGGCCGCGCGCGTTTGCGCGGCGCATGGGGCGAAACGAGACCTTCAACCATGCCGGCAACGTCGTGGCGGCCCTGCTGGCCGGTGGCTTGGCTTACCTGTGGGGACCGACGGTGGTGTTCTACCTGATGGCGGTGATGACACTGGCAAGCGTGGCCGCCACGGCTGCGATTCCGGGCGTGGCCATCGACGATGCGCGGGCGCGTGGCCTGGTTGACGAGCCAAGGCAGGCGCACGCTCCCTCACCCGCGCGGCTGCTGTTGCGCGATCGTCGGTTGTT
Organism: Stenotrophomonas cyclobalanopsidis; assembly: GCF_008710035.1. Taxonomy (GTDB): domain Bacteria; phylum Pseudomonadota; class Gammaproteobacteria; order Xanthomonadales; family Xanthomonadaceae; genus Stenotrophomonas; species Stenotrophomonas cyclobalanopsidis. The sequence continues at coordinate 99,017 of NZ_VYKI01000005.1, read as the reverse complement.
GCTGCTGGCCGCGTGCAGCTGCTTGTTCCACCTCGCCAACGCGGCGATGCTGCCGCTGGTCGGGCAGAAACTGGCGCTGAGCAGCCCTGCCCTTGCGACCACGCTGACTGCCGGGTGCATCGTGGCCGCGCAGCTGGTGATGATTCCGCTGGCGTGGCTGGTGGGCGCGCGGGCGGACCGGTGGGGGCGCCGGCCGCTGCTGCTGGCGGGTTTTCTGATCCTGCCGATCCGTGCCGCGCTCTACCCTCTGTCCGATGCCCCGGCCTGGCTGTTGAGCGTGCAGCTGCTGGATGGCGTGGGCGCGGGTATCTTCGGTGCGCTGATCCCGATCATGGTGAGGGACCTGAGCGAAGGGACCGGGCGCTTCAATGTCACCTTGGGCGCGGTCACAACGGTGTTCGGGGTGGGCGGTGCGCTCAGTCCCGCTCTGGCCGGCTTCATCGTGCAGCGCGCAGGCTATGATGCCGCCTTTCTCGTGCTGGCGGCGATTGCCACGGCGGCAGTGCTGCTGGCGCTGAAGGTGCCTGAGACACGGGATACGCCGGCAATTGAGCACTCATGAGGTTTGGGTAGTACATGCACGTTGAAGCTTCGTCGATGATCATCTGGGCAGCCGTGGCGGCGACCATTGCCGGCCTGTTGTTCCGTCCTTTCCGCATTCCCGAATATGTCTGGGCCGTGGCCGCCGCGCTGCTGCTGCCACTGGCCGGGGCCGTGCCGGTCGCAACCTTCGTGGGCGCGGTGGCCGAGGGCCAGGATGTCTACCTGTTCCTGGTGGGCATGATGCTGCTGGCCGAGCTGGCGCGGCGCGAAGGGGTGTTCGACTGGTTGGCGCTGTATGCGGTCCAGCACGCGGCCGGCTCGGGGCGGCGCCTGTTCGATCTGGTATTCCTGGTCGGCACGGTGGTGACGGTCCTTCTGTCCAACGATGCCACGGCGGTGGTACTCACCCCTGCGGTGTACGCGGCATGCCGGGTCACCAGGGTCACGCCCCTGCCCTATCTGTTTGTCTGCGCCTTCATCGCCAATGCCGCCAGTTTCGTGCTGCCCATTTCCAACCCTGCCAATCTGGTGGTGTTTGGCGCACATATGCCGCCCCTGCTGGAATGGCTGAAGCAGTTCGCGCTGCCTTCGCTGGCCGCCATCGCTGCCACATATGCCGTGCTGAGGCTGCTGTACCGCCGTGAGATTGCCCAGCCGATCTTAGTTTCGCCACAACAGCAGCCGCTGTCCCCTGGAGGCCGCCTGGCAGCAGGGGGAGTGGTGTTCACCGGAACGGTGCTGGTGGTCACCTCCGCACTCAATGGTCGTCTGGGTCTGATGACATTCTGTGCCGGGCTGCTGAGCGTGGCCGTCGTAGCCCTGGCGCAACGGCGCAGCCCCCTGCCGCTGCTGCGCCACGTGTCCTGGAGTGTGCTGCCGCTGGTGGCGGGTCTTTTCGTGCTGGTGGAGGCAGTCGCTCAGACCGGGGTGATCCAGCAGGCGGCGGACGCACTGGAGACCCTGGCGCGCAGCTCGACCAGCCACGCTGGCTGGGTTGCGGGCGTTGCCGCCGCCCTGCTGAGCAACGTGGCCAACAACCTGCCGGTAGGCCTGGCGGCCGGGTCCGTGGCGCAGGCGGCGGATCTGCCCGCGCAGGTGCGGGCCGCATTGCTGGTCGGCGTGGACCTGGGGCCCAACCTGTCCGTGACCGGCTCCCTGGCGACCCTGTTGTGGCTGGTTGCGCTGCGACGTGAGGGCGAGCACGTAGGCGCCCTCGATTTCCTGCGTGTGGGGATCCTGGTGATGCCGCCCGCCTTGATCGGTGCGTTGCTGCTGTTGTGACAGCAGGTGGTTCAGCGCGGCTTCGGCGGCGCAATGGTTACCCACGCATGGCCACCGGCCTGCCGCTGTTCGAGGTAACGCTGTGAGACCCCCATCCCACGCACCATGCGCTCGATCAGGGCAACATCCGCGGCATCGTCGGTACCGGCATACTGCTCAGGGTCACGATTGATCTCCACGCTGACGGCATGCAGTCCGTCGCCCTCTGGCAGGAAGTGAACCCGGGCAATGCAGACGCCGGTCCAGCTGCGGTGCATGTGGAGCGTACTGCCCTCGTAATAGAGGAACCATTTGTCCTCCATTTCCAAGGGCAGGAGCCCATGGCGAACGCAGGCCGACTCCGCAGCATCGAGGTGGAAGTCGAGCTTCAGTGCGATATGGCGGGCAGGGAGCGGCTTGTTTTTCCAGTCGGCAGCGGTGGCGATGGTGGGCATCATGAGCCTTGAGAGGTGCCGGCCAGCGGCCGGCACTACCTGCGCCGGCGATGGGTTTTATCCGGCCAGGGTGAAGACCGAGCCCGAGTCTACGCGGATGTTGGCGCCGTTGATGAAACTGCCGCGTTCGGAGCAAAGAAGAAGGACGGCGGCGGCGACCTCTTCGGGCCGGCCGCGGCGCTTGAGCACCATGCCGGGGCGCTCTTCGTCCAGGAAGGTGCGGATGGCCTCCTCGAACGACATGCCCTTTTCCTTGGCGCGCTTGTGCATCATCGCGTCTGTCATCGGCGTATGGATGAAGGCCGGTGAGACGGTGTTGATCATGATGTTGTCCTTGCCGTACTGCTTTGACAGGCCCTTGGCCAGGCTGAGGACGCCCGCCTTCGAGGCGCAGTACGGCAGCTCGTCGGTATACGGCTGCACGGCATCTTCCGAAGCAAACAACACGATGCGACCCCAGCCCTTGGCGCGCATCGCGGGGATGGCCTGGCGGCACATGCGTACAGCGCCCATCAGGTTGATATCCAGCGTGCGCAGCCAGCCCTCGTCGTCTACATCAAGAAAATCGCCGGTGGCGCCGGTGACGCCCGCCGCGTTGACATAGATGTCCGGGTCACCGAGTTCGCTTCGCACCGAGGCCCAGATGCGCTCCACATCTTCGGCATCGGTGACATCACCGGCAACGGCAATCACTTCGCCCAAGGGCGAGAGTTCCTGCAGGGCCTCATCCAGCGTGCCATCGGGTACGTCGGTGATGGCGACGCGTGCCCCAGCCTGCAGCAGCTCGCGTGCAGTCTGTTTGCCCATGCCCGAATCAGCACCGCTGACCAGCGCAATGCGCCCTTCTATTCCGAGATCCATGATGTGTCCTTTGTTGGAGAGGAAGTAGTGCTGCGCGGTGGCAGCGTCTGCAGGAACCGCTCGGCGGTGCGCAGGCCCAGTGCCATCTGGGTCAGCGCCGGGTTGGCGGCCAGCGCACTGGGGAAGATGGAGTTGTCGCAGATGAAGAGATTGGGGATGTCGAAGCTGCGGCCGTCGGAATCCACCACCGCGGTTTCGGCCGAGTCGCCCATGCGGCAAGTACCCAGGGTGTGGGCCGATCGCGCGGCGGTAAAGATGCCGGTCGCACCTGCGGCTTCCCAGATGCGGGTCAGCGCAGCCTGGGCGTGTGCGTCCAGTGCCGTTTCGTTGCGGCCATAGCTGAAATCAACGCGCGCACGGCGCATGCCAAACGCATCGCGCTCATCACTGAGGGTCAGCTGGTTCCCCTCCTGCGGCAGACACTCGCCATTGATGCCGATGCCGGCCAGGTGACGGTAGGAAGACAGTGCATCCACCAGCGGCTGGCCCCACAGCCCTGCGCCGCGGGCCAGGGTGTTGGCCAGTGTGGCCGGCTGCACGCCCAGGCTCTGCACCAGGTAGCCGCCCGCGAACGAGGCGTCGTGCGGGCGCACGAAATCCTCGGTGATGAGCGAGGACGGATAGCCGCGGTTCATGCACATGTCCGCGTCAAAGAACCCCCACACCTGGGTGGCCACATGGGCCATGAAGTTGCGACCGACCTGGCCACTGCTGTTGGCCAGCCCCAGGTTGAGCAGCAGGCGCGGTGTTTCCACGCCGCCCGCGCACAGAAACGCGGCCGAGCACTTCACCCTGTGCAGGCGATGCTCGCGTTGGTAGACCACTGCGCTGATACGTCCCAGAGCATCACGCTCCAGGTCTACCACCCGGCTTTGGTCGCGGATGACCGCGCCGTGCGCCGTCGCCCAGGGCAGCCAAGAGGTATCCATGCTGGCCTTGGCGCCATTGCTGCAGCCCTGATGGCAGGCGCCACAGTGGTTGCAGGCCTGGCGCACGCCCCAGTGCGCTTGCTGGCGGGCCTGGCTGACCAGCGCCGCGGGCGCATCGGTCGCGATGATGCCCAGCGCGTCGCAACCGCGCTGCATGGCCTGGGCCGAGGCATTGCGCAGCACGGGCGGATAGCCGTACCGACGCGCCGGGTCCCACGGGTAGTGCGCAGGGCCCGAAACGCCGATGAAGGCCTCGACGCGCTGCACGTATGCCAGCAACTCTGCATTCGCGATGGGCCAGTCCGCCCCCTGCCCTGTCAGCGACCGCAGGCGCAGATCGCGCGGATCGGGCCGCGGGCAGAATGCGCCCCAGTGGAGGGTGGAACCGCCTACGCCCTGCCCGGAATTATTGGCGCCGAAGGCGGTTGGGGTCTGGCCGCCACTGAGGCGCTCTTCCATCCAGTAGATGTCCGTCGCCAGTTCGTCGGCCAGATGATCATCCGGCGTGAATGTGCGGCCGGCTTCCAGCACAAGCACCGATACGCCCGCCTCGGCCAGGCGGGCCGCCAGAGGGGCACCGCCGGCGCCGCTACCGATGATGACGGCATCGAACGATTCATCCTTCCCGTCGTTGCGGCCGGTTCGATTCAGCATGGCAGCTGCCATCCGTCGATGACCCCTGCCCCGGTGTGCTCGTAGCCGGGGCTGTGCGCACCCTTGCCACCGACAGCGAAACCGTCATAGCCGACGGAGGCCCACGTCGACGGGAGGCTCATCCAGGTTCTGGCAAACAGCGCCCTCGCATCTTCAAACCAAAGTGCCCACTGCGCAGGGTCAAGCGCGGCGCTTGCGGGCGCGGCGGCGCTCTGCCGTTGCACCTGTTCCAGCAGTGCCTGCTGTGCGGCGGGCGCGAGCGTGCTGAACCCATTGGCAGCGGCATCGAGCTCATCCAACGCCTGCGCCCACGCGTCCGCATCCGTTGGCAGATCGGCAAAGCGCCAACCGTCGCTCTCATGGTTCACCAGAGCGTGGCCGACGCGCAGTGCGAGATCATCGGCATCTGCGCCGGGCACCAGGTGTGCCGCCAAGGCCGTGAGCACGCCCAGACGGCGCGCGGGGAGCGCAGACTCAGAAAGCGGCAGCGGCATGGCGTGTCGCGCCAGCAGCCGGGCCCGCATGCGCGGTGCAACCCGTTCGGCATCCAGCAACTGGATGAATGCCGGCGGCAGTGCGCGTGCAGCCAGTGGCAGTGCCCACGCCGCAATGCGGTGGGCAAGCCACGCGGGTTGCTCGAGGGGAATCAGGTGCGCAGCGTCCGGCACGATGTCGACGGTCGCGTGCACGTAATGCGGCGCGTTCAAGGCACGCTGGGCGGCTTCCCCGAGGTCACCATCCTTTTCGCCCGCCAGTATCAGTGCAGGTACGTGCAGGTGGGCTGCCTCCTCCTGCTTATGCTCGCAACTACCCTGCTTCAGCCAGGCACGCCAGGCGATGGGGTCGGTGCGCAGCACATCGAGGATGGCGGCTTCGCGGGAGCCACCCTGGAGCGGTCGATGCGTGTTGGCGTCGATGAATCCTTCAGCATCGGCGCGGGCGGGAGGGCCTCCGGCAAACCACTCGAGCATCTTCTCGCGGCGTGCTTCCTGCATGGGTTCCGGACACGGTGGTGATGCGGCCACCAGCACCACACCGGCCAGGCCTGCCAGGCCCTGTACCCCGTCGCGGCTGCGGGCGGCAAGCAACGTGGCGATCTTGCCCCCCATGCTGTGGCCAATGGCGAACCAGCAGGTGGGCGAACGCGCGATGACTTCCTGTTGGAACCAGTCCACGAGGGCGTCGATGTCGGTCGCATTGCCTGCGGAGGTGCCGCCGAAGCCAGGCATGTCCAGCGCGACACACTCGAATTGACTGCCGAGGACGCGTTGCACCGCGTCCCACTCCCGATGGCTGGCGCCCAGGCTGTGCAGAAGGAAAAGTGTGGGACGTTGCATGTAGACCTCAGCATGTAGCGGCGCGAGCATGGTCGTCGGCGTGTCCATGGGGCGTGCATGCGGGTGTCAACGCCGCGCAATGATCACGTGGCGTTGAACACTGGCTCACCCCGTTTGCGCATGCGGCGCCATAGTTTCGATGCACCCCATGTCTGAGATGTCCATCATGTGCACCCCTGCGGCTGTTCCGGCAGCCTCACACGCTTGCCGGAGGGTGCGTTGATGTCGACGCTGCCCGAGGCTACCTCCCTGGTTGAAACGAAGAACGGCGAAGCACCGGTCGCACGTGAACGCAGGCGCGACGGCGCGCTGCCCATCGAACAATATTCGGCGCTGGGCGAAGGCCGTTCCGTTGCCTTGACCGGCTGCGACGGTTCCATCGATTGGTGGTGTGCGCCCAACATGGACAGCCCGCCGTTGTTTGATCGCCTGCTGGACGGCAGCAACGGCGGCTACTTCAGTATCGCGCCCATCGAGCCCTGTGCTGTCGAACGCCATTACCGGGCGGACAGCAACGTGCTGGAGACGGTCTTCACGACGGCGTCTGGCCGTGCCTCGTTGACGGAGTCGCTGAACAGCGGCAACGCCGGTCGCCTGCCCTGGTGCGAACTGGCGCGGCGCATCGAGGGCCTGGAGGGCGAGGTGCGCTTCGCCGTGCGCATGTTCCCGAGCACGCGTGCGCAATCAGCCAGCCCCTACTGTTCGTCCATTGGCGAGCACACGGTCTTCCATGTGCAGCAGCTGCTGGGTGTTGTGATCCATCATCCGGCGCTGCAGCTGCAGTGGGCCGACGAGGGTGCACGCGGTGAGTGCACGGTCTCTGCCGGCGAGCGGGTGACTGTAGCGCTGGTGGTCGGCGAGGATGAGCCGCTGGTGGCGCCATCGGTGGAGGAAGTGGATGGCCGCATCGACCTGACCGATCGGGAATGGAAGGCATGGGCACGTAATGTGTCCTATGACGGCTGGGACCGCGCCACGTTCGTGCGAAGCACGCTGGCCCTGAAGCTGCTGCTGTACTCACCCTCGGGCGCCATTGCAGCTGCCGCCACGACCTCCTTGCCCGAGCGGATTGGCGGCGACAAGAATTTCGACTACCGCTACGCGTGGGTGCGCGACGCCGGCTACACGATCCAGGCGTTCCTGGCCGCCGGTCTGGAGGCCGAATCCAAGGCGGCATTCACTTGGCTGCTGCGTCAGCTGCGCCGTCATGGGCCGAAGGTAGTGTTCACTCTGGACGGCGAAAGGGTAGCGCCGGTACAGGAACTGCCCATGCGCGGCTACCGCGATACGCAGCCGGTGGTGAAAGGCAATCTCGCCGGCGACCAGCACCAGCATGGCATCTACGGCGACATCTTCGAGACCGCGTTCTGCTTCGTGGCGGCCGGCAACATTCTGGATGGCGCCAGCGCGGAGCTGCTTTCCCGCATTGCCGATCTCTGCGCGGACCACTGGCGCGCGAAGGATTCCGGCATCTGGGAACTGCCCGAGCTGGAGCACTACACGATGTCCAAGATCAGCTGCTGGCAGGCGCTGGCGCGGGCGGTGGAGCTGGCCGACCAGGGCCAGCTGCCGACCACGTGCCGTGACCGCTGGCAGCGCGAGCGCGACCGCATCAGTGACTGGATTGAAACCCACTGCTGGTCCGATGCCCTGCAGGCCTTCGAGATGTACCCCGGCAGCGGCAAGCTCGATGCGTCTGTGGCGCTGGCCGTGCGCTTCCGCTTCGACGGCCGGGACCGCTTGCTGGCCACCCTGCGCGCCATCGACCGCGAGCTGGGCCAGTCGAACTTCCACTACCGCTACTCGGGCATGCCGGAAGAAGAAGGCTGCTTCATCGCCTGCTCCTACTGGATGGCTGAGGGCTACGCTCGGCTGGGCTTCGTCGAGGACGCCCGGGCCCGCGTGGATGCGTTGAACGGCGCGCTCGGCCGCTGCCAGGGCGTGCTCAGCGAAATGGTGGACCCGGCCACGGGCCACTACCTCGGCAACACCCCGCAAGGCCTGAGCCACCTGGCCCAGGTGATGGCCATGGCCACGATTGCAGACTCCCAGGCTGCCCCTGAGCAGCCCACTCCCCCGCCCCACGATAAGGATCGACCATGAATGATCGTCTGAAAATGCAGGACCCGCGCAGCCAGTATCCGCAGCCGCCCTTCCCCGCCCAGCCGCAGCCGGTGCCGGGCAAGGCCGCAGCCATGGACCCCGTACCGGACCACGGCGAAACCAGCTACCAGGGCTCGGGCAAGCTGAGCGGACGGCGGGCGCTGATCACCGGTGCCGACAGCGGTATCGGTCGCGCTGCGGCCATTGCCTATGCCCGCGAAGGCGCCGATGTCGCCCTGTCCTATCTGCCGTCCGAAGCCTCGGACGCGGAAGAAGTGTTCGCACTGATCGAAGCAGAAGGCCGCAAGGCGCTGGCGCTGCCGGGGGACATCACCGACCCGGAGTGGTGCAGGACGATGGTCGAGCGCACCGTGGAGGCCTTCGGTGGCCTCGACATCCTGGTCGTCAATGCGGCTCGCCAGCAGTACCGCGACAGCATTGCCGAGCTGAGCGCGGAGGACTTCGACAAGACGATGAAGACCAACCTCTACGCCATGCACTGGATCTGCCAGGCAGCGGTTCCGCACCTGCCGCCGGGCGGAGCGGTCATCACCACTGCTTCGGTGCAGGCCTATGATCCCTCGGCGATCCTGCTGGATTACGCCACCACCAAGGCGGGCATCGTCGCCTACACCAAGGCACTGTCGGCACAGCTGGTCGAAAAGGGAGTCCGCGCCAACGTCGTTGCGCCGGGACCGTTCTGGACCGCGCTGCAGTCGTCCGGTGGGCAGCCGACCGAAGCGGTGACCAAGTTCGGCACCCAGGTGCCGATGAAGCGCCCGGGCCAGCCGGTGGAGATCGCGCCGATCTATGTACTGCTGGCCAGCCAGGAAGGCAGCTACCTGACCGGTGAGGTCTTCGGCGTTACCGGTGGTGCGGGCATCGCCTGAGCAAAGCGCGCCTTAAGCTGAACTGTTAAGACTGAACGCGGTCATTTTCACGCCGGTTGTGGCAAGGTGCCGGGCTCTGATGGGCCCGGTGCCATTCCGGTGATCCGATCCAACCGAGCAGGGAATCGCGTGTCGAACGATCAATTCAAGGGGTTTCCCTCGCCGTCGGTAAGAAGCGAGAACGCGTTGCCCATCGGCGACAAACGGTCAGACATCTTTTTCAGCGCCGTGGAAACCACGCGGATGCCGATGATCATCACCGATCCGCATCAGCCCGATAACCCGATCATCTTCGCCAACCGGGCCTTCGTCGAAATGACCGGCTATGAGCGGGACGAGCTGATTGGCCGCAACTGCCGCTTCCTGCAGGGACCGGAAACCGACCCCGATGCGATCGCCGAGATCCGCGACGCCATTGCCGAGACCCGAGAGGCGGCGACCGAGGTGCTGAACTACCGCAAGGACGGTTCGACCTTCTGGAATGCGCTGTTTGTGTCGCCGGTATTCGATGACGATGGCACGCTGGTGTACTTCTTCGGCTCGCAGCTGGATGTGTCGCGCCGGCGTGATGCGGAGGATTCGCTTCGCCAGGCACAGAAGATGGAAGCCCTTGGCCAGCTCACGGGCGGCATCGCGCACGACTTCAACAACCTGCTGCAGGTCATGTCAGGCTACCTGGAGATGATCACTGGGACGTCTGACAAGGTGCTTCCGTCCGACAGCTTCGTCAGGCGCGCCGCCACCCAGGCGCAGTCCGCCGCCAACAAGGCCGCGGTGCTGACCCAGCAGCTGCTGGCGTTCTCGCGGCGGCAGAAACTGGAAGGCCGCACGGTGAATCTGAATTCTCTCGTGTCCTCCACGGTGGAGCTGGCCGCGCAGCGTGTGGGCGCGGACGTGGAGCTGCAGATGAACCTCGCCCCCGCGCTCTGGAACTGCAGGATCGATACGACCCAGGCAGAGGTGGCCATCCTCAATCTGGTCATCAATGCGCGCGATGCGCTGAAGGGTCGCCCGGACCAGCGCGTGCTGCTGAGCACGCGAAACGTGGAGGTCTCCAAGGCTGCGGCCGCCAACGAGCTCGATCATCTGCCGGCGGGTCGCCTGGTCTGCATTTCGGTGCAGGACAACGGCAGTGGCATGTCGCCGGACATCGTGCGCCGGGTGATGGACCCGTTCTTCACCACCAAGGAGGAAGGTGAAGGCACCGGGCTGGGACTGTCGATGGTCTATGGCTTCGTCAAGCAATCCGGTGGCACCGTACGGATCGCCTCTGAGCCAGGCGTGGGCACTACTGTCAGCCTGTATTTCCCTGCCACGACCGATGCGCTGACCAAGGATGCTGCGCCCTCCAACATGGCCATGGACCGTGGCGGCAGCGAGCGCATCCTGGTTGTCGAAGACCGTGATGATGTCGCCGAACTTGCGCAGATGCTGCTTGAGGCCGGCGGCTACCAGACCCGTGTCGCCAACGATGGGGCATCGGCGCTGGCGCTGCTGGAACAGGGTGAGGTCTTCGACCTGCTGTTCACCGATCTGATCATGCCCGGCGGCATGAACGGCGTACTTCTTGCCCGCGAGGCCAAGCGCCGCCTGCCGAGACTGAAGGTGCTGCTGACGACGGGTTATGCCGAAGCCGGGATTGAACGTACAGATGCAGGTGGTTCGGAGTATGAGGTCCTGAACAAGCCGTTCAACCGGCAGCAGCTGTTGCGAAAGGTACGCCTGGTTCTGGAAGGGCCGACCGGCGTTGGTTGAGTGATCATGCGATCTGCGTGGGGCAACCTGCGCTGAACTCCGGCATCGAACTCCATTGCATGCGTGCGTTGCGGCACCCACCTGATACCTGCGCCCGCGCATGGGCGCTCTCAGGAGAAGTACATGCCGCACCACGAAAAAATCGCCTTGACCGGCGTTGTTGAACACGTGTTCGCCCACCGCTTCACGCTGCTGGCGGGTGGCCAGCCTTATCTGGCCGATCTGGGGCCGAAAGGCGCCGAAGCTTTCGCCCTCAGGCCCGGCCTGGCTGTCACGCTGGAGGGCGAACGTCGCCCTTCGGAGATCAAGGTGCTCAGCATTGCCCGCACCGGTGGCAAGCGGGTGGAGATCGAGCACAAGAAACCGCACCACGGGCCGGGCCATCATGGCGACAAGCACGTCCAGGCAGATCCGGCCGCCGCGCTGGATGCCGTGAAACGGGCAGGATGGACATCTGCAGGGGAACCGCAGCGTCACCCCAAGCACTTTGAAGTACTGGCGCGCCAGAAGGGTGGCGACTGGATGGAGCTGCACGTGGACTTCGCCGGCGGGATCTACAAGCAGAAGCCCGCCGCCGCACACAAGTGGGATATTGCGTAAACAAAGGAAGCCCCGCGAAAGCGGGGCTTCTTTGCATGGCTCAGGCAGCAGCCGCTGCCCCGCAACGGAACACGGTGAGACTGCGCGGTGGGGCGAGGAAGTGACCGGCGCCCAGCACTTCCCGCTTACTCGCAAGGCCAGCATCGGTAGACAGCAGCATGGACCAGTCGAGCGAGGCCCCCTCGTCGTCCGGGAGCGCGAAATCCACCCCCTCGTGATAGGCATTGATCACCACCAGCAGGCTGGCGTCGCTGGCATGCTCGCGCACGCCCGATGCTTGTGCCCTGCCCTCCAACAGCAGCCCGACCGAGCGCGCGCCCGCGTCATTCCAGTCCTCATCGGTCATCTCCCTGCCCGCGGGGTTGAGCCAGGTCAGGTCTCGCACATCGGCCTGTTCGTTGTACTGGCCGTTGAGGAAGCGGCCGCGGGTCAGGATCGGATGGCTCTGGCGCAGGGCCAGCAGGTCGCGGACGAACTGGGCCAGCCGGCCCTCGGTCGTGTCATGCTCCCAGTTGATCCAGGCCGTTTCGTTGTCCTGGCAATAGGTGTTGTTGTTGCCGCCCTGCGTCTGCGCGCGTTCGTCCCCGGCCAGCATCATCGGTGTGCCCTGCGAAAGCAGCAGCGTCGCCAACAGGTTGCGCATCTGCTGTTCGCGCAGCGCGTTGATGCCGGCATCGTCTGTGGGCCCCTCGGCGCCATGGTTGCAGGACGAATCGTTGTTGGAGCCATCACGATTCTCTTCTCCGTTGGCGTCGTTGTGCTTTTCGTTGTAGCTGACGAGGTCGTTGAGGGTAAAACCGTCGTGCGCCGTGATGAAGTTGACCGAGGCCCACGGCCGGCGGCCGCGTCGGTCGAACAGATCCGCCGAGCCGGTCAGTCGGGTCGCGAACTCGGCCAGCTTGCCTTCGTCGCCCTTCCAGAAGCTGCGGGCGGTATCGCGGAACTTGTCGTTCCACTCTGCCCATCCTGGTGGGAAGTGCCCGACCTGGTAGCCGCCAGGGCCGCAATCCCATGGCTCGGCAATCAGCTTGACCTGGCTGAGCAGCGGATCCTGGCCCACCGCATCGAGGAAGCCGCCGCGCTGGTCGAATCCCGTCGGCTCCCGCCCCAGGATGGTGGCAAGGTCGAAGCGGAAGCCGTCGACGTGCATTTCCTGCGCCCAGTAACGCAGGGAGTCACAGACGAAGCGGATGGCCTGCAGGTTGCTCAGATTGAACGTGTTGCCGGTACCGGTGTCGTTGATGTAGTAGCGCTTGTCCTCGGCCAGCCGATAATAGCTGGCATTGTCGATACCCTTGAACGACAGCGTCGGCCCGAGTTCGTTGCCTTCGGCGGTGTGGTTGTAGACCACGTCCATGAAGACCTCGAGACCTTTCCCGTGCATGGCCTTGACCATGTCGCGGAACTCGTCGCGGTGGCCACTGGCCAGGTAGCGGCGCTTGGGCGCGAAGAAGGCCAGCGTGTTGTAGCCCCAGTAATTGCGCAGGCCCTTGTCCAGCAGGTAGTTGTCGTCCAGATAGGCGTGCACCGGCAGCAGCTCCACGGCGGTCACACCCAGTTCGCGGATGTAATCCAGCACGGCAGGCTGGGCGAGGCCGGCACAGGTTCCGCGCACGTCCTCGCCCACCTCGGGATGGCGCTGGGTATAACCGCGCACGTGGGTCTCGTAGACAACCGTGCGGTTCCAGGGCGTGAGCAGGCGCTCATCCCCTTCCCAGTCATAGCTGTCTTCCACCACCACGGCCTTGGGCATGAACGCTGCGCTGTCACGTTCATCAAAGCTCAGGTCGCCGTCGGGGTGGCCGATGGTGTAGCCGTAAAGCTCATCCGCCCAGGTCAGGTCGCCATCGATTTCGCGTGCGTAGGGGTCGAGCAGCAGCTTGTGATGATTGAAACGGTGGCCTTCGGCCGGGGCGTACGGTCCGTGCACCCGATAGCCGTAGCGTTGGCCTGGTTTTACCTCGGGCAGATAGCCGTGCCAGATCTCGTTGGTGTACTCGGGCAGCTCGATGCGCTGCTCGTTGCCCTGGTCATCGAACAGGCACAGCTCGACTTTGGTGGCGTGTGCGCTGAAGAGCGCGAAGTTCGTGCCCTGGCCATCGAAAGAGGCGCCTTGGGGGAACGGTCGCCCTTCGCGGACGCGGGACGGGGTGGCGTAGCGTGTGGATCTGACCTGGTCGCGCATGGGGGATGCTCTGTGTTCCGGTTGCGGGCTTGCAGCCGGGGAGTCGGGAGCATCCCGGTCTGTGTGTAGACGCTGTGTGGCGGCGGCATCACGTGGATTTGCAGCGCGTCCCGGTTGCTGAAGCTTTCAGGATTGGCCTGGCTCACGCCTCCCTTCTTCTGAGCGCCGATGGACGTTCAGGGGTTGGCAGGCTGTCAAAGACGCCCTGGCCTATGGCCTGGCGGTTGCTGCAGTGGGTGCAGCTGATCACGGCGCCACCGGAAATCGCCGTCAGCCCCAGCGGTTCGCGCGCGACAAAGTCGCTGTCGCACGCATGACAATGGGCGTGTACCGTCACGATGCGGGGTCCCGCCCCGCGCTCCGTGTCGCATTCAACCCGGTCCAGCCGAAACCGGCCTGTTTCGCCGGCTGCACCGCAGCTGTAGTGTCCCTCTCGCTCGCACATGTGATGTCCAGCCGTGATGTTTGCCGCAGCATCCCGGTTATGGGGAGAACGCGGCGTGCTGCACCGCTGATCCCCGTGTGAAAGCGCCTGGAGGGAAAGCGGCCCGTTGAGCGGAAATGGACAAGCGGGGACCGGCAGGAAGGAGTACCTTGTGTTCTCGAACCCCACCGGACTGATCCATGTTGCGTGCTGTTGCCTACCGAAGCGTCGCTGTGCCGGGCATTGATGCCCCCCGCCTTGAACGCATCGTGCACGGCGCCCAGCGCTTCAACCGGATGGCGGGCGTCACCGGCGCAATGCTGTTTGATGGCGCCCGGTTCCTGCAGTACATCGAAGGGCCGGAGGATGGCATCGAGGGTGCCATCGGCCGCATCAGGGCCAGCAGCGACCATGAGCGGCTGCATATGCTGGGCGACGGTGTGATCGAAACCCGTCGATTCCCGGCTTGGGATATGAGCTGCCTGATGCAGCCCAATACCGTACTCGATCGCCTGTTCGTAGCGCCTTGGGGAAGCATGGACCGTTCGCTGGATCCCGCAGGCAACCCTGTCGGCGGCCTGCTGCTTCTGCGTCAGTTGCTGAGTTGATCCTGGACAGGTGGGTACTTCGAGTTCGCGGCGTTATTTCACAAGCAACTGCTCGGCCAGGCCGCGATAGATCGGCACCGGGCACACCAGCCCGGACACCGCGCGTGCGATCAGGACCGTGGCCAGGATCGGCAGCAGCAGGTCGCCACTGTCAGTCAGTTCAAGCGAGATGACCGCCGACGTCAGCGGCGCCTGGGTCACGCCGGTGAGGTAGGCGCACATGCCCAGCAGCACGAAGGCGCGCGGGTCGACGGCAGGCATCAGTGCGGCCAGGTTGTGGCCGATGCCGGCGCCCACGGCCAGTGCCGGCGAGAACAGGCCGCCTGGAATGCCTGCAATGTACGAGGCCAGGTTGGCGAGCAGCTTCATCAGGCCGAACTCGTGGCCCACCTCGGCGTGGCCCTGCACCAGGCTGCGTGCCTGCTCATACCCGGTGCCATACGCACCATCGCCGAACGCGGCGGCCAGACCGACCACCACCAGGCCGCACCCGGCGGCAAGCAGCACCGGGTGCCGTTGCCGCAGCGTGCCCAGCCAGCGCGGCCGGCCAGCAACGCTGGCCAGCACCATGCGGGCGAATACCCCGCCCAACAGGCCCGCCACCACCCCGCACAGCAGGATGGCCAACCAGGCCTGGCCCAGCGGCATGCGTGCGGTCACGTGGCCGAAGTAGGTGTAGTTGCCCAACAGGCCCAGCGAAACCACGCCGCCCACGATGACCGCGGTCAACAGCGTGCCCGAGAACCGATGCTCGAAGCGCCCGCTCAACTCTTCAATGGCGAACACGATACCCGCCAGCGGCGTATTGAACGCCGCCGCGATGCCGGCTGCACCGCCTGCCAGCAGGAAGTGCGACAGCTCCTTTGGGTCCTTGAAGCCGAACCAGCGGCCGAAAAGATACATCAGGCTGGCGCCGACGTGGACGGTGGGGCCCTCGCGGCCGACGGATGCACCACCGAGCAGCGAGAGCGAGGTCAACAGGAGTTTGCCGGCGGAAACGCCGGGCGAGAGATTGACCTGCCGGAAGGTCTCATCGGGCTTTTCCAGCGCGGCGATGACCTGGGGAATGCCGCTGCCCCGGGTCGGGCGCAGGGCGCCACTGGTCAGCCAGGCGAGCAAGGCGAAGATGCCCGGCGTGAGCAGCAGCGCCCACCACGGCGAGTGGTCGATGGCGCGCTGGAACAGGCCGAACGCAGCGTCGCTGGCCTTGGCGAACAGAATGGCGACCAGCGCGACGGCAACGGCGCCGATCCACAGCGCGGCGCGGCGTCGCCAGGCCTCGCTGCGCAGGTGGCCGGCCAGAGAGGCCTGGATGCGGCGGAACGGGTTCATGCGGACAGTATGGGCAGTCTGGCCGGCCCGGGAAAGAAGGCGCCTTGGCGGCCCACCTTGCGGCATCCGGTGGCTGGGCCAGCAACCTCCGCAGAAGCCTGCGCCCAGCTGTAGAGCCGAGCCAACGCTCGGTTGCTCTCCGCGAAAAGCAGCCGAGCATGGGCTCGGCTCTACAGGAGCGATGTATCGAGCAAGCCCAACGCTACCCGCGCGTTGATCCACTGCTCCAGCGCGTCCTTCGGCATCGGCTTGGCAAACAGATAGCCCTGGAAGTGATCGCAGCCCAGTCCCACCAGCAGGTCACGCTGCGCGCTGGTTTCAACGCCTTCGGCCAGCGCGCTCATTCCCATCACCTGGGAAATCTCCACGATCTTGCCCAGCAGGCGCTGCGCGCGTTCCTGGGTGGTGGCCTCGTCGACAAAGTTGCGGTCGATCTTCAACTTGCGTACCGGCAGCGTGCGCAGCGTGGACAGGCCGGAGAAACCGGTGCCGAAGTCGTCCAGCGCCCAAGTCACGCCCAGGGCCTCCAGCGCCTTCATTTTCTCGATCATCTCAGCGGTTTCCGCCGACAGCGCGGACTCGGTCAGTTCCAGTTCGATCAACGCCGGGTTTACCCCCGCATCACGGATGACGGCGCTGATGGCTGCGACGAAACCGTCGTCCAGCAACTGGATGGGGCTGATGTTGACCGCAACCCGCAGGTCGCGGGTCTCGGCTTGGCTGGCCCACTGCACCAGCAGCTCACAGGCCTGCCTCAGCACCTCAAGTCCGATGTCACGGATCGCGCCGCTTTCCTCGGCCTGCGCAATGAAGGCACCCGGCGGCAGCAGTTCGCCCGTCGGACGACGCCAGCGCACCAGCGCTTCCACGCCGGTCACCACGCCATTGCCGCGCACCTGCGGCTGGTAGTGCACTTCGATCTCACCGTTGCGCACTGAGCGACCCAGCTCGCGCTCCAACCGCAGCCGGTTGCCGATGTCCTTGCGGTAGATCGCAAAGATCGCGGCCAGCAGGGTCATCGAGATGACCGTATTGGACCGCGCGCCCCACACGCGCACTTCGATCGGCGGTGACGTGCCCGGGGCCAGGAAATCCAGCGCGCCGATGGCAAACGCTGCGAACGTGGCCAGGCAGGCCAGCGGGAAGACCAGTGAGCCGTAGCGCTCGCGCGCATCGAAGGTGAAGGCCGCACCCGCCGCGAGCGGCAACAGGAACAAGTGCCCCGAGCGCGGCACCCAGGCGATCGGCGCATCGATCACCGCCACGCCCACCACGGACAGGAAGACGCCATGGGCGACGATCAGCAGGGACATGCCATCGGCGCGGCGGCTACGAGCCAGGGCCAGCACCCCGACCGCTATCACGCCCAGGAAGGGCGCGGCCAGCTCGGTGCGGTCAACATAGAGGTAGCACGCGGTCCAGCCCAGTCCCAGGAGAATGCATGAGACACCCGCCAGCTTCAGAATGGTGCCGATCTTCCTGCGGCGCGGTGCCTCCTGGAACTTCGGCAGGCCCTGCCATTTCCGCGCTGCTCTGTTGGGCATCTACCTAAGCATCCTTTTGGCATCCGAAGCGCGCCTGGTCGCGCCCCGGAGAAGGTTAGCAAAGCCCGCGCCCGGGCCAAATAGCGTCGATTTTCTGGCGCGGGCCCGCTGCATGCCCCCTGCCCCTCGTCACGTCTCGTCAACGTCGTTGAACCATTCAAAAGATGCTTGAAATCCGCCGCATCCAATCTGCCTCGATGACACGTAGAGGTAGGCACAACGCGCTGCGACAGCTGCCACTGGCGCGTTATCCGCAGGCACGCCTGCATCCATCCAGAGGCCGAACGGCCTTGTTCACTGAGGAAACGAACATGCGTAGCCAGATCCAGCGTCTTGCCATTGCCGCGGGTATCGCGGTCGCCTGTACCGCACCTGCAGCGTTTGCCGCCGACAACCCGATGGTGGGCGGCGCACCGATGTATGCCAACAAGACCATCGTGGAGAATGCCTCCACGGCCAAGAACCTCAGCACCCTCGTCGCCGCGGTGAAGGCCGCCGGCCTGGTCGATACGCTGAGTGGCAAGGGACCGTTCACCGTGTTCGCGCCCGCCAACGAAGCCTTCGAAAAGCTGCCGGCCGGTACCGTGGATACGCTTCTGAAGCCTGAAAACAAGGCCAAGCTGACCAAGCTGCTGACCTACCATGTGGTATCGGGCACCTACACCTCGAGCCAGCTGACCGCCGCCGCCCGCAGCCACGGTGGCACCAGCACGTTGAAGACCGTGCAGGGCGAGCCGCTGACGGTGAAGCTGCAGGATGGCAAGGTCTGGGTGATCGATGCCAAGGGTGGCAAGGCCTCGGTGACAACCGCTGATGTCATGCAGTCCAACGGCGTGGTGCACGTGGTCGACAGCGTGCTGATGCCGAAGTGACGCCTGCCGGCGGGGCCCATCGCAGAGGGTGGGCTCCGTTGTGCCCGGTCGGGCAGTGATCGGACACTGATAGACTCGCGCTCGATAAAAAGGACGGAGTCTTCATGGAGCGTTGGTATCTGGCAACCCTGTTGTCGTTGATCCTTCATCAGATCGATGCGGCTTTCTGGCACGAATGGGACATGTTCCGGGTGCCGGGCGGGGTCCAGGGATTCCTGGTGTTCAATCTGGTCGCCGTTGGTGGGCTGCTTCACGGCTATCGGCAGGTAGCGCTGGCAAAGCGGTCCGCCAGAACCTACGCCATCATCTGCGGCATAACCGGGATGGCGACGGCAGGAATCCATGTCCTGTTTGCTGCGGCGGGGCGGGAGGAATTCCATCTTCCGCTTTCAATCGCGGCGCTTGCTGCGTGTCTGTTTGCTGGAGCAGGACTTGTTCTGACTACCCTTCGCCATCGCCGATGATGCGAAAGGAGCTCAGTGCGCGTGCTGCGGCCGGCGCGCGTCCAGTGCTTCCTTGATGCGCGCGATATCGCAGCCGCCCGCGTCGGCGAGACGACGTACCTGCTGCCGCTCTTTCGGCGGCAGCGGCACCGCGGGATCATGCGCTGCAGGCTCTACCAGCCGGGCCACCGCTTCGCGCAACGGCAGCTCCGGGTACAGCCGCGCGGCACACCAGCGCTCGGCGAAGCGTTTTCCCTGGCGGATGCTGGCAGCTCGCACATCCTTGGTCTGCCACATCTTCTGTCCCTTCATCCAGAGCCGGACGCCCGGCCGCCCGTCCGGGACGACCGCGGCTACTTCGCGCGCGTTCCACCACAGCGCCCAGCGCTCGCCGGTCTGCACCCAGCCGGACGGGGTTGATGGGCGCTGGAAGCCGTGATGTGCGGAGGACGTAAGCATGGCCCAGAGAATACGGAGGGCGGTCTCACGGTCTGCGACATCGAGGATGGAAAGCAGAAGGCCCCTGCACATACCGGGGCCCCCGTCGCTTACTTTTCCTGCAGGAAGGTCAGCAGGTCCTGGTTGACCTTGCCCTTGCGGGTGACGGTCAGGCCGTGCGGCGGACCCGGGTATATGATCAGCTTCGCACCCTTGATGAGCTTGGCCGACTGGCGGCCGGAGATGTCGATCGGCACGATCTGGTCGTCATCACCGTGGATGACGAGCGTCGGCACGTCGAACTTCTTCAGGTCGGCGCGGAAGTCGGTGGCCGAGAACGCGGCGATCGAGTCGGAAGGGTGCGATCCCGCATCGTTCCCTCCCTCAGACGGAACTGCTGGCGCACCAAGCCCCACCTTGGAACCGGACTCCACTTCATCGTGGCTGGACCGCAGCAAGGCGAAGATGAAGGCATTGCAGCGGGCGCGCTGAACGGGGCCCTATCTACGACCCCGATAGGGCTCGCACCCTACCCCATCGTTGTCGCGGTCCAGGTGTGGGCCGTAGCCCGGTTCGCCCCGGCGCACGGGGGCTGCGCCTGCGGCGCGAGCTTCAGCACAGTTGGCGAACGGGCGGTTTCTGCCTGCAGGCCCGGGGGCCAGGTTGTTGCGGGGCGGTTCGATGATGCGCGGCGCGATGGGTGCGACGCGATGGCAGTGGTAGTCGCCGGTCTTGCGATTGGTGTGGCAGCCGTTCCTGTCCAGTCCGCCGCTGTGGGCGCTTGAGGTCATCGGTGCCGCAAGAGTACTGAGTGCGAGTGCGATCAGCACGCCAGGTACGTGGCTGCGGAAATCCATGTCCTCCCCCTGTCAGGCGTGGGCGTCCCGGTGGGGAGGCTAGCATGGGCTGGACCAGCACCAAAACAATGCACCAGTACGGAAGCCCATGGCCGCCGCACTGGCGATGGTCCCCCGGCCTTCAGTCGAGCAAGGCGTCCTGAGAGCCAGTCGAGCATGGCTCGACGCTACAGGTTTGTGGGCGCTCGCCATGAATTCTGCTAATGGCTGCTGCAACAACATACCGCTGCTGCGCGCGGACCGGGGTCGATAGAGTTGCTCGGGCAGGACGCCCCTCGACCCCTGAAGGAATGGATGCATGCAAACCGACCCCGCCGGCTCGCCACGGCGATCCCTGGCCGCGAGTCTGGCACTGGGCATCAGCCTGTTGGCCGACACCGGATACGCCCAGCCTGCTGAGCCGCCTGCACGGGATACCCGTGCGACTGATCTGCAGACGGTCAAGGTCACCGGCCCCTCGCAGACCGACCTGCGCCGTGAAGACCCGACCCTGCGCATCAGCATCGGCCGCGAGGACATCCTGCGCCACCATGACGACCGGCTCGGCAGCGTTCTTCG
Organism: Stenotrophomonas cyclobalanopsidis; assembly: GCF_008710035.1. Classification (GTDB taxonomy): domain Bacteria; phylum Pseudomonadota; class Gammaproteobacteria; order Xanthomonadales; family Xanthomonadaceae; genus Stenotrophomonas; species Stenotrophomonas cyclobalanopsidis. The sequence goes on along the minus strand of NZ_VYKI01000005.1, from coordinate 78,369 downwards.
CCGGCTTCCCGGGGTCACCGTCACCGCCGAAGGCATCCGCATGCGCGGGCTCGGCGGGGATCATGTGCAGATCCTGATCGATGGCGACCCGGCACCGGCCGGGTTCTCGATCGATTCCATCGCGCCCGAACTGGTCGAACGCATCGAGATCCTGCCCACTGCGGTGGCCGAGTACAGCACGCGCTCGATCGCCGGCACCATCAACATCGTCCTGCGCCGCAATGATGGCGCACGCCAGCGCACGCTCAAGATCAGTGCCGGGCAGTCGGGCGCTGACATCACGCCCGCCGCCACCCTGCTGCTGTCGGGGAAGCGGCAGGCACTGGCCTGGTCGGTCAGCGCCACGGCCTCGGCTCCGAAGGAACGCCTCGACGCGGTCATCGAGGACCAGGCCAGCGATGCGCTGGAGGAACGGCTCTATCTGCGCCGCACCGGCGAGCGCTACGTCGGCCAGACCAGCACCTTCAACGTTGCGCCGAAGCTGACCTGGACCCTGGGCGACCGCGATGAAGTCAGTTGGAACAACCTGCAGCAGTACAGGAAGGAAGCCTGGACCCGTGAGCGCAACGAGGTCGTGCTTGACGGCGGCCCCAGTGACTATCCGCGCAACCGCTGGATCAACGACTCACGCACATGGACCTCCAAGAGCGATGGGCAGTGGAAGCGCCAGATCGGTGAGCGTGACACGCTGGACGTCAAATTCGGCGTGATGCACTTCAGCCGTGACGTGGATTTCGCCTTCCTCGGCTACGCGCCCGACGGCAGCTTCGCCCTGGACCGCAGCGTGCGCACCCGCGCGACCCATACCGCCTACTCCAGCACCGGCAAGTACGTCAGCGGCTTCAGCGATCGGCATGATCTGGCCTTCGGCTGGGACGCGGGCTACACCGACCGCAACGAACGCCGCGTACAGCGCGACCGTGCGGGCAATGGCAGCCCATTGGATCTGATCGAGGACGACTATCGGGCCGACATCCGTCGCCTCGCACTCTACGCGCAGGACCAGTGGCGCACCTCGCCGCGCCTGCAGACTTACCTCGGCCTGCGTTGGGAAGGACTGGACACGGCCGTCGGCAGCCGTACCAGCGGCATCCTGCGCAGCCGCTCGAACGTGTTCAGCCCCATCGCGCAGTGGGTGTTCAAACCGTCCTCGTCCAGCAAGGATCAGTTCCGTTTCGGCCTGGCCCGTACCTTCAATGCACCTCAGCCCTGGCAGCTGCTGCCGCGGCGGTACTCGGTCAACAACGGTAACGGCCCGACCAACCCGGACCAGCAGGGCAACCCGGCGTTGCGGCCGGAGATCGCGTGGGGCATGGATGCCAGCTACGAGCACTACCTTGGAAAGGATGGACTGGTGAGCCTGGGGGCGTATGCGCGCCGCGTCGACGATGTGATCCTGCGCTCGCTGTCGGTGCAGGACGGGCTGTGGATCAGCACGCCGTACAACGCAGGCAGGGCGCAGACCCATGGTCTCACCCTGGATACCCGCTTCGCGCTGGCCGACCTGCTGCGGACGGATATGGATCTGCAGATCACGGCGAACCTGACCCGCAACTGGTCACGGGTGGCGTCGGTGCCGGGACCGGACAATCGGCTGGCCGACCAGACGCCGCTGAGTGGCAACGTGGGGCTGCATTGGCAGGCGTCGAAGCGCTTCTCCAGCAGCGTGGATTACAGCTACAGCGGCGGTGGCACCAACCGGCTCAGTGCCGAGTGGGCGCGCGCATCGACGCCGGAGCGGACCCTGGATGTGGCCGCGGACTGGAAGCTGGACGAGGCCAGTCGCCTGAATCTGTCGTTGTCCAATGTGCTGCAGCAGCGGCAGGGCTCGCGCACGGTGTATCGGGATGCTGTTGGGACGGTGTCACGCTACACCGGCAGCGACAGCAGGATGGGCATCAAAGTGCAGTATGAGAAGACGCTGTAGAGCCATGCCGTGCGTGGATGCGTTCCGTGCAGCAAGGTCAGAGCCCTTTCCTGCGGAAAGGGATCCGACCCCTGCCCTGCTTACAGGAAGTCGTAGCTCAGGGTGAAGCGCACGTTGCGGCCCGGCTGCGACCAGCGGCCGATGCCATCAGGGCTGGTTGCACCCTGGAAGATCGCGGTGCCTGCACCTGCGGTACGCACGCGGTTCCACAGGTAGTACTCCTTGTTGAACACGTTGTAGACGCCGGCGGTCAGGTTGATCTTCGGGGTGATGGCGTAGCTGCCGAACACATCCAGCAGGGTGTACTCACGTGCCTTGTAGGCGTAGACCGGCACCACTTCAACACCGTAGCTGCCGTTGGTGATGCTCTTGCCGTAATCCGACGGGTCCTTGCGCTGCTGGTGGGTGACGTTGGCTGTGACGCTCCAGCGGCGCGACGGCGCGTTGTAGGTCAGGCCGCCCACGGCCTTGGCCGGAATGATGCTGGCCAGCGGCTCGCCGTCGTTGTCGGTACCTTCGTTGTACGAGTAGGCCACGCGGGCCAGCCAGTCATCGGCCAGCAGCCACATGCCTTCGGCCTCCACGCCCTTCACCTCCACGTCGCCGCGGTTGATCGGCATGGTGTAGGTGTAACCGTTGCTGACCACGCCACGGCTGCTGCGGTACTGGATGCCTTCGTCGGCCAGGTACTGGGCGGTGTCGATGAAGTTGCTGTACTTGTCACGGAACACCGACACGCCCACGCGCAGGCGATCGCTCTGGAACCGCCAGCCCATTTCCAGGTTCAGGCTGCGCTCGGCATCCAGGTCCGGGTTGCTCCGGCCATCGGGCAACGACACGGTGGCTCCGTCGGACACGCGGGTGTAGTCGGTGCTGGCGGCGCTGCCGTACATGTCATTCACGCCCGGCGCGCGGAAGCCGCGGCCGCCCTGCACCCACAGCGACTGGGTATCGGTGAACTTGAACTCGGCGCCCAGGTTCCAGGTCGGCGAGGAGAACTTGGAGACGCCGACGCTGCCTGCATCATCCTCGTAGCCCGACTGGCCATTGCCGCCGACCGAGGTCTCCGGGGTGTACTTGTAGCGGTCGTAGCGCAGGCCGCCGGTCAGGCTGAGGCGATCGTCGAGCAGGCGGACGCGGTCACGTACGTAAGCGGTCAGGTCGGTCTCGCGGGTGTCCGGCCACAGTGACGGATCGGTATCGCGGGTAAACAGGCTGCCATCGTTGCCCCAGCGCGAGTCCACCGAGTTCCAGTGGATCTTCGCCTGCTGCCAGGCGGCACCGTAGACGATGTCATGGCGCAGGCCGGCGGCTTCGACGCTCTTGTCGAAGTTCAGGGCGACGCGGTTGCGCTTCTGCGTGTCCCAGCGGTTTTCCTGGCGCGAGCACGGGTCGGTGGTCGAACAGCGGGTGCCATAGGTGGCCGCGGTGCCGTTGGCCACCAGCACGTTGGTCTGGCCCTGGATGTAGTTCTTCTGGTAGTCGGCGGTGGCTTCCATGCTGTCGAACAGCGCGTTGTCCGCGCGCCAGGTGTACTTCAGGCCGTAGCGGTCGCGGTCGCTGCGGTCTTCGGCACTACGGAAGAAGTACGAACCGGTGCCGTCGCTGCGGGTCCAGTTGTCAACATCGTTGGTGGAGCGCGCGCGCTCATACACCATGCCCAGGGTCTGGGTGTCGGTGGCCAGGAAGTTGACCTTGAACAGCAGGTTGTCGCTCTCGCGGTCGACCGGATCGGGCGTGCGGCGGCCCGGGCCAAGGCGATCGATGGTGGTGTCGTACCAGGATTCGGTCTCGTGGCCATCGCGCTTGGTGTAGACCAACAGCGATTCGAACCTGCCGGTGCGGTTGGCCAGGGTCAGCGAGCCCATGTTCTCGTCGCTGGAACCGGTGTAGCCGTACTTCACCGAACCGAAGCTGTCGTTGCCGCTGGCCTTGAGGAAGTCGGCCGGGTCCTTGGTGGTGAACATCACCGCGCCGCTGAGCGCACCGCTGCCGGCGGTGATCGCGTCGGCGCCCTTGATGATCTCCACCGTCTTCACCGCTTCCAGATCGACGCTGCCGCGGCCGGAACGGAAGAATTCATAGGGCTGGTAGGTGCCCGGATCCATGCTCTGCGGGAAGCTCAGGCCGTCCAGGGTGATGGACACGCGGTCGGCTTCCATGCCGCGGATGTTGAAGCCGTTGAAACCGGCGCGACCGAGATCGACCATTTCCACGCCGGGCACGTACCTGATGGCGTCTTCCATGCTCTGCGCGCCCTGCTGCTGCAGGTTCTTGGCGGACAGTGTGGTGACGTTCTGGTTGTCGGACTTCTTGCGCGTCTCGGTCACCTGGATGGTGTCGAGGGTGCTGTCGGCTTCGAGCGCAGCCGCACGGGCGAGGGCCGGCACGGCGAGGCTGGTGGCGACGGCCAGGGCCAGCAGCGAGGGTTGCAGTTTCATCGGGAACTCCGCAGTTGTGGAAGGTGGTTGTGCCCGTGCGCGATGTGGCTGGGGCGTTCCTGGCTGCGGAGCGCCGGGGTACGGCGCGGTCTGCGTTGCTGGGAGTAATCGGTAATGAGGTGTGGCTAGGGCCTGGAGACCTGCAGGGTGCCGATCTCGCTGCTGCCCTGCGCCTTCGCAGGAAGACTGCTGTCCTGGCCGGTATCGATCGGCAGGGACAGGAATTCGTGACCCCCACCCTGCCGAGCGGCCTCGACCTGCACGCGGTACGCACCACGCGGCAGTGCCTGGCCGCGATCATCGCGACCATCCCAGGCCACCGAATAGCGGCCAGGCATGCGGGTCGGCCGGGCGATACCCTGGATCGCCGGCAGATCATCGCGGCCGTAGCGGCGCCACCACTGCGGCAGATCCTGCAGGTAGCGCGAGCGCTCGCCCAGCACCAGCAGCTGGCGCACCGGGCTGCCATCCTCGCGGGCGATCCACATCGCCAGGTACGGGGCGTGGTAACGCTCGCTGGCCAGGTTGGGTACCTGGTAATCGATGACCAGCTGCTCGGGTGCAGTGGCTGCACTGTCGGTGGCCACCAGCAAGGCCGGCCAGCGCTGCGAGGCGAAGGCGGTACCGGTATCACTCAGGATCAGTGCGGCGACGTCCGGCATCGCATCGGCCAGCTCCAGCCCGGAGCGGATCGGCATCACCGACAGCGCGGTGGCCAACGCATCGGCGCTGCTGGCATCGGGCGCCACCACCGTCGCCGACGGTGCGAACTGCATGGGCCAGCCCGACCATGGGTCGAGAATGTGGCTGTACTGGCGACGTCCCACCTTGTAGCCACGGGTAGCATGGCCGCTGGCAGCGATGGCCTGCGAGCGCAGCGCCACGGTGGCGAACACGGACCGGTTGTCACGCGGTGCGCGGGCATCGGCCACACCCACCGGCCGGGCCTGCCCTGCCACGCTGGCCTGCCAGTAACGGGCATCGCCGCCGATATCCAAACCGATCGCGGTGGCGGCAGGTGCTGCTGCACGTGCGGCGGCAAGGGCGCGATCGATGATGTAGCCCTTGGCGAGGGCATCGACATCGAACACCACCGCCTGCGGACGGGTCACCGGCTCGCGGTCATCAAGGCTGACTTCGGCACTGGCGGCAGCCGATGCCAATGCGCGCAGCTCCTCGCGCGTCGGCAGCACGCCGCTCTCCTGGGCCTGCCGCCAGCGCTGCGCCACCGTGCCGAGGCGGCAGCTGAAAAGCCCTTCGGTACGTGCGCGCCATTCCTCGCACAGACGCAGCACGGCGCGCAGATCGCGGGACAGTTGCTGGGGCCCGGTGGTGGCATTGAAGCGACTGAGCTCGCTATCCGCGCGCCAGCGGCTGAGCACGGCATCGAGTCGCTCGATCTCGGCCAGCGCCGCATGCTGGGCAGCAGCGGCCTGCACTGCAGGCGCGTCAATGCGCAGGTCGAGCGAGGTGCCGAGCACATCGTCGCGGTGCAGTTCGGCAGCGCTGGCGCTGCCCGCATGCAGTCCGCACAGCGTCACGCAGGTCACCAGCAGCAGGTTGGAAAGGGACGTCATCGAGGGCTCGATCAGGCATGGAGCCTCCCGGACCACCTGATGCAGGCGGCCCGGTCAGCAGAAAGAACAACGGTTGCAACGGCGGGTCACCCGCGCGGGGTGACCCGGGCACTCAACGGCGCGGTGCGGGTGCCGGCACCTTGGCGTCGGCCGCATCGACCACGCCATCCTTGTTGCGGTCGGCGGTTTCGAACAGGCGCTTGCCCGAGACTTGGTACTCGGCGAAGGTCATGTGGCCATCCTTGTCGCCGTCCAGCACGCCGAAGCGTACGTGCACCTGGCGGTCGCCGCCCGGGTCCAGCGCATCGATGCGACGGTCCACGCGGGCCTCGAACTCGGCCAGGTACTCATCCAGGCTCAGCTGGCCGTCGCCACTGCTGTCGGTGCGGGCGAACTGCGCATCGCGCACGCGCTGGTATTCGGCGCGGTCGACCTTGCCATCACCGTTTTCGTCGTACAGCTCCAGGAAGCCGGCCGCGGTGTGGCTGGTGGGCATGCCCAGGCGGCTGCGCTGCTGGTTGTCGAAGCGCTGCGCGCCGGCCGCGGTGTTCGCTTCGCGCTGCGGCGCGGCCTTGGTATCCGCGCCCTTGCTGGCCAGTGCCTTCTGCCCGCCCTGCCAGGTCTTCTCACCGGCGGCATCGAACTCGGCACGCGAGACCTGGCCATTCCTGTCGGTGTCCAGCGCAGCGAAACGGGTCTTGGTCTGCTCGACCTGGGCGGCGCGTTCGCGCTCGATCTCGGCGGCCACGCGGGCATCGAACTCGGCCACGTACTCGGCTTCTTCGATGGTGCCGTTCTGGTCGGTATCGGTGGCGTCGAAGCGGTTGCGGCGGAAGGTTTCGAACTCTCCCCAGGTCACGCGGCCATCGCCGTTGTCATCGTGCTCGGCGATGAACGCCAGCACGTTGTTGCCGTGGCCGCCCACCAGCGGACGCGGGCCGGGCGCGGTCTGTGCGGAAACAGCGGAAGAAAGCAGCAGCGCGGCAACGCACGCACTGGCAAGCACGGTGGTTTTCATGTCGACCTCGAAGGCGGTGTTACGGGGAAATCAGGGATTCAGCACGCGGAACGAGAGCGTGATGCTGTTGCTGTACTCGGCCACCGGCGCGCCGGTGGGCGCAGCGGTGCGGTGGCGGGTCAGCGCGATAAAGGTGCCGGCTGCGGACAGCGGCAGGCGCACGTGCCCGGCGGCATCACTCTTCAGGTTGACCACCTGCGGCGTGCGGTCCGAGCTCCACACCGCCTCGGTGACGTCCACGGCCTGGTCGGCCAAGGGCTTGCCGTCGTACTGCACGATGAAATCGAAGGTCTCACCCACGTACAGATCGTTGGGATGGGAGACCGGCACCAGCTCCACGCCCTTGTTGCGCGGCGCCAGCGCGGCGCGGTCGGGATTGCCGACGGTGACGTAGCTGTCGGCCTGGGTGAGCGACTGGAAATCGGAGATCACCTTGCCACCGGTCGGAATCTTCACCGCCGGATCGCGCGAGCTCTCGCGCTTGCCATTCTGTTCCCAGGTGCGGAACAGCGCGCCCAGGCGCGGGCCGGTGCTGAGGCGGTAAGTACCCGTCCCTGCTGGCAGCGTGTACTCGGCCACGGTGCGGGTCTTCATCACCTGAGAGGCCAGCGGCGCCTGCTTGCCGTCGGGGCCGGTCACGGTGAACTGGCTGTCATCGAACGCGGTTTCAGGAACGAAGAAGGTCTCGGCGAACGAGGCGTCCACGGCAACGGTCTGCCCTGCCCGCGGCGCGAAGTTGCTGGGCACCAGGTAGGGCGTATGGGCGTGTGCCGGCAGGGATGCAGCCATCGCCAGCGCGGCGACGGCGAGCAGGGAAAGAGTCTTCATGGGGCCTTCGTGTCGGTGAGCGTGGGCGCTGGCGAGACGAAGGTCCGGGGCTGGCGGACGGAATGCTATGCCAAATAAGATTGGTTATCAATTAGTGAAATCTGCCGAAATGTATCACCGGGCATCGCAGTTCACCGGCACCCCTCGGCGCACGTTCCCGAGGGCGACCATCGTGCGCTGTGCTCGCCGGATCGGGGGGGCGTTGCCGATGGTCAGCGCCGGTCCGCTTTCGCTGCCATGCCATTTCGATATGAGATGGCTGCATTATTTGTATTGGATGCATGGATCGTGGACGACCACACTGGCCATCCCAACCCACGCAGCTGCTGAAATGGACCGCCCGCTCTCCCGCCCCCCGTCCTGGATCCTGCATCATTACGCCGGCCTGCTGCTGACGGCCGCCGTCGCCGCCGTCGCGCTCGTACTTGGGCACTGGCTGCCACTGGCCGGTGGTCCGGTGTTCGGCATCGTGCTCGGCATTGTGGTGAAGATCCTGCTTGCGCCCGGCAGCCGCTTCGATGCCGGCATCCGCTTCGGCGGCAAGCAGGTGCTGCAGTGGTCGATCATCGCGCTGGGCTTCGGGCTCAGCCTGGGCGAGGTGCTGAAGACCGGCATGTCATCCCTGTCGGTGACGCTGGTGACGATGTCGGTGGCTTTCGTCAGTGCCTGGCTGCTCGGCCGCTGGCTGCGCGTGGACGGCAGGATGACGGTGTTGATCGGCGTGGGTACGGCGATCTGCGGTGGCTCGGCGATTGCCGCGGTCACCCCCATCCTCAAGCCCGACGATCACGAAACGGCGCTCTCGATCTCAACCATCTTCCTGTTCAACCTGGTGGCGGTGCTGCTGTTCCCGCTGCTCGGCCACCTGATGCACATGAGTGACCTGGGCTTCGGCCTGTGGGCGGGCACCGCCATCAATGACACCTCGTCGGTGGTGGCCGCCGGCTACGCCTTCAGTGACCTGGCAGGCGGCTACGCGACCATCGTCAAGCTGACCCGCTCGACCCTGATCATTCCGATCTGTCTGGTGCTGACCGTGGCGATGGCGGCGCTGGCGAAGCGGGGCAGCAACATTGCAGGCGCTGCGGGCGGCTTCAATCTCGGCGCGATCTTCCCGTGGTTCATCCTGTGGTTCCTGGTGGCATCGGGCCTGCGCACCGCCGGCTGGGTGCCGGACGCCGCGCTGCCGCTGCTGCATACACTGGCCGAGGTGCTGATCGTGTTCGCGCTGTCCGCCATCGGCCTTTCCGCCAACCTGCGGCGCATGGCCGCCACTGGCGTCCGCCCCATCCTGCTGGGCCTGGGCGTATGGGTGGCCGTGGCGACCAGCAGCCTGGTGGTGCAGTACTTTATCGGGCAGCTCTGACCGAAACCCACGCGCATGAACCTCCATCACCTGGCCATCTTCCACGCCATCGCCGAGACCGGCAGCATCTCCGCCGCTGCGATCCGCGTGCGCGTGTCCCAACCGGCGTTGTCGAGGGAATTGAAGGATTTCGAGGGGCGTCTGGGAGTGATGCTGTTCGAGCGGCTTCCGCGCGGCATGCGGCTGACCGAACCAGGCAAGGTACTGCATGCCTACTCGGCGCGGTTGTTCGCCGTGGCCGACAGCGCGCAGGCGGCGATGCGTGATTTCGCCGATGCCCGCGCCGGGCAGCTGTCGATGGGCGCCAGCAACACCATCGGCACCTATGTGCTGCCGCGTTTCGTCGCGCAGTTCCGCACGTTGTTCCCGCAGGTGGGTATTTCCCTGTTCGTCGGCAACACCGGGCAGGTCGCGCAGGGCGTGGCCGACCTGCGCTTCACCGTCGGCTTCGTGGAGGGGCCGGTGCGGGTCGAAGGCGTGGTCGCCGAGGAATTCAGCCGTGATGAGCTGATTCCCGTGGTGGGTGCGCAGCATCCCTTGGCCCGTCGCCGACGCGCGAATCCGGCCGACATCAACGGACTGCCGCTGCTGATGCGCGAGCCGGGCTCGGGCACCCGCGAGCTGATCGCCGAGCTGCTGCGGGAACTGGACGTGCAGACCGGCAGCATCGTGGAGTTCGGCAATACCGAGGCGCTGAAGCAGGCCGCGATCCATGGCGGCGGCATTGCCTGGCTGCCCAGCATCAGCGTGGTGCGTGACCTGCAGGACGGCAGTGTGCTCCGGCTTCCGGTGCGGGCGCTGGGGCTGCAGCGACCGCTCAGCATCCTGCGTCGCGAGGGGGCCTATCAGGTGCCGGCGGTCGAGGCCTTCCTGCAGAGGGTGCGCAAAGGCTGATCTGTAGAGCCGAGCCCATGCTCGGCTGCAGGCCCTGAGTCGAGCATGGCTCGACTCTACAAAAGCTGGTCAAGCGCACGCGCCTGGGGTGGCCTGGCGGTGAAGCTGGGCGCCGAGGTGGCTGACCTCTCGCCGGCCATGCGTGCGGCCCTGCGCAGTGGCACGGCCGGCATCATCGAACGCCTGACCCGGGCGATCGAAGGCGGCCGGGCCGACGGCTCGCTGGCCAGCGACGGTGATGCCGCCGCGCTGGCACAAAGCCTCTACCAGCTCTGGCTGGGCGCCAGCATCATGGTCAAGATCGTGCGCGGCCCGCAGCCCTTCGAGAACGCACGGCTCAGCACCCGACAGATCCTGCATCCCTCACGCTGAGCGAGGGATGCATCCGACACACTCCCTGCGGAGTGTTTTTTCACAATCGACCGCTAGACGGCCGGTCTACTGCACCAACCCTCCAACAGGAGCACCACCATGAAAGTCCTCATCGTTCTGACCTCGCACGACCAGCTTGGCGATACCGGGCACAAGACCGGCTTCTGGCTGGAAGAACTGGCCGCCCCGTACTACGCCTTCAAGGATGCAGGCGCGGAGATCGTGCTGGCCTCGCCCAAGGGCGGCCAGCCGCCACTGGACCCGAAGAGCAACGAGCCGGCATTCCAGACCGAACTGACCCACCGCTTCGAAGCCGACGCCGACGCCAAGGCGCAGCTGGCCGCGACCGTGCGCCTGGACATCGTCAACGCTGCCGACTTCGACACGGTGTTCTACCCCGGCGGCCACGGCCCGCTGTGGGATCTGGCCAATGACGCCCACTCCATCGCGCTGATCGAATCGTTCGTTGCCAGCGGCAAGCCGGTCGGCCTGGTCTGCCACGCACCGGGCGTGCTGCGCCAGGTCAGGGCGCCCGATGGCAAGCCCTTGGTCGCCGGCAAGCAGGTCACCGGTTTTGCCAACACCGAGGAGGACGCGGTGGGCCTGACCAAGGTCGTGCCCTTCCTGGTGGAGGACATGCTGAAGGACCTCGGTGGTGACTACAGCAAGGGTCCGGACTGGGGTTCGTACGTGCGCCGCGATGGCCTGCTGGTGACGGGCCAGAACCCGGGCTCGTCGGCCGAGGCTGCCACGGTGCTGATCCAGGCCGTGACCCAGGCCTGAGCGAACTGCAGAAGCGGTCGGGTGCAAACACCTGGACCGCTTCACCTCTGCACGCAGGCGCACTCAGGTGAGCGCAGGCGCCGCAGATCGCGTGGTGGACCACGGCACGGCCATGATGCGACCGACTGCAGCCTCTGACGCCTGCGAACGCAGGTAACGTTCCAGGCATCGAGATCACCTGCCCGACAGCGAGGCCATCAGCAGCCTATCGTTTGTCAGTTTCGAGCGAGCCCGCGAGAGTGTGCAGGACATGCGCCGGGATGCACGCCGGGTGCGGCGATGGTTCATCCGTCGGGCGCGGGCGTGCTCTAGCATGAGCGAGAACCTCTGACTGCCCAGGATAACCATGACGGATCACTCTTCTGCCGCATTCAATGAAGCCGAACGCCAGCACGCGCTGGATGCGCTGCACGTGGTCGGCAGCCTGCCCGAGCCGGCCTACGACGATATCGTGAAGGTGGCGGCCGCCGTCTGCGGTACGCCGATGGCCATGGTGACCCTGATCGATCGTGATCGCCAGTGGTTCAAGGCCCGCATCGGCGTGGATGGCACCGAAACCGACCGCGACGTGGCGGTGTGCGACCACGCCATCCGCCAGCCTGAGCAGCTGCTGGAAGTGGGCGACCTGAAACAGGACAGCCGCTTCGTCGACAACCCGGTGTTGAACGAAATGGGGGCGCGCTTCTACGCGGGCATGCCGCTGGTCACCCGCGAAGGCGCAGCGGTCGGCAGCGTCTGCGTGGTCGACCTGACCCCGCGCTCGCTCAGCCAGGAGCAGCGCGAGGCGCTGCAGGCCCTGGCCCGGCTGACCATGACCCTGCTGGAAGCGCGCAGCCGCGAGCGCGAGCAGGAAGTGGCGACCATCCTCGAGCAAAGCCCGCTGGTGGAAGCGGCGCACGCCACCACCGGCACTGCCTGCACCGTGGTCATCCTCGAGCTGCAGGACATGGCCACGTTGGCCGAACAGATGGGCGAGCGCAGCCTGGAACGTCAGCTGCAGCAGCTGGACGTGGCACTGGAACAGTGCCTGGATGCCGGACGTGGCGACAGCATCAACCGGGTCACCGGCAGCGGCGAGTTCATCGCGGTGCTCGGCAGCAACCAGGCCGCCGCGACCCTGGCCGCCCTGCAGGCCGTGGCCGACGATGCTTCCTCGCGACTGCCGCGGCCGCTGCTGCTGGGCGCCGCCGGCGGTACCGGCGAGGAGAGCACCAGTGCGGTGTTCCTGCGTGCCGACCGTGAGCTGAGCGCGCGCAAGGACGAGCAGCGCTGAGCGAGGGTGAGTGTGTCCACCAAGGTGGGCATCTACCAGACGGGCTCATGGCCCTGCCCTGGTAGCCGCCAATCTTGGTTGGCGCGGGCACATCGACGGCCAGTGTATGCGTTGCGGACGGCCTACCCTGCCGCGAACGTGCAGTCTGCGCTGGCGACGAGGCTGACGAACGCCCCGCGCAGCGTGGCGTTGTGATGCTCGACGATGATCTTCGCCTCAAGCACGGGCGAATCGGTGGTGGTGTGCGCGTCGGCCACCAGCACCGCAGGGATGCCGAGGTCGCGCGCGGCGCGGCAGGTGCTATCCACGCAGTAGTCCGTCTTCATGCCGACGATGACCAGCTCCTCGACGCCGGCCGCCGCCAGCCGCTCGGCCAAGCCGGTCTCGAAGAAGCAGCTTGGCCGCCTCTTCTCGAACACGGTGTCGCGCGCGGGATCGATGGCGAGGTCGGCCAGCAGCTGCGACAGCGGGCTGTCGCTGACCAGCGGCGAGCCTGCGGGACCGACGTGGCGTGCGGCAAACACCGGGACACCGACGGCATGTGCGCGGTCGATCAGCGCATTGATGCTGGCCAGCACTTCGTCAGCGCGGTAAGGGCGATGCGCGCCGCTGAACAGGCCGTGCTGCATGTCGATGACCAGCAGGCCGCGGCGGGGGATTCCGGATGGGCTCATGGTGTTTCTCCTGTGGGGTGGACACGGACGGAGAAACATACGACCCCGTCCATGACTGGCGGGGTCCTGCGAGAGTGCGCTATTTCACGTCACGTAACGACCTCACGACCCGCCAGCGGCAGTCGTGGTGGTGGTGACGGTGGTGGTGGCGCGAAGGAGCATGCGCTCGATGCTGCGTCAGCGCGTTGTCGTGGTCAAGCCCTCATGCCGGCGACAGCGCCTGCAGCGCATCGAACACCGGGGTTCCGCCCTCGGTGAGTTCGATGATGCAACGCCGCAGCTGCGGGTGTTCGATCAATGCCAGCAGCGTGGCGGCGACGTCGGCGCGGGCGATGTTGGCGTAGGGGATGGCCAGCCCGGCCCGCACCCGGCCCGTGCCCGGTTCGTCGGTGAGCGTGCCCGGGCGCAGGATCACCCAGTCCAGCGGGCTTTCGGCCAGATGCACGTCGGCGCGTTTCTTCACCACCATGTAGTTCTCGAACGTATCCGACAGGTGCTTGCCGCGTCCGGCCTCCGGGAAGGCCGACACCAGCAGGAAACGCGGTACGGCAGCAGCCTGAGCCGCAGCCACGGCCAGTTCCAGTCCGCGTCCATCGATGGCGTCGGTCATCGACGCGCCGCCCTTGCCGCCGGCACCGGCTGAGAACACCACCACGTCGCAGCCCTGCATCTTCGCCGCCAGCGCGGCAACATCCAGCTGCAACAGGTCGCCCTGCACCGGGCGTGCGCCGAGCGCGGTGAGTTCGGCGGCCTGTTCCTGCGCACGGTGCAGTGCCAGTACGCGGTGGCCGCGTGCGCTGGCCTGCTGGGCCAATGAACGACCGACCTTGCCGGCCGCGCCGACGATGAAAACCTGGCTCATTCAAGCTCCTCTGGACTGACTGGAGTCCAGTGTGGAGTGCCGCGATCAAACGCAGCGTGATTGGCAGTCATGACGCTGCCTCACTCACCGAGACTCTCCATGCCCATCTGCATGCAGCTGCAACGCCACCGTGCTGACATGTCAGCCGTCAACGCGGAACCTTTGGGCGTGATCGCCGGGAAGATGCCGCCTGCTCTGTCGGCAGCGATGGAGCATCTGCAGGTCCGTACAGGCGCTGGCAGCCAGGGCAGAAGAACGTGCGGCGCTGCGTGGTCCCCATGTACAGTTTACTGATTGGCCCACCACAACCCGGGCATGCCTTCCGGGCGTGCACCTGCCAGTGCTTTTTGAGCTCGTGCCCACGCTTCCAGCGCAGGAAGTCGAAGCTATAATTGCGCGCCTCATCGATGAGGCGGGTCAGCACTCGGGGAGGCAGATCCCCTACCCGGCTCCCCGGATGCACGGCGATGCGGAACAGCACTTCATTCTTGATGATGTTGCCAACGCCGGAAAACACGGTCTGATCCAGCAGGGCATCGCAAACCAGGGCATCGGGCATGGCTTTCAGCTTGCGGCGCGCCAGGCGTGCATCCCAGGCGTCGTTCATCACGTCCGCCCGCCAATCATAGACATCGTCGAGAGGCTGCTCGATGAGCTTGACCGAGCACGCGTAGAAGTTCAATTCCTCTCTGTCGAACTGCAACGAAACCCTCGGAACGCCATCCTTGCGCTCGTTGATACGGTAGCTGCCGAACAGCATGAGGTGGATCCGCAGTGAGACGTGGCTGAACTCCAGCAGGAAATGCTTGCCCCAGCTGCGTACCGCCTTTATCCGTCGCCCTACCAGGGGCGCCAGGTCCACCCTGCTGTTGCCGCCGACATGGCGCACCGTCCTGCCCCTGAATCGAGCGGCCTCTTCGCGCAGGAGGACGATAGAGGGACCTTCAGGCATGCTGGTTCTCCTTCAGCAGGGTTTGCAGGCGCAGCGCATTGGGTATGGCGTGACCCTGCGCGGTGTTGTCCAGGATGATCCAGGCCGGACCCTGGCCGGCGGCTGCACCTGCCGCCTGGGCAAGCGCGCGCAGGTCACTGTGCGGGTAGCTGCTGTAGTACACGCGCGGTCGACCGTGCCATCGCCAGTAACTCCATTGGCGCGCGCCACCGGGCTCGGCCGCGCGGGGAACCCGCGCAGGATCGGCGGCGACGCGTGCGATGCCGTGACGTTCCAACAGTTCGTCAGCCGGCGCCGAGAACCAGCTTTCATGGCGGGGTTCGCAGGCCACGGCTACGGCCGTGCGATGCCGGACTGCCCGGAAGAAGGTCGATGCCACGCGGGCATCGAACGCCAGGCGCGGCGGCAGCTGCAGCAGTAGTACGCCCAGCCGATCGCCGAGGTAGTTCACTGCGTGCAGAAAAGGGTCAAGCAACGGCCCCGCCCCCCGCAGGCCGGCTTCGTGACTGATGGCCTGCGGCATCTTTACCGAAAAGCGGAAATGCGCGGGGACGGCCTGCGCCCATCGCGCGTAGGTCTCTGGTCTGTGCGGGCGGTAGAACGAAGAGTTGATCTCCACCCGCGAAAAGCGGGTTGCATAGCGCTGCAGTGCACTCTGACCCTCACCGAAGTCGGCTGCATGCGCGGACGGCAAGGACCACCCTGCGCAGCCTACGTGAATGGGTTCAAATGGCAAGGTGGGGGGCGCGGTCTGCATCAATCCAGCTTCCCGTACTCCCTGTCCTGCGGGGGTGAACCAGGCACGCGTCCCGCGTGAAGTGCTTCAGCAGAACAGCGCCTTCGCATGCCGCACACAGGGGGCAGGCACTGCCTTGATGCACGGAAGCGGACAGTACCTTCCTATAAGAGGTAATGAACAAGGTTCGGCATGCAGAAGTACGGAAGTGAACGGGTCCAGGAACAGTGCCTGTTGCTGGTGGAGGATCAGCTTGACCTGGCCGAGCTGGTCGAAGATGCGCTGTCCAGCGACGGAAGTACCATTACGCATGCTGAGAGCGTGTTCGAGGCATTGAGCCTGCTCCGCAACGGACAGTTTGACGCGGCCATTCTCGATATCGAGCTCGGCGACGGCGTGGTGTTCCCGGTTGCCGACCGGTTGGCAGAGCTGGGAGTGCCATTCCTGTTCGCGTCGGCAGTCTATGACCAGGTGGTCCCCGCTCGCCACCAGAAGGCCCGTTTCGTGGCCAAGCCCTTCCACATCCCGCAGCTGCAGGAAGCGGTCAACCAGACGCTCGCGCAGGGCCGTGCCGCGCGCCCGTCACAGCGCTGAGACTTCATACCCACCAAGGAACCCCTCTGATGAGCAAGCTGCCATTCAATCCCACGGGCGACGCCAGCGACCAGGACAAGGCGCATACGCCGGAGAGGCTGAGCTGCTTCGCCTCCGGCTTCAAAGCGCGTCGAACCAGCTCGCGTATGGCGTATTCTTCACCAGATAGCGGTTGTAGTCCTTGCCGCCATCTGTCCACCAGACCGGGCCGCGCTCGCCAAGGCCTCGCTTGGCCGCCTCCACCGCGCGGCGCGCACTGCGCAGCGCGGTCGACTCCCCACTCCTCATTGCGCCCTGCACCGCGCGCCGCGCGTCCATGAGAGCGGCAACCCACCGCGCACGCTCGGTGGCGGTGAGATTGGGGTTGGTCGCACGCCAGAGTCGGCCGCGTACCACGATGTAACGCTTGTCAGGGGTCAGCGGCGTAGCGCGCGCAGGATCGCCTGTCACGGGGTCAGCACGATCTTCCGGCAGTCATCGTCCTTTGCATCGAACATGGCATAGCCCTGCGCGGCGTCGGCCAGGCTCATCCGATGCGAAATGATGTTGCCGGGGTCCAGCTTGCCATCAAGGATGGCGGTCAGGAGCTCAGGCATGAGGCCCTGCACATGGGTCTGCCCCATCTTGAACGTCAGGCCCTTGTCGAATGCATCCCCCAGCAGGAAGCCGTGGATGAAGCCGGCATAGACGCCAGGAATACTGACGACGCCGCCACGGCGAGCGGCAGCAATGCACTGGCGGATCGCAACACCGCTGCTGCCTTCCAGCTTCACCGCGGTCAACGCAGTTTCAAGCGAGCTGCCCTCTGCCTCGAAGCCAACCGCCTCGATGCAGGCATCCACGCCTCGCCCGCTGGTCTGGCTGACGATGTAGTCGGCGGGATCGTCCACCTTGCTGAAATCGATGGGCGTGATGCCATAGGTGCGTTGCGCGAAATCCAGCCGATACGGCAGGTGATCGACCATGAAGATGGTTTCCGCACCCAGCAGGCGGCAGCAGGCAGCGCTCATCAGCCCTACCGGTCCTGCACCGAAGATGGCAACCGTCGAGCCCGCCTTCACCCCGGCGTTGAGCGCGGCCTGGTAGCCGGTCGGCAGGATGTCGGACAGAAACAGCACCTGCTCGTCTGCCACGCCTTCGGGAATGCGCAGTGGACCGACGTTGGCTTTGGGCACCCGCACGAACTCCGCCTGGCCCCCAGCGACCCCACCGTAGAGGTGGCTATACCCAAACAACGCGGCCGGCGGCATCAATCCCTTCGCATTGAGCGCCGCCCCTTTGCCGGGGTTGGTGGTCTCGCATGCGGCGTACTCCGCCAGCTGGCAGTGGAAGCATTCACCACAGGCAATCACGAACGGGATGACCACGCGGTCGCCAGGGCGTACCTGGGTCACGCCCCTGCCAACCTCTTCCACGATACCCATGAACTCGTGGCCCAGCACGTCGCCGCTGTGCAGGTCGGGAATCTTGCCCCGGTACAGGTGCAGGTCGGAGCCGCAAATGGCGGTGGCGGTCACCCGCAGGATGAGGTCATCCTCGGCAGCGAGTACCGGATCGGGTACGGTCTCAACGCGGACATCCTTGCGGCCGTGATAGGTCAGCGCCTGCATCATCGTTCTCCTGCCGTTGGGGGCTGCAGCATCGCATGGCCACCGCTGTGCCGGCGGTGACCTTGCCGTGTGCGGCGTGTGCATTCCGCTGCTGCGGCTTCAGCGGTCTTCAGCATCCACGGTGATCTCTCCCGAGGTCTCCAGCATGGCCAGTTCGATCTGGTGATGGCCATCGCAGCCTGCCTTGCGCATGGCCACATCCAGGTCCTCCGGCGCTACGTTGCAGCGGCGCAACTGGTCCCAGAACACCTTGCCGTTGCGCACCAGCACGACCGGCGCGCCCTCCACCCAACGGTGCAGCCGACGATTGCGCGCGGTCAAGTAGCCGACCAGCCAGTTCAGACCCAGCAACGTGGCCGCAAGGATGAGCCCGCCAAGCAGCGAGGTGTCCTCGCCGATCAGCGAGTTCTGCACCGCCGTGCCGAGCAGGACAATGACCAGCATGTCGAACGGTGCGGACTGCCCGATCGATCGCTTGCCACTGAGGCGCGTCAGCAGCAGCACCACGACGTAGACGGCGGTGGCCCGTAGTACGAACTCGAACCACGGCATGCCCAGCTCGAACAGATCGGTCACGGTTTTCTCCCTGCATGGCCTGCCCGGAGGGATACAGAACAGGTCGTCCACGCTGCGTGACTCCGTCTGCCCGGCCTGTCACAGCGGGTGCAGGGCCCAGTGGCCCAAGGACAGCCCCTTGCGAAGGATGCGGTACGCGTCGCGATCGAAGACCGGATCACTGCGGCGCACGCGCCGGGCAGCGGCCAAGGTCTTCGCGCTGCCGTGATAGAACCATCCATCGACGACATGAAACTGCCGCATCGCTTCGCCGCGCTCCTCGATGGCCACCGGTCCGGCGTAGGGCCATTCGGCAATCTCCAGCAGCCTCAACGCGTCGGCCAGCCGTGTCTGATGCTCGGCCAGGGTCTCGCCGCCGCAGCAGGCACCGGCACACTGGCGCAGCATCGAGCGGAAGCACGGGCGTCCAGAGGGAAGCCGCTCCAGGCCCAGCAGCGAATAACACAGGCGGTTCTCATCCGCCACGCGGCGCAGCGATTCACGCGCGGCGCGGGCACTTGAGTAGATGCCGTACAGCATCGGCGTGGTCGTCAGATCCACCTCTGACGAGTTCACCACGCTGATCTCGCCCCGGTACAGACGCAGGCTGAATTGACGCGGCAAGCGCCGCAACAGGCGGTTGTACAGCGGGCGCTGTTCTTTCACCATCGCTGCCTCCAGCAGCTGCGCTCCCAGGTCCCCGGCCATCGGCAGATGACTGATGCGCTCGGACTGGCGCAGCATCGCAGCTTCCTCGGCCGTCCGTAGATGGTCCATCACGCGCGTGCGCAGGTTGATGCTCTTGCCGATGTAGAGCGGCAGGCCACCCTCGCGGCCGTGGAAGGTGTAGACACCGGGCTGTGCAGGCAGCGCCTGCGCCTGCTCGCGCAGATGCTCGGGAAACACATAGCCGGCGGCGCGGGCGGAACGGCGCGCGGCCTGCGCATTGGAAGGCATGAAGGGCAGCAGTCAGGTGCAGTGGAACCAGCGATGCATGATAGGCAAGCGCCGCAGGACCGCCAACGCGTAGCGGCGGACGCCACTGAACGCTTCACGTTGATGTCGTGGACACGTGCCATGCACGCCCCCGACGCGGGTGCCTCGACCACTCTGGTGGCCCCCCGTACGGAGAAGGACCATGACGCAGGACGAATCCGGCGCCCTCGGGCGCACGCGCTGGGCCATTGCCGAGGGCTATATCCCCAGCTGGAGCAACGGCCGGGAGCCCGAGCTGGAGAGCCACGAGACGTGCTGCATCCTCAATGCCGGCAGCACCGATGCCCGGATCAGCCTGATGCTGTACTTCGAGGATCGCGAGCCGCAGGGCCCCTACATCTTCACCGTTCCTGCCCAGCGCACCTGCCACAAACGCTTCAATGACCTGCAGGAACCGGCCCCGGTGCCACTGGGCGTTGGCTTCTCCTGCGTCATCCAGTCCGACGTGCCCGTGGTGGTGCAGCATACGCGCCTGGATTCGCGCCAGGCGGCGAACAGCATCATGACCACCATCGCGCACCCGCTGTGACCCACGCCGTGCACGCCCTGCCGACATTGCTGGGCCACGGCGTTTACTGCGGTGTGCCCACACTGGCAGTTCCCTTCCCCAGCAGAGGATGCACGCATGCCACTCCCCAATTACCCGAAGCCGCCGTTTAAAGCGCAGCAGCAGTCCTTCCCCGGCAAGACCAGCAAACTCGACCCGAAGCCGGACCACGGCGAACAGAGCTACAAGGGACACCGCCAGCTTGAGGGCAAGAAAGCACTCATCACCGGTGGCGACAGCGGCATCGGTGCAGCCGTGGCCATCGCCTATGCACGCGAAGGTGCGGATGTGGCGATCGCCTTCCTGGAGAGCGAGAAGGACGATGCTGCCGCCATCGGCAAGCTCATCCAGGAGGCCGGCCAGAAGGCGGTACTGATCCCCTGCGATATCAGTGACGAAGCGCAGGCCGAGCAGTTGATCCAGCGCGTCGTGAATGAGCTGGGCGGCTTGGACATCCTGGTCAACAACGCCGCCTACCAGCGCTACTACGAGTCGTTTGACGAGATCACGATGGACGACTGGCGCAAGACGTTCGATACCAATGTCCATGCGCTCTTCAACCTGACCCGCCTCAGCGTTCCGCACCTGAAGGACGGCGGCTCGGTCATCAACACCGCGTCGGTGAACTCGAAGAAGCCTACGCCCAACATCCTGCCGTACTCCGCCACCAAGGGCGCGGTGGCCAACCTCACGATCGGTCTGGCCGGACTGCTGGCCGAAAAGGGCATCCGGGTCAATGCGGTTCTGCCGGGCCCGATCTGGACGCCGTTCATTCCTGCTGGGATGGCCGCAGAAGAGGTTGAGAGCTTTGGCAGCCAAACCCCGTTCGGCCGCCCTGGCCAGCCCGCCGAGCTTGCGTCTGCCTATGTGATGCTGGCAGCGGACAGCGCCAGCTATACATCGGGCGCATTGCTGACCATCTCCGGTGGCGCTGTGACCCTTTAACCTGCTGCTTGCCTGCCGCAGGGCATTCCCTGCGGCGCAACCCCGCATGGGCTGGCGGGGCAGACGGCTGTTGCCCTGCGCTGCCAACCCCGGTGGAATGAGGTGACTTATCGACACGCAGCGGAAGTGCAGCCTTCTGTTAGCTCGCAAGGGAGAGCTGAGCAGGCGGCAAAGCCTCAGCCGCGGCCAGGCTGGCGAGATAATCGGCAAAGCCACCGACGGCGCGGCCTGACAGCCGGCCACTGGTGGTCACCACAGGCGCGCCAGCCCAGCGGATCGACGCACCCGACGCTTCAAGCCGACGCACCAGATCCACATCTTCGGCGCATCGCTTCGCTGCGAAGCCGCCTGCGCGCCGGTAAGCAGCGGCCGAGACACCGAGGTTGGCCCCGTGCACGCGACCATGCCCCTCACCCCAGCGCTCACTGCGCTGGAAGCAGCTGCGCAGCCACGCCTGCTGCGGCGCCACTGGGCAGAGATCGACGACGCCACAGAACACGTCGGTGCCAGCGCCACGCTGGGCCACCAGCCAATCGGGCGGGACTGCGCTGTCTGCATCGGTGCTGGCCAGCCACGCGGCGCCGCGCTCGACCAGCACGGCCGCCGCGGCCGCGCGCGCAGCGCCTACGCACCGCGCCTGCAGGCTGAGGACTTCGGTGGCCATCTGCGCACAGACCTCAGCGCTACCGTCCGTGCACGCATCCAGCGCGACGATGATCTGCACCGGTTCGCCTGCCAGCCCCGGATGCGCTGCAGCGATGGCCAGCGAGCGCAGGCACGCCGCCAGGTGCTCGGCCTCGTTGTGCGCCGGCACCAGCACGCCGATCATCTCAGGCCCTCGTTGCTGGCCAGCGAGAGTGGCCTGCGCGTCCAGCCCTGCAGGATGAAATCGCTGTCGCGGTAGCAGAACGCCTCCTGCAGGCCATGCCCGAGCCGTTCGTGCACCAGCGCGCTGCGACTGGCCCGGCCCGGGAACGACGGCAGCCAATGGCAGGCAACCAGCAGGCCGTCGTCCTTCATCGCGGCGTGCAGCCCATCGCGCAGTTCGACCAGTGCTTCCGGGCCCAGGTAGTAGCCCATCTCACCACACACGATCAGATCGAAACGACCGGCCGGCCACTGCTGCGGGTGCTGCGCGCAGTGCACCTGCACGTGCGGCAGATGGGCCAGGCCGCGGCGCGCCTGGAACGCCGCGCGCGGACTGATGTCGGTGGCCAGCAGTCGCTCACAGCGTCCAGCCAGGCGCTCGGTGAGAACGCCGTTGGAGCAGCCCAGCTCCCAGCCGCGCTGGAAGCTGGGCTGGGTCAGACTGGCCATCAGCAGGTCGCGCTTGCGCTCTTCGTACCAGCGGGTGCGGTAGCCGAACGGATCGTCGTTGGCGTGCAGGTCATCGAAGTAAGGCTGGGCGCTCATGCGAAGTAAACCTCGTGATTTCTATAGAAGCGGGTGAGTACATGGGCCGGCAGGATGGGCTCGGCGTGCAGGCGGGAGACATCGCCGGTCTGGGTGCGGAACTGCGCGATCGCCTTGCGCTTGTGCGCGGCGACGGCGGAAATGTCGAGCAGCTTCGGCTGCTCCCACGCCATGTGGGCGCAGCCGGGGTCCAGCCAGTGCCAGCCCCAGACGGGATATTCAAGACGCCTGCAGCCGGCCGCCCGTACCGCCCGGCAGGCGGCGCGGCCAGCCGCTTCATGATCGGGGTGACCATCGAAGCGCCACGGCGCCAGCACCAGGTCGTCTTCGCGCAGGGTCTGCCACAGCCAGTCTTCCAGGCCGGCTTCGTGGTCGGTGACGCCGCCATCGGCAATGCCAAGATGGACAATGGCGGCGGCATCGATGGACAGCGCACCCAAAGCGTCGCGCAGCTCTTCACGGCGTGCCTGGCGCAGGCGCTGCGGCGTCCACCAGCGCTCGCCCGGGTAGCAGGCCTCGCCGTCGGTCACCGCAACGACCTGCACCTCCAGGCCGATGCCTGCAGCCGCACAGAGCAGCCCGCCACACGCGAGCACCTCATCATCCGGATGAGGCGCGACCACTACCAGCCGGCGCACGCCTGCACAGAGTTCCGCCAGCGCAGTTTCAGGTTGTTGCCAGAGCCAGTCGCAGTGTTCCCACGCACGCTCGTCCGAACCCTGGCCGTGGATGGTGGCTACAGCGACCATGGCATCACCTGTCGGGCGCACTGCTCGCCCAGCCATTGCCAATCCTTGTCGGCGTGGCTCTGGCGCATGAACACCGTCAGGTCCGCCCAGCGCCGGGCATGGGCATCTTCCATGCACATCGGTGCGGGGCCAAGCGCGCGGCCGGCCAGATCGAGCACCTGCGTGGCGGCGCGCTCGACGACGCTGCGCACGCGTACCACCTGCACGCGGTGTGTCAGCTGCGGTGCCGCGTCGATGGCCATGGCCAGCTCGCGCAGCAGCGCCGCTGCCGGTGCCAGTGCCAGATCGGCCTTGCCCAGCAACCGCGCGCGCAGGCCCTCGCCACAGCCGTGCTGCATGCGCTCGGCCAGCGCTGTTGCCGCGCCGAACCATACTGCCGCGATCCCGGCGCCGCCGTGCCAGAAGCCCGGTCGTTCCAGGTAGCCATTGACCGGACCCACCGCTTCGGCCTCTGCGCCATCAAAGCGCACCGTGGTGGACGGCACCCCGGCCATGCCAGCGGCCGGCCACGGCTCGCCATCCATGCAGTGCCACTGCGATGCGTCCACCTTGTAAAGCTGCACGCCCGCCTCGCTACGCACGGTCACCAGCGCGGTGTCGACCAGATTGCTTCCCGAGCACCACGGCTTGTCGCCGCGAAGCCGGCCGTCGTGCTCCGCGCGCAAGGTGCAGGCCGGGCCCTCTGCCGCCCATACCGCCAGAAATTGTTCTGAAGGCACGGGCACGCGTAGTTCGTGCAGGATCGCGATTGCATCGTGATGGGCTTCAAGCACCTTGGCCAGGCACAGGTCTTCATGACCCAGCGCTGCCAGTGCACGCCAGCGTTCAAGGGTGCGCCCCTGGCCCGGAAGCGGAAGATCAGGCACCTGCAACAGGCGCTGCCTGGCGAGGTTGGACAACGGGGAAGGCAGGACAGGAGCGAGCATTTCATGGACGTCGCAGGGGACAGATCTGGAACGTAGGCCTTCCCCGGTCACGTTGCTGTCTTGCCGATGTATCCGCTGGATGATTGCCGTGGATAGGCATCATCACGGCCGCTGCCCAACGCTACGATGAAGCATTCAGATGCTGACCGTGATCCAGGTCGGCGCGTGATCGCTGGCCCTGTCCTGCAGGCGCACCCAGCGATCGACCCCGGCATCCTTCAGCCGCGACGCAAGCACCGGATTGAGCAGCAGGTGATCGATGCGCAGCCCGCGGTCGCGCTCGGCATGCTGGCGGAAGTAGTCCCAGAACGTGTAGATGATCTTCTCGCCGTGCACCTTTCGCAGCGCATCGGTCCAGCCCTGCGCCAGCAATCGCTCGAACGCATCACGGACATCGGGCTGGAACAGCGCGTCACGCTTCCACGCCTTGGGGTCATACACATCCAGATCAGTGGGGATGACATTGAAGTCGCCCATCAGCACCGCCGGGTGTGGAAGGTCGACCAGCGAACGGGCATGGTCCAGCAGGCGCTGCATCCAGCGCAGCTTGTAATCAAATTTCGGACCGGGCTGCGGGTTGCCGTTGGGCAGGTACAGGGCGCCCACGACGATGCCATGCACGGCCGCTTCCAGATAACGGCTCTGGCTGTCTTCGGGATCACCCGGCAACCGGCGACGGCTTTCAATCGGCATCGCATCGCGGGCAAGTACCGCGACACCGTTCCAGCGCGCCTCGCCGCACCAGATTGCGCCATAGCCCGCCTGCCCCAGCTCCGCCGCTGGAAACGCTGCGTCCGTGGCCTTCAGCTCCTGCAGCGCGACCACATCCGGTGCTTCACGGTCCAGCCATGCCAGCAGCTGCGGCAGCCGCGGGCCGATCCCGTTGACGTTGAAGGTGGCGATGCGCAGCGTTTTCCGACGTGGCATGGCGGAGGCCCCGGCTGGCCCAATGCACGATTCAAGGGTGGCCAGTATCCGCGCGGACAGATGCACGCGCGGTGCAGGGCCATTCACCCGTTGTCAGCGCCCCGCGCGGTAGTCCATCACCCGCAGATCCTGCAGCAGCGTCGGGCCACCCGGCTGCCAGCCAAGGCGTTGCTGCGTCAGTGCACTCGATGCCGGCAGGTCCATCCCGGCGAACAGCGCGAACCAGCCAAACATCGCAGCGGCCTCCTCCTGTGTGATGCTGCGCACCGGCACGCCCAGCCCCGTCGCCACCACTTCGGCGATACGGCGCGCACTGATGCCCTCCTCGGCCACCGCGTGGTAACGCTCACCCGAGCGACCGCGCTCCAGCGCCAGACAGTACGCACGGGCGACGTCGTCCACATGTGCAGCCGACCAGCGGTTTGCGCCTTCGCCCACGTAGGCGGCCACGCCCTGCTGCCGGGAAATATCGATGAAATAGCTGATCAGCCCTTGGCGGACGGCATCGTGCACCTGCGGCAGGCGCATCACCCGCACGTCCACACCAGCCTCCAGCAGCCTGTTGCCTGCGCGTTCGGAGGCGATGCGCGGGTTGCCGTGGCCCGGATTGAACACGGTCTCCACCGCCGGCTGGCCGGGCTCCGCTTCACCCATGCCGACGCCGGAGGTGATCAGCAACGGGCGCGCCGAACCCTTCAGCACCTCGCCCATTGCGCCGATCACCGCGGCATCCTGCTCGCAGTTGGCCGCAAAGCGGCTGAAATCGTGGTCGAAGGCGGTGTGGATCACCGCATCCGCCGCCTTGGCTCCGGCGCGCAGGCTGGCGAGGTCGCCCAGTTCGCCGTGCTGCACGTCGGCGCCCGCTGCACGCAGTGCCTCCGCACCCGCCTCCGATCGGGTCAGGCCGATGACCTGGTGGCCGGAAGCCTGCAGCTGTTGGAGTACGCGGCTGCCGATGAAGCCGGTGGCACCGGTCAGGAATACACGCATGAGGTCTGCCTCCACTGGAAAGTGGGCCCAGTATCCCGTTCGCCGCATCCTGTTAAAGTAGTGACGTTATACAGGTATAGCCACTGACAGGCAGGCGGTCACCGGCATGAACCAGCATTCGCTTGGCGAATTCCTCAAGAGCCGTCGCGCGCGGCTGGATCCAGCCAGTTTCGGCTTCGAAACCGGTCGCCGGCGCACCCCCGGCCTACGTCGCGAAGAAGTCGCGCAGCGCGCCAGCATCAGCCCGACCTGGTACACCTGGCTGGAACAGGGCCGTGGCGGCGCGCCGTCCGCCGAGGTGCTGGACCGCATCGCCGCCGCCCTGCGGCTGACCGACGCCGAGCGCGAACACGTTTACATGCTGGGGCTGGGCCGCCCGCCGGAAGTGAAGTACCGCAGCGGCGACAGCATCTCGCCGCGCCTGCAGCGGGTGCTGGACGCCCTGGCCTACAGCCCGGCGTTGATCCGCACCCCGACCTGGGACGTGGTCGCCTGGAACCACGCCGCCACGGTGCTGCTGACCGACTACGCGCAGGTGCCGGCCCGCGAGCGCAACATCCTGCGCTTCATCTTCAGCAACAGCCGGGTGCGCTCGGCGCAGGACGACTGGAGCAGCGTCGCCCGCTTCGTGGTGGCGTCGCTGCGTGCCGACGCCATCCGTGCCGGTGCCGAGACCGAAGTGGCCGAGCTGGCCGCCGAGCTCTCGGCCAGCAGCACCGAATTCGCCGCACTCTGGCGCAGCAACGACGTGGCCAGCGAGGGCGATGGCAGCAAGCGGCTCAAGCACCCGGAGCTGGGCCTGCTGGAGCTGGACTTCTCGACCTTTGCCGTGGAAGCGCGCCCGGACCTGTCGATGATCGTCTATACCGCGGGCAATGCGGAGACGCTGCAGCGGATCTCGGCGTTCATCGAGGCGCGCCGATAGCCGTAGAGTCGAGGGGGGGGGGGGGGGGGTGGCGCGGCGGGTCGGGGAGTCGGGCCCGCGAGCATCAAAACGCACGCAC
>NZ_VYKI01000005.1:0-51400 GCF_008710035.1 Stenotrophomonas cyclobalanopsidis | reverse complement strand
CGTAGAGTCGAGCTTGCTCGACTGCCTTTGCCGCGGCATTGCGTGCAGTCGAGCAAGCTCGACTCTACCGGCAAGCCGGATTGCGGCGTTCATCGAGGCGCGGGTGCCCGCCCCCGCCCTGTGGGAAAATAGCGCGCAGCTTCCCCCGTTGGTTGTTGCAAGGAGTTCCTGATGTCCCCCTTCCCCTTCGATGCCGTGCTGTTCGACTGCGACGGCGTCCTCGTCGATTCCGAGCCGCTGGTCGCTCGCGTGCTGGCGGAAATGCTGAGCGAGCGCGGCTGGCCGCTGACCCAGCAGCAGGCCGGTGAAATCTTCCTCGGCAAATCCGTCGCCGGCCTCGCCGGCCTGATCGAGGAACGCACCGGCAAGCCCTTCACCGAGGCGTGGCTGGATAAATTCCGCCGCCAGCGCAACGTGGCGCTGGAGCGCGACCTCACCGAAATTCCGGGCGCGCCGGCCGCCGTGCGTGCGATCCAGGCGGCCACCCACGGCAGGATTGCCTGCGCCTCCGGTGCCGACCTGTTGAAGGTGCGCCTGCAGCTGGGCAAGATCGGCATCCTCGATGCCTTCGCCGGGCAGATCTTCAGCGGCCAGGACCAGCCGCGCACCAAGCCGCACCCGGATGTGTACCTCGCAGCCGCCGCGGCACTGGGTGCGGACCCGACCCGCTGCGCGGTCATCGAAGACACCGTGACCGGTGCCACCGCAGGCGTGGCAGCGGGTGCCACGGTGTTCGGCTACAGCCCGGGCGGCCAGTACCACAGCACGCCCGAGGCCCTGCGTGCGGCCGGTGCGCATGTGATATTCGAATCGATGCACGATCTGCCGACCGTGCTGGCCGCCTACGCCGCCAACGCGGCGGCCTGATCGACGCTGCCGCCGCCCCGTCCGGGTGCGGCGGCAGGCTTCTGCATAACCCAGTGAGCTTTACCAGCTGAAGCGTGCGGTCGCGGTGACCGTACGGCCGGTGCCGTAGTAGCACGACGACGCGCCAGTGCAGGTCGACACGAAACGCTTGTCGGCCAGGTTGCTCAGGTTCAACGACAGCTGCGTGCCCACCGCGCCGTACAGGCCGACGTCGTAGCGGATGGCCGCATCCCACAGGGTGTAGGACGGAATGCGGTACAGGTTGGCGCTGTCGCCGTAGCTCTTGCCGTTGTAGCGCATGCCCGCCGCCAGGCTCAGGCCTTCCAGTGCACCGCCCTGGAAGGTGTAGTCGCCCCACAGCGAGGTGGTCCAGTCCGGCACCATCGCCAGCTCGTTGCCGGCGTAGCCGTTGTTGCTGCGGGTCACTTCCGATTCCATCCACGCCGCGGCACCGATCACGCTGAAGCCCGGCAGCGGGGTGACGCGGCCTTCCAGTTCGACACCGCGCACGCGGCCCTCGCCATCCTGCACCTGGCACTGGCTGGTGCCGGTGGTGCCGCAGGTGTTGTGGCTGCTGTCCGGGTCGTCGGTCAGCACGTTCTGCTGCCGCAGGTCGTAGGCCGATACGGTGATCAGGCCATCGAAGCTGGCCGGCTGGTACTTCAGGCCCACTTCCCACTGCTTGCCGGTGATCGGATCGAACGCCGTGCGCTCGAAGGACTGCGTGGCCGTGCTGCCGGCCGGCTGGAACGATTCGGCATAGCTCAGGTACGGGGTCAGGCCGTTGTCGGCCACATACAGGATGCCGGCGTTGCCACTGAAGGCATCGTTCTTGATGTGGCTCGGCGCACGCGCGCCATAGCGATGGGTGACCACGGTATAGGCCTGGGTCCAGGTGTCATCCTTGGTCCAGTCGTAGCGGCCGCCGACGGTGAAGCGCCACTTGTCCAGCGCGATCTGATCCTGCAGGTAGGCACCGGTCTGGCGGTTGATGCCACCGGAGTAGCCGATCGAGGTCGTGGCCGGGATGTAGCCGCTGTAGACCGGGTTGAAGATGTCGATGGCGGTGGGGGTATCGGCCGCGGTTCCCATCGCGCCACGCGCGGCGGTCCAGTCGGCCTTCTGCCAGTCCACGCCCAACAGCAGGGTGTGCTCGGCAGCGCCTGTACTGAACTTGCCGGTGAGGCGGGTATCGGCGGTGTCGCCGCGCGAGTCGCCCTCGCCCCAGGTGGCGCGGCGCTTCTGCGTGCGGCCATCGGCGTTCAGCGCGCCGTTGGTGACCACGCTGCGGAAGGTCGATTCCACGTTCAACCGGCGCGCGCTCTGGCTCAGCGTCCAGTGCTCGTTGAAGGCGTGCTCGAACAGCCAGCCGCCCGACCAGATCGTACGGTCGTAGGTGTTCCAGGTCGGCTCGCCGATGAAGGTGCTGTTCTTCATGTGCCCATAGGGCGTGGCCACCAAGGTGCCCGCCATCGGCAGGAACTGATAGGTCGAGCCGCCATCGTCGCGCTGGTACAGGCCCAGCAGGGTAAGGCGCGTGTGCTCTGCGATCTGGAAGGTGTAGCTCGGCGCCAGGAACCCGTGCTCCTGGTCGGTGTGCTTGATCTGCGTGTCGCCGTCTCGGTACAGGCCGACCAGGCGGCCCAGATGGCGCTTGTCGTCGCTGCCCGCGCCGACATCGAAGGCGGTGCTGTACTGGCCGTTGCCATCCACGCCCAGCTGCAACACCTGCTGCTGGTCCGGGGTGGGCGTCTTGCTGACCTGGTTGACCATGCCGCCCGGAGCCACCTGGCCATACATCACCGCCGAAGGGCCCTTGAGCACTTCCACGCGGTCCAGGTTCCAGCTGTCGACCATCGTGCGGTTCCACTGCCCGCCCTGCGGCGCGCGCATGCCATCGACGGTGACATTGTTGCTCCAGCTGCCGGCATCGAAGCCGCGGATGCGGAAGTCGTCGACACGGTTGTCGATGCCGGTGCTTTCCAGCGATACACCCGCCACGTAGCGCATCGCCTCGTTGAGGTTCTGCACGCCGCGCGCGTCAAGTTCCTCACGCGCGATGACCGACACCGACTTGGCCATCTCGGCCACCGGGGTATCGGTCTTGGTCGCGCCGGACGTGTGGGTGATGGTGCGGTAGGCGTTGACGTGCACCGCGTCCAGATCGGTGGGCGTGGCGCCATCGGGCATCGCCGACCGGGCCTGAGCGGCCAGCGGCAGGACCAGCAGCGCTGCAACGGAGACGGACAGCAGCGAGCGCATCGGCTCGCGGGAAGTAGAACGGAAGTTGGACATGGGGGACCTGCTTCTGGGTGGCGCGCCTGGGGGCGGCGGCAACGGCGCTGGTTAAAGACGCGTTAAATCATAGCAGATGCGAATGGTTCCCACTACCATTGGAGCGACAATCGGTCGCAGCCTGGCGGGATGAAAGGCCGAGCACGGTGCCTTAACCGGCCTTCCCTATCCTGTTTGCGCGCCGCACGGCTGCGGCGCATCCGCAATGAAACGCACGAGGAGAATGCATGACCCGTCTGCACACCCTGATCGTCACCGCCGGCCTGCTGGCCATCAGCCCGCTCGCCTTGGCTGAAACGGTGAACCTGACCAACAGCGCCGACGGCGCCAACCGCGATGCCGGCATCACCGCGGTCAAGAAGAAGCTCAACGACGCCTGCAGCGAGCGCAAGGGAACGGCGAAGGCGGACTCGTTCGAAGTAGTCTTCGAAAAAACCAGCGAGAACCCGAACGTGCCAAAACCATATTACGTGGACGGCAAGATGCAGTGCGAACTGCCGGGCTGAGGGATCGTGCAGGCCTGTCCGTGAGGTCAGCCCAGCAGCAAGCTACAGCGCCGAGCGCACCGCAGCCATCAGCTCCAGCAGACTGAACGGCTTGGGCAGCAGGCTCATGCCGGTACCGAGGAAGGACTCACGCACGGCGGCGCGCTCGGTGTAGCCGGTAATGAACAACACCGGCAGCACGGGATTGATCTCGCGCGCGGCATCGGCCAGTTCGCGGCCGTCCATGCCGGGCAGGCCGACGTCGGACAGCAGCAGGTCGAAGGCGGGATCCTGCCGCAGATGGCGCAGCGCCTGCCGCGCATCCGCCGCCAACGTCACCTGGTAACCCGCTTCGGACAGCATTTCACCGACCATCATCCGCACCGAATCGGTGTCATCCACCAGCAGGATGCGCTCGGACTGGCCACGCGGCGGAGCGACCTGCTCGGCGCTCGTTTCCGCATGTGTCACTTCACCGGCGGGCAGCAGAAGCTCGACCTCGGTCCCTTCGCCGGGCTCGCTGGCAATACGCGCGAGCCCGCCCGACTGCCTGGCAAAGCCATAGGTCATCGACAGGCCCAGGCCGGTGCCCTCGCCCTGCGGCTTGGTGGTGAAGAAGGGTTCGAAGACCTTCGCTACCAGCTCCGGTGGAATGCCGGGCCCATTGTCGATCACCTTCAGGCTGACATAGCGGCCCGGAGTCAGTTCGTTCTCGCGCTGGATCTCGCAGGCCTCAGCGCGCAGACGGATCAAGCCCCGGCCGCCCAAGGCATCGCGCGCGTTGATGACCAGGTTCAGCACGACGTTCTCGAACTGGTTGACGTCGGCAACGGCAACCATCGGTTCATCACCGAGTTCGAACTCAAGCTCGATGTTCTCGCCGATCGAGCGGCGCAGCAGGTCTTCCAGCGAGCGCGTACGCGCCACCAGGTCGAAGGGACGCGAATCCAGCGGCTGCTTGCGGGCGAACGCCAGCATGCGCTGGGTCAAGGCGGCGGCGCGCTGCGCCGACGCGGCGGCGATGCTGCTGTACTGCGGCACCTTCTCAAGCCGCGACGACGACACAGCCAGTTCGATCATGTCCAGGCCGGAGATGATCGTGGTCAGCAGGTTGTTGAAGTCATGCGCGATGCCGCCGGTCAACTGGCCCAGCGAATCCATCTTCTGCGCCTGCAGCAGCTCGGCTTCGGTGCGGCTGCGCTCGGCGATCTGGTGCGCAAGCTCGGTGTTGGCGGTCTCCAGTTCGGCACGCTGCTCAAGGGCGCGCACATGGTGCTCGGTCACGTCCTCCACCACCACCAGGCCATGGCCGGTACGGCGGTCTGGCGTCAGCCGCCACTGCGTGTTGCGCACGCCCTGCCGGCCCGCGATGGACAGCACGCCCTGCCAGCGCTCCTGCCGTGCCAGTGCATCCTGCAGGTCCAGCACGAACTCCTTGTTGCTGCCCAGCATGGCAAACAGCGAGCCGTTGACATCGGCCTCGCTGACCAAGCGGGCGAAGGCGGGGTTGCTTTCGCGGATCTGCAGCTGCTCATCCAGCACTGCGATGGGCGCATTGACCTGGCTGAAGATCTCCTGGAACCGCGCATCGGCGTCACGCAATGCTTCTTCGGCCCTCCGTGCACGCAGCAGGCTGCGCAGCGTCGCCAGCAGCACGTCCGGGTCCACCGGATGGATCAGGTAGCCATCGGCACCGTTGTCCAGGCCGGTAATCATGTCGCCCGTGGCGATGGAAGCCGCAGACACGTGCACCACCGGCAGCAGCTGGGTGCGCGGCCGGGTGCGCAGCTGGCGCACCACATCGAAGCCACTCATGTCCGGCAGGTTGACGTCCAGCACCACCGCGCCGAACTCCGAGTCTTCGAGCCGATCCAGGCCCTCCTGCCCGGTGGCCGCTTCGCTGACACTGTAACCATGATGCTCCAGCACGCGGCGCACGGAATAGCGCGTGGCCGCATTGTCATCCACCACCAATATGCGATCAGAGTGCGGCATGGGCGTCCTCCGTCGCCTCGTTCAGTGCTACCGGCAAGACTACATGGAAGGCCGAGCCGCTGGCGGGCAGGCTTTCCACCGCCACCCGGCCGCCCAGCAGTTCCGCAAACCGCTTGCACAGCGACAGGCCGAGGCCGGTGCCGCGCAGGCGTTTCTGCAGCGGCGAATCCACCTGCACGAAATCCTCGAAGAGCGCGGGCAGCAGCTCCGGAGCGATACCGATGCCGGTATCGCGCACGGTGAAGCGGACCTCCGCATCGCTTTCCATCTTCGCCGAGACCACCACCTGTCCTTCCGGCGTGAATTTGATGGCGTTGGAGATGTAGTTGCGCAGGATCTGCGCCAGCTTCTTGTCATCGGTGTAGAGCATCGGCAGCGGCGGAGGATCCTCGAACACCAGCTCGATGCGCTGGTTGCTGTCCACCAATGGCCTGAACATGCCGCGCAGGGCGGCGAACAGGTCCATCAGGTCAAACCAGCCCGGCGAGATCGTGATGCGTCCGGCCTCGATCTTGGCCAGGTCCAGCAGGTCGTCCACCATCTCGCGCAGTTCCGATGCCGAGGCGCTGACGAAGCGGACCTGGCGCAGCTGCTCATCATTGAGCGGACCATCCAGCCCATCTTCCAGCAGCCGCGTCATGCTCAGGATGGAGCCCAGCGGCGTGCGGAACTCGTGGCTCATGTAGGACAGGAAGCGGCTCTTCAGGTCGGAGACCTCGCGCAGCTGCACCGCCTGCTGGTCCAGCTCGGCATACAGCGCCAGCACGCCCTGGTTGGTTTCTTCCAGTTCAGCGCGCAGGGCGGCGTTTTCCGCCGCCAGCCGGGTGTTCTCTTCCTGCATCTGTTCCTGCCCCATCACCACGCTCCCATGCGCAGGGCAACGATGCTCGCATCGTCGCGGCCGCGGTCGAAATCCCGTTGCAGCGCCGCCACAACCAGCGCCGGGTGCCGGAGGACCAGGCCTGGATAATCCTGCAACCGCCAGCGCCCCTGCAGGCCATCGCTGTGCATGATCAGCAGCGTGCCGTGCGCGGCGTGAACGTTGAATGCCTGTGCCTTGCGGAACTGAACGCCTACGATGCCTGGCATCGAGGCCAGGCCGCGATAGCCCGTGGCATCAGCGATGCCGGCATTGATGTTGCCGATGCCGGAGAACTGCAGCTCGCCGCCGGCCAGCGGCAGGGTCGCCACGGCAACGGCACCACCGCGGGTGCCGGACATGGCGCGGTGCAGGGCTTCAATCAGCGGGTTCGGCGCTTCAACGCCCACGTCCGCGGCCAGGCGCGTGCCTGCCTGCGCTGCATCGGTGGCAGGCAGGCCGTGGCCCAGGCCGTCGATCATGGTCAGCGCCGCCTGCCCTTCGCGCACCGACAGGTGCCAGGCATCGCCGCAGGCCTCTTCGCCCCGCATCGCAAGGCGCAGGGCGCCGTAGGCGAGATCAACACGTAGGCCGGCACGTTCGGGGTAGATGCGGGCTACCACGATCGTGCCGCGCGCATCGGACCAGCTGTCGAGCAGCGTCGCCTGGCGCTTCACCGCGCCCAAGCCCAGGCCCTGGCTGCCGCCGGTGGAATAGCCTTCCACCAATGCCTGCGACAGCACGAAGCCAGGACCGGCGTCCACGGTATACAGCTCGACGCCGCGTGCGTCGCGCCCTTGCACGACCGAGAGGTACACCTTGCCACCGCCGCCATGGCGCAGCAGGTTGCTGGCCAGCTCGCTGGCAGCCAGCGCCACCCTGCCACTGTCCGTTTCATCGAAACCGATCCGTGCGGCCAGGGCCAGCGCCTCGCGGCGCACCTGCCCGACCTGGGTGGGTTCCTCCACGGCCACGACGCGGGTGACGTGGCCGGAGAAATTCACGTCCATTTGGTGATGGTGATGCGCGTGCCCCGCCCCGGTGCAGTGTCCAGTTCGAAGACATCCACCAGCCGCCGTGAGCCGGACAGGCCCAGGCCCATGCCCTTGCCCGACGACCAACCGTCGGTCAGCGCCTGCTCGATGTTGGCGATGCCGGGCCCCTGGTCGGAGAATACCAGGCGCACGCCACGGCGCAGCCCCTCTTCCAGCAGCTGCCAGTCCATCTGCCCGCCACCGCCGTAGATGACGGTGTTACGGGCGAGTTCGCTGGCGGCGGTCACCAGCTTGGTCTGGTCGACCAGGCGCAGGCCACAGGCCACGGCGGCCTGGCGCACGGCCTGGCGGGCCAGCACCACGTCCTGCTCGACCCGCACGGGTAACGTCCCCTGGCGTGCGGTCATGGCAGTTCATCACTCCGGCGCAGCAGCTTCATGCCACGCTCCACGTTCAGTGCCGTGCGCACCCCGCTCAGGTCCAGGCCCAGCTCGACCAGGGTGATGGCCACGGCCGGCTGCATGCCCACCACCACGGTGGTGGCGTCCATCACCCGCGACAGCGCGGAAATGGTGGCGATCATGCGGCCGATGAAGGAATCCACTATATCCAGCGAGGAGATGTCGATCAGCACGCCACGCGCGGAGGTGCGGCGGATGCGCTCGCTGAGGTCGTCCTGCAGGTTGAGTGCCAGCTGGTCGTGCATGTCCACCTGGATGGTGACCAGCAGCAGGTCGCCCATCTGCAGGATCGGGATGCGGTCCATCAGCGATGGGCCTGGCTGACGGTCACGCCGTTCCGCTTGAGCGCCAGCGCCAGCGCGTCGGCCAGGTTGGCCTTGGTGACGATGCCCTGCAGGTCCAGACCCAGGTGCACGATGGTCTGCGCGATCTGCGGACGCACGCCGCTGATGATGGCGTCGGCGCCCATCAGGCGGATGGCGGTGACGGTCTTCAGCAGATGCTGGGCAACCAGCGTGTCCACGGTGGGCACGCCGGTGATGTCGATGATGGCGATTTCCGAGCCGGTGTCGACGATCCGCTGCAGCAGCGATTCCATCACCACCTGGGTGCGCTGCGAGTCCAGCGTGCCGATCATCGGCAGCGCCAGCACGCCATCCCAAAGCTTCACCACCGGGGTGGACAGCTCCAGCATCTCTTCCTGCTGGCGCTGGATGACATCCTCGCGGGTGCGCTGGAAGGCCTTGACCGTGTGCAGGCCGAGCACGTCCAGCAGCTCGGAGATCGACCACAACTGTTCACCGAGCGACTGCGGATCGCCACTGTGATGTTGCTGCAGCAGCTGGAACAGCGGCCGCTTCAGCGAGAAGATGAAGGTGGCCGTCTCCGACGACGTGAAGCCCTTGATCGCGCGGTCGCGCGAGAGGTCTTCGAGGAAATGGCGGATGGCCTGCCATTCGGCGCCGTGCAGGTTGCCGGCATCGGCGGCCGACAGCGCGGACAGCAGCAGCTGCCAGAATTCATTGACCTGGATGTCCAGGTCGCGCGCACCGATACGGCTGTCATCGTTCTGGCCGGCGGCGTTGAGGTTGTCACGCCACTGCGCGATCAGGGTCGACCGGTGCTCGCGGATGAGATCGATGGTGCGCTGCTGCAAAGCCGCCATGGGTACGGTCCAGGTAGTTGGAAACGCCAGGGACCGCCCTCTGGACAAGCCCCCTACTCGTCAGGAACCGTATTAAGCACTGTGAAGATGTCTCCGCCATGTGAAATTCCCAACGATTGAGTCCTCGCACACCTCAGCGCGCCATCGCTCGACCGGCCTGCTCCTGCACCTGCTGTTCCTGCTGCACGGTCTGAGCGTGCTCCGCGCCACGCTCGGCAGGCCGGGGCAGCTCTCGCACCTGCTCACTCACCGGCGTGGCGACGGCCTGCGCGGTGTCGGCGCGGGCGATCTGCCGGTCAGCCGCATGCGCC
This sequence comes from Stenotrophomonas cyclobalanopsidis, assembly GCF_008710035.1. Classification (GTDB taxonomy): domain Bacteria; phylum Pseudomonadota; class Gammaproteobacteria; order Xanthomonadales; family Xanthomonadaceae; genus Stenotrophomonas; species Stenotrophomonas cyclobalanopsidis. Next base: position 41,967 of record NZ_VYKI01000005.1, on the reverse strand, counting down.
TCCCCCTGCACCGCGAACGCGTAGCGGCCATCGTCGCTGAGCACGGCCACATCGATGCGCTGCATGCCCTTGTGCCGCGCCGCCACGAGCAGGGCCATGCTCAGGCGCTCGCTCATTTCATCCGGTGTGCGGCCCATGGCCTGGTCCAGGCTGCCGACCGCGCCTTGGCTCTGGCACCACATCGCGTGGTCCGGGCTGCTGGCATGGCGCGGGTCCTGCTGCGGCAGCAGCGGCGACGGCGGCGGCAGGCCCTGCAGGTGGTCGCCACGCACCGTGGCGTCGATCCTCTGCAGATCCTGGCCGCCGGCGGCGGCGACGTGGAACAGGCGCTCGGCCATGCCATAGGCCGAATGGCCCTGGTTGCGCGCCAGCGCCACGGCAAAGGCATCGACATCCTGCTGCGGCCTGCCCTGCCCGTCCTCGGCCAGCAGATGCCAGGCCGGGCCCATCATCGGGTTGTCCTTGACCATCGCCTGGGTGCGCTGCATCAACCCGCGCATCTGGCCCTCGTCCAGCACCAGCGTGTTCACTTCGCCGGCTTTCAACGGCCCGCGCACATCGTTGCCGGCCCGCCCGGCCAGCGCACTGTTGGCCAGGCTGGCGATCTGCTCGCCGTCGGGGTTGTCCTTCAGGTCGAAGGTGAATTCGTAGCGGCGCTGCGCGAGGTCTTCCTTGCCGTCGGCACCGTAGGCGCTGATGCGGCTCATCGGCAGGTTGCCGCTGTACTCCAAGTTCATCCGCTCGGTGTAGCTGCCATCCTCGCGGCGCACACGGACGATATCGCCGGCATTGCGCTGGCCAGCCAGGTCGACGCCGAGCTTGTCGTTGTAGTCCAGCTTCAGGCGGGTCTGCGAGTTCATGCCGATCCGCTCGATGGTGGCCAGGTCCTGCATGCCCGGCGTGCCTGCCTGCATCCGCCCGGTCTCGACAAACTGCGCGTAGGCCGCACGGCCATCGGCCTGCTCCAGATCGAAGGTGGCGCTGCGCACCGACGACTGCCCCAGTCCATCCTGGCGGCCAGCAACGGCGCTGAACCTGCCTGCCGAGACGCCCACGCCATTGAAGGCCTCCACGGCCTCGTTCGAACCCGTGCTGACGCGCACCCGGCCATCGCTGAGGCGATCGACGCGATAGCTGGCGCCCTGCGCCTCGGTCAGCTGGCTCTCGACGGCCATGTTGCGGAAACGCGCTTCCATCTGCGTGCCGGTGAATTGCTGCCCATCGAGAATGACGCTGCCACCGCGCGGGATGGTGGTCGGGTCCAGTGGGCTGACCTCGCGCGGATCGGTGGTGTCCTCCTGCGGCAGGGCAACCTTGTAGCGGCCACGGCCACCGGCGGTCACCGCACCTTCGACGATGCCGGCCTTCAGCTGGCTGCGGGTGGCATTGGCCACCTCCAGCTGGAACTCGTTGCGCCCATCGACGACCGTTTCAGTGACGGCGGCGCTGGCGTCGACGAATTGTCCCGCGAACTTCGTCCCAGCCAGCTTGCGTTCGCTGCTGGACTTCACCCCCGTCCCGGAGACCGTCACGCTGCCGTCGCGCGACGTCCGCCGCGCCTCGTGCACGCTGGAGGTGTAGGTGGGATCGAAGGCCGCCTGGTCTGCGGCGTCGTAAGCAGTGGTGCTGTCCTTGCCAGCCTGTGCAGTCATGCCATGGGCTCCTCTACGTAGCCCGCGATTATAGGCAGGCGATATCGCCAGGCATTCACATCATCACGCAGTCATGTTCGGGATAGTGACGCACGTCCCACCCGATGATGAGCCCGGATGCCCGCATTTCCCGCGCGTTTCACCCAATGGCCCCGCCGCTGGCGGCTGCTGGCCTGGAGCGTTGCCGGCGTTTACGCGCTTTATCTGCTGGCGGGCAACATCTTCCTCAACACACCGTTGTTCGACCTGGTCACCAACCGCAAACCGCAGAAGTTCGTGATGCGCACCGGGCCGGCCATCACCCTGCTGCCGGGGCATGTCATTGCATGGAACGTGCACATGCGCGGCCATGTGAACCACACGGTCTATGTGCTGCACGCCGACCGGGCCAGCGCCCGGCTGGCGTTGTGGCCGCTGTTCCACCGCGAAGTACGCGTGCCGCACCTGCAGGCCAGTGGCGTGTCGGCCGAAGTCACCCGTGTCGACGATGTCGTGCCACCGCCCCCGCGTGGCCACCAGGGCTGGACCCTGCGCTTCGATGCCATCCACAGTGATTCCATCCAGCACGCCCGCTTCGGCAAGCTGCTGATCATCGGCCAGGGCCAGGGCACCGTCGGCTTCCGCAAGCAGCTGCGTGGCGGCCCGTCGGAACTGTACGATTCGCAGGTGGCCTTCAGCGATGCCATCGCCAGCTATGACGGCGTGCAGCTGCTTGACGCGATGAAGGTCGAGGCAACGTTCGGCTACCCCTGGCACTACCGCGACCAGGCGCCCGGCCTCGCCAAGTTCGACATCCTCCGCGCCGCACTGAAGGTGGATGCGCGCAGCCACGGCATCCGGGTGGACACCGATGCGCGGACGCTGGCGGTTTCCAGCTCACCCAGTACCGGCCAGTTGCAGGCGGACATCACGCTCGACCGCGGCACCCTGCAGCCGGGCAGTCGCGCCGTCTGGCGGGTGCCGCTGCAGGCCGGCGCCGGCGCCCCCGATCGCGGCACGCTGGCCCTGCAGTTGAACGCCGCCCAGGACATCCGGCTGCAGGCACGCCTGCCGGCGCGCGAGGGTACGGGCGCCTCGCTCGATGCCGACCTGCACATCACGGGGCGGAAGATTCCCTTCCGCGAGCCTGGCCAGTTGATCGAGCGCACCTCCGGTCGGGTGCAGGGCGAATGGATCTTCACCTCGCTCAACTGGATTCCCGCCCTGTTCCTGCGCAAGCCCTGGGTGCAGCTGGACGGTGGCGGCACCGTGCGGGCGGACCTGCAACTGAAAGCGGGGGAGCTCGCAGCCGGCAGCACGGTGGACATTCCTGAAGCGGCGGCGACAGCCGAAGTAGCGGGCGTGCGCCTGACCGGCACGGCCAGCGCACACGGCGAGCTGGCGCCCGGCACGCCCACCCGCGCCACGCTGGATGTGCGGGTACCGCGCTTCAACGCACGCGCAGGCAGTGAGAAACGAGACACCTTGTTCGACGGCCGCGACCTCTCGCTGGTGCTCAGCGGTGATGGCCGCCTGCGTGAGTTCCGCAAGGACATGCGTGCGCGCCTGCGCTTCAGCAATGCCACGATTCCGGACCTGACCGCCTACAACCGCTATCTGGGCAAGGGCCAGGCCAAGCTGCTGGGTGGCACCGGCTCGCTCACCGGCGATGTGGAACTGGACACCGACGGCCGGGTCGGCCATGGCACCGCCACCCTGCTTGGCAACGGCGCACGCCTGCAGGTGGCCGGCCTCGACCTGCTGGGTAATGCTGAGGTCGACGCCACCCTGCGCCGCGCCGACTTCAAGCAACGCTACTTTGACCTGTCAGGCACGTCGGTGCAGCTGCGCAACGTGCAGGTCGGACAGCAGCAGCGTAAGAGGCCTTGGCAGGGACGCGTGCAGTTCAAGCAGGGACGCATCGATGCGCAGGCACCGTTCCGGGTCGATGCCAGCGCGGCGCTGACCATGAGCGATGCAGCGCCCCTGCTGGCGGTGTTCGCTGAGCGTGGCGACTATCCGCGCTGGGCGCTGTCCCTGCTCGATGCCGGGCAAGTGAACGCAACCACGCGCCTGCGGTGGGAGGCGGGCCATCTGGTGCTCGATGGCCTGGAAGCCGAGAACGAGCGGCTGTCCCTGCGCGCGCGGCTGGATCTGCTCGAACAGAACAAGCGCGGCGATCTCTACCTGCGCTGGGGACTGCTGGGTGCCGGCATCGAGATGAAAGGCAAGGAGCGCAAGTGGCATCTGGCGGGCGCGCGTGAATGGTTCGACGGGCGCCCGGCCCTGCTGCCTGCCGATGGCGCACCTGGTACCGCAGAGTGAGCGGTACGGGGTCTGCATCCAATTTGCACCGGTCTGCGTACACATGCTGCGATGGCAAACGTTCGAGAGGATCAGTGATGAATCAGAGAAGACAGATGTTCGGCCTGGTGGGTTGGCTGGCACTTACAATGGCTGCAGCGGCGCTGGGCGCGCGCGCCTCGATCACGGCCGCAGAGTTCTACGGGCAGCTGGTCCAGCCCAGCTGGGCGCCGCCGGCCAATGTGTTCGGACCGGTCTGGACACTCTTATATGTATTGATGGCGCTCAGCGCATGGCTGGTCTGGCGCCAGGGCGGTTGGCGCAGCAATCGGGCCGCGCTTGGACTGTACGTCGCGCAACTGGTTGTCAACGTGCTCTGGAGCTGGCTGTTCTTCGCGTGGAAGCTTGGTGGCGCGGCCTTCGCCGACATCCTGCTGTTGCTGGTGCTGATCGTGGCCACGATGCTGGCCTTTGCCCGTCGCAGGGCCCTGGCGGCCTGGTTGCTGCTGCCTTACCTGGCCTGGGTCAGCTTCGCTACCGCACTCAACCATGCGGTATGGCAGCTCAACCCTTCGGTGTTGTGAGCGGGGCTCAGGCGGCGGGAACGACCGCCGCTCGCCACTGCCGCAGCGCGGCGCCGGTGAACGACTGCTGGCCACAGCCCGACGGGCAGCGCACCACGCGGGCCGACGAGGTGCTGACCAGGCCAGCGCCTTCCTCTGCCTTGAACACCGTTTCGCACGCCGTGCAGCGCGCCACCAGGGCATAGAGATGCACGATGCGGCCGCTGCAGGGATCCTGCAGGGCACTGACGTCGAGCAATTCGAAGTGGGCACTGTCCGCCATCGGCCGGCGCGGGAAGGCAGGATGGCGATCGAAGGAAGAAACGGAAGGCTGCAGATCCACGCGGCGTCGCCATGAAGGGGGTGGGATTACTGTATGCAGCCGCGCGTGCAGCACGCGTGCAGCGCTGATGCACGGCCCGCGAAACCCTCACGCTTCCACCCGCGCCGATAGCTGAACCGTTCAGCGTCGCCCTTCTCCGTCTTCATATGAAAGAGTGGTATGCGAATCACTGTTTTTGCTTCACCATGTAGTGATGGCTTTTTCTTCCGACTCAGACATGCGTCGTGGCGTGCATTGCGGCGCTGTCAACCCGCCCCGAAACGCGAGTACTGCTGCTGATGTCTTCTGCTGAAACCGCGCAGGACGCCGCGCTGGACCTCTGCGCGCGAGAGCCCATCCACACCCCGGGTGCCATCCAGCCTTACGGCGTGCTGCTGGTGCTCGACCCGCACTCGCTGCAGGTCCTCGAGCGCGCGGTGAGCGACCCAGCCCTGCTTGCACGCCTCGGCGACCCGCTGGGACAGTCGCTGGCCGACGTGCTGGGCGGTGCGCTGGCGGACTACATCGAGCCGCTCGGCCAGGTGGCCATGGACAGTTCGGTGCACCTCGGCTCCATCGAACTGCCGGAGTACGGGCGGCACCAGGTGCTGGCCCATCGCTCGGCGCAGGCCCTGCTGCTGGAGCTGGAATCACCGGTTGCGGGCCAGCCGGCTTCGCTGGAAGCCCTGTATCCGGCCATCCGCCAACTGATGGCGGCCATCGAGACCGCCAGTACGGTCGAGGCGCTGTGCCAGATCGCCGCCGAGCACATGCGCGCGATGACCGGCTTCGACCGCACCCTGGTCTATCAGTTCGACAGCGGCTGGAACGGCATCGTCATTGCCGAGGATGGCAATGGGGTACTGCCCTCCTATCTCGACCTGCGCTTCCCCGAGTCGGACATCCCGGCGCAGGCGCGCGAACTCTACCGCCGCAACCGCGTGCGCCTGATCGCCGATGCCTACTACAGCGCGGTGCCGCTGGTGCGCGCTGCACATCATGCCGATGCGGCGCCCACCGACCTGAGCCTGTCCGTGCTGCGCAGCGTCTCGCCGGTGCACTTGCAGTACATGCGCAACATGGGCACCGGCTCGTCGATGTCGGTGTCGCTGATCCACGAAGGCCAGCTGTGGGGTCTGGTGTCCTGCCACAGCGCGGATGCCCGGCGCCTGCCCTACCCGGTGCGCACCGCCTGTGAGTTCATGGGCCAGATCGTTTCGCTGCAGATTGCCCTGAAGGAACGTGCCCGTGCGGTGGAGGAGCGCATCAACCGCCGCTCGGTACTGGTCCGGCTGCTGGGTCGCATGGCAGGTGACGAGGAGTTCATGGCTGCGCTGCGCCAGGATCCGGCCAGCCTGATGTCGCTGACCAACGCCGCCGGCGCTGCGATCGTGCACAAGGGCGACTGCCTGCGGGTCGGGCACTGCCCGCCCCGCAACGAGGTGCTGGACATCGCCCACTGGCTGGCCAGCGAGCACACCGGCGACGAGGTCTATGCCACCGATCACCTGGCCAGCACCTGGCCCGCGGGCGAAGCCCTGACCGACACCGCGAGCGGCCTGCTGGCGGTGTCGATCTCCCAGCTGCACGACAGTTTCCTGATGTGGTTCCGCCCCGAAGTGGTACGCACCGTGCGCTGGGGCGGCGACCCGCGCAAGACCGCGGCGCCGGGAACGGTGCTGTCGCCACGCAATTCCTTCGAAGCCTGGAAGGAAACCGTGCAACAGCGCAGCCTGCCGTGGAGCGACGCCGACCGCGATGCCGCGCACGAAATGCGCACCGCCATCGTCGACATCGTGCTGCGCAAGGCCGAGGAGATGGCCGAACTCAACGAGCAGCTCCTGCGCAGCAACAAGGAGCTGGAGGCGTTCTCGTACTCGGTCAGCCATGACCTGCGTGCGCCCTTCCGACACATCGTCGGCTATTCCGAGTTGCTTGGCAGTTCCGCCGCCGAGCGCCTGAACGCCACCGAGCGCCGTTTCCTGGACACCATCGTCGAATCGGCCAAGTCGGCCGGCACGCTGGTCGATGACCTGCTGAGCTTCTCGCAGATGGGCCGCTCGACACTGGGCCGAATGCGCCTGGACATGGGCGCCCTGGTCAGCGATGTGCGCCGCACCCTGGCCTTCGACTATGCCGGGCGCGAGGTCGAGTGGAAGGTCGGCGCACTACCGGTCATCGAGGCCGACCCGACGATGATGCGCCTGGTCTGGCAGAACCTGCTGTCCAACGCCGTCAAGTTCACCCGCGAACGCGAGAAGGCCGTCATCGAGATCGGCTGTGAACGCACCGACGAGGAGAACGTCTTCTTCGTCCGCGACAACGGCTGCGGCTTCGACATGCGCTACGTGGACAAGCTGTTCGGCGTGTTCCAGCGCCTGCACCACGTCGAGGAATTCGAAGGCACCGGCATCGGCCTGGCCAATGTCCGCCGCATCGTCGGCCGCCATGGCGGCCGCACCTGGGCCGAGGGCGCGTTGGGCAAGGGCGCCACCCTGTATTTCACTCTGCCCCATCAAAACGGAGAACACCCATGAGGGATCTGCGGCCCATCCTTCTGGTTGAAGACAGCCCCAAGGATGCCGAGCTGACGATGGCAGCACTGGCACGCTGCCAGCTGCTGAACGACGTCATCCATGTACGCGACGGTGCCGAAGCACTGGACTACCTGCGCTGTGAAGGCGCCTATGCCGGCACGCAGCATGGTGGCCCGGTGGTGGTCCTGCTCGACCTGAAGCTGCCCAAGATCAATGGCCTGGAAGTGCTGGAGCAGGTGCGCAACGACGCGACGCTGAGCAGCACGCCGATCGTCATGCTCACCTCGTCGCGCGAGGAGCAGGACTTGGTGCGCAGCTACCAGCTGGGCGTCAACGCTTTCGTGGTCAAGCCGGTGGACTTCAAGGAGTTCTTCGACGCCATCCAGGGCCTGGGCATGTTCTGGGGCATCACCAACCAGCCGCCACCGCACCCGTCGGTCGGAACAGGGCCCCGCGATGCGTGATGCCACGCGCCGTGCTTCGCACCTGCGCATCCTCATGCTGGAGGACAGCGCGCTCGATGCGGAGCTGATCACGGCGCAACTGCAGCGGGGCGGGCTGGATTTCGAGATCGAGCGCCTGTGGACCCGCGACGCCTTCATCGAAGCGATCCAGAGTGATCGTTTCGACGTCATCCTGGCCGACCACGTGCTGCCGGGATTCGACGGCGATGCCGCACTCGACCTGGCGCGAGAGCGCGCACCACACATCCCCTTCATCTTTGTCTCCGGCACCCTGACCGAGGAACTGGCGGTGCAGGCCCTGACCCGTGGCGCGCGTGACTATGTGGTCAAGCAGCGCCTGCAGCGCCTGCCCGACGCGATCCGTCGCGCGCGCCAGGAAGCCAGCGAGCGCAACCAGCTGACCCAGGCCCGTGCCGCGCTGGGCGAAAGCCAGGCGCAGCTGCAGCAGATCACCGATGCCGTGCCGGCGCTGATCGCCCACCTCGGCACCGACCACCGCTACCGCTTCGCCAACAAGGCATTCCTCGACTGGCACGGCACCGACCTGCAGAGCATCCTTGGCCGGACCGCCGCGGAGGTTGGTGGCGAGGAGGCCTTTGCCAATACCCTGCCCAGCCTGCAGCGGGTTCTGGCTGGCGAACGCGCCAGCTTCCAGGTCACCCTGGTGCACCGCAGTGGCGAGTCACGCTTCCTGCAGATGGACTGCGTGCCCGAGCATGCCGCCGATGGCAGCGTCACCGGCTATACCTGCCTCGGCAGTGACGTGTCCTCGCTGAAGCGCGCCGAGCTGGCGCTGCGCGAGGACAATGAATCGCTGGAACGGCAGGTGCAGGCGCGTACCGCCGAGCTGCAGGCCAGCAAGCGGCGCCTGCAGGCCATCTTTGAATCCAGCTTCCAGCACCAGGTGCTGCTGGACCGCAGCGGCCGCATCGTCGATGCCAATGTCGCCTCGCTCGCCGCGGTACTGGCCGAGAAGGACGATGTCATCGGCCTGCCGTTCTGGGAATCGCCGTGGTTTGCTGCCACGCCCGGGCTCGCGGGCGTCGTGGACCAGGCGGTGGCCGATGCGGCGCGCGGCCGCAGCGCGGTGCAGGCGATGGACCTGGACCTGCCCACCGGTCGCCGCAGCTTTGATTTCACGTTCCGCCCGCTGCAGGATGCCGAGGGCACGGTGACCGCCGTGGTCTCCGAGGCCGTGGAAACCACCGCCCGCATCCATGCCGAGCACGCGCTGCGGCAGGCACAGAAGATCGAGGCCGTGGGCCAGCTCACCGGTGGCATCGCCCATGACTTCAACAACATCCTGACCGTGATCGCCGGCAACGTCGAGCACGCGATGCTGCTGAACCAGCGTGACGGCCAGCCCGGCAACATGAGTGCGCGTGCGCTGGACAACGCCCTGAAGGGCGTCGGCCGTGCCGCCAGCCTGACCCAGCGGCTGCTGGCGTTTGCGCGCAAGCAGCCGCTGCGCAGCCAGGCGGTCAACCTCAACGACGCGCTGCTGGGCATGGATGACATGCTGCAGCGGGCACTGGGCGAACTGGTCCAGCTGGACATCCGCACCGGCGAGAGCATCTGGTGCGTCGAACTCGACCTCAGCCAGCTCGAGGCTTCGGTGCTGAACCTGGCAGTGAACGCGCGCGACGCGATGCCCGGTGGCGGGCGCCTGGTGGTGGAGGTCGACAACAGTCACCTCGACCATGACTATGCCGCGCTGTTCCCGGATGCGAAGCCCGGCGAATACGTGATGCTGCGCGTGCGCGACAACGGCCACGGCATGTCCGCCGATACGATGGCCAAGGTGTTCGAGCCCTTCTTCACCACCAAGCAGGTAGGCCGTGGCACGGGTCTGGGCCTGTCGATGGTGCACGGCTTCGTCAAGCAGTCCGGCGGCCATGTGCTTATCGATTCGGTGGAAGGCGGCGGCACCAGCATCACCATGATGTTCCCGCGTTCCATGCTGGACCTGCCCTGCGAGACCGCCGTGGCGGCCACCGGCCTGGCCGGTTACGAGCCGCGCGAAGAAACGATCCTGGTTGCCGAAGACAACGACGATGTGCGCGCCTACACCGTCGAGGCGCTGCGCCAGCTGGGCTACCGCGTGCTGGAAGCGCACGACGGCCCGTCCGCGCTGCGCCTGCTGGAGCGTCCGGATGCGAAGATCGACCTGTTGTTCTCGGACGTGGTGATGCCGGGGATGTCAGGCTGGGCACTGGGCCGTGAAGTGCGCGAACGCTGGCCGGAGGTCGCCGTGCTGTTTACCTCGGGCTATCCGCGCGACCACGATGCTGCTGGCAGCCTGGGGCGTTCGGCACCGCTGCTGTCGAAGCCGTTCACCCGCAGCGACCTGGCCGAGTCGATCATCAGCGTGCTGAAGGATCGCGCGCCAGCGCATTGATCTGCGCGCATTCCACGACCGTCGGCGGTGACGGCATCCGGGCCAGCGCGATCATCGCCTGGCCGATGCCGCGGTTGCTGGTGGTCAGTGCCGGCAGCAGCCCCTCGGCCACGGCCATCAGCGGGCGGGCCAGCAGATAGAACGGTTTGAGCAGCGCGTGTCGCGTACCGGTGCCGGATACCGGCCGCACGCCGGCCGGTCGCAGCATCACCGTGCGCACCGGCAGATTGGCAAGCGCCTGCTCGGTCTCGCCCTTCACCCTCAGCGGCATGATCCGGCTGTCCGGGTTGGCATGTGCACCCGACACATACAGGAAGCATCCATCGGGATTGGCTGCGGCCCACGCTTCGGCGACGGTGCGGGTCACCTGCAGCGTCACCTGCCGGTACTCGGGCTCGGCCGTTCCCACCGGCGCTGCGCCCGCACAGTAGAAGCAGGCGTCGAATCCAGCGAGCGCATCGCCCAGGGTGGCGGCTCGCTGGAAGTCCGCCAGTACGATCTCCTCCACGTTGCCCGGCACGCTGCCCGGCCGGCGCACCAGTGCGGCGACGTGGCCGACTTCCGCAGACTGCATGCAGGCCTGCAGCACTCCCTGCCCGACCAGACCGGTGGCGCCCACCAGCAGCACCCGCATCGCATTGCCGTTGCCCATTGGGCTTTCCTCCAACGCTTTACAGTTTGACGAACCGCTGGACCTTGCGCGCCAGCCAACCGCTGAACACCAGCGGGGCATCCAGTGCGGAAACGCAGATGCACGGCACACCCGGTGCGGTGACCGGCTGGTGTTCCACGTCTTCGTCCAGATCAGCCACATCGCCTGGCGCGAACAGACCCAGCGCGTCATTGTAGGCGCCGCGCAGGATGTGGGTGAGCTCGCTGCGGCCGTGGCTGTGCATCGGCAGGCACTTGCCCGGCGCAATCTTGAGCATGATCAGCGAGGGCATATCCGCGGAGCGGATGCAGTGCACGCCCGGTGCGATCCAGCGCCAGCGCAACGCAGCCAGCGAGCGACCGAAGTACGGGTGCAGGGACGCCGGCAGATGGTCCGCGCTCACCTCCGGCCGCTCCACCGGCGGCGCGGCCGGCCGCGCGACGGCAATGGCAGCCACCGCAGGCTCGTCACGTTCCAGCTCGGCCAGCATGGCCACCCGCAGCGCTTGGCTGCGGCCGCCAACCACCATCGGCTGGGTCTGTTCGATCAGCGCCGCGCCGATGGCCTCGGCCTCGCGCATGCGCTGGCGGCAATGCGGGCATTGCTCCAGATGGGTGCCGGCGACCACGCTCAGCGGCGCCGGCAACGCGCCGGCGGCATAGCTGAGCAGGGTCGATTCGTGCAGGTGATGGTGCGGGTTCATGGCATGCCCCCGACCCTGGACTGCAGCTGCAGGAAGGCCCGGCGCAGGTGTGACTTCACCGTGCCCAGCGGCATGCCCAGCGCCTCGGAGATCTCGCCGTGGCTCTTGGCCTCGAAATAGGACATGCGCACCAGCCGCGCCTGCACCGCCGGCAGCTCATTGATGCGCTGGCGCAGGCGCGCCTGGTCGGCATAGTGCTCGGCGCTGCTGTGGGATTGCGCGTCGCTGCTGGCAGCTTCCTCCACCGCGGCCTGTACGTGCATCCAGCTGCGCTCATGGCGCACCCGGTCGATCTGCAGGTTGCGCGCGATCCGGTACAGCCAGGTGCTCAGCGCACCCTGCGCCGCATCGTAGTCGGCCGCGCGCAGCCAAAGCCGCAACAGGCATTCCTGCGCAAGCTCCTCGGCCACCGCTTCGGGCGCGCCGAGCCCGCGCAGGTAGACACACAGGCGCGGCATGAAGTGGTCATAGATGCGCATGAAACAGGTGCGGTCGCGCAGGCGCGCCACACCGTCCATGTCACCGGTCCAGTTCGTCGGCTCGCTGCTTGGCTGCTGGGAACTGGACACGATGCGTGCGGCGTCGAAGTCAAAGGAGGGGCTGGCGGCGTCAGGGTACATCACGGGCGGCGATCAGGCAGGTGAAGGTGGGTCTGTGTGCTTTACGCAGCAGAGGCCGGATTGGATGCAGCGCACTGCCCTGCATCCAGCCGGGCCCATCGTGCGTACGTTCAGCAGATCAACCTGCAAGGACCCCCCCATGCATACCGCCGGGCTGCTGCTGTACCTGTCCACCGTGGCCAGCGCCACGCCGCTGCTCCGCAGCGAAGGCGTTGCCAGCCTGGCCGACGGCACCCCCGCCTACCGCGAGGTGCACTGGCGGCGCGGGGCGGCCGAAGGCGCGCCGCTCTGGGTGCAGTACCTGTGCCCGGACGGTCGCCCGTTCGCACGCAAGGAGCTGCCAGGCACCGCCCAGCCGCAGGCGCGGGGCTACCGGCTGCAGGACGGCCGCAGCGGCCAGGCCGCCAGAGTGGTGGTGGCCGGCGGACAGGTCAGCATCGACTGGAAGGAAAGCGCGCCGGACGCGGAGCAGCATGCGCAGGTGCCACTGCCTGCCGACGCGGTGATCGACACCGGGTTCGACGCGGCGGTGCGCGCGCACTGGCCTGCACTGATGAAGGGAGAAGAGGTTCGCCTGCCCTTCCTGGTGCCGGGCCGGCAACGTTTCTACCGGGTCAGCGTGCGCCGTACCGGTGCGCTCACCTGGCAGGGTGCACCCGCCCAGGCCATCGAGGTGCGCCTGGCCACCTGGTATGGCGCGGTCGCTCCTCGGCTGTCCATGGTCTACGCCGATGATGATCGCCGCCTGCTGGAGTTCCGCGGCACCAGCAACCTGCGTGATGCCCGTGGCGCCTATCCAGTCGTCATTGTCCGCTTTGCCTCCCCCGCGACAACGCAGCCACAGGCGCAGTGGCAGCAGGCCTGGGCAGAACCGCTGGTGGCGTCCTGCGGCGTGAGCAGCAGGTGAAGCCGTCACGCAATGCCGATTGAGTGCATCCAATCCACGCCATGCTGCGTAGATAGGGACAGACACGCCCTCGAGACCCCGCCCATGTCCGCTGCTGCGCCCCTTCCACGCCGACGTGAGCGACTGCTGCGCACCCTGCGACGCTGGTTCGACACCGGGGCCGCGGCGGCGCAGGCCGACCCGGCGCGGCCCGGCCGCATCGACTGGCTGCGGGCCGTGCCGTTCGTGCTGCTGCACGTGGCGTGCGTGGGGGTGATCTGGGTCGGCGTGTCCTGGACCGCAGTGGCGGTGGCACTGGCGCTGTATGCGGTGCGGATGTTCGCGATCACCGGCTTCTACCACCGCTACTTCTCGCACCGCACCTTCCAGGCCTCGCGCCCGGTCCAGTTCGTGTTCGCGGTGGTCGGTGCGTCCAGCGTGCAGCGCGGTCCGCTGTGGTGGGCCGCCCACCACCGCCATCATCATCGTCATGCCGACCAGCCGCAGGACCCGCATTCCCCGGTCAGCGGCGGATTCTGGCGCAGCCACATGGGCTGGTTCCTGACCCGCGAAGCCTTCGCCACGGACCTGGCGCGCGTGCCTGACCTGGCTCGTTTCCCGGAGCTGCGCTGGCTGGACCGCTTCGACATCGCCGTGCCGGTGCTGTTGGCCGCAGGTCTGTACGGCCTCGGCGCGCTGCTGGAGCGGGTGGCACCCGGCCTGCACACGACGGGCCCGCAGCTGCTGGTCTGGGGCTTCTTCATCTCCACCGTGGTGCTGTTCCATGCAACGGTCACCATCAATTCGCTGGCCCACCGCTTCGGCAGCCGCCGCTTCGACACGCGCGATGACAGCCGCAACAACCTGTGGCTGGCCCTGCTGACCTTCGGCGAAGGCTGGCACAACAACCACCACTTCTTCCCCGGCACCGCCCGCCAGGGCTTCCGCTGGTGGGAGGTGGACCTGACCTGGTACGGCCTGCGCCTGATGGCTGCCGTCGGCCTGGTCAGCGGATTGAAGCCGATCCCCGAGTGGGTGCTGGCCAAGGCGAAGGACTGAGCATGCGCATCGCGGTCATCGGTTCGGGCATTGCAGGGCTGGCCAGCGCTTACTGGCTGGACGGCGAGCACGAAGTCACCCTGTATGAAGCCAACGACTACCTGGGTGGGCACACCCACACCCATCAGGTGCAGGTCGACGGCCAACAGATGTCGGTCGACACCGGCTTCATCGTCTTCAATCCACAGCACTATCCGCTGCTGACGGCGTTGTTCGACGAGCTGGGCGTGGCGTCACAGCCGACCACGATGAGCTTCTCGATGCACAGCGACCGCAGTGGCGTGGAATACAACGCCACCTCGCTGGACGGCCTGTTCTGCCAGCGCCGCAACCTCGTCTCGCCGCGCTTCTGGGGCATGCTGGCCGACCTGCGCCGCTTCTACCGGGACGCACCTCTGCTGCTGGCCGAGGCCGAAGGCCCGACGCTGGGACAGTATCTGCGCCTGCAGCGCTTCGGTGATGCCTTCGTGGAGGAACACCTGCTGCCGATGGCATCGGCGCTGTGGTCTTCGCCCACGGCCACCGTGCTGGATTTCCCGGCGCGCTACCTGGTGCAGTTCATGGCCAACCACCAGATGCTGCAGATGACCGGTCGCCCGCCGTGGCGTGTGGTCAAGGGCGGCTCGGCGCGCTACGTGGATGCGCTGCGCAGCCGCTGGCGCGTGCATGAGCGGCTGGAGACGCCGGTGCAGGCGGTCGAGCGCATGCCGTGGGGCGCGCGCGTGCACAGCGCGGCCGGCATCGAGGGCTTCGACGAGGTGATCCTGGCCTGCCACAGTGACCAGGCCCTGGCGCTGCTGGCAGACGCCGATCCGGTCGAAAGCGCGGTGCTGGGCACGATCCGCTACCAGGCCAACGAGGCCGTGCTGCACACGGACGCCTCGCTGCTGCCGGCCAACCGAAAGGCCTGGGCTGCCTGGAACGCACACGTGCCGGAAGATCCTTCGGCGCCCTGCACGGTCAGCTACTGCATGAACCTGCTGCAGGGCCTGCCCGGCGAGACGCCGCTGGTGGTGACCCTCAACCGCAGCGATGCCATCGATCCGGCCAAGGTGCTGCGCCGCCTGCACTACGCGCACCCCGTGCACGACCATGCCGCCGTGCGGGCACAGCAGCGCTGGGGCGAGATCCAGGGCCACCGCCACACCTGGTTCGCCGGTGCCTACTGGGGCTGGGGTTTCCATGAGGATGGCATCGCCAGCGCACGGCGCACGGTCGACGCGCTGCGCGCCCGCACCGGCATCGCCTCGCCGCTGCGGCCGACCGAGATCACGGCATGACCGCCAGTGCGCTCTATATCGGACAGGTGCAGCACCGGCGGCACCATCCGCATGCGCACGCGTTCCGCTACCCGGTCGCGCAGCTGCTGCTGGACCTGGATGAGCTGGACACGATCTTCGCCGGGCGCTGGCTGTGGTCGGTCAACCGCCGCAACCTGGCCGAGTTCCGTCGCAGCGACTACCTGGGCGACGCGAAGGTGCCACTGGCCGATGCCGTGCGCGACCATGCCGCCACCGCGCTGGACCGCCGCCCGGAAGGACCGGTGCGGCTGCTGACCCACCTGCGTTTTGGCGGCCATGTGTTCAATCCGGTCAGCTTCTACTACTGCTATCAGGCCGACGGCAGCACCCTGGACTGCATCGTCGCCGACATCACCAATACGCCGTGGAAGGAACACCACGCCTACGTGCTGCCGGTTGAGCAGGCGCAGCACGAAGGCGGCAGCCTGCGCTGGCAGTTCGACAAGTGCTTCCACGTGTCGCCCTTCATGCCGATGGACTGCCGCTACGACTGGCGCTTCAACGCCCCCGGCGATGCGCTGCGCGTGCACATGCAGGTCTGGCGCGAGGGCGTGCGCCAGTTCGATGCGACCCAGTCCATGCAGCGCCATCCGCTGGACGGCCGCGGCTTGGCGCGGGTGCTGCTGGCCTACCCTCTGATGACCGTGCAGGTGGTCGCCGCCATCCACTGGCAGGCGCTGCGCCTGTGGCTGAAACGCAACCCCGTGCACGACCACCCTTCCCTTGCCGAGAAACCGCGATGAACAACCTGACGCCTTCGGTGGCCCTGCCCCGTGCCGGTGCACTGGATGCCTTCCTGCGCCGTCGCCTGCTGGCGCAGCTGGCGCCGATGCACGATGGCCAGCTGCGCGTACGCGATGCCTTCGGCGAGGAGCTGCTGGGGGATGGCCAGGGCCCGCTGCAGGCCACGGTGACCATCGACGACTCGGCCTTTTACCGCAAGGTGGCCGCGCAGGGCAGCGTCGGCGCGGGCGAAAGCTACATCCACGGCGACTGGCGCTGCGATGACCTGGTCGCGCTGGTCCGCCTGCTGGTGCGCAACCGCAATCTGCTGGACGGCATGGAGCGCGGCCCGGCGCGCGCCGCTGGCTGGCTGCTGCGCGGCTGGAACCGCCTGCGCCGCAACAGCCGCGAAGGCAGCCGCCGCAACATCGCCGCCCACTACGACCTCGGCAACGATTTCTTCGCGCTGTTCCTGTCGCCGGACCTGATGTATTCCTCGGCGCTGTATGCACAGGCGGACGAGCCGCTGGAAGTGGCCTCGACCCGCAAGCTGGACCGCATCTGCCAGCAGCTGCAGCTGCAGCCGGGCGACCGCGTGGTCGAGATCGGCACCGGCTGGGGCGGCTTTGCCGTGCATGCGGCACGCCATTACGGCTGCCACGTCACCACCACCACCATTTCAGCCGAACAGCACGCACTGGCCGTGCAGCGCGTGCAGGACGCGGGCCTGCAGGAGCACGTGACCGTGCTGATGCAGGACTACCGCGACCTGCGGGGCCAGTTCGACAAGCTGGTCTCCATCGAGATGATCGAGGCCATCGGCGCCGAATTCCTCGATACCTACATGGGGACCCTGCAGCGCCTGCTGAAGCCTGATGGCGTGGCCCTGCTGCAGGCGATCACCATCGAAGACCACCGCTACGAACAGGCGCGGCGCAGCGTCGACTACATCAAGCGCTTCGTGTTCCCTGGCAGCTTCATTCCTTCGATCAACGCGATCATGGCGGCCAAGACCCGGGCCAGCGACCTGCAACTGATCGCCCAGCAGGACTTTGGCCATTCCTACGCACTCACCCTGCGCGCCTGGCGGCAGCGCTTCCTGGCCCAGCGCGCCGCCGTACAGGCACAGGGTTTCGACGAGCGCTTCTGCCGCCTGTGGGAGTTCTATCTGGCCTACTGCGAGGGTGGCTTCCTGGAGCGCTCCATTGGCGTGTCGCACCTGCTGCTGGCACGGCCGGGCCATTGCACCGACGTTCCCGCCGGAAGCGAGGCCTGAGATGGGAGGCCTTGCATGAAACGGACCTGGGCCAACCTGCTCGGCAACCAGCTGGTCTGGCTGTGCGCCGTGGCTGGCGCGGGTCGCGGCTGGCAATGGCCGGCACTGCTGGCCGCGGCGCTGTATCTCGCCAGCCAGCTGCTGACCAGCCCGGTGCCGCGCGTCGACCTGCGCCTGCTGCTGCTCGCCCTCGCCTGCGCCTGGCTGGTGGATGGCACTGCCGCCGCCAGCGGCACCGTGCGCTATGCCGCCGCACCGCTGGGATGGGCACCGCCGCCGTGGATCATGGCCCTGTGGGCCGCGTTCGCGATGACACTGACCAGCTCGATGACGTTCCTGCAGCGGTACCGCCTGCTGCCGGTGCTGTTTGGCCTGCTGCTGGCACCGCTGGCCTATCTGTCGGCGGCGCGTGGTTTCCAGGCCGTGCAATTCAGCTCACCCGTGTGGCAGGGCGTCCTGCTCTTGGGCGTTGGCTGGAGCATTGCCCTTTCGTTGCTGTGCGCGCTGGCACGCCGCAGCATTGACAAGGCGGTTGAACACACAAAAGGAGTGCGCGCATGAACCTGCTTGGCTGGGTGCTGCTCTACGCAGTGCTGGTGATGTGCTGGGGCTGGGCCTGGCAGCGCCGCCACTGCAACATCGGTGTGGTCGACGTGCTGTGGGCCAAGGGTGTGGCCGCGGGTGCACTGCTGCTGGCCTGGCTGGGTGACGGCGGCCTGCAGCCGCGCATCGCACTGGCGGTGCTGGGCGGCCTGTGGGGCAGCCGGCTGGCCCTGCATCTGTGGCACCGCGTGCGCAGCGAAGACGAGGACGGTCGCTACCGCTACCTGCGCGAACACTGGAACGGCCACCAGGGAAAGATCTTCGGCTTCTTCATGGCCCAGGCGCTGCTGGTGGTGCTGTTCGCCCTGCCGTTCCTGGCCGTGGCGCGCAATCCGGCCAGCGGCCATGCCGGCTGGATCGCCGCCGCCGTGGCCGTGTGGCTGCTCAGCGTCGGTGGCGAAGCACTGGCCGACCGCCAGCTTGCACGCTTCCGCGCCGACCCCGCCAACAAGGGAAAGACCTGCCGGCAGGGGCTGTGGCGCTATTCGCGCCATCCCAACTATTTCTTCGAGTGGTTGCACTGGTTCACCTACGTGCTGCTGGCCGTCGGCTCACCGCTGTGGTGGCTGGCGTGGTCGGGACCGGTGGTGATGTACCTGTTCCTGCGCTACCTCAGCGGCGTTCCCTTCACCGAAAAACAGGCCCTGCGCAGCCGCGGCGAGGACTACCGCGAGTATCAGCGCAGCACCCCGATGTTCTTCCCGTGGTTTCCCCGCACCTCCCCTTCCAAGGACCGCCAGCCATGAACGCCACCACCACGCTGTACCCACCCGTCGAAATCGAAGGCGGCCTGACCGGCTGGGCCGAGCGCGGCTGGATCCCGGACGCGGCGCTACGTGCGGGCATCCGTCGCCTGTGCGCGCAGCGCCTGCAGGAGGAGGACGAAGGCGGCCAGGAAGGACAGTCGGTGCGGTTCCAGCGACGCATCGCCGAGCTGGCCGGCAGCCCGCTCGCCCTGCACGTCGATGCCGCCAACCGCCAGCACTACGAAGTGCCGGCCGCATTCTTCCAGGCCTGCCTCGGCAAGCGCCTGAAGTACAGCAGCTGTTACTACCGCACCGGTCACGAGACGCTGGACCAGGCCGAAGAGGCGATGCTGGAGCTGTATTCGCAGCGCGCCGAGCTGGGCGATGGCCAGGATATCCTCGAACTCGGCTGTGGCTGGGGTTCGTTGACCTTGTGGATGGCCGAGCGTTACCCGAATGCACGCATTACCGCGGTGTCCAATTCAAACAGCCAGCGCGAGCACATCATGGGCCAGTGCCAGGCACGGGGCCTGCGCAACGTCGAGGTGCTCACCCGTGACGTGAACCAGCTGGACCTGCCGAGCGCGCGTTTCGACCGCTGCGTGTCGGTGGAGATGTTCGAGCACGTGCGCAACTACCAGCAGCTGCTGCAGCGCATCGCTGGCTGGCTGCGGCCGGACGGCGCCCTCTTCGTGCACATCTTCGCCCACCGCACGCTGATGTACCCGTTCGATACCGAAGGCGATGACAACTGGATGGGGCGGCACTTCTTCACCGGTGGCCTGATGCCGGCGGCCGACACCCTCCTGCACTTCCAGCAGCACCTGCAGCTGGACCAGCGCTGGCTGCTCGACGGCACCCACTACCAGCGCACCGCCAACCACTGGCTGGACAACCAGGACGCGGCCCGCTCGCAGCTGATGCCGATCCTGCAGGCGACCTACGGCGGGGCCGCCGCACGCATCTGGTGGCAGCGCTGGCGCATGTTCTGGATGGCCTGCGCTGAGCTGTTCGGCTATGACCAAGGCCAGCAGTGGCTTGTCGCCCACTACCTGTTCCGCCCCCGCTGAAGGAGACTGGCCATGCGTATGCCCCCCTTGTTCACCCTGTTGACGTTGGCCCTGTTCGGCACCGGCTGCAGCAGCCAGGACACCCGGCCACTGCCACGCGAAGCGTCAGTGGACGTGCCACGCTTCATGGGCGACTGGTACGTGATCGCCCACATTCCCTCCCGGCCGGAGCGCGAGGCTTTTGACGCCGTCGAGAGCTATTACCTACGGCCGGATGGACGCATCCAGACCACCTTCACCTACCGTAAGGGCAGCTTCCAGGCGCCATACAAGAGCATGCACCCGGTCGGCCGGGTGGAAAAGGAAGGTGCCGGCGCGGTGTGGGGCATGCAGTTCATCTGGCCGATCCAGGCCGAGTACATCATCGCCTGGCTGGACGACGACTATCAGCAGACGATCGTCGGCCGCAGCAAGCGCGACTATGTCTGGTACATGGCGCGCACGCCGCAGGTGTCGCCGCAGGAGTATCAGGCTGCGGTCGAGCGCATCGCCGCGATGGGCTATGACACTTCGAAGCTGAGGAAGGTTCCGCAGTCCGTACGCTGATCCTGCCAGATGAATGGCCGCCACCATGACCGGTGGCGAGCCACCGCCCCGCTCCACTATAGTCAGCCGGGCACGACAGGCATGGTGCCTGTCCGGTAACCACAGGGAGCAGGTCATGGGTCTGGTACAGGCGGTCAAGGGTGCAGTGGGCGGTGTTCTGGCCGACCAGTGGAAAGACTTCTACACCGTGCCGACGGGCCTGCCGTCGACCGCAGCCCTGTTCGCGGCCGTGCCGCAGGGCACCAATGCCGGCCGTGGTTCCAACACCAGCGGCTCGTCCAACATCATCAGCAACGGCTCGAAGATCGTCGTGCCCGAAGGCTACGGCCTGCTGCTGTTCCAGGACGGCGCGATCACCGCGTTCGTTGCCGAGCCGGGAGGCTACGAGTGGCGCTCGGACGACCTCAACTCGCAGTCGATCTTCGCCGGTGACGGGCTGGTCAGCACCTTCATCAAGCAGAGCTGGGAACGCTTCAAGTTCGGTGGCCAGCCGGGCTCGCAGCAGGCCGCCTTCTTCGTCTCGCTGAAGGAACTGCCGGACAACCGCTTCGGTACCCAGTCGGAAATCTACTGGGACGATGCCTTCCTCAACACCCAGGTGGGCGCGGTTACCCGTGGCTCGTACACGCTGAAGATCGTCGACCCGATCCTGTTCGTGAAGAACTTCGTGCCGGCCAGCTACCTGCGCCCGGGCCAGGTGTTCGACTTCACCGACATGGACAATGCCGCCGCCACCCAGCTGTTCAATGAAGTGGTGGGTTCGCTGGCACCAGCGTTCAGCCTGTACAGCAACGACCCGTCCAAGGGCAACCGCATCACCAAGCTGCAGCAGGATTCGATCGGCTTCGCGCAGAGCCTGTCCGCCGCCGTCGAACAGGCCTACCAATGGAAATCCGACCGCGGCCTGGCCATCGTCAAGACCGCCATCGTCTCGATCGAGTACGACGCCAACACCCGTGAACTGCTGAAGACCGTGCAGCGCGCCGATGCGCTGTCCGGCTCGCGCGGCAATTCCAACCTGCAGGCCAGCGTGGCCCAGGGCATCCAGTCGGCCGGCGAGAACGGCGGCGCGGCGGGCCTGGTCGGCGTCGGCATGGCCTCGGGCATGTTCGGTGCGGGCAGCCTGCAGCAGCCGACCGCGCCGGCCGCCGATGATCCGGTGGCCAAGCTGAAGAAGGCCAAGGAAATGCTCGACCTGGGCCTGATCACCCAGGGCGACTACGACGCGCTGAAGGCCAAGGCGCTTGGCCTGTAAGCCGCCGGACCCGCAGACCCATGTCCGACCCCAGAAACGGTCCTCCGCCACTGCCCCAGGCCGCTCCCGCTTCGCCCCCGCCCTTGCCGGCGGCGAAGCTGGATGGTCCGGGCTCGCCGCAGGATGTCCCGCCCCCGCCTGGCAGCTTCCCGCTGGATACCAGCACGCTGCCGCAGGCCATCCGTGATGAAGTCGAGGCGCCTGATCCGCTGGCCATCGACACCTCGGCCAGCGAACTCAAGGATGGCCTGAACCGCTGCCCGAAGTGCGGCAGCACCGACATCCGCCCCAAACTCGGCACCGACGTCCTGGTCTGCCTGTATTGCCGTCACGAATGGCATGGCGCGCGGGTGGAGGAGGAATTCGGGCTGGGCGAAGCGCTGGAGCAGCTGCAGGGCACGGTCATCGCCTCCGGCGCACGCGACATCGACGCCGATACCTCGGCGCTGATGACCTTCAAGTGCGGCGGCTGTGGCGCCGAGGTCACGGTCAACACCGAAAGCACGATGACCGCGCGCTGCCACTGGTGCCGCCACGTCTTCGGCGTCAACGAACAGATCAGCAACGGCGCCGTGCCCGATGCCGTGTTGCCCTTCCACATAAAGAAGGACGATGCGGTTGCGCGCATCCGCCAGTTCGTGGACAAGCGCCGGATGTTCGCGCTGAAGGCCTTCAAGGACCAGTTCACCCCGGAAAACGTGGTGGGCGTGTACCTGCCCTACATGATCGTGGACAGCAACGTCAGCGCGGCGGTGGCCGGCAAGGGCGAGATCAAGACCCGCGAGTACACCCGCGGTACCGAGAAGAACAAGCAGACCTACTACGACGCGGACATCTACCAGGTCGAGCGCCAGGTCGAATTCACCGTCGACGACCTGCCGCTGGAATCCTCGGCCGAGCGCGGCAACCTCGACACGCGCACCAACACCAACAACATCATCAACACCATCCTGCCGTTCGATACCAAGAACGCGGTGAAGTGGAACGCGTCCTACCTGGCTGGCTTCACGTCCGAGAAGCGCAACGTGGATGTGGAGAAGCTGCGTCCGCGACTGGAAGACCAGCTGCTGTCGATCGCCCGGGCGCAGGTGGAAGCCAGCGTTCGCCGCTACGACCGTGGCGTGCGCTGGGAGCAGGAACAGCTGGACGTGCACGGCAGCCGCTGGGTGTCGATGTACCTGCCGGTCTGGCTGTACTCCTACCACCAGCCCGGCACCAACGGCGGCATGCTGCACTACATCGCCGTGAACGGCCGTACCGGTGAAACCATGGGCAGCGTGCCCGTGCAGCAATGGAAGATGCTGCTGGCCGCCCTGGCCACCGGCACGGTCATCGAAGCCCTCGCAATTGCCTTCCTGGTGGCGACAACATGAGTGACGACAGTGGTCTCTGGTTGCTGGCGGCCGGCCCGGCCGGTGCTACGGCGCTGTACTGGGCGTTGTACCGTTATTACCGCAACACCGACAAATCGCATTCGTTCGAACACGAAACCTCGATCGACGCCAAGCCGGTCACCGGCTCGGACCGTCGCGTCGATTCGATCACCGGTACGCAGGAACGGCGCGTGCGTGGTGACAACGTGTACGAGTACCGCAAACGGGTCATGCGGGTGAAGCCCGCCGCTGACTGACACGGCACCACGCTGCTGTGACGCGGCCTTGATCTAGACTGGCGGCCCATGTTCTGCCTGCCCCTGCCAGGGCGGGCAACCCCCGCCGTTCGAGATCGTCCGTGAACCAGCCTCCCGTTCCCCAGCCCCAAGCCGCCCATGCCTCCGACAGCGTGAACATGGCGCTGGCAGCGGGTGCCATCGTCGGTACCTGGTTCTGGGATGTACCGAACGACCAGCTGACCGTTGATGAAGCGCTCGCCCGCGCGTTCGGGCTCGACCCGACGCTGGCGCAGCGCAAGCTGCAGCTGCACGAGGTGCTGGGCACGGTGCACCCCGATGACCTGGCAGGGCTGACCTCGGCCATCGAGCATGCCGTGCGGCGCGGCGGCCGCTTCGCGCATCAGTACCGCACGCGCGGCACCGACGGCGGTTACCACTGGCTGGAAAGCATCGGCCGCGTCGACCTGGACGAGAACGGTCGGGCACTGCGCTTCCCCGGCGTCCTCATCGACATCGACGAACGGCTGCGGGTGCAGGCCGAGCGTGACCAGGCCCAAGCCCTGCTGCGCTCCTTCGTTGAGGCCGCGCCGGGCGTGATGTATGCCAAGGATCGCCAGGGCCGACTGCTGATGGGCAACAGCGGCACCACGGAACTGATCGGGCGCCCCCCGGCGGAGTATGTCGGGCGCACCGATGCCGAGCTGTTGGCCAACCCCACCCAGGCTGCGGCAGTGATGGCCACCGACGAGCGGGTAATGTCCAGCGGCCGCAGCGAGCAGGTGGAAGAAGAAGTCAGTTTTCCAGACGGCCGCAGGGCCTGGTGGCTGTCGACCAAGGCGCCGCTGCGCAACGTTGCTGGCGAAGTGACCGGCCTGGTCGGCACCTCGCTGGACATCACCGACCGCAAGTCCGCCGAGGCCGAGCGTCTTGACATCGAGGAACGCTATCGGCTGGCCGCGCAGGCCACCAACGATGCGGTATGGGACTGGCGCATGGCCGACGGACACATCGTCTGGAACGAGGCGTTGTGCAGCCTGTTCGGACACTCGATGATGGAAACCAGCGCGCAGTGGTGGCTGGACCACATCCATCCCGAGGACCGCGACCGCATCGACCGCAACATCCACGCCGTCATCGACGGCGACGGCGCCACGTGGCACGACGAGTACCGGTTCCGTCGCGCCGATGGCAGCTATGCCGCCGTGCTTGATCGTGGTGCGGTGCTGCGCGACGCTGATGGGCGGCCGCAGCGGATGATCGGCGCCATGCTCGACCTCTCCGGACGCAAGGCGGCCGAAGCAGCGCTGGCCGAGGGTGAAGAGCGCCTGCGCCTGGCCACGGAAGCAGGCGAGCTTGGGTTATGGGACCTGGACCTTGTGCAGAACGTCCTGCTCTGGCCCGTGCGCATGAAGGCGATGTTCGGCATCTTCCCCGACGCGGAGGTGGACTTCGAGGATTTCCGCAACGGCCTGCACCCGGACGATCGTGCCGCCACGCTGGCAGCACTCGATGCATCCGCCGATCCGCAGCGGCGTGCCAACTACGATGTGGAATACCGCACTGTCGGCAAGGAAGATGGCGTGGTGCGCTGGATCGCGGCCAAGGGCCGGGGCATCTTCGAGGCCGGGCGCTGCGTACGCCTGCTGGGCGTGGCCATCGACATCACCGCTCGCAAGGCCGCCGACGAACGCCTGCGCGAGTTGAACGAGCAGCTGGAGGCGCGGGTGCGTGCCGAGGTGGCCGAGCGCATGCGGGTGGAAGACGCGCTGCGGCAGAGCCGCAAGATGGAAGCCGTCGGCCAGCTCAGCGGCGGCATCGCGCACGACTTCAACAACATGCTGGCCACGGTGATCGGCCCGCTGGACCTGCTGGCCCTGCGCATCGGCGACAGCGATGCGCGCGCGGTGCGCTACATCGAGATGGCCCTGGACGGCGCCCAGCGTGCCGCCCAGCTGACCCAGCGGCTGCTGGCCTTCTCACGCCAGCAGCCGCTGCAGCCGGTTGCCCTGGACGTGAACCATCTGGTGGCCGGCATGACCGATCTGCTGGTGCATTCGCTCGGCAGCAGCGTCATCCTCGAAACCGTGCTGGGTGGCGGCCAGTGGTGGACGCACGCCGATGTCAACCAGCTGGAGAACGTGATCCTCAATCTGGCGGTGAACGCGCGCGATGCCATGCCGGGCGGCGGCCGCCTGACGCTGCAGACCAGCAACTGCCAGATCGACCTGGCCAGCGTGGCCAAGCACGGCGGCATCCCTATCGGCGATTACGTGCGCATCGCGGTGACCGATACCGGCGGCGGCATGGCGCCCGAGGTGATGGCGCGCGCGTTCGATCCGTTCTTCACCACCAAGCCGGTCGGCCAGGGCACCGGCCTGGGCCTGTCGCAGGTCTATGGCTTCGTGCAGCAGTCCAACGGGCACGTCCGCCTGCAGTCCGCACCCGGCGTGGGGACCAGCGTCACCATCTACCTGCCGCGCCTGCTGGCCGAGGTGGATACCCTGCCGCCGGCCAAGGCCGATGTGGCGCCGCTGTCCGGCGGTGGCGCCGAGCAGATCCTGGTGGTGGACGATGACGCGGCGGTACGCGCGTTCTCGGTCGATGCTCTGTCCGAACTCGGCTATCGCGTGCTCTCGGCCGATGGCGCTGCCAGCGCCCTGCCCTTGCTGCAGGCCCACCCCGGCATCGCGCTGCTGTTCACCGATGTGGTGATGCCCGGGGTCAACGGTCGCCAGCTGGCCGACGAGGCCCTGGCGCGGCATCCGCACCTGAAGGTCCTGTTTGCCACCGGCAACAGCCGCAATGCCCTGGTCGATGACGGCGTGCTCGACGCGCATGTGCAGCTGATCGGCAAGCCCTTCACCATCGGCGAACTGGCCACGCGGGTACGCGCCGTCCTCTCCGCGGAACGCTGAGCTTCAGCGCTTCCCGGCGGGCAGCGAAATCCGAATTGCCCAGCCGCACCAGTGTGGCTCCCGGCCTGCTGGTGGCAGCGATGGCCTTCCATCTGCACCTCCGCGCCTGACCGCAGAAGACAAGATGTCTGAGGCTGTTCGCAAGGCATGGCCTGGCGCTACCAGCTTTGGTAGCGCCGGGCCGTGCCCGGCGAGCGCAGCGGCCTCGACCGAGACCACGATGCCTGAAGGTCTTCGCCAGGCATGGCCTGGCGCTACCAGTGCGGTAGCGCCGGGCCACGCCCGGCGAGCGCAGCGGCCTCGACCGAGACCACGATGTCTGAAGGTCTTCGCCAGGCATGGCCTGGCGCTACCAGTGCGGTAGCGCCGGGCCGTGCCCGGCGAGCGCAGCGGCCTCGACCGAGACCACGATGCCTGAAGGTCTTCGCCAGGCATGGCCTGGCGCTACCAGTGCGGTAGCGCCGGGCCGTGCCCGGCGACCTCAGCCGCCCACCGGTTCGGCATCCCGCAGCTGCTCCAGCACCCGCGCCTTGCCGTCTGCCGCCGGCATCGCCCGCACCAGGTTGCGCAGCAGCTGCAGGTCCTGCTGCTCGCCCAGCACATCGCTGAGCCGGTGCAGCGCCCGTGCATCGCCGTTCTTCGACTCCGCATGCCCGGCGTGCAGCTTGAGCGCCTGCGCCACGTCGATCTGCATGCGCAGGCGGCGAGCCTTGCGTCGCCAGCGGTGGATGGCCTCGGCGCCGCCATCGTCGCTCGCGCGACGCGCCGCCTTCCCGGCCCGGGTACGGCTGTACTCCAGGTTGCGGCGCAGAGTCGAGCGACGCAGCTTCGACCACGACTGTGCAGCCAGTTGTTCCTGGACACCCAGCACCACGCGCACCCGCCGGTCGAATCCGGGGTCGCGCTGCAGGGCCTCCTGCAACAGACGGTCGCGGCGCTGGATCAGGCGGGCGATGATGCCCGGCCACGCTTCGGCCGCATGCGCGTCCTGCAGATAGACCGCGGCCTGCACCACCACGTGGGCATCGCGCAGATCGGACAGGCTGTCACCCAGACGCTGCAGGCGGCGGTCGGCATCATCCAGTTCCAGCGCCGAATCCCGCGACAGCGCGAGCACCGCACGCAGCCGGCGGATCGCCTTGCGCGCGGCATGGATGGCGGCATGCGGATCGTCCGACGCCGACAATGCCGCGATGATCGAGCGGCATTCCTGCATCGCCCGTTTTCGAACCGACTCGCCAGGGTCTGCTGCGGACATCGGGGACTGCCCCGCGTGGGTGAAAGCGCAGTGTAGCCCCAGCCCAGGGCTGCCCCGTTCACATTACCCGGGCCACGCGCGGGCGGCCTCCATCTGCACGCCACCCTCACACCACCCCGCGCGGCCGGCACTATGCTCCGCCGGCGCGGGACGCTGCCGCCCCACACGCAGATGAGCGCTTTCAGCGTTCCCCAACGAGGATTCCATGATGGCCAAGCTCTTCCCGCCCTACGGGCTGCTGGCGTTGTGCAGCCTTTGCCTCCCTGCCGCTGCCGTGGCCCAGGACGCGTCGATCGGCTTCGGCCAGGACGCCACCACCACGCAGTCATCCAGCAGCAGCGCGCAGACCACCGTCACCACCCACTCGGCCAGCGGCACCAGCGAGAACCGCAGCGACCAGACGCAGGGCGATTCCGACTTCGGCAACATGGGCTCGATGACCACCGAGTCCACGACCACCGGCAGTTCACATTCGGAATCACGCAGCCACGGTTCCGACGTCGAAGTGGATATCGGCCGCCCCGACAACCGCGGTGACGACTGGGGCCATGACCGCCACCGGGGTGGCCCCCCGATCAACGACAGCGATCTGTTCGGCGACTGGACGCTGGGCCAGGAGAACGGCAGCAGCTGCACCATCACCCTGAAGGAAAGCCAGTGGTTCGGCGGCTATGGCGCGTGGGTGCCGGCTGGCTGCCCCGATGGCTTCTTCCCGGTCAACCGCTGGCTGTTGTCCGGCAACCAGCTGCTGCTGACGGACACCAACAACCAGGTCATTGGACGCTTCCGCCCGAGCGGTGGCGGACGCTGGTCCGGCCGCCGCGAGTCGGACGGCACCCGCATCTACCTCAACCCGCGGCAGCGCTGAGCGGGACGTATACGCGGCACGGACACCCCCCATCGCACCATGGGGTGTCCGTTCCACCTGCCCCCTGATATGGCCGCTCCCACAGGATCACGCCTGGTCGTCTACGCCGCGCTGTTCGGCAACCTTGCCATCGCCATCGCCAAGTTCGTCGCCGCCGGCATTTCCGGCAGTTCGGCCATGCTGAGCGAAGGCGTGCATTCGCTGGTCGATACGCTCAACGAGGTCCTGCTGCTGTACGGCCTGCACCGTGCCGAAAAATCGCCCGACACGCTGCATCCCTTCGGCTATGGGCGCGAGCTGTACTTCTGGAGTTTCATCGTCGCCCTGCTGGTGTTCGCCGCCGGCGCTGGTGTATCGGCCTACGAAGGCATCCAGCACATCCGCCATCCGCAGCCAGCCACCAACCACGCGCTCAGTTACACGGTGCTGGGAATATCGCTGCTGTTCGAGGGCAGCTCGTGGTACATCGCCCTGCGCGAATTCCGCCGTAGCAAGGGGTCGATGGGCTACTTCGAGGCCTTCCGGCGCAGCAAGGACCCGTCCACCTTCACCGTGCTGCTGGAAGACAGCGCGGCGCTGCTAGGCCTGGGCTTCGCGCTCGCCGGACTGCTCGCTGCGCAGCTGCTGGACATGCCCGTGCTCGACGGAGTGGCCTCGCTGTGCATCGCCGCCGTGCTCGCGGTGACCGCCTTCCTGCTGGCCCGGGAAACCAAGGGCCTGCTGGTGGGTGAACCGGCGCACCCGGCGGTGGCACAGCGGATCATGGCGGTGGCGGTGACCGATCCCGACCTGCTGCGTGCCAATGGCGTGACCACCATGCAGATGGGCCCGGAACAGGTAGTGGCCATGCTCAGTGCCGAGTTCGAGGACGACCGCCGGACACCGCAGATCGAAGCCTGCATCACCCGTATCGAGACGGCGGTCAAGGGCGAATTTCCCGAACTGGTGGCATTGTTCGTCAAGCCGCAGACACCGGAAGTCTTCGCTGCACGGCGGGCCGCCCTGAAGAGACACAGCTGAGACGCCGTCGGCCGACCTCACGCGGGCATCACCCCGGAACGCGGAATGCTAACCATTACCCCACTAGCGTGGTGCCTGCCCCGCCCTTCCCCGCAGAAGCCAGCGCGCCAGCTATGGATGATGAAGCTTTCCGACTTTGCGAGATCGAGCGTCTGGGAGTGCTCGACACTCCGTCCGAACCCGTCTTCGACGCCATCGTTGCCGCCGCCCAAGCCGCCACCGGCATGCCGATGGGCCTGATCTCCATCGTTGCCGAGCACCGGCAATGGTTCAAGGCCAATATCGGCCTGCCGGGTACCAGCGAAACGCCGCGCAACATTTCCTTCTGCACGCACGCCATCGAGCGCGATGCGTTGATGGAGGTTCCCGATGCACGCCAGGATCCTCTGTTCGCCGGCAACCCGCTGGTCACCGGCGGGCCGCGCATCCGCCATTACGCCGGCATCCCGCTCAGTAGCGCGCAAGGCGCACGCATCGGAACCCTGTGTCTGTTCGATACCATGCCCGGCGTCCTTTCGCCCTCGCAGCGCGAACTGATGGTGCACTTGGGCCGGGTCACCACCCAGTTGCTGGAACAGCGCGCCACGCTGCTGCAGAAAGTCGACCAGGCGCAGCACCTGCACAGCGATCTCAAGCGCAGCGAGGATTTCCTCGAACGCACCAACACCGCCGCCAAGGTCGGTGGCTGGGAACTGGACCTGACCAGCAACGAGGTACGCTGGACTCGCGAAACCAAGCAGATCCATGGCGTGCGCGCCAGCTACCAGCCGACCCTGGACAGCGCCCTCTCGTTCTATCGCGAGGACAGCCGCGCCATCATCCGGGCCTCGGTGCAGCGTTGCATCGACGCCGGCACGCCGTGGGAAGTGCAGCTGCCGATGTCCACCGCCGACGGCCGCGCGATCTGGACGCGCGTGGTCGGCAGTCGCCAGCAGGTCGAGGGGCGGCCACGCCTGGTCGGGGCCATCCAGGACATCACCGAGGAACGCGCCGTGCTGGACGCGCTGGAAGCCAGCGAAGTGCGCTACCGGCGCCTGTTCCACTACAGCCTCGGCCTCATCTGCACGCACACCCTCGACGGGACCGTTACCTCGGTGAACCCGGCGGCGGTGCAGTCGCTGGGGTTCCCCGAGAGCCAGATGGTCGGCCGCAGCCTGTGCGACCTGATGCCTGCGGACAAGCGCGATGCCTTCAAGGCCTACCTGGCGCGGATCGAGAGCAACCACACCGATGCCGGCGTGATCGAGCTGATCGCCGCCGATGGCAGCCTCCGCTACTGGGCCTACAACAACGTCCTCGACAGCGAGGCACACCCGCCCTTCGTGCTCGGCCACGCCCAGGACGTCACCGCGCTGCGGCAGCAGGAAGCGCGTCTGCGCGAACTTTCCCAGCGCGACCCGCTGACCCTGTGCCACAACCGCCGTTACCTGCACCGGCTCGAAGAGCTGGAGACCGAATCCTGGGCCTGCGTGGTGTTCGACCTCGACCACTTCAAGCAGGTCAACGATACCCAGGGCCATCGTCGCGGAGATGCCGTCCTCGTCGAGTTCGCCGCCTTCCTGCGCTCGCCGCTGGGTGCGGGGGAGAGCGAAGTCCGGCTGGGCGGCGATGAATTCATGGTGGTGCTGATCCAGCCGGCACGCGAGCGCCTGCAGGCGCTGCTGGACTGGTACGAGCAGAACGCGGGTCTCGCCCCGATCGCGTTCTCCATGGGCGCGGCCACGCATGCCGGCGGCGAGCTGGTCGCCGACACCATCCATCGCGCCGACAACGGCCTGTACAGCACCCGCGAGCGGGACCGCCGGGTCCAGCGAGAGGATGACGCCGTGATGCCGGGAACGTCCGCGTCCACATCCGATTGAGCCCTCCATCACGCCCTGCAGCCAGCGCTGCGAGCACCTTGTCAGCAGGTTCTACGGAGACAGTGCCATGCCCAAAACCGGTCGCTTTTTCGTATTGGCGCTCGATGCAGACAGGGACCCGGCAGGCGCAATCGTGCAGGTCCGTTCGATGGCACTGCGCTGCGAAGCCTGCGGAGAGGTCACCCGCACCGAAGGTATACAGATCGTGCGACTGGACGGCGGCACCATCCTCGCCTGCACCCATTGCGGCGCGACCCAGGCCGTGGCCAATGCGCGGCTGGATGAGTGCGGTCACCTATTGGCCGTCACCTCGACGGCCGTCGCGACCATCGGCGCGGCGCCGCTGCCAGGTCGAGGACGTGGATGACCGTGGAGGCAATGCTCAGGCGCCGCTGCCCGGCCCGTGGAGGAAGTCGTCCATGCGCTGCAGTTCGTCGTCCAGCGCCGCGAGGAACGCCGCTTCGCGCGGCGCCTTGCCAGTGACGTAACCCAACGCCGGTTGCAGGCGGCCTTCGGGCGTGGTGATGTTGGCCCAGCCGATGATCGTGTCGCGCCATAGCAGTGGCAGTGCGTAGTAACCGAAGCGGCGCTTCGCTGCGGGCGTGTAGGCCTCGAACTTGTAGGTCCAGCCCCAGAGCAGCTCGAAGCGCCGACGATCCCACGCCACCGGATCGAATGGCGCCAGCAGGCGGACCTGCTCATCCACGGCGAAGCGCCGCGAGCGCGGATTCTCATCCGCCGGCCAGTACCAGGTCGTTCCTTCGACAACGGCGCTGGCCAACGTCTGCCGCGCCTCGCGCAGCGCCTGCTGCAGCGGTGCCGTCAGGTGCGGCGCGCCATAGGCGAGCAGGCGCACCAGGTAGGTCAAGCTGGCGGCCGGGAGGGGCGCGTACTTGCGCACCACCAGGTCGACCAGGGCGGCGGCACGCTGCGCCTGCGAGGCCACGCCGGTGTCTGCCTGCGGATGGTCGGCCACGCTGTAGATACGTGTCCCTCTGTCGCGCCGCTGCACCCGCAGCATGCCGCGGTAGTGCATGCCATCGAGCAGATGGGTGCTGGCGTTGCTGGTGCCGCCCCAGTAGTTGGTCACCCGGCCATGCGCGAAGGCCTGGTCCACCTCGCGTGGATGCACGCTGCCACGCGCCTGCACGAATTCAAGCACCTCGGCCGCCCTGCGGCGGGTCGCCGCATCCCACACCCGCGATGAAACCCGCGGGTGCATCAGCGCCAGCAGTTCGCGCGGCAGAAAGCCATAGTTGACCACGCAATCCTCTTCCACCGGCAGGCGCGCGTAGCGTCTTTCCAGATCACCGGCCCGATAGCCCTTGACCCGATGGCGCAGGGTCAGATCCTGGGCGCGGGCCGGGGCGCGGATGGGATCGGCCTGGACGAACCCGAGGCGGCGGATGGCCGCCAGCAGGGTCGTCGGCCTGAACAGCGTGCGCGCTATGGCGTAACGGCGCAGATCATCGAGGGTCGGCGTGGCAGGCATGCGCTATTGTCGGCCATCGGTCAGCGGCCGACCACCATCGCATAGCCCGCCAGCACCGCCAGATGGCCCACGTAGTAGAGGTAGAACGACCAGCGCCAGCGCGGCACCCGCCACGGCAGCCGGGCCATTGCCCACAGCAGCGGCACCGCCAGCAGCGCCCAGCCGTTGCCATTGGTCCAGCACAGCGCAGCCAAGGCCGGCAGCGGCAGCCACCACAGCCGGTTGCGGAACGCGATCCAGCCCAACACCACCAGCGCCACGCCCGCCCACTGGTAGTCGACCAGCACCGGCAGCACGCCGCCCGCCAGCAGTATCAGCCAGGCCCGCCCCTGCGCCAGCGCGAGCACGGCCAGTGCAGCAACGGCGAAGGTCAGCAGGATGTTCAACGGAAGCGGCTGGCCGAAGGCCAGCAGATGCAGCGGCTGGGCGATCGCGCCCCAGAGCAGCAGGCGCCGGATCGATTTGCCGAGGTCAGCGCCAGGCTGGGCCAGGTTGCAGGCCATCACCAGGGCGAACAGCGGAAACGCGACGCGCCCCAGCTCGCTGGCAACCGGCACATAGCCACAGAACACGACCTTGGCGACGTGGTCGCCGGTCATCAGCAGAAGCGCGACCCACTTCAGCAGCTCGCGTCCGCCACTGCTGAGCGTATACGGCGCCGCGGCCTGCTTCGCTGCATCCTGCTGGTCCATGCCGTTCCTGGAGTGATGGCGGCCTGCGCGCGCGGCCGTTCCTGGACGCCGAGGATACTCGAACCACGCGCGATGCGACGTCGTCCGACCGGCACCGCTATGCTTGTCGTTCCTGCTCGTGAGACACCGCCATGCGTAAGCTCTTTCCGCCGATCACGCCTTACCGCGAGCACCGCCTTGCCGTGGATGCGCTGCATACGCTGCATATCGAGGAGTGCGGCAACCCGGAGGGCATCCCTGCCGTGTTCCTGCATGGTGGTCCGGGGGCCGGCGTCTCGCCCACGCATCGTCGCTTCTTCGACCCGGCGCGCTACCGCATCGTGCTGATCGACCAGCGAGGCTGCGGCCGCTCCACGCCGTTCGGCGAACTGCACGACAACACCACCGTGCATCTGGTGGAGGACATCGAGCGGGTGCGTGCGCACCTCGGGATTGAACGCTGGCTGGTGTTCGGCGGCTCCTGGGGCTCCACGCTGGCGCTGGCCTACGCACAGGCCCATCCCGAGAGCGCGACCGGCGTGATCGTGCGGGGTGTATATCTGGGCCGCGGCGAGGAGAACGCCTGGTTCGCCGAGGCTGACGGCGGCGCGCGCTGGATCTTCCCGGAACGCTGGGCGCGCTACGAAGCCCATATTCCCGAGGACGAGCGTGGCGACCTGATTGCGGCGTACTGGAAGCGGCTGGACAGCGCCGACCCTGCCACCCGCATTGCCGCGGGCCTTGCCTGGCTGGGGTGGGAAGACCATGCCGCCACGCTGGTGCACGATGTCGATGCGGTCTCCGATGCCGATCCGCTGGACACGCTGGCCAAGGCCCGCATCGAAGCGCACTACTTCCGCCACAACGCATTTCTCGAGCACGGGCAGCTGCTGCGAGGCGTCGATCGCATCCGCCATCTGCCCGCGGTGATCGTGCAGGGGCGCTACGACATCATCTGCCCGGCGCGCAGCGCCTGGGACCTGTCCTGCGCCTGGCCGGAAGCCCGGCTGGAGATGGTGCTGTCCGGGCACAGCGCCACCGAGCCGGCCACGACCGATGCGCTGGTCCGCGCGACCGACGCGTTCGCGGACGGTTTGTAGGTCCACGCCACGCGTGAATGGCGTTCGCCACGCATCGCGCGAAAGGCAGCCGAGCATGGGCTCGGCTCTACAGGACGGGCGGCCGACGCGTTCGCGGACGGTTTGTAGGTCCACGCCACGCGTGGATGGCGTTCGACACGCATCGCGCGAAAGGCAGCCGAGCATGGGCTCGGCTCTACAGGACGGGCGGCCCACGCGTGGATGGCGTTCGCCACGCATGGCGCGAAAGGCAGCCGAGCATGGGCTCGGCTCTACAGGACGGGCGGCCCACGCGTGGATGGCGTTCGCCACGCATGGCGCGCGCCTATACCAACGTATATCCGCGCTTACCCACGGGCATCTAGGCCCGGCGCGGCCGCGTGCGGACAATAGCGCCACTGGCCCAGACAGGCCCCACCGATGGAGATGCTGATGGACCCCGACCCTGCCGGGCGCACCGCGCCCCCGAGTGCCGCCGCCTGTTCCCTGCTGGCGCCCATCGCCGGTCCCTGTCCGCACGCGTGATGGGGGCCCCGGGCGTCGCCTACCCGGAGTTTCCCCATGTCCTACAAGATCCTCTACATCAGCCTGCGCCGCCTGATCGTTGAGCGCGATGTCGTCGGCCTGCGCAGCCGCCTGCTGCAGCACGGCCCGGTGCTGTTCGCCCATGCGCTGGCACTCGGTTCGCCTCGAGTCGTCGCCGACGCGCTGTCGCTGCTGCCAATCGGCGAGCGCATCACCGTGCTGCGCCACCTGCCCCACCCTCTGCGCGATGCCATGAAGCCGCTGTGCATCGGCGGCAGCCAGCGCCTGCACCTGCAGCCGTGGTCGCCGTCAGTGCTGGCCCTGCGCCGCGCCTGATCCACGCCACTCCGCGACCCGGCACGTCCGGGTCGGCATTTCCGAGGATGACCCCCATGAGCCTGCTCAACGCCTGGTTCAACGCCTTCCTGCGCAGCCGCCGCGCGGGAAGCCTGTTCCGCCGCCGCGCTCTGCCCGAGGCCGGCTTTGGCCGTGGTGCGGCAGATGCCGCGCCCTCCGCGCTCACCGATGGCCTGCTGACTCTGGCCCGCCACGACGATGCCCGGCTGCTGGCCGCGCTGGATTCGCACAGCGATGGCCTCAGCCCGCAGGAGGCCGCTGATCGCCTTGCCCGTCTCGGCCCCAATGAAGTCGATCACGAAAAGCCGCTGCCGTGGTGGCGCCATCTGTGGCAGTGCTACCGCAATCCGTTCAATCTGCTGCTCAGCGTGCTCGCGGCGGTGTCCTGGTTGACCGAGGACGCCAAGGCCACGGTGGTGATTGCTGCGATGGTGGTGCTCTCCACCCTGATCCGCTTCGTGCAGGAGGGCCGCTCCAACCGCGCGGCCGAACGGCTGAAGGCACTGGTCGGCAACACCTCGCGGGTCCTGCGCCGCAGCGCGGGCACCGAGGCAGCGGAGCTGGCCGACCAGTACTTCGGCGCGCACCTGCACAGCCGGCGTCCCTCGCGCCTGCTCGATCTGCCGATCCGTGCGCTGGTGCCGGGCGACCACATCGTGCTCTCGGCCGGCGACATGATCCCGGCCGACTGCCGCGTGCTGAGCGCCAAGGACCTGTTCGTCGCCCAGGCCGCAATGACCGGCGAGTCGCTACCGGTGGAGAAATTCGCCAGCCCGGGCGCCGCCGACGCAGGTCTGATGGAACAGGTCAATCTATTGTTCATGGGCACGAATGTGGTGTCGGGCACGGCCACGGCGGTGGTGCTGGCCACCGGCAACCGCACCTACTTCGGCACGCTGGCCCAGCGCAGCACCGCCACCGAGCGCGCGCCGACCGCGTTCCAGGCCGGCGTCAACAGTGTCAGCTGGCTGCTGATCCGCTTCGCCCTGGTGATGGTGCCGTTCGTACTGCTCATCAACGGCTGGACCAAGGGCGACTGGACCGAAGCCTTCCTGTTCGCGCTGTCGGTGGCGGTCGGGCTGACCCCGGAAATGCTGCCGATGATCGTCACCTCCACCCTCGCCAAGGGCGCGGTGCTGCTGTCGCGGCAGCGGGTGATCGTCAAGCGCCTGGACGCGATCCAGAACTTCGGTGCGATGGAGGTGCTGTGCACCGACAAGACCGGCACCCTCACCCAGGACCGCATCGCGCTGGAGCGCCACACCGATGTGTTCGGCCAGGACTCGGAGGACGTGCTGAAGTTCGCCTACCTCAACAGCCACTTCCAGACCGGGCTGATCAACCTGCTCGACCGTGCCGTGCTCGAGCACGTGGAGCTGCAGAGCTCACTGCGCCTGTCGCAGGACTACCGCAAGGTCGACGAGATTCCGTTCGACTTCCAGCGCCGCCGCATGTCGGTGGTGGTGGCCGAGCGCGAGGACCACCACGAGCTGATCTGCAAGGGCGCGGTGGAAGAGATGCTGGCGGTGTGCACCACCGTGCGCGAGGGCGACATCGACCAGCCGCTGGATGCGGCACGGCTGGCACGGGTGCGGCAGACCACCGAGGAACTGAACGAACAGGGCCTGCGCGTGGTCGCCGTGGCGATGAAGGAGACCGCGGCCAGCCAGTCGGTGTATTCGCAGGCCGATGAGTGCGGCCTGACCCTGGTCGGCTACGTGGCCTTCCTCGACCCGCCCAAGGAGTCGACCGCGCAGGCCCTGCAGGCACTGGCCGCGCATGGCGTGGAGGTCAAGGTCTTCACCGGTGACAACGAGCTTGTGACCGCCCGCGTCTGCGCCCAGGTCGGGCTGGAGGTCGATGCCATCGTGACCGGGCCGCAGATCGAACGCATGGACGACGCATCGCTTGCGCATGCCCTGCAGCAGCACCGGGTGTTCGCCCGCCTGACGCCGCTGCACAAGGAGCGGCTGGTGCGCTGCCTGCGCGCGCAGGGCAAGGTGGTCGGCTTCCTCGGCGATGGCATCAACGATGCCCCTGCCCTGCGCGCGGCCGACATCGGCATCAGCGTGGACAGCGCGGTGGACATCGCCAAGGAAGCGGCCGACATCATCCTGCTGGAAAAGAGCCTGATGGTGCTGGAGGACGGCGTCATCCAGGGCCGGCGCACGTTCTGCAACATGCTCAAGTACATCCGCATGACCGCCAGCTCCAACTTCGGCAACGTGTTCTCGGTGCTGGTTGCTTCGGCGTTCCTGCCGTTCCTGCCGATGCTGCCGCTGCAGCTGCTGGTGCAGAACCTGCTGTATGACATCTCGCAGATCGCCATCCCGTTCGACAACGTGGACGAGGAACTGGTACGCCAGCCGTTGAAGTGGAATCCGGCCGACATCGGGCGCTTCATGGTGTTCTTCGGGCCGATCAGCTCGATCTTCGACCTCTGCTGCTTCGCGCTGATGTGGCATGTGTTCGACGCGCGCACGGTGGCCGACCAGAGCCTG
Organism: Stenotrophomonas cyclobalanopsidis; assembly: GCF_008710035.1. Classification (GTDB taxonomy): domain Bacteria; phylum Pseudomonadota; class Gammaproteobacteria; order Xanthomonadales; family Xanthomonadaceae; genus Stenotrophomonas; species Stenotrophomonas cyclobalanopsidis. The sequence goes on along the minus strand of NZ_VYKI01000005.1, from coordinate 4,148 downwards.
TTCCAGTCCGGCTGGTTCGTGGTCGGCCTGCTCACCCAGACCCTGATCGTGCACATGATCCGCACGCCCAAGGTGCCGTTCCTGCAGAGCATCGCCGCGCCGGCCCTGCTGCTGATGACCGCGGCGATCATGGCGATCGGCGTGCTGCTGCCGATGAGCCCGCTGGCCGGCTACTTCAAGCTGCAGGCCCTGCCGCTGGGTTACTGGCCGTTCCTGGTGGCGATCCTGTTCGGCTACGCGGTGCTGACCACGGCGATGAAGCAGCTCTACATCCGCCGATACGGGTGGCAGTGATGCTGGGGCTGCAGGTTAACCTGCCGCCGTTCGACGCTGGCGCCACGCTGGGCTCGCTGTTGAGCCTGACCGTGGCCTTCGTGCTCGGCGCAGCGATCGGGCTGGAGCGGCAGCTGCGCCAGCGCACCGCCGGACTGCGCACAAACACGCTGGTGGCGGTGGGCGCGGCGGTGTTCGTCGATCTGGCGGTGCGCTTCCACGATCTGTTCGGCGGCCCGCCCTCGCCGCTGCACGTGGTCGCCTACGTGATCTCCGGCGTCGGCTTCCTCGGCGCCGGCGCGATCATGAAGGACGGTGCACAGGTCTCGGGCCTGAACACCGCAGCCACGCTGTGGGGCTCGGCGGCCGTCGGTGCCTGTGCCGGCGTCAAGCTGCTGCCGGAAGCGGTGATGGCCGCGGTGTTCGTGCTGGCCGCCAACACCCTGCTGCGGCCGGTGGTCAACCGCATCCAGCGGCAGCCGCTGGCGCAGGGTTTCAGCGAGGCGACGTACGCGATCAACGTGGTTTGCCAGCGTGAACAGCAGGCCGAAGTACTGGACCGGCTGCTGTTGCTGCTCGAGCAGGCGCAGTATCCGGTGCGCGCGGTGGACCAGCGGCCGTTCGGCGAACGCGACGTAGAGATCGAGGCGGTGCTGTATGCCACCTCGGTCGACGCCGCGGAACTGGATGCGGTGCTGGAGAACCTGGCCGGCACGCCGGGCGTGTTGCAGGGGTTCTGGAACGCCAGCCTCGAAGAATGACCCACCCCGGTAGTGCCGGCCGCTGGCCGGCATGCCCACCAAGGTGGGCATCTACCAGAGCACTGCCGGCATGATCGCACCCCGGTAGTGCCGGCCGCTGGTCGGCATGCCCACCAAGGTGGGCATCTACCAGACCCGCCGCTTATCATCCCCCCACCACCCGCCAGGGAGCTGTTCCCGATGCCGTCGCTGTCGCCCCGCCGCCCGCTGGCGCTGCTCGCCCTGATCGTGGTGATGGCGGCGATTTTCCTGCTCGACACCGTCACCGACTATGCCGTGGCCGCCGCCTGCTTCTACGCAGCAGTCATCCTCGCCGCCTCGCGGTTGATGGCCCCGCGAGGCCTGCTCATCCTGGCGGCCGCCTGCATCGCACTCACCGGCCTGAGCTTCTTTCTCACCCGCTTCGGCACCTACCGTATCGGCCTGGTCAACTCGACCATCGGCATGCTGGTCATCGGCATCACCACCTGGCTGGTGCTGAAGATGGAAGCGGCCAAGGCGGCCGTGCAGGAGGCGCAGGCACGCCTGCTGCGGGTGGCGCGCGCCTCCACGGTGGGCGAACTGACCACCTCCATCGCCCATGAAGTGAACCAGCCACTGGCCGCCATCGCCAGCAGCGCCGAGGCCAGCCAGCGCTGGTTGGCGCAATCGCCCCCCAATGTCGACAAGGCGCTGCAGGCCATCGCCCGCATCCTGTCCGATGCGCACCGCGCCAGTGACGTGATTGCCCGGATCCGCGGCCTGACCCAGGGCGCTGCGCCCGAACGCCGCGCCTTCGACCTGAACCAGGCCGTGCAGGACATGCTGGCCCTGTCACGCAATGAACTGGACCAGCACCAGGTGGATGTGGCGCTGCTGCTCGATGCGGACCTGCCACCGGTCTTCGCCGATCCCGTGCAGGTGCAGCAGGTGATCGGCAACCTGCTGCTGAACGCGGTCGACGCGATGGCCCTGCTGCCGCCTGCCGAGCGGCGTGTTGCGCTGGCGACGGCGCGCGATGGCCGCGGCCAGGTCAGCCTGAGCGTGCGCGACCGTGGTGTCGGCCTGCCCAGCGAGCAGCCGGACCGCGTCTTCGACGCGTTCTGGACCACCAAGGACCATGGCCTCGGCCTGGGCCTCAGCCTGAGCCGGACGATGATCGAAGCCAACGGTGGCCACATCCGTGCCGAGCGCCCGGCCGGCGGCGGCGCCTGTTTCGTGTTCGAACTGCCGGCAGCCGGCAAGGATGACCATGCGTAAGCCCCTGCCACCGCCGGCCGAGCTGGCGCCCATCGTCTACGTCGTCGACGACGACGCGTCCGTGCGCGCGGCGCTGGAAGACCTGCTGGCCTCGATGGGCCTGCAGGTGCGCGCCTTCGCATCCACCCAGGCCTTCCTCGACCACCCGCGCGACGATGCCCCGGCCTGCCTGGTGCTGGATGTGCGCATGCCCGGACAGAGCGGCCTGGACTTCCACCGCAGCATGGCGGACCTGGGCCTGCAGCTGCCGGTGGTGTTCATCACCGGCCATGGCGACATCGCCATGGGCGTCAACGCGATCAAGGCCGGGGCCATCGAGTTCCTCACCAAACCTTTCCGCGACCAGGAACTGCTCGACGCCATCCACAAGGGCATCGCGCTGGACCGCGAGCGCCGCCGCGAGGGCGAGGCGCTGGGCGAACTGCAGGCACGCTGGCACACCCTCAGCACCGGCGAACGCGAGGTGGTCGACGGCGTGGTGCGCGGCCGCCTCAACAAGCAGATCGCCGCCGACCTGGGCGTCAGCGAGATCACGGTGAAAGTGAGGCGCGCGCAGGTGATGCGCAAGATGGAGGCGCGCACCCTGGTCGACCTGGTGCGCATGTACGACCGCCTGCAGGCAGCTGCGCCATGACGCGAGCATCTACCGAGCAATACTCGACTGCTCTTGCTTTCTGTAGAGTCGAGCGATGCTCGACTGGTTTTGCTTATCGAAGCCATGAGCAATACGCGAAACTGGAAAAGAAGTGGCCGTGATAGCGTCGTTGCACCTTCACCCGCGACCTTTCCGCATGCGCCTGCTGCCTCTTGCCCTCGCCTTTGCCGCCAGCCTTCCGCTGGCCACCGATGCCGCCGAACCGGTGCTGCCGCAGCTGAAGGCCTACACCGTTGATCCTTCGTGGCTGCAGCCCATCGCCCCGCTGCAGATTGCCGACCATACCTGGCAGATCGGCACGGCCAATCTCACCTCGCTGCTGGTGCAGACCCCGCAGGGCGCGGTGCTGCTGGATGGCGGCATGCCACAGATGGCCGATCACCTGCTGCACAACCTGCAGCTGCGTGGTGTTGCCCCGGCCGACCTGCGCGTGATCCTGCTCAGCCACGCCCACACCGACCATGCCGGGTCGGTGGCCGAGCTCAAGCGACGCACTGGCGCGCGCATACTGGCCAATGCCGAAACGGCGGTACTGCTGGCCCGTGGTGGCAGTGATGACCTGCACTTCGGCGATCGTTTCACCTTCCCGCCGGCCCAGGTCGATCGCATCATCATGGACGGCGAGACGGTAGACGTCGGCGGCATGCGCTTCACCGCGCATTTCGTGCCGGGCCACACACCGGGCAGCACGGCCTGGACCTGGACTGATACCCGCGACGGCGGGCCGGTGCGCATCGCCTATGCCGACAGCCTGAGTGCACCGGGATACACGCTGAAGGAGAACCCGCGCTATCCGCACCTGGTCGAAGACTTCCGCCGCAGCTTCGCCACCGTGCGCGCCCTGCCGTGCGACGTGCTGCTGACCCCGCATCCGGATGGCAGTGGCTGGGACTATGCGGCCGGGGCCCAGGCCGGCGCCAAGGCAGTGACCTGCGGTGCGTATGCGGATGCCGCGGAGCAGAAGCTCGATGCAGCTCTGGCCCGGTAGAGTCGAGCTTGCTCGACTTTCGCTCATGTAGAGTCGAGCCATGCTCGACTGATTCTGCAAACGGCAGCCGAGCATGGCTCGGCTCTACAAGAGCCAGTCGAGCATGGCTTGTATGTTCCTCCCGGCTCCTACGAGGTATGTAGGAGCCAGGGTGGAGGGACCGACAAGCATGGATCTGCGGATAGCGCCGACAGACGAGCCGAGCGATCCCCATCCCGCACACGAACGTCGA
>NZ_VYKI01000049.1 GCF_008710035.1 Stenotrophomonas cyclobalanopsidis | reverse complement strand
CGGGGGTAGCCAGTCTCTTCCTGGAACACCGTCCTCGGCCGACGACGCCGAGGACGGTGAAGATTTCCAAGACCCGCTATCCGGTGGACCGTAAGGCTGCACCACTTAAGTGAACAGCATTACGGCATTGGCCGGGGTTTCTTGTTGCGACAGACCTGACCGGTTCGATCAGAAGTTCATGTCGAAGGCGACTTCGCCCTGCACGCCGACCTGGTAGGCCGAGGCGCGACGTTCGAAGAAGTTGGTCAGTTCCTGCACGTCCTGCAGTTCCATGAAGCTCAGCGGGTTGCGCACGTTGTACTTGCGCTCCATGCCCAGGCGATGGAAATGGTTGTCGGCGCAGTGCTGCAGGTACTGGCGCATGTCACGGGTGGAAATACCCGCCACGCCACCGGACAGCACGTCCTCGGCGAACTGCACTTCGCACTCGATCGCTTCGGCCAGCATGTCGTAGACATCCTGCTTCATCTTGTCGTCGAACAGGTCCGGCTCTTCCTCGCGGATCACGTCCACGCACTCGAAGGCGAAGTCCATGTGCGCGCTTTCGTCGCGGAACACCCAGTTGGTGCCCGAGGCCAGGCCGTTGAGCAGGCCACGCGAACGGAAGTAGTAGACGTAGGCGAAGGCGGCGAAGAAGAACAGGCCTTCGATGCACGCGGCGAAGCAGATCTGGTTGAGCAGGAACTGGCGACGCTCTTCACGGGTCTCGATGCGCTTCAGCTGCTGGATCGAGTCGATCCACTTGAAGCAGAAATCAGCCTTCTTCTTGATCGAGTCGATGTTCTCCACCGCGTCGAAGGCTTTGGCGCGCTCGTCCGGATCCGGCAGGTAGTTGTCGAGCAGGGTCAGGTAGAACTGCACGTGCAGCGCTTCTTCGTACAGCTGGCGCGATAGGTACATGCGCGCTTCGGGCGCGTTGAGGTGCTGGTACAGGTTCAGCACCAGGTTGTTGGACACGATCGAATCGCCGGTGGCGAAGAACGCGACCAGGCGGTGGATCAGGTGGCGCTCACCCGGCGACATCTTGCTGTGCAGGTCGCTGATGTCGATCTGGAAGTTGATCTCTTCCACCGTCCAGGTGTTCTTGATCGCGTTCCGGTACATGTCATAGAACTGCGGGTAGCGCATCGGGCGCAGGGTCAGTTCAAAACCGGGATCCAGCAGCATCTGCTTGGGCTTGTCGGCCATGGGTGTTTCCTTGAATTCTCGGGTCAAAACGCCGGGCTTGGCCCGGCGCTACCTTGTCATTTGCGCAGCCGAGCATGGCTCGGCTCTACAGGTGCGAGGTGCCGGCGGGGCCGGCACGGCGCGTCTTACTGGCAGGCTTCGCAGGCTTCCGGGTTTTCCAGCGAGCAGGCGATGGCCTCTTCCGGGCTGAACACCTTGGCCGGGCCGGCGCTTGCGGTGTGGCTCACCGTGGTCTTGGCGATCTTGGTGGCCGGGCGCGAACGCAGGTAGTAGGTGGTCTTGATGCCCTGCTTCCAGGCGTACATGTACATGGAGGACATCGCGCCGATGTTCGGGCTTTCCATGAACAGGTTGAGCGAGGCGGACTGGTCGATGAAGGCCCCGCGGTCGGCGGCCATGTCGATCAGCGAACGCATCGGCAGTTCCCACGCGGTGCGGTAGACATGGCGCAGCGTTTCCGGAATCTGCGTGATGCCCTGGATCGAGCCTTCGGCCAGCTTGATGGCGTCGCGCATTTCCGGGGTCCAGTGGCCCAGCTTCTTCAGCTCGTTCACCAGGTAGCGGTTGACCTGCAGGAAGTCACCGGACAGGGTTTCGCGCTTGAACAGGTTGGACACCTGCGGTTCGACGCACTCGTAGCAGCCGGCAATCGAGGCGATGGTTGCGGTCGGGGCAATGGCGATCATCAGCGAGTTGCGCAGGCCGTGTTCCTTGATGCGCTCACGCAGGGTGTCCCAACGCTCGGCATCTTCCGGCACCACGTTCCAGGCATCGAACTGCAGCTCGCCGCTGGCCGCACGGGTGTCGGCGAAGGACGGGTGCTTGCCGCGTTCCTGAGCCAGCTCAACCGAGGTTTCCAGCGCGTGGAAGTAGATCGTTTCGGCGATCTTCTTCGACAGCGCGCGTGCTTCGGCACCGTCGAACGGCAGGCGCTTGCGGAAGAACACGTCCTGCAGGCCCATGCAGCCCAGGCCGACCGGACGCCAGCGCAGGTTGCCGCGGCGCGCCGATTCGATCGGGTAGAAGTTCAGGTCGATGACGCGGTCGAGCTGGCGCACGGCCAGGCGCACGGTATCGGCCAGCTTGTCGAAATCGAACTCGCCGTTGCTGTCGAAGTGATTGCCCAGATTGATCGAACCCAGGTTGCACACCGCGGTTTCTTCCGCCGAGGTGATTTCCAGGATTTCGGTGCACAGGTTGGACAGGTGGATGACATTGCCGGCGCGCAGGGTCTGGTTGCTGGCGCGGTTGCACTTGTCCTTGAAGGTCATCCAGCCGTTGCCGGTCTCGGCCAGCGTACGCATCATCCGCGAGTACAGCTTGCGGGCGGAGATGGTGCGGTTGGCCTTGCCCTGTGCTTCGGCCTGCAGGTACGCGGCTTCGAAGGCTTCGCCGAACAGGTCGGTGAACTCCGGCACGACGCGCGGATCGAACAGCGACCATTCCTGGTCGGCCTCGACGCGCTTCATGAACAGGTCCGGGATCCAGTTGGCCAGGTTCAGGTTGTGCGCACGACGCGATTCGTCGCCGGTGTTGTCACGCAGTTCGAGGAAGTCTTCGATGTCGGCGTGCCAGGTTTCAAGGTACACGCAGGCCGCGCCCTTGCGCTTGCCGCCCTGGTTCACCGCGGCCACGGACGAATCCATGGTCTTCAGCCACGGCACGATGCCGTTGGAATGGCCGTTGGTGGACTTGATGAGCGAGCCACGCGAACGCACGCGGGTGTAGCTGACGCCGATGCCGCCGGAGAACTTCGACAGCTGGGCGATGTCGCCGTACTTGGAATAGATCGATTCCAGCGAATCCTGCGGCGAATCCAGCAGGAAGCACGAGGACAGCTGCTCGTGGGTGGTGCCGGAGTTGAACAGGGTCGGGCTGGACGGCAGGTAGTCTAGGTTGCCCATGCGCTTGTACAGCGCCAGGGCTTCGGCCACGTCTTCGCTCAGTGCGCTGGCGATGCGCAGGAAGAACTGCTGCGGGGTCTCGATCACCTTGCGGGTGTGCGGGTGGCGCAGCAGGTAGCGGTCGTACAGGGTACGCAGGCCGAAGTAATCGAAGTTCAGGTCCAGCGAGATGTCGATGGCATCGTTGAGCTTGCGTGCATTGGTCTGCACGAAGTTCAGCAGGCGGTCGTTGATCAGGCCGACTTCGTGGCCACGGCTGACCGACTGCGAGAAGGCGTAGATTTCCTGGCCCGACACTTCCTTGGCGATGTAGTTGGCCAGCAGGCGTGCCGCAAGGCGGCCGTACTCGGGCTCTTCACCGATCAGCAGGGCGGCGGTGCGGATGGACAGTTCGTCCAGCTCGCGGGTGGTGGCGCCGTTGTACAGGCCGGAGATGGTGCGGGTGGCCACGCGCATCGGATCGACGGCGTGCAGGCCTTCGGAGGAACGCTGCACCGCGCGCACGATCTTGTTCAGATCCACCAGCTCGGTCGTGCCGTTGCGCTTGGTCACGCTCATCGCGTTGGCCGTCGGCGGCGACGTCAGCAGGAACTCGCTTTCCTTCTCGATGGTGGCGCTGGATTCGGTGGTCACGGCGTGTGTCCTCTTGGCGTGATTGGGGGTGCTGTATGCATCAGGGTTGCTCGACCCGGGACATGACAGCCCAGGGTGGCAGGACGGCGTCGCAGGAGATGAGACCCTGCGCCTTCCACTGCCGGTTGGCGATCGCTGGCGGGTACCGCGGTAGAGCCCCGTTGCGGACCCCAAGCCATGGGGTCATCGCGACCGACGGCCACAAGATAGTGGGGGTGATGGGGGCCGTCAACGCCAAATGTAGTGAAATCTGGTAATCCCTTGCGGCGCAAGGATCATGCCATCGGCGCCGTGTCTGGACGCTTTGGACCTGCCGGAACGGGCTGCGCAGTCAAGCCCGGAAGGCGTCACATCGGCGGTACAACGTGCTGCGGAAACGGAACAATGACAGCTTCACATGACAGTGACGAAGCTGGCTAGGGACAACCCTGTGGATAGGTGGTGGGCAGCCGGTGGGAAAGCCGGTATGGCAGGGGAACCGACCGCTGCGTAGATACCGTGTTGTCCTTGCCTAGGCAAGGACGACTTCAGGCTCAAACGGTCGGCCGCTTTTCAGTACTCCCCAGACCAGGTGTATGAGCTTGCGCATCAGCGCACACATGATGACCTTGAATGG
>NZ_VYKI01000048.1:2500-5377 GCF_008710035.1 Stenotrophomonas cyclobalanopsidis | reverse complement strand
CGGGGTTTTTGGGTATAAACCCTGGCGATGACCTACTCTCGCATGGCTTGAGCCACACTACCATCGGCGCAGCTGCGTTTCACTTCCGAGTTCGGGATGGGATCGGGTGGTTCCACAGCGCTAATTTCACCAGGGAGGCTTTTGGAGAGTCGCACTCGTCCCGGAGGGACAAGGCGCCAGCCTCGCATAGTTCTTGTGACGTAGCGTGCACTTGGATGCTCTTACGACGCTGTCGTAAAGCCAAGGCAACTTGAGGTTATATGGTCAAGCCACACGGATCATTAGTATCAGTTAGCTCAATACATTGCTGTACTTACACACCTGACCTATCAACCACATAGTCTATATGGTTCCTTCAGGGGGCTTGTGCCCCGGGAGATCTCATCTTGAGGCGCGCTTCCCGCTTAGATGCTTTCAGCGGTTATCGCTTCCGAACATAGCTACCCGGCAATGCCACTGGCGTGACAACCGGAACACCAGAGGTTCGTCCACTCCGGTCCTCTCGTACTAGGAGCAGCCCCTCTCAAATCTCCAACGCCCATGGCAGATAGGGACCGAACTGTCTCACGACGTTCTGAACCCAGCTCGCGTACCACTTTAAATGGCGAACAGCCATACCCTTGGGACCGACTACAGCCCCAGGATGTGATGAGCCGACATCGAGGTGCCAAACACCGCCGTCGATATGAACTCTTGGGCGGTATCAGCCTGTTATCCCCGGAGTACCTTTTATCCGTTGAGCGATGGCCCTTCCATACAGAACCACCGGATCACTAAGTCCTAGTTTCCTACCTGCTTGATCCGTCGATCTTGCAGTCAAGCACGCTTATGCCTTTGCACACAGTGCGCGATGTCCGACCGCGCTGAGCGTACCTTCGAGCTCCTCCGTTACTCTTTAGGAGGAGACCGCCCCAGTCAAACTACCCACCATACACGGTCCCCGACCCAGATAATGGGCCCAGGTTAGAACGTCAAGCACGACAGGGTGGTATTTCAAGGATGGCTCCGCCACAGCTAGCGCCATGGTTTCATAGCCTCCCACCTATCCTACACAGACGAACTCAACGTTCAGTGTAAAGCTATAGTAAAGGTTCACGGGGTCTTTCCGTCTTGCCACGGGAACGCTGCATCTTCACAGCGATTTCAATTTCACTGAGTCTCGGGTGGAGACAGCGCCGCTGTCGTTACGCCATTCGTGCAGGTCGGAACTTACCCGACAAGGAATTTCGCTACCTTAGGACCGTTATAGTTACGGCCGCCGTTTACTGGGGCTTCGATCAAGAGCTTCGCCTTGCGGCTGACCCCATCAATTAACCTTCCAGCACCGGGCAGGCGTCACACCCTATACGTCCACTTTCGTGTTTGCAGAGTGCTGTGTTTTTGATAAACAGTCGCAGCGGCCTGGTTACTGCGACCCTCTTCAGCTATAGCTCGCACGAGCCACCAAAAAGGGTGCACCTTCTCCCGAAGTTACGGTGCCATGTTGCCTAGTTCCTTCACCCGAGTTCTCTCAAGCGCCTGAGAATTCTCATCCTACCCACCTGTGTCGGTTTACGGTACGGTCTGCGTAAGCTGAAGCTTAGGAGCTTTTCCTGGAAGCGTGGTATCAGTGACTTCGCCATAAAGGCTCGTCTCGGTGCTCGGTCTTAAAGGATCCCGGATTTGCCAAAGATCCAAACCTACCGCCTTTCCCCAGGACAACCAACGCCTGGTACACCTAACCTTCTCCGTCCCTCCATCGCACTTACGCGAGGTGCAGGAATATTAACCTGCTTCCCATCGACTACGACTTTCGTCCTCGCCTTAGGGGCCGACTCACCCTGCGCCGATTAACGTTGCGCAAGGAAACCTTGGGCTTTCGGCGTGCGGGTTTTTCACCCGCATTATCGTTACTCATGTCAGCATTCGCACTTCCGATACCTCCAGCAGACTTCTCAATCCACCTTCAACGGCTTACGGAACGCTCCTCTACCGCGTACATATAAATATGCACACCCCAAGCTTCGGTTCACTGCTTAGCCCCGTTAAATCTTCCCCGCAGACCGACTCGACCAGTGAGCTATTACGCTTTCTTTAAAGGGTGGCTGCTTCTAAGCCAACCTCCTGGCTGTCTGTGCCTTTCCACATGGTTTTCCACTTAGCAGTGAATTTGGGACCTTAGCTGTGGGTCTGGGTTGTTTCCCTTTTCACGACGGACGTTAGCACCCGCCGTGTGTCTCCCATACAGTCCGTCTCGGTATTCGGAGTTTGCAATGGTTTGGTAAGTCGCGATGACCCCCTAGCCATAACAGTGCTCTACCCCCGAGAGGATACATATGAGGCGCTACCTAAATAGCTTTCGAGGAGAACCAGCTATCTCCGGGTTCGATTAGCTTTTCACTCCTAATCACAGCTCATCCCCGTCTTTTGCAACAGACGTGGGTTCGGGCCTCCAGTACCTGTTACGGCACCTTCACCCTGGCCATGACTAGATCACCCGGTTTCGGGTCTACTGCCCGCGACTATGCGCCCTTATCAGACTCGGTTTCCCTTCGCCTCCCCTATACGGTTAAGCTTGCCACGAACAGTAAGTCGCTGACCCATTATACAAAAGGTACGCAGTCACTCCTTGCGGAGCTCCTACTGCTTGTACGCACACGGTTTCAGGATCTATTTCACTCCCCTCTCCGGGGTTCTTTTCGCCTTTCCCTCACGGTACTGGTTCACTATCGGTCGGTCAGTAGTATTTAGCCTTGGAGGATGGTCCCCCCATGTTCAGACAGGGTTTCACGTGCCCCGCCCTACTCGTCTTCACTGAAATGGCCCTTTCAGATACAGGGCTATCACCTTCTATGGCCGCTCTTTCCAGAGCGTTTTCCTAGAACCAAATCAGCTTAA
>NZ_VYKI01000047.1 GCF_008710035.1 Stenotrophomonas cyclobalanopsidis | reverse complement strand
GGTCGGAGAAATTGAACAGGTCACCAAGGTCGAGCAATTGCTGTTGGACGGCCACAAAAAATCCGATGCCAGAAGACTGGCATCGGATTCTGATTGGCCCGGCTGCTTAAGTGAACAGCATTACGGCCTTTGGTCGGGGCTTTTTGTTTTGGTAGTGCCGGCCGCTGGCCGGAAACCCGTAGTGCCAGCCCATGGCTGGCAGCCCTCAATTTCCGAGTCTTGCGGCCAACTCACTAGTTCGGGTTCCTTGGCGCTTAGCGATTTGGGGTATCAAGCGCTTGGCCGTGCAGCATGTTGCATTCTGTTGATTAGCTTTGGCCTGTCGCAACCCCCATGACCGGAATTTCTTGTTCCACTGCGTAAGGCTGTCGCGAGGCCGGGCTGTCACTGCCGAAAAAACGCGCGAAGGCTTGTTGAGAAGTCGGGCCTGACTAGCATATTCGCGCGGTATTGATATTTGCCAATTTTGGCTGAATACTCCTGACAACAATCAGGGGGCAGGGATGCGGATCGAGTCTTTGAGAGTCGGCATGTGGCCGTCTGCGCGTGTGTGCGCGGTCATTCTTGGGATCACATCGGGCTGGAGCGCCCATGCCCAGCAAGCGGTACAGCAGCCCTACCAGGAGTACGACAAGCAGGTGCGTTCCGCCGAGCAGGTGGGCGCGCTGACCTCGGACTTGTTTGGCGATGCAGTCAACGTCTACGACCAGTCGGCATCGTTCCAGCAGACTGACATTGATCTTCGTGGGACCAATGCGCTGCCGGTAAGGCTGTCACGTAAGCTTTCTGTCCGTCCAATCCCGACAGGCGGCATGCCACCCCAGATCTATGGAGGGGCGGGTGACTGGAACGTCGATGTTCCATTCATTTCGGGGGTCTTCGATTCCCACTATGGCTGGATTTACGGGATGGGTGCGCGCAAGACCGCGCGTTGCACGGATACGTTCCATCCGTGGACTTCGCCTCCCCACAACATCAACAGCATCTGGTCCGGCTATACGGTCAACCTTCCTGGCGACAAGGCGCGCACGTTGATCGGAATGCCGCCCTCCCAGTTCAAGCCGACGGGTGGGCAGAGCAACAACTGGACCACGAGTTCACTGGACGCCATCTCTTGCACTGCCATGATTTCAGGCTATGAGGGTGAGGGGTTTGTTCTGCAGACTACGGAAGGGGTCAAGTACACCTTCAATGTCGGAACGGTGCGCACGGTTGGCGAGATGGGTACAGACAGCTCGACCTCGCAGAGCCGGCCGCGGATCGAGGTCTACATCCTCGCCAGTCGCATCGAGGATCGTTTCGGCAATTGGGTCAACATTGCCTACAACAGCAATGGTCACCCGACGTCCATCACTGCCAATGATGGACGATCCATTTCGCTGCAGTACTCCGGAAGCCAACTCGCAAGCGCAACGGCCAATGGGCGTACGTGGTCGTACGTCTACGCTGGGGCGACCTTGCAACGCGTGGTGCAACCAGACTCGGCGAGCTGGGAGTTTACCCATGTGCCGAACATGTACGTCGATTATGAGCACTGGACCGATGATCCAGGTCCAGGTTGTGGCGGTGTCGCGCCGCTCCGGCCCAAGACGTATTCACTGCAGATCAAGCACCCATCGGGAGCCGTTGGGTCGTTCCGTTTCGACCACGGCCGTTTCTATCGCGCCGGCGTACCCGTCATTCAATGCGTCGCGGAGACGCAGGGCGGCGCAACCGAGAGCGGCGGAACGATCACCCATACGCTCGGAACGCCGTACTACTTCGATGTGTTGTCTTTATCGGAGAAGACCATCAGCGGCCCTGGGATCGCTGTGTTGCGTTGGACATATGGAGACTCTGGTGAATATCAGGGCATGTGGGATGGCGTGCCGCCTTGTACAACCTGCACGCAGTCAAAGGTGGTGAGTATCACCCAGCCGGACGGCAGCAGGCTGGAAGAAACGTACGGGATCGTCTTTGGCCACAACGAAGGAAAGCTTCTGGGGCGGCGCACGGTGTCATCCTCCGGGGTGGTACTGGAGTCAGAGAAGCTGACCTATGTTTCCACCGCGCAGATGTCGTCCATGCCGTTTCCTGATCGGTACGGATCTCGCTGGGGTGGGAGTGATGACAGTTCGGTGACCATTCGCCCAATGCAGCAGCGGCAATTGACCCGGGATGACGTGACAATGACTTGGCAGGTCAGCTCGTTTGACGGGTATGGACGCCCGGCAAGCGTGACTCGTAGTAGCTCACAGGGAGCCAGTCGGACTGATACCACCAGTTACTACAACGACACCACCCTCTGGATCCTCGGCCAAGTTGCTTCGCAGACAAACAACAACTCAGGCTTGGTCGAAGCGCAGACGACGTACAACACCGCTGCGCTTCCGACCGAGCAGCGGCGCTTCGGTAAGCTGGTCCAGACGCTGACCTATCATGCCGATGGCAGCGTGGCCAGCGTTGCAGATGGGCGAGGCAATGCCACCGGTTTGAGCAACTGGAAGCGCGGAACGCCGCAGTTGATCAGCTTTGCCGACGGTACCTCGATGTCGGCTTCCGTTGATGACAATGGCTGGATCCGGTCGACCACCAACGAGGTGGGCTACCAGAGCACGTTCGACTACGATCCCATGGGGCGCCTTGTGCGCAAGACATTTGCCACGGGTGACTCAGTTGCGTGGAATCCCACGACCCAGGTGTTTGAGCGTGTCGATGCTGTGGAGCACGGGCTGGCGGCTGGCCATTGGCGGTTGACCACGAACACCGGTAATCGCAGCAAGGTGACCTGGTTCGATGCGATGTGGCGTCCGGCACTGACCCTTGAGCAGGATGGCGGCAGTGTCGCGTCAACTGCGCGCTATCAGCGCTTCAGCTACGATCATGCAGGCAGGACTACGTTCCAGTCTTATCCGGCCGCGGGAAGCAATCCCACCGCCGGACAGTGGAGCGAATTCGATGCATTGGGTCGGCCTACGTCGACTTCGGTTGATGGCGAGCAGGGGCTGCTGACTACGATCACGGCTTACCTGTCCGGCATGCGCGTACGGACGACGGATCCGCGAGGGCAATCGACAACCGTCCAGCACCGGGTGTATGACTCGCCGATGTACGACATGCCCGTGGCCATCGAGCATCCGGGCGGTGCCTTCACCGATATCGCGCGCGATGTGTTCGGAAAGCCGACGTCCATCAAGCGTCGCAATGCAACCAGTGGTGTGTCGGTTACACGCTCCTACGTCTACAACCCCCAGCAGGAGCTCTGCAAGAGCGTGGAGCCCGAAACCGGGGCGACGGCGATGGGCTACGATGCCGCGGGCAACCTCGCTTGGTCCGCTGCGGGATTGACACAGACGGCACCCAACACGTGCGATGCAGCAGCGGCGCAGGCGTCCGGTCGTCGCGTTGATCGCACGTATGATGCCCGCAATCGCCTGAAGCAACTGTTCTTTGCCGATGGTAGCGGTGACCAGATATGGTCCTACAACAACGTGGGGCAGCCTACGCAGGTTGTGACCGCCAATCCGGACGGCAGGCAGGTCATCAATACCTTTGCCTACGCCAAACGCGGCTTGATCATCAACGAAACCCTTCAGCAGACCGGGATGGGCATCTGGTCGATGGGATATGGCTACGATGCCAATGGCGCAATGGCCAGTCTTCAGTACCCAAGTGGCCTGCAGGTGACGCTGTCGCCAAACGCCCTTGGCCAACCGACTCGGGTTGGTAGCTTCGCTACCGGCGTGGGCTACTACCCCAATGGCGCATTGCGCGCCTTTACCTACGGGAACGGTGTCACCCACAGCATGTCGCAGAACGCTCGCGGGCTGCCAGCCAGGGCGGTTGACTCCGGAGTGATCGATGTCAGCATTGCGTACGACAAGAATGGCAACGTCGCCAGCATTACCGATGCAATCGAGACGGCCAAGTCTCGGCAGATGCAGTACGACAGCTCGGATCGCTTGACGCAGGCAAACTCTGCTTCGTTTGGTGGGGACAAGATCTATCGGTTTACCTATGACGTTCTGGATAACCTGCGCAGCGCCAAGTTGGGGGGCATCAAGCAGCACAACTACTGGTACGACGCCCGTAACCGGATGACGACCGTCAACCAAGACGACGGTAATGCCATCATCGGGCTTGACTATGATGTGCAGGGCAACCTCGCCAAGAAGAATGGTGAAGGGTTCCGCTTTGATCTTGGCAATCGTCTGCGTGATGTGGGAGGGCGTGAGACATATGCATACGATGCCCATGGCCGCCGTGTGGGCAGCTATAACGCCGCGCAGGGAGACATTCTCTCTTTCTATGGCAACGACGGAGTCCTGCGGCGTCAACACAACAAGCGCACCGGAAAAGAAGTTGAGTATGTGAACCTCGGCGCCCATTTGATCGCACAAGTGGAGACGGGAGTGGTTCTGGCAACGCCCGTGATCTCCGCGCCGGCTACCGTGGCCACTGGCAACTACACGGTGAGCTGGAGTTCAATCGGAAACGCAAACCGGTATGAGCTTCGTGTTTCTACCAGCTCGGGTAGCTCGTGGAGCAGTGCCTATGCGGGCAGTGCGCTGTCCTACGCCGTTGCAGGTGTTGAGAAAGGAACGCGTCATTACCAGGTCAGGGCGTGCCAAGGGAGCGGGTGCGGAAGCTGGAGCGCGTCCGTCCTTATCAGTTATGTCCCCATTCCCACAGCGACGCCCGCGCTGGCCATGCCGGCGGTTGGCCTCAATGGCAGTCATACCATCAACTGGTCGGCCATTGCAGACGCGTCCCGCTATGTCGTCGAGGAACAGCCTGAAGCCGCCACATGGGTGGTTGTGCATGACGGAGCAGCACTTGCTGTGACGTTGAATGGCAGGACGGCCGGCAGCTACAGCTATCGTGCTCGCGCCTGCAACGTGTCCGGCTGTGGGCCGTACTCGGCTGCGCAGGCGATGACTGTGATCTACCCGACAGACACGGCACCGACAGTGACCGCCCCCGCCAGCAGCTATTCCGGGGCCTACACCGTAAGTTGGACATCAGTGGCGGGCAGCATCCGCTATGAGCCGCGGGAGCGCCTCGGAACCGCCGCGTGGACCAACCTCGCCAGCCTTGCCGGAACGGCTGTGCAGATCGCCGGGAAATCGACCGGCGTCTATGGGTACCAGGTACGCGCCTGCAATTCCGCAGGCTGCGGCCCTTGGTCAAACGTCGTGTCTACGTCAGTCCTACTGCCACCAAGCGCCGCTCCATCGATCACCCTTGCCAGTAGCAGCACGACGGGCTCGTTCCCTGTTACGTGGAGTGCAGTGGCTGGCGCTGTGGAGTATCGTTTGGAGGAGCGTCTCGGCAGCGGGGCGTGGCAGGGCGTGCAGGCAGAAGGGTCAGCAGTACGGAATGTATCCGGCAAGGCCACTGGGACCTGGAGCTACCGTGTGCAAGCCTGCAATGCTGGCGGCTGCGGGCCGTGGTCGGCAGACAAGGGAATCGTTGTACTGCTGGTGCCGGGTGCGCCAGCAGTTACTGTTCCTGCCACTAACAGTTCAGGCGCTTGGACCGTGAGTTGGTCATCCGTACCTACTGCGGCTTCCTACCAATTGGATGAGCGGGTTGCCGGTGGTGCATGGGCCAACGTGTACGACGGTTCTGCGGTCAGCAAAGCGGTCAGCGGCAAGGCCAGCGGGACGTACGAGTATCGTGCCAAGGCCTGCAATGCCAGTGGTTGTGGCGGTTATTCCACTTCGGTATCCACTGCAGTGACCCGGCCGCCGGGGGCTGCCCCGGTGCTGACGGTGCCCAGTTCCAGTGCGAATGGGGCGTTTACTGTCTCCTGGACCGCCGTTGGGGCGACTACAGAGTACCGGTTGGAAGAAGTTGTGTCCGGTGCTTGGTCGCAGATTCAGAGCGGGGCGGGTACCAGCCTTGGAATCAGTGGGCGGGGGAGCGGTAGTTACTCGTTCCGTGTCCGCGCCTGTAATGGCGGCGGCTGCAGTGGCTACTCCGGTACGGGGGTTGTTACGGTTCTGCTTCCCCCCCAAAGCGCGCCTTCCCTGAGCGCGCCGAGCTCCGCAGCCGGTGCTTACTCGGTCAATTGGTCCGCCGTCACCGGAGCGACACGTTACAGCCTGCAACAGAGTATCAACGGTGCTGCTTGGGCCGGTGCAGGCGATCATGCGGGTACGAGTACCTCATTCAATCCCGGGCCATCTGGCAGCTACGCCTATCGCGTCGCTGCATGCAACAGCAGCGGCTGTGGCGGCTGGTCTGCGACAAGGACCGTCAATGTAATACGAGCTCCGTCGGCTCCCGTGATTACCTATGCACATCACCACTATTACTACGCGGGGCCCCAGGACAGCGAATTTACTTCCTGCAATGTACGTTGGACTGCTTCTGCTGGAACGGAGCGCTATGAGCTGCACGCAGGCGATGGCACGACGGTGTATGGGCAGATGTACTCGGGGCCGCTCAATGACATTCAGGGGAGCGGCTACTCGATTCAGTACTGCGCAGATCCCTACGTCGTAAGGGCATGCAACGCGGCGGGCTGCTCTGGGTGGTCGGCACCATTCGTGCCTACGGTGGAGCGGGATCCGAAGCCGGAGAATCCGGGGGAGCCGCCGCTATGAACGGGGGAAATATCATGTCGAACCTGATCTCGCGTTTTACCTTTTGCTGGCTGTCGCTTCTTTGCACGGTTGCTTCTGCCAGTGCCCAGACGGTTACATACATCCATACTGACGCCCTGGGCTCGGTCGTGGCTGAGAGCGATGCCAACGGCAACGTGATCAAGCGCTATGACTACGAGCCCTATGGTGCCGTGGTGGGTGGTGAGGTCACGGATGGACCGGGATATACCGGACATGTGAGCGATGCGTCGACCGGGCTGAGCTACATGCAGCAGCGGTACATGGATCCGCAGTTGGGTATGTTCCTGTCCGTGGATCCTGTGGCGGCGTATAGCAATCCGATAGGGCAGTTCAATCGGTACCGGTACGCGAACAGCAATCCGTACAAGTTCACGGATCCTGATGGGCGCAGCGCGACACTTCTGGTGCCTATGGTGGTCGTGCCAATTATTGTTGTCACTGGATATTACGCCACGACCACCCCGGAGCAGCGGGAACGAGCGGGAGATTCTCTGATAAAGGGAATAAAGGGGCTATTTCAGAAAAGTGAGGCTGGTAGTTCCGAGGGGGCTGGCTCGGGCGATGCTGACCCCAATGGCCCATTCACCAGTGACATTAAGCCAAGACGATCTGAAGGCGCTGACGGAGCATCATCCCAGCACGAGTTAGAACGAGATTCGAGCGGGCGGCTGGTATCCAAAACCCATACGGTCACCTCCAAGGAAGGCGAGGTTGTACACGGGCACACAGATCATGTCGGGGAAAATGGTAGCGTCCGACGATTCTCAGATGACCTCACCGGACGTGCTACGGTGGGCGAGGGGAAGCAGGAGCCAAGCTCGAAGGACAGGCCAATCAACTTCCCTCCTAAGCCTGCAAAAGGAGGTCGTTACTAGTGGACGGTGATAGCTACGTGCTTCTGGCGGGAATTGTGGAAACGGAGGTTCTCGGATCTGCTGGCGACCTGGCTCCTGCCTTGCTGGACCGCTACTGGTCGGGTGAAATCAGTCTGCCCTCGGCGATCGATGCCGACATTGCTTCCTATCTTTCACAACACGACTTAGGGGCTCTTGCAAGAGCATCGACTTGGATTGCGAGGAATCATGTGCTTTCCGGGCAGATGCCAAAGCATCACTTGAGCTTGGTACGATGGCTGTTCGAGAACGGCGATGTTGATCGGCTCGATCTATTGAGCCTGCTGGCGCTTCTTTCGCTAGGGCTGCTGGATCAAGCCGGATTGGAGATCGCCCTGCTCTCCAGGGAAGCACTGGACGAAGGACGGCTGGAGGAAGGCTTGAATCTAATAGAGCCGATGCTGCTGGCCTATAGTCCTTCGCTATGATGGATGCGTAGGTCGCAGGTTCGACTCCTGTTTCCGGCACCAGTTGTAGAAAAGCCCCGGCCCAGGCCGTAATGCTGTTCACTTAAGCGGTGCAGCCTTGCGATCTACCGGATAGCGGGTCTTGGAAATCTTCACCGTCCTCGGCGTTGTCGGCCGGGGGCGGTGTTCCAGGAAAAGGCTGGCAACCCCGGA
>NZ_VYKI01000046.1 GCF_008710035.1 Stenotrophomonas cyclobalanopsidis | reverse complement strand
TCGACGTTCGTGTGCGGGATGGGGATCGCTCGGCTCGTCTGTCGGCGCTATCCGCAGATCCATGCTTGTCGGTCCCTCCACCCTGGCTCCTACATACCTCGTAGGAGCCGGGAGGAACATACAAGCCTATGCTCGGCTTCCTGCTTGGGCCAAAGGCAGCCGAGCGTGGGCTCGGCTCTATAAAAGCGCTCATGGCAAGGTGGGATGGGTAGCGCCGAGCATGGGCTCGGCTCCATCAAGTGCGCGTCACCGGGTGACGGCACCCGCCGCTTCAAAGGCCGCGTCGAACAGGCGCTGCACCGGTGGGCCCATTTCACCCATCAGCAGCGCCAGCAGGAACAGGCCCAGCAGCAGCGAGACCGGCAGGCCCAGCTGGATCGGGTTCATCGCCGGCGCGGCACGGGCCAGCACGCCGAAGGCGAGGTTCACCGCCAGCATCGCCACCGTCAGCGGGATGGCCAGGGTGAGGGCGCCGCGCAGGGCGGTCAGCAACAGGGTCGGGGCGATGCTGAAGAAGGCGTTCGGGTCGGGCAGGGGCGCACCGATCGGCAGCGCGCGGTAGCTGTCCACTACCAGCGAGATCAGCGCCAGATGGCCGTTGGCAGTGAAGAACAGCAGGCCGAACAGCAGGTAGAACCACTGGCCGATGACGCCGGACGTGCCGCCGCGCAGCGGATCGCTCATCTGCGCGAAGGCCAGGCCGGTGCCCTGCGCGACCAGTTCGCCGGCCATCGCGCCGGCCTCGAAGATCAACCGCAGCATGAAGCCGATGGACACGCCGATGGCGAGTTCACGGGCGATGGTCAGCACGGTGGCGGCGTCGAAGCCGGTCCATTCCGGTACCGGCGGCAGCAGCGGGGCCAGGGCGATGGCCAGGGTGCCGGCCAGTATCACGCGGATCCGCTGCGGCACCGCGCGGGTACCGATCATGGGCATGGCCATCGCCACCGCGCCGATGCGCAGCATCGTCCACAGCACCGTGGCGATCATGCTGAAGGCCTGCAGGCCGTCGGCAGCCATCTGGGTGGCGGCATCCATCAGCGCGTGTTTCCTAGCCGATCAGGTGTGGAATGCGCTGGAACAGCAGCGTGGTGAACTCGACCAGGTGGCCGATCAGCAGGCTGCCCAGGGCAAACAGCACGGCCGTCAATGCGGCGGCTTTGGCGACGAAGGCGATGGTCGGCTCGTTGAGCTGGGTCGCGGCCTGCACCACGCCCACCACCACGCCGACCACCAGGACGGTGAGCAGCAGCGGGCCGGCCACCCACAACACGGTGATCAGGCCGCCACGCAGTTCGGTCAAGGCAAGTTCGGGAGACATCGTTGTTCCATCGGTAGCGCCGGGCCATGCCCGGCGGTGCATGTTTGATTTACGCAGGATTGAAGCTGGCCGCCAACGTACCCACCGTCAGCACCCAGCCGTCGACCAGCACGAACAGCAGAATCTTGAACGGGGCCGACACCAGCATCGGCGACAGCATCATCATGCCCATCGACATCAGCACGCTGGCCACCACCAGGTCGATGATCACGAACGGGATGAAGATCAGGAAGCCGATCTCGAAAGCGGTCTTCAGTTCACTGGTGACGAACGAGGCCACCAGCACCGGGAACGGGATCGCGTCGGGACTGGCGTAGGTGCCGTGGCCGGCGATGCCGGCGAAAGTCATCAGGTCGGTCTCGCGGATCTGCGCCAGCATGAAGCCGCGCAGCGGCTGCGTGGTCAGGGTCCAGGCGGTCTGGAAGTCGATCTCGCCGTTGAGGTAGGGCGCCATGCCCGTGCTCCACGACTTGTCCCAGGTCGGCATCATGATCATCGCGGTCAGGAACAGGGCCAGGCCCAGCAGCACCTGGTTGGACGGCGTCTGTCCGGTGCCCAGCGCCTGCCGCAGCAGGCCCAGCACGATGATGATGCGGGTGAACGAGGTCAGCACCAGCAGCATGGACGGGATCAGGGTGATCGCCGTCATCAGCAGCAGGGTCTGCAACGGCAGGCTGACCGGCTGGCCGCCGATCTTGCCGACGTTGACGTCCGGCAGCGCGGCCGGCGCACCGGGCGCGGCAAATGCCAGCACGGGCAGCAGGCACAGGGCGATCAACAGCAGCCACGACAGCACGGTGGCGGGGCGGGTACGGGCGACACGCATGTCAGGGGTCCTTGCGCAGCCGCTGTTGCAGCAGCTGGGCGAAATTCGGCAGGTTCTTGAAGTCCGGCACGCGCGCCGGCGCGGGCGGTGGCAGCGGTTCGGAAAGGGTGTGCAGCGTGTTGATGCTGCCGGCGGTCACGCCCAGCAGCAGCTGCTGGCCATTGACCTCGACCACCACCACGCGCTCCTTGGCGCCAACATTCAGGCTGGCCACCAGCTTCATGCCCTCCGGCGGGCGGAAGCCGCTGCCCGGCATGCGCTTGAGCAGCCAGCCGAGGCCGACCACCAGCGCCAGGACCGCCAGCAGCGCCAGCACCGCGCCGAACAGGCTCGGTGCACTGGCCGCATGCTGGCCGATCTGCGGGGTGGTCTTCGCAGCCGCCTGGGCGGTGGCGAGCAGCAGGCTCAACGCAGTCTCCGGATCCGCTCGCTCGGGCTGACCACGTCGGTCAGGCGCACGCCGAAGCGATCGTTGATGACCACCACTTCGCCATGGGCGATCAGGGTGCCGTTGACGAACACATCCAGCGATTCGCCGGCGCCGCGTTCCAGTTCCACCACCGAGCCCTGGTTGAGCTGCAGCAGGTTGCGGATCGGCAGGCGGGCACGACCGACTTCCAGCGACAGGGTCACCGGCACGTCGAGGATCACGTCCAGGTTCAGGTCCGGGCCGATCGACTCGTCGGCCTGCAGGTTGCCGAACTGGGCCGGGGTCGGTTCGAGGGCGTCGATATCGTTCATTGCGGGTCTTCCTGGATGACGGGTACGCGCGGGCGAGTGCCCGGCGGATGGGTAGCGGTGATCTTCACGGCGTTCATGCCGTTGGCGACGCCGAACTCGCCGGTGAACACGGGGATGTTTTCCACGCACAGCGGCACCTGCGGGTTCAGCTCGATCGGCAGGATGTCGCCCACCTTCAGCCGGGTCAGGTCACGCAGGGTCATGCGCTTGCTGGCCAGCACGCTGGACAGGGTCACTTCGGCGATGTTGAGCTGCTCGCGCAGCATCACGCCCCAGCTGGCATCGCGGTCGTTGCGGTCGCTCTGGATGCCGGCGTCGAGCAGCTCGCGGATCGGCTCCAGCATCGAGTACGGCAGGGTGACGTGGATGTCGCCGCCACCGCCGTCGAGTTCGACGTGCAGGCGGCACACCACCACGTATTCGCGCGGCGTCACGATGTTGGCGAAGTGCGGATTGATTTCCGAATTGATGTATTCGAAATCCACTTCCATCACCGGCGCCCAGGCCTCGCGCAGGTCCGCGAAGGTCTGCTTCAGCAGCAGCTGGATCACCCGCATTTCGGTGGCGGTGAACTCGCGGCCTTCGATGCGGGTCGGGTAGCGTCCGTCGCCGCCGAAGAAGTTGTCGACGATGGCGAACACCAGCGTCGGCTCGAACACGATCAGGCCGGTGCCTCGCAGCGGCTTGAAGCGGATCAGGTTCAGGTTGGTCGGCACATACAGCGAGTGCATGTAATCGTTGAACTTGATCAGCTCGATGCCACGCACCGAGAGTTCGGCCGAGCGGCGGATCAGGTTGAACAGCCCGATCCGCCACAGGCGCGCGAAACGCTCGTGGACCATTTCCAGGGTCGGCATGCGACCGCGGATGATGCGGTCCTGGCTGGCGAAATCGTACGAACGGGCTTCGCCACTGGGCGCCTCCGGCTCGGTTTCGACCGCGCCACTGTCCACGCCATGGAGCAGGGCATCGATCTCATCCTGGGACAGCAGGTCATTCATCGGAGGCAGCCCTTACTGGGTCACGAAGCTGGTGAACAGCAGATCGTCGGCACCGTTGTTGCCGGTCTCGGCCTTGAGCACCTTCTGCACTTCAGCCAGCGCATTGGCCTGCAGCTTCTGCTTGCCGGCGATGTCGGCGATCTGGTCGGGGGTGACCTGCGAGAACAGCATCAGCAGGCGTGCGCGGATGGCCGGGGCGTGGGTCTTGATCGCTTCCAGCGCGGCCGGATCGCGGGTCATCAGCTGCACTTCCACCTGCAGGTAGCGCGGGCCGTCCATCGAACCGTTGAGGTTGACCACGAAGGCCGGGTCCAGCGCGAAGTACTGCGCCGGGGCCGGCACGGCACCCTTCTTCGGGGCTTCGGCGGTCTTGTCTTCGTGCTTGGACTGGTTGAAGAACCAGACGCCGCCGCCGGCGGCACCTGCGGCCAGCACGGCCACCAGGGCGGTGATCAACAGCGGACTGCGCGGCTTGGCGGCCTTGTCCTTGTCGGCGGTCTTCTTGGTTTTGTCAGCGGCTGCGGCCACGAGGTGAAGCTCCTGAGGGTTGCTTCACCGGGATATGCAAGGGGCGTGCCGCAGCGCGAGGGAAA
This sequence comes from Stenotrophomonas cyclobalanopsidis, assembly GCF_008710035.1. Lineage (GTDB taxonomy): Bacteria > Pseudomonadota > Gammaproteobacteria > Xanthomonadales > Xanthomonadaceae > Stenotrophomonas > Stenotrophomonas cyclobalanopsidis. Next base: position 6,992 of record NZ_VYKI01000046.1, on the reverse strand, counting down.
GGGTGCGACGGAAAATTGTCGGTAGCGCCGGGCCATGCCCGGCGAGTCGCTACGCGTAGGCGTCCAGCAGCCCGCGCTGGCGCATCAGCTGTGCGGCCGACACCGTGATGTCGCCCCGCGACGGTTCTCCGTCGCCGCCGACCAGGTCACCCGTGCCACCGGCCTGCGCCGACGGACTGCCGTCACCGCGGTTCTGGTGGCCGACATCGGCATGAGCCAGCTGGAAGCCCTGTTCGCCCAGCAGTTCACGCAGGCGCGGCAGGCTGCTTTCCAGCGCATGGCGCACATCCACGTGCGGGCTGCTGAAGCTGGCGTGGACCTTGTCGCCATTCATCTGCAGGCGCACGTCCACCGGGCCCAGGTCTTCCGGGTTCAGGCGGATGTGGGCGTGGCCGATCTTCTGGTCGGCCAGCCAGCTGAGGCGTGCGCCGACCGCATGGTCGAAGCCGTCGTCACCCAGGGTCGGGGTGGGCGTCGGTTCGCCATCGAAGACCGGCGTGCTGGCCAGTGCAGCCTTAAGGTCCTGCAGTGCGGCCGGGAATGCGCCCTGCAACGGGGCGGGCGGCGTGCGATCGCCGATCAGCAGGCCGTCGCTGTCGTCGGCGCCCTCCAGCGTCTGCTGGCCGAGGACCATATCCGGCAGCGGCTGGGTGGCGATGTCGCCATTGCGGTCGGTCGCTGCAGTGGCAGCCGATGCGCCGGCAGCCAAGGGCGTTGCCGCGGGCAGGCCGGTGGCCGGCAGTGCCGGCGCAGCGGCAGCCGGGTCCGCGTCGCCGCCCTTGGCCGTTGCCACGGGCGTCGCGGCGTCGGCGTTGGCGGGCACCGGCACCGGCACCGCCAGCATCAGGCCGGCCAGGCCGAGCGGCGGCCACGGCGCATCATCGCCCTCCGTCGCCGTGTCCTTGTCGTCCGTCGTGGCCTGGGTAGGCGGCGGGGCGGCGGCCACCGTTTCGGTCGTCGCGCCGTCGCTGTCTGCGGTGCTGCTGGTCGGCGTATCCGCGCCGCCGTCCGGGTTGGTCGGCGCGCTGTTGGACAATGGGGCCTTGCTGGCAGGCTGGGGCTTCGCCTCCGCTGCGGGCGAGCCCTGCAGCATCTGCCCGAAATCCTTGCCACTGCCGGTGCTGCGCGCGGGGCTGGCGGTGCTGCTGGCGGTGCTGCCGGGACCGATGCTGCTGGACAGTGCAGAGGGCATCACGTGCGGCCTCCCTGCTCGCTGCCGTCCGGTTCCGCCGTCTGCGCCAGGCGTGCACGGCGGGCACCGATGTCATCCATCTCGCGCTGGTCGCGGCGGTCGGTCACCACCTTTTCCTGGGCGCGGTAGCTGGCGGCCAGCTGTTCCAGCACGGCCTTGTCACGGCTTGCCAGGATCAGGCGCGCACGTTCGGCTTCCACCTTTTCGCGGTTGCCGTTCACCGTGGCCTGCTGCTGTTCCACTGCGCTGTCGAGGCGGTCGAGGAAGGCGCGGCGGTTAAGCAGCTGCGCCGGGCTGGTGGCGGCCATCTGCGCGTTGGCCATCTGTTGCGAGGCATATTCCTCGGCGTAGCGGCGGAGCTCATCCAGGCGCGACAGGTGGGTGTCGAGCACGCGCTGGCGCTCGGCCAGGTCGCGGGCCACGGCGTCTTCGTGTTCCTGGGCGCGCTTCAGCAGGGGATCGATGCGCTTGGACTGTGTCATGGTTCGGCTCTCTTAATCCACCAGGCGCTGCAGCGCCGCCTGGCTGTGCGGAAGATCAGCGGCCTTGGCCACGTCCTGGCCGAGAAACTCCATGATTTCCGGCCAGCGTTCCAGGGCTTCGTCGGTGGCGGCATCGTTGCCGCGCTGGTACGCACCGATCGCAATGAGGTCGCGGTTGGAGGAATAGGCCGAGACCAGCCGCTTGAGCTTGCGGATGCGCAGGCGCCACGGCTCGTCGGCGATTTCCGTGACCACGCGGCTGACCGACGATTCAACGTCGATGGCCGGGTACAGGCCGCTGTCGGCCACCCGGCGCGAGAGCAGGATGTGGCCGTCAAGGATGGCGCGCGCCGCATCGGCGATCGGATCCTGCGGGTCATCGCCCTCGGTGAGTACGGTGTAGAAGGCGGTGATCGAGCCACGGCCCTTGGCGCCGTTGCCGGCGCGTTCGACCAGCGCCGGCAGCTTGGCGAACACCGACGGCGGGTAGCCGCGGGTGGTCGGCGGTTCGCCCACCGACAGGCCGATCTCGCGCTGCGCCTGGGCGAAGCGGGTCAGCGAATCCATCAGCAGCAGCACGTTCAGGCCCTGGTCGCGGAACCACTCGGCAATGGCCGTGGCGCGGTAAGCACCGTGCAGGCGCGCCAGCGGCGGGCGGTCGGCCGGACTGGCCACCACCACGGCGCGGCGCAGGCCTTCCTCGCCCAGCGTGGTCTCGACGAAATCGCGGACTTCGCGGCCACGTTCACCGATCAGGCCGACCACGATGACGTCGGCGGCGGTGTAGCGGGTCATCATGCCCAGCAGCGTCGACTTACCGACACCGGAACCTGCGAACAGGCCCACGCGCTGCCCGCGGCCGATCGGCAGCAGGGCGTTGATGGCGCGCACGCCGACGTCCAGCGGCTGGGTGATCGGCTCGCGCGCGAGCGGGTTGATCGAGACGCCGGCCATGCCGACGTGGCCTTCCGCACGGATCGGACCTTTGCCATCCAGCGGCACGCCATCGCTGTCGATCACGCGGCCGAGCAGGCCTTCGCCCACTTCCACGCCACCACGGCGCGCAGACGGCACCACGCGTGCGTTGGGCAGCAGGCCATGCAGTTCGGCGCTGGGCATCAGGTAGGTGCGCTCGCCGGCAAAACCGACCACTTCGGCGTCGACCCAGCCGCCATCGACCACTTCCACCTTGCAGCTGGCACCCAGCGGGGCCTCGCAGCCTACCGCTTCCAGGGTCAGGCCGACCGCGCGGCGCAGCACGCCCTCACGGATCAACCCGCGGCCGTGCGCGGTATCCACGCGCAGGCCATCCAGGCGGCGGGCCAGGCGCAGGTTGCGGGCCACGGCCCAGTCGGTCGGCGGCGGAGGCAGGTTCGGTTCGGGGGTCATGGCGTGGCTCCGGTCTGGCGGATCACCGCATCGAGTGCGCCACGCAGGCGCGCTTCCAGGGTGCCGTCGATGCGCACCGCTTCGGCATGTACGCGCAGGTCGCCGCGGCTCAGGCTGGTATCGGGCACCAGGCGCTGGGTCGGGGTGAGGGTCATCAACGGCGCGAGCGCGGCGATGTCGTCCGGGTGCAGGCGCACTTCCACTTCACGCGTGCCGCCACCGACCGCATCCACCGCTTCCCCCACCAGCTGTGCCAGCAGGGCCGGGTCGGCCTCGTATGCGCGGCCGACCAGCGCACCAGCGATGCGCACCGCCAGTTCGCCCAGCGCGCCGACCACTTCGTTCTCCAGCCGTGCCAGCGGCCGGCTGAAGTTGTCGAGGATGCCTTCCATCTGTGCGGCCAGGCGACGTACCTCGGCCTGGCCCTGGCCATAGCCGTCGGCGTGGCCGTGCTGGAAGCCTTCCTTCTCGGCGCTGTCCTGGATCGCCTGGATGTCCTCCAGGGTCGGCAGCTGCAGCACCGGTTCCGGCTCGTGCTCGGGGTCCGGCCCGGTAAGTTCGAAGACATCTTCCTGCTCCAGCTGCGCTTGTGGCTGGGCCAGCAGGTCAGGGGCAAGCCAGCGCACGACGTTGCTCACAGCATGGCCTCCGCGCTGCCGCCAATGGTGACGGTGCCCTCATCGGCCATGCGCTTGACGATGGCCAGGATCTCGCGCTGCGCGCCTTCCACGTCGGACAGGCGCACCGGGCCGCGGGCTTCCATGTCTTCCAGCAGGATCTCGGCCGCACGCTGCGACATGTTGCGGGTGATCTTGTCGCGCACCTTGATGTCGGCGCCGCGCAGCGCCAGGCCCAGGCGTTCGCCGCTGACTTCGCGCAGCACCAGCTGCATCTCGCGGTCGTCCAGGTCCACCAGGTCGTCGAACACGAACATCAGGTCCTGGATGCGGCCGCTGAGCGGCGCATCGATGCGCGCGATCTCGCCGAGGATGGCCTGGTCCTGGCCGCTGTCCATGAAGTTGAGGATGTTGGCCGCGCACTGCACGCCGCCGATGTTTGACGACTTCAGGTTCTGGTTGCCCGAGAACTGGCGTTCCATGATCTCGTTCAGTTCGTTCAGCGCGTTCGGCGGAATGCCGTCGAGGGTGGCGATGCGCAGCAGCACGTCGACGCGGGTGCGGTCGGGCAGCAGCTTCAGCGCGTCGGCGGCCTGGTCGGTTTCCAGGTGGGCCATCACGATGGCGATGATCTGCGGGTGCTCGTTGCGCACCAGGTCGGCTACCGCGCGTGGGTCCATCCACTTCAGCGCGTCCAGGCCGGTGGTGTTGCGGCCCAGCAGAATGCGGTCGATCAGGCCGCTGGCCTTCTCGGTGCCCAGCGCCTGGATCAGCATGTTGCGGATGTAGTCGTCCGAGCCAACGCCCAGCGAGGTCTTCGAACCCAGTTCCTGGTTGAACTGGTCCATGACCCGGCCCACCTGGTCACGGGTGATGTCGGTCATGGTGGCCATGGCGATGCCGATCTTCTGCACTTCCTTGGGTTCCATGTGGCGCAGCACTTCGGCCGCGTCCAGTTCACCCAGTGACAGCAGCAGTACGGCAGCGCGCTGCACGCCGGTCAGTTGCACGTCAGTCATTGGCCACCCAGCCCTTGACCACCTGGGCCACGCGCTTGGAATCGGTCTTCACGGCTTCACGGGCCATCCGCAGTCGTTCCTCATAAGAATCCACCGGCAGGGCCAGGGAATCCGCGCCGGCCAGGCTGAGGCGGTCAGCGCCCAGCGCCGGCAGCGGCATGCCATCGTCATCCACCAGCTGAACGTCTGCGGTGTGCGGCTCCAGCGCGGCGTTTTCATCCTTCCTGTTCTGCCCGGTGATGCCGCGCAGGGCAGGGCGCAGCACGCCGAACAGCAGCGCCAGCACCACCACCGCGCCCAGCACCATGCGACCGGCATCAAACACCCACGGCAGCTCCCACCAGGCCGGGCCTTCCACCGGGGTGGTGTCGCGCACGAACGGCGCGTTCATCACCGACACGGTGTCGCCACGCTCGGCGTTGAAGCCCACCGCCTGCTTCACCAGCGCCTCGACGCGGGTCAGTTCAGCGGCCGCCAGCGGCTGCGGGGTGACCTTGCCGTTGGCACCGGCGCGCGGCACGTTGTCCACCAGTACCGCCACCGAGACGCGCTTGATGCGGCCGGCCGGCTGGCGGGTGTGCTGCAGGGTACGGTCCAGCTCGTAGTTGCGGGTCGCGTTCTTGCTGCTTTCGGTCGGAGCCTGCGCAGTGGCCGGTGCGGCCGCCTGGCCCGGCGGACTGTTACTGGCCGCGCCAGGCACGCCCTGCGGGCCCGGGGTGCTGGTGGTGTTTTCGCTCATCTGCTCGCTGCGCAGCTTCTGCGGTTCACCGTTGTAGAGTTCGCGGGCTTCCTCGGTCACCGAGAAGTCCATGTCCACGCTCACTTCCGGGTTGACGCGGCCGGGGCCGGTCATCGGTTCCAGCAGCTCGCGGATGCGCTGGTTGAACGAGGTTTCCTGGCGGCGCACCTGCTCGAACTGGGCGGCGTTGACCGCTGCTTCGCTGTTCGGATCGCTGACGCTGAGCATGCGGCCGCTCTGGTCGACGATGGTCACCCGTTCCGGCGCAAGATCAGGAATGGCGGCAGCCACCATGTGCACGATGGCATCGACCTGGCTGCGTTCCAGCTGCTGGCCGCCACGCAGTTCCAGGGTGACCGAGGCACTGGCCACGTCACGCTGGCGGGTGAAGGCGCTGGGCTTGGGGATGGCCAGGTGCACGCGCGAATCGCGCACCGGGCGCAGGGTATTGATGGTGCGCGACAGTTCGGTTTCCAGCGCGTGCTGGTAGCGCGCGCTTTCGACGAACTGGCTGACGCCGAAGCCGGGGTCACGTTCCATCAGCTCGAAGCCGAGCTTGCCGCTGTCGGTCAGGCCGGAGCCGGCCAGCTTCAGGCGGGCATCGTGCAGGTTCTTTTCCGGGACGGTGATGCCACCGGTGGCCGGGTCCAGCTCGAACGGAATCTGTGCCGCACGCAGCAGGTCGGTGGCTTCGGCGGTCGCCTTCTGGTCCAGGCCGGTGTACAGCGGGACCATGCCGGGCTTCTGCGACCAGAAGAACACGAACAGGCCCGCCGCCACCGCCACCGAGATCATCGCCATCAGGCCGAGGCGGCGGGTGATCTGCAGACTCTGCAGGCGGTCGAACCACTGCCCGGCCTTTTCGGCGTTCAGGGTTTCCTTGGAGAGCGTCAGTGCCATGCGTCAATGTTCCTTACAGCGGCATGTTCATCACGTCCTGGTAAGCCTGGACGAGACGGTTGCGGACTTCCACGGTGGCGCGGAAGGCGATCTGGGACTGCTGCGAGGCGACCATCACCTTGGCCAGGTCGGCGCCGGGTTCGCCCAGTTCGAAAGCCTTGGCCAGGGCGCCGGACTTCTGCTGGGCGTCGTTGACGCCGGCGATGGCGCCGCGCAGGGTCTCGGTGAAGCTGGCGGGCTGGACCTGCGATGCATCCAGGGCCGCGCCCGGCAGGGCATTGCTGCGCGGGGCTTCGGCCAGCGGGCTGAGCGCCGGGTTCTGCCCCACCTGGGTCTGATAGGAGCGGATCTGGGAAAGAATCGAAGTGACGGAGTGGGACATCTGCAACGGTTCCAGAAACAGTGATGGGGGTGTTCGCTGGAACAGTTGCAAGTGGCGTGCCGAAACCCGGTTTTGATTCAGTGAGGTGAGGGTGGGGGTGTTGGCAGGGCTGCGCCCTGCACCCGCTCGATGCAACGTCAACGTCAACGTCAACGTCAAAGGCGTGCGTTCCGTGGGTTGGCGGGGTGGGTCCGGTTGAGGGGGACGCTGCAAGTACGTCCATGTAAGCTCGGTCGCCGCATCCATGCGGCTCACGCCCCCTCAACCGGACC
>NZ_VYKI01000045.1 GCF_008710035.1 Stenotrophomonas cyclobalanopsidis | reverse complement strand
GGGGGGGGGGGGGGGGGGGGGGGGGGGGGCCCCCCCCCCCCCCCCCCCCCCCCCCCCCCCCCCCCCCCCCCCCCCCCCCCCCCCCCCGCCAACCCACGGATAGCCAGCTTTTGACGTTGACGTTGATTGAAGCAGGTGCAGGGCTGCCAGCCCTGCCGGTACAAACCCCCGGCCGGGCTGGCAGAATAGGCGTCTCTGCCGTTATCCGAAGCCGCCGATGCGCCTCTCCCAGTTCCACCTGCACACCACCAAGGAAACCCCCAGCGACGCCGAGCTGACCAGCCACCGGTTGATGCTGCGGGCGGGCATGATCCGCAAGCTGGCATCGGGCCTGTACACCTGGTCGCCGCTGGGCCTGCGCGTGCTGCGCAAGGTCGAGCGCATCGTGCGCGAGGAAATGGACCGCGCCGGTGCCGTCGAATTCCAGATTCCGACCATCCAGCCGAAGGAACTGTGGGAGCAGACCGGCCGCTGGGAAAAGTTTGGCCCGCAGCTGCTGAAGATCAAGGACCGCAAGGAACAGACCTTCTGCTACAGCCCCACCGCCGAAGAAGCGGCCTGCGATTTCGCGCGCAGCGAGCTGTCCAGCTACAAGCAGCTGCCGGTCAACTTCTACCAGATCCAGACCAAGTTCCGCGACGAGATCCGCCCGCGTTTCGGCGTGATGCGCGCGCGCGAATTCCTGATGAAGGATGCCTATTCGTTCCACCTGCACGATGACTGCCTGGTGCGCGAATACGAGAACATGAAGGCGGCCTACAGTCGTATCTTCACCCGACTCGGCCTCGATTTCCGCATGGTGCAGGCCGATTCCGGTGCCATCGGTGGCGATGCCTCGCAGGAATTCCACGTCATCGCCGATTCGGGCGAAGACGCGCTGGTGTTCTCCACAGGCTCGGATTATGCCGCCAACATGGAAGCGGCCGTGGCCGCCGATCCGGCACCGCGCGCGGCTGCGACCGAAACCATGCGCAAGGTGGACACCCCCACGCAGAAGACCTGCGAGGACGTCGCCGCCCTGCTAGGCCTCGACCTGACCCGCACCGTGAAGTCGGTGGCGCTGATGACCGAAGCCGGCTTCGTGCTGGCCCTGGTCCGCGGCGACCATGACGTCAACGAGATCAAGCTGGGCAAGGTCGCCGGCCTGGAAGACCAGCGCTTCGCCAGCGAGGCGGAAATCGCCGAGTACCTGGGCAGCGTGCCGGGCTTCCTCGGCCCGGTCGCCCCGGCCAAGGCCATCCGCGTGGTGGCCGACCGTGAAGTGGCAGCCATGGCCGACTTCGTCGTCGGCGCCAACGAGGCCGGTTTCCACCTGGCCGGCGTCAACTGGGGCCGCGACCTGGCCGAGCCGGAAGTGGCTGACATCCGCAACGTGCAGGCCGGTGACCGCGCCGTCGATGGCGGCGAGCTGAAGATCGCCCGCGGCATCGAGGTCGGCCACGTCTTCCAGTTGGGCCGCAAGTACGCCGCCGCGCTCGACGCCACCGTGCTTGACGAGAACGGCAAGGCCGCGGTGATGGCCATGGGCTGCTACGGCATCGGCATTTCCCGCGTGGTCGCTGCGGCGATCGAACAGAACCACGACGACGCCGGCATCATCTGGCCCGAGGCGATGGCGCCGTGGCAGGTGGTGGTGTGCGTGATCAACCCGAAGGGCGATGCCGGCGTGGCCGAAGCGGCGGCTGCCCTGCTGCAGGAACTGCGCGATGCGGGCCTGGATGCGGCGCTGGACGACCGTGGCCTGCGTCCGGGCGCCATGTTCGCCGACATGGAACTGATCGGCGTCCCGCACCGGGTGGTGGTCAGCGAACGCGGCCTGGCCGCCGGCACCTTTGAATACCGTTCGCGCCGTGCCAGCGAGGCGGAAAGCCTGGACAAGGCCACCCTGCTGCAGCGACTGCAGGGATGACCAGAGAGACCGGGGCCTGCCCCGGTCTTTTTTTGCCTGTCTTGTGCGTACCAGCAAAATCCGATCGGACATAATCCGGTCAAAACAGACGCATTGGGGCCATCCGGCCGCCATGTCGCGACTGCCAATGTTTGTGCTGGGATTAATTCGTCATTATTCTGTCCCGCGACGCCACGGACCGGCTCGTCCCTGTCCCTAATTCAGTTTCCGGAGTAATCGTTAATGAGCATCGACCTGAGCGGCCTGTCGGCACGCGAGCTGGGCGCCCTGATCCGTACCGCCAAGAAGCAGCAGACCATCGTGGCCAAGCGTCGCCCGATCACCAAGGTGCGTGCCCAGCTGAGCAAGCTGGCCAAGGCCGAGGGTTACACCATCGAGGAACTGTTCGGTGATGCCCCGGCTGCCCCGCGCGCGCGCAAGGCGACGAAGGCCACCAAGGCACCGGCGAAGACCGCAGGCCGCAAGCTGGGCAAGGTTGCCCCGAAGTACCGCAACCCGGCCAATCCGAAGGAAACCTGGACCGGCCGTGGCAAGCAGCCGCGCTGGATGGCCGAACTGACCGCCAAGGGCGGCAAGAAGCCGGAAGATTTCCTGATCAAGAAGGCGTAAGGCCGAATATCAGGCTGGAATGAACGACGCCGGCGAACGCCGGCGTTTTTTTATCTGGCGTGTGGACCAACGGTCCACACCTACAGGGTTTTGCGGGCCGGCATCAGCAGATTGCCGAACAGCAGGCCGGCCACCAGCGCCATCACCACGTTGAGCACGGTGAGGAACACGCTCTGCCCGGCGCCCACGTCCTGCTGCTGCACCAGGGTCAGCACGCCGCGCAGGCTAGTGCTGCCCGGCACCATCATGATGATGCCCGGCAGGCGGATGATCGCGCCCGGGCGCCCGACCAGGCGGCCGAACAGATTACCGCCGGCGGTCAGCAGCATCGCGGACAGGAAAATACCGGCCGGTGCGCCCCAGGCGTGGCCACCGAATTTGGAGATGGCATAACCTGCCACCGAGGCCGCCATCACCCACGGATAATCGCGCCGGTTGGCCTTGAACAGCATGGCGAAGGCGAATGCCGCGGTCAGCAGCGAGGCCCATTCCACCCATGGCCCCTGCGGCCGCGCGGCACGGATCACCGGCTCCAGGCCCAGCACATCGGCCAGGGTCACGGCGATCATCGCGCCGACGCTGAGTTTCATGATGGTGGTCAGCGCACCGGCGAAACGCGCGGTGCCCGATACCCAGTGCTGGCTGGCCAGTTCATTGACCGCATTGGTCAGCGACATGCCAGGCAGCAGCACCACCAGCGAAGCAATGATGACGGTATTGAGATTGAGTGCGCCGACAAAGGCGGCCACCAGCGTGGCGACCATGCCGGCCAGCAGTGCAGCCAGCGCTTCGCCCGCTTCGCGGGTGGCCGGGCGACGATCGGTGATCATGCCCAGCAGGCCGATCATCAGGCCGATGACGCCGGCAGTGGCGATGTCCAGCCACGGCAGCTTCCACATGCCGGCCACGCCGGCCGCGCCCAGGCTGAAGGACAGGATGGTGCGCAGCTTGCCGCGGCGGCCAGGATCCTTGTCCAGCTGCCGCAGCGCGGTATGGCCCTGTGCAAGGCTCATGCGCCCATTGGCCACTTCCTCGGCGATGCGGTCGGCAACGCTCAGCTTGTGCAGGTCGTTCTCGCCCGGCGCCAGTCGGATCACCCGGGTGATGTCGCTGGAACCGATGGCGCGTGCCGGATCGCTGAAGCTGAGGATGATGCCGGTGGGGTTGGACCACGGCTCGCAGTCCAGGTCCAGTTGCAGTGCCAGCGCGACCACGGCCGCCTCCAGCCGCTGGGCCGTAGTGCCATAGCTGTGCAGGCGCCCGGCGATCTCGGAAACGAATGCCACCCGCTGTGCGTAGGTGGCCTGGGGCGTGGGGATCGTGTGGGCGTCTGCAGACATGCGCCGTAGTATCACCCACGGCGGCCTTGGCCGGAGAATTTCATCCCGGTTCGACGCGACGTGCAATTAAGAACGGTTATGCTGCGAGCCGAATGGCCCCCATGACCCCGAACCACGCACCCCGGCTTGAACAGGACGCCCACGATCACGGGCTGATCCGCCTGTCCGGGCACTGGACCCTGAAGACCGCGCTGGCGGCGGCCGAAGTGCTGCGCGACGTTCCCGACAAAGTAACCGGCATCGACGCCACCGGTATCGAGCAGCTGGACTCGGCCGGCGTGCTGCAGCTGCTGCGCGTGGCCCATCGGGCCGACCTCGGCGAGCACGCCGTGCAGTTCCGGCCGGACCACCAGGCGCTGGTGTCCACCATCGAAGAAGTGGCCGACGACCGCCCCAAGCCCAAGCGCGATTTCGGCGTACTGGCCGCGCTCGAACGCCTCGGCGTCAGCGTCCATGCCACTGCCCACAACATCAAGGCGCTGTGCAGCTTCCTCGGCGAGAACCTGGTGAAGGCCGCGCGGCTGGTGAAGGAACCGCGGCGCTTCCGCCTGACCGCCACCGTGCACCAGATGGAACAGGTGGGGCTGGACGCGGTGCCACTGGTGGCACTGCTGTCCTACCTGGTCGGCGCGGTCATCGCCTTCCTCGGCTCGACCATCCTGCGCGACTTCGGCGCGGAGATCTACGTGGTCGAGCTGGTCAACATCGCCTTCCTGCGCGAGTTCGCCGTGCTGCTCACCGCCATCGTGCTGGCCGGCCGCACCGCCAGTGCGTTCACCGCGCAGATCGGCGCGATGAAGGCTCGCGAGGAAATCGATGCGATGCGCACGCTCGGCCTGGACCCGGTCGACCTGCTGGTGCTGCCGCGCCTGCTCGCCCTGCTGGTGACCCTGCCGCTGCTGACCTTCATCGCGATGATCGCCGGCCTGGCCGGCGGCATCACCGTCGGCGCGTTCGACCTGGACATCCCGCCGCAGATGTACATCGCGCGCATGCACGAAACGATGGAAGTGCGGCACCTGCTGGTGGGCCTGTCCAAGGCACCGGTGTTCGCGCTGATCATCGGCCTGATCGGCTGCCTGGAAGGCCTGAAGGTGGAAGGCACGGCGCAGTCGGTGGGCGAGCGCACCACCTCCAGCGTGGTGCAGACCATCTCGCTGGTCATCATCATCGACGCCTTTGCGGCGTTGTGGTTCATGCACATGGACTGGTGACATGAACGCATACGACTCCCCCACCGACACCATGCAGGATGACCAGGGCCACGACCTGGCCATCCGCGTGCGCGGGCTGGTCAACCGCTTCGGCAGCCAGACCGTGCACGAAGGCCTGGACCTGGACGTGCGGCGCGGCGAGATCCTCGGCGTGGTCGGCGGTTCGGGCACCGGCAAATCCGTGCTGATGCGCTCGATCCTCGGCCTGCGCGTGCCCGACGAAGGGCAGATCGAGGTGCTCGGCCGCAACGCGCGCGCCGACGATGCCGAAAGCCGCCTGCACATCGAGCGCAACACCGGCGTGCTGTTCCAGGATGGCGCCTTGTTCTCCTCGCTGACCGTGGGCGAGAACGTGCAGGTGCCGCTGAAGGAACACCACCGTGAGCTGCCCGAGCGCTGGCACTACGAACTGGCGCTGCTCAAGGTGAAGCTGGCCGGCCTGCCCGCCGATGCCATCAACAAGCTGCCCTCGCAGCTGTCCGGCGGCATGCGCAAGCGCGCCGGCCTGGCGCGGGCGCTGGCGCTGGACCCGCCGCTGCTGTTCCTGGACGAACCCACCGCCGGCCTGGACCCGATCGGCGCGGCCGCCTTCGACCGCCTGATCAAGACCCTGCAGGAAGCGCTGGGCCTGACCGTGTTCCTGATCACCCACGACCTGGACACGCTGTATGCGATCTGCGACCGGGTGGCGGTGATCGCTGACCGCAGGATGGTGGCCAACGCGCCGCTGTCCGAACTCGAGCAACTGGACCACCCGTGGATCCAGGAATATTTCCACGGACCCCGCGCGCGTGCCGCACGCGGCGAACAGATCAAGAGTGCCTGAGCCATGGAAACCAAAGCCAATTACGTGCTGATCGGTGCGTTCACCCTGATCACCGGCCTGGCCCTGCTGGCCTTCGGCCTGTGGGCAGCCAAGTATTCCTCCGACCGTACCTGGCAGGAGTACCGCGTAGTGTTCCGCGAGGCGGTGACCGGCCTGTCGGTGGGCAGCCCGGTGCAGTACAACGGCATCGCGGTGGGCTCGATCACCGAACTGAACCTGGTGCCCGACGACCCGCGCCAGGTCGTCGCGCGCATCCGCCTGAACTCCAACACCCCGGTCAAGACCGATACCCGCGCCAAGCTGGCGATCACCAGCCTGACCGGCCCGTCGATCATCCAGCTCAGCGGTGGTACACCGCAGGCGCCGACACTGACCACGGTCAACAAGGATCCGGCGCCGATCATCCCGACCACGCCGTCGGCGCTGCAGAACATCACCGACGTGGCCAACCGCATCGTCGAACGCATGGACCAGGTCCTCAGTGACCGCAACGTGGCCTCGATCAACGCCACCCTGGCCAACCTGGAGACCATCAGCGGCGGGCTGGCCGACCGTGACCAGGGTACCCAGGCGCTGCTGCTCAGCGCGCGCGATGCCGCACGCAGCCTGGACACCACGCTGAAGACCACCAATGGCACCATCGAGCGCCTGGACAAGAACCTGGTGCAGCAGCTGCCGGGCATCATCGACAAGCTCGACGCCACCCTGGGCAAGCTTGATTCGGCGGCCGGGAATGCCGATTCGATCCTCGGCGAGAACCGCGCGGCCATCAACAGCTTCGCCAACGACGGGCTGGGCCAGCTCGGCCCGACGCTGAATGAACTGCGTGGCCTGATCCGCGACCTGCGCCGCGTCAGCGACCGCCTCGAGAACAATCCCGCGCGCTACCTGCTGGGCCGCGACGCACCGAAGGAGTTCGAACCCAAATGAGCCCGATGACCCTTCCGCGCCTGCTGCTGGCCGCCTCGGCCGTCACCCTGCTGGGTGGCTGCTCGATCCTCGGCAGCGGCGACAAGAGCCCGGTCACCCTGTACTCGCCCGCCGTGCAGGTGAAGGTGGACCCGAGCTGGCCGCAGGCCGACTGGCAGCTGGTGGTGTCCAAGCCCAGCGCCGCGCGCATGGTCGACAGCCCGCGCATCAACGTGCGGCCGACACCGTCCGAGCTGGAGATCTACAAGGGCGCCAGCTGGGCACAGCCGGCCACCGACATCATCGAGGACACCCTGCTGCGCGGCTTCGAGGATTCCGGCCGCCTGCGCGGCGTGGCCCGCACCGCCGCCGGCATCCGCGCCGACTACAAACTGGCCACCGACGTGCGCCGCTTCGAATCGGATTACCAGGGCCAGGCCACGCCGACCGTGGTGATCGAAGTGAACGCCAAGCTGATCCACACCACCGACCAGCGCGTGGTGGCCGACCGCACGTTCCGCCAGGCACAGCCGGTGGGCAGCACCGACGTACCGGCCGTGGCCGCCGCCTTCGAGCGTGGCCTGCAGCAGCTGGCGCAGGACGTGGTGGCCTGGACGCTGGTGAACGGGCAGAACGACGCGGCTGCGCCGAAGCGTTGAGCCGTATCCGCTGCGCTCGCCGGGCATGGCCCGGCGCTACCCTTGTGCAATCCTGGTAGCGCCGGGCCATGCCCGGCGGAGCGCCCTGTGCAATCCTGGTAGCGCCGGGCCATGCCCGGCGGAGCGCCCTGTGCAATCCTGGTAGCGCCGGGCCATGCCCGGCGAAACACCCTCAACGGGGCTGGATCCAACGGAACGTCAGGTTGATGCGCTCGCCCTGCACCCGTGCCATCTTCGGCAGCGCGTGCTGGTAGAAGCGCTGGGTGCTGCCGCCCATCAGCAGCAGGTCGCCGTGGCCAAGCAGGAATTCGGCCTTGCGCGCGGGATCGTCGCGCCGTCGCAGCAGGAAACGCCGGGCCGAGCCCAGGCTGAGCGAGGCGATGAGCGGCGACGACCCCAGCTCCGGTTCGTCATCGCTGTGCCAGCCCATGTAATCGCCGCCGTTGCGGTAGCGGTTGACCAGCACGCTGTTGAACGCGCCGATGCCCTGCGCCTGCAGCCGCTCGCGCAGGACCTGCAGCCGCGGCGGCCACGGCAGCGGTACGAATTCAGCGCCGGAATAGCGATAGCGCGCCTGTGGGTCACCGATCCAGCAGCTCAGCCGGGGCGAATCCACCCAGTTGCCGAACATGCGGATGCGGTGCACCTCCCACGGCAGTTCCGCCTGCAGCGCCGGCAGCAGCGCATCGGCGGCATCGGTGGGCAGCCAGCCCGGCAGGTGCTGGACGTCGGCATCAGGCAGGTCGTGGGGGAACAGCATCGTGCCACGCTAGCACGGCAGCCGCGATCCGGTTTGCCGTGATGGCCGCCAGCGTCGAAAATGCGTCCCATGACCCTTTCCACGACGCCCATGCCCGCCCTCGCCCGCCCTTCCCGGGGCGTGCTGCGATGAGCGGCAGCCTGCGCCAGGCCCTGTTCCCGCTGCTGCGTGCGGCCTTCCGGCTGCTGCCCCTCTCCGAGGGGCAGCGCGACCGGCTGCGGACCCGCCTGCTGGCCCGTCATGGTGACTGGGTGCCGCCGCCGCCCAAGGGTCAGCAGGACACCGCCGGCCCCCGTTCGGGCGCGCAGCTGCGCTGGCGTGCCGACGAGGCCGCGATCGGCCACCGCAGCTATCGGCAGGACGCCCTGCCTACCCCGCTGCCGGCCACCCTTGTCGCTTTCTACCTGCCGCAGTTCCACACTTTCGCCGAGAACGACGCGTGGTGGGGCAAGGGCTTCACCGAGTGGCGCAACGTCACCCGCGCCTTGCCGCAGTTCGAAGGCCACATCCAACCGCGCCTGCCTGCCGATCTCGGCTTCTACGACCTGCGCAACCCGCAGGTGATGCGCGACCAGGCGACGCTCGCCGCCGAACATGGCATCGGCGCGTTCTGCTTCTACTACTACTGGTTCAGTGGCCGCACCCTGATGGAGGACCCACTGCAGCAGTGGCTGGCCGATGACAGCATCGATCTGCCGTTCTGCCTGTGCTGGGCCAACGAGAACTGGGCGCGGCGCTGGGATGGCCGCGACGAGGACATCCTGATCGGCCAGCAGCACAGCGCCGAGGATGACCTGGCCTTCATCGCCCACGTTGCACCGTACCTGCGTGACCGGCGCGCACTGAAGGTCGATGGCAGGCCGATGCTCCTGATCTACCGCCCGCACCTGCTGCCCGATGCACGGGCGACCGCGGAGCGCTGGCGCCGCTGGTGCCGTGACCACGGTGTCGGCGAGCTCCACCTGGCCTACGTGCAGGGCTTCGAACGGCCCGATCCGCGCGACATCGGCTTCGATGCCGCTGTCGAGTTCCCGCCGAACATGAGCAACCCTGCCTCGCTGTCCGCGCAGCAGTGGCTGCTCAATCCCGGATTCAACGGCGACGTGCGTGACTGGCGCGAACTGGCTGCCGAGGTCGGCGCGCGGCCGCTGCCGGACTACCCGCTCTACCCCGGCGTGAATCCCGGTTGGGACAACGAAGCACGACGCTCCGGCCGTGGCCGGGTGTACCTGCACGCCTCACCGCGCGGCTATCGCGACTGGCTGCGCCGAACGGTGCACGAGCGCCTGGCGGCGGCGCCGCAGGATCAGCGCCTGGTCTTCATCAATGCATGGAACGAGTGGGCCGAAGGGGCGGTGCTCGAACCCGATGCACGACTGGGCCATGCCTGGCTGCAGGCCACCCGCGAGGCGCTTTCGCCGGCGCCACCGGTACGGCAGGCACCCGCGGTGCACCTGCACGCCTGGTATCTGGAAACCCTGCCCGAGGTACTGTCCGCACTGGGCGAAGCCGCGTTGCCGTGGCGGATCGTCGTCACCACCCCGGCCGCGCAGGTGGTGGCCGTCCAACAGGCGCTGGCCAGCCACGGGCTGGCGGGCGAGGTCATCCCGGTCGCCAACCAAGGGCGCGACATCCTGCCGTTCCTGGAGGTGGCCGAGCGGCTGCTGCAGGACCACCACGATGTGGTGCTCAAACTGCATACGAAACGCTCAACCCATCGCGACAATGGTGACCAGTGGCGGCAGGAACTGCTGCAGCGTCTGGTCCAGCGCGATCGCGCCGCGCGCATCCACGCCGCGTTCCAGGCCGATCCGGGCCTGGGCATGGTGGTGGCCGAAGGGCACCTGCTGCGTGTCGTCGATTTCATCGGCGGCAATGGGCCGGCACTGCAGCGGCTCCGCGTGCGGCTGGGCCTTCCTGCGGCCGCGGACGCAGAGGTATTCGGCGCCGGCAGCATGGGCTGGTGGCGATTGCAGGCCCTGCGTCCGCTGCTGGACGCACACCTCCATCGCAGCGCGTTCGATGCCGAACAGGGCCAGATCGACGGCACCCTGGCACATGCCATCGAACGCGTGCTGGGCACCTGCTGCGAGCAGAGCGGATTGCGCGTCATGACGGCTGCCGCATGTATCGGCGAACCGGAACCGGCAGCTTCGGACTACGCCTACGCACGGCGCAGCTGATCAAAGGGGGCCACACGGCCCCCTTTGATCGATCACACCCGCCGGAACGGCACGCCGGTCTTTTCCTTCAGTTCGTCATCGGCCACGCCGGGCGCCGCTTCCACCAGCACCAGGCCGTCCTCGGTCACGTCGAACACGGCCAGGTCGGTGATGATGCGGTCGACCACGCCGACGCCGGTCAGCGGCAGCGAGCATTCGGCCAGGATCTTGTGCTCGCCGCTCTTCGCGGTGTGCTCCATCAGCACCACCACGCGCTGCACGCCGGCCACCAGGTCCATCGCCCCGCCCATGCCCTTGACCATCTTGCCGGGCACCATCCAGTTGGCCAGGTCGCCCTTGTCGGTCACCTGCATGGCGCCGAGGATGGCGAGGTTGACGTGGCCGCCGCGGATCATCGCGAAACTGTCATGGCTGCCGAAATAGCTGGCACCGGCACGCGCGGTGACGGTCTGCTTGCCGGCGTTGATCAGGTCGGCGTCCACTTCGGCATCGGTCGGGAACGGGCCGATGCCAAGCAGGCCGTTCTCCGACTGCAGCCACACGTCCACGCCTTCGGGAATGTGGTTGGCCACCAGCGTCGGCAGGCCGATGCCGAGGTTCACGTAGGCGCCATCGGTCAGTTCGCGGGCGGCACGTGCCGCCATCTCGTCACGGGTCCACGCCATGTCAGTTGCCCTCCGCGCGGATGGTGCGCTGTTCGATACGTTTTTCAGGGGTGGGGTTGTGCACGATGCGGTGCACGTAGATGCCCGGCAGGTGCACCTGGTCCGGATCGATGCTACCGACCGGCACCACCTCCTCCACTTCCACGATGCAGACCTTGCCGGCCATCGCGCAGGCCGGGTTGAAGTTGCGCGCGGTCTTCCGGAACACCAGGTTGCCGGCTTCGTCGGCCTTCCAGGCCTTGACCAGGGCGACATCTGCAAGCAGCGCGGTTTCCATCACGTAGTGCTTGCCGTCGAACTCGCGGGTTTCCTTGCCTTCGGCCACCACCGTGCCGTAGCCGGTGGCAGTGAAGAAGGCCGGGATGCCCGCACCGCCGGCGCGAAGGCGCTCGGCCAGGGTGCCCTGCGGGTTGAACTCCAGTTCCAGCTCACCGGCCAGGAACTGCCGTTCGAATTCCTTGTTCTCGCCCACGTAGGACGAAATCATCTTCTTGATCTGCCGCGTTTCCAGCAGCTGGCCGAGGCCGAAGCCATCGACGCCGGCATTGTTGGAGATCACGGTCAGGCCCTTGGCACCGCTGTCGCGCAGCGCGGCGATCAGCGCCTCGGGAATGCCGCACAGGCCGAAGCCGCCCACGGCCAGGGTCTGGCCATCGGCGATGACGCCCTGCAGGGCCTCCGCCGCCGAGGCGAAGCGCTTGCTGCGCTTGCCGCTGGAAGTTGCGTGTTCCATTTCTACAGCCCTACGGGGGAAGAATGATTGCATTCTAGCCGGGCCCCGCTGATGGGCTGGGATGCGCCGCAGCATTGACCGGCTGCCTGGCGCGTTCCCGCTAGAATGGAGGACTGCTACTGGTTGACGCTGGCCCCGATGACAATGCCCATCCCCTACGATGACCAGGACCTGTTCCGCTGGTTTGATGAAGTGACGCTCGGTCGCAGCGAGCAGTGCATAGGCGGTGTCCGCAACCTGCAACGCCACGGTGATCTGCTCCTCGCCGACGTGCAGGGTTCGGCTCGCCACCCGTACGGCGTCGAAATCGATCTGGGGGCCAGCACCCGCACGCCCCGCAGCCGGTTGCAGGGTGACTGCTCATGCCCGGTGGGCCGCAACTGCAAGCACGTGGCCGCCGCGCTGGTGGTCTACCTGCTGGACGACAGCATCGAGGTCGCGGTGGGACCTCCGGCCGGGGAAGATGATGAGGACGACACTGCATCCGCATTGAACGGCCCCCCTCGCCCGGAACTGCTGGCCGAACTGTCGCGCTGGCAGAGCAGGCGCAGCCTTCCAGCCAAGCCCCGCAGAAATGGCGTCATCTTCGATCTCTCGACGTCCGGCCATCGGCCCTACGTTGTGATGCGAAAGGTGGACTACCGCCCCAATGGCACCCTCAGCATCGGCAAATGGGTGGATATCACCGCCGAGATGCTGCTCAATCCGCCGGGCTACCTCGCGCCGTCCGATATCTCGGTGATCGCCCAGCTCTGGGCGGAGCGGCATGCGAAGACCGCCGGGCCGCGCATCGACATCAATGCCACGCTGCAGCTGATCATCGACAGCGGCCACGGCTGGGTTTCGGGCCAGCGTCATGAACGCGTGCCTGCCCGGCGTGGTCCTGCGCGGCGCGGAACGCTGGGCTGGCAGATCGAGGAAATCGAAGACATCCCGCTGTCGAAGCCGTCCCTGCATGTGGAAGGCGATGCTGAAGGCCTGGTCATGGGCAGCGCCGCCGGGTACCTGGACCCCATTACAGGAGAAGTGGGCCCCCTGCTGCTGGATGTGAAAACCGAGGACGCCGACGTCTTCCTGACCCTGCCGCACCTGATGCCCAGTGAAGCGCCCGTGGTGGCACAGATGCTGCGGCAGATGGACCCCGCGCTGCCCCGTCCCAGCGCGCCCGATGCACTTCCCACCCTGCAGATCAAGGCCATGACACCCGTGCTGCGCCTGCACAGTCTGGAGTTCCGGCCGGCCTGGCTGCACCGGCGGGATGATTCGCACTGGGCGGATTTCGCCACGGTCGCCTTCGAGTACGACGAACACGTGCGCTTCCTGGACAATCCGAGCGTGTTCGTCCACGACGCCAATGGCGATCTGGCCCTGCTGCCGCGGGATCCGGCCGAGGAGGCTCGCCGCGAACATGAACTGCGCGGGTTCAATCTCCACCGCGACACGGCGCCACGGGTGGCCCTGCAGGATGCCGGCCCACATTTCGTGCTGCGCAGCTACAATTGGACCCGGCTGCTGCTGCAGGACGTGCCGCAACTGGAAGCGCTCGGCTGGAAAGTGGAGGTGGATGACGACTTCCGCCACCGCATCACCCTGATCGAGGACATCGATCTGGACATCCAGCCCAGTGCGTCGGGAGACGGCTGGTTTGATCTGGGCCTGGATATCCAGGTCGACGGCCGTACCGTGCCGTTGGCCCCACTGCTGCACAAGGTGCTGCAGACCGATCCGCGCTGGCTTCGCGGGCAGATCGACGCCATCGGTGACGATGAGAACGTGATGCTGTCGCCCGGCGGCAACACCCATCTGGCCATCAAGGCCGCGCGCCTGAAACCGGTTATCGCCTTGTTGGCCGATCTGTTCAGCCAGCGTGATGCGCCCTTGCGGGTGTCGGCGCGTGACCGCGGCCGCCTGCGCGCCCTGCAGGACAATGCGCGCCTGCAGTTCAAGGGCAGCCAAGACACCCGTGCGCTGGTGCAACGCCTGCTGCAGACCCCCGCACTCGAAGAGATCGCTCCCCCCGCCGGGCTGGCCGCTTCCCTGCGTCCGTACCAGCTGCAGGGCCTGGCCTGGCTGCAGTACCTGCGGCAGCAGGACCTCGGCGGCGTGCTGGCCGACGACATGGGCCTGGGCAAGACACTGCAGACCCTGGCCCATATCCTGCTGGAAAAGGAACAGGGCCGGCTGCAGCAGCCGGCGCTGGTGGTGGTGCCCACCTCGTTGCTGCATAACTGGACCAGTGAAGCGGCCCGCTTCACCCCCGACCTGCGCGTGCTGGCGCTGCATGGCGCCGACCGCGCCGCCCACTTCGATCGCATCGGCGAACATGATCTGGTGCTCACCACCTACCCGCTGGTGTGGCGCGACGAAGAGGCCCTGCTGGCCCACGACTATCACCTGCTGATCCTCGACGAGGCACAGCAGGTCAAGAACGCAAAATCGAAGGCGGCCATCGCCCTGCGCACCCTGCACGCGCGCCATCGCCTGTGCCTGACCGGTACGCCGCTGGAAAACCACCTGGGCGAACTATGGGCACAGTTCGATTTCCTGCTGCCCGGCCTGCTGGGCAACGAGAAGCAGTTCAACCAGCATTGGCGCCATCCCATCGAACGCGGCAGCGACCCGCAACGCGCGCACCTGCTTGCCCAGCGCCTGCGCCCGTTCATGCTGCGCCGGCGCAAGGACCAGGTGGCGGCGGAACTACCGCCGAAAACCGAGATCACCCGCACGGTGGCACTGGAAGGCGCACAGCGCGATCTGTACGAAACCGTGCGCGCATCAATGGAGGCCAAGGTGCGTGAAGCCGTCGCTGCCCAAGGGTTGGGCCGCAGCCATATCCTGGTGCTGGACGCCCTGCTGAAACTGCGCCAGGTCTGCTGCGACCCGCGTCTGCTGCCCGGTGAGACCGGCAAGCGCAGTGCGCCGTCGGCCAAGCTGGACCTGCTGCGCGACATGCTGCCGGAAATGGTGGAAGAAGGCCGGCGGATCCTCCTGTTCTCGCAGTTCACCAGCATGCTGGCCTTGATCGCACAGGCGCTGGATGAGATGGGCCTGGCCCACGTGCAGCTGACCGGCGACACCCAGGATCGGGCCACGCCCGTGCAGCGCTTCATGGCGGGCGAGGTGCCGATTTTCCTCATCAGCCTGAAGGCCGGTGGTGTCGGCCTGAACCTGACCGCGGCAGATACGGTCATCCACTTCGATCCGTGGTGGAACCCGGCTGCCGAACGGCAGGCAACCGATCGCGCCCACCGCATCGGCCAGGAGCAGCCGGTGTTCGTCTACCGGCTGATCGCCGCCGGCAGCATTGAAGAGCGCATCGCCGAGCTGCAGGAGCGCAAGGCGGCGCTGGCCGATTCCATTCTTGAAGGTGGCAACGCCAGCGGCCCGCGCTTCAACGATGAGGACCTGGAAGCACTGCTGGCGCCGCTGCCAGGGGTGGTGCCAAAGGGCAAGCGGGGGCGCTCTGCCAAGTAGGTCCACGCCGTGCGTGGATCCGAGTCACCACCGAGCCCGGCCCGACGTTCAGCGCCCGCAGGGGCATGGAAACGGATCCCACACAGGGCTGGGATTACACTAGCCGACTGAACTCATCAAGGACCTGACCGATGCCCCTGCCCGCCTTCAAGGCCTATGACATCCGCGGCCGCGTCCCGGAAGAACTGAACGAAGACCTGGCCCGCCGCATCGGCGTGGCGCTGGACGCTCAGCTCGCTCCGGGCCCGGTAGTACTGGGACATGATGTCCGCCTGACCAGCCCCGCCCTGCAGGATGCGCTCGCCAACGGCCTGCGCGGCGTCGGCCGCGAGGTGATCGACATTGGCCTGTGCGGCACCGAGGAGGTCTACTTCCAGACCGACCACCTGGGCGCCGCCGGTGGCGTGATGGTGACCGCCAGCCACAACCCGATGGACTACAACGGGATGAAGCTGGTCAAGGAAAACGCGCGGCCGATCAGCTCCGATACCGGCCTGTTCGCGATCTCCGACGCCGTGGCCGCCGATACCGCCGCGCCGCAGCCGCCGAGCGCGGCGCAGACTGCCCGCCACGACAAGGGCGCCTACATCGACCACCTGCTGAGCTATGTCGATGCCAGCAAGCTCAAGCCGCTGAAGCTGGTGGTCAATGCCGGCAACGGCGGCGCCGGTGCCATCGTCGACCTGCTCGCACCGCACCTGCCGCTGGAGTTCATCCGCATCTGCCATGAACCCGATGGCAACTTCCCCAACGGCATCCCCAACCCGCTGCTGCCGGAAAACCGGGCCGCCACCGCCGAGGCCGTGCGCGAACACGGCGCCGACTTCGGCATCGCCTGGGACGGCGATTTTGATCGCTGCTTCTTCTTCGACCACACCGGCCGTTTCATCGAGGGCTACTACCTGGTCGGCCTGCTGGCCAAGGCGATTCTCGCCCGCCAGCCGGGCGGCAAGGTCGTGCACGATCCGCGCCTGGTCTGGAACACCGTGGAAATGGTCGAAGCGGCCGGCGGCGTGCCGGTGCTGTGCAAGAGCGGCCATGCCTTCATCAAGGAAAAGATGCGCGCCGAGGATGCGGTATACGGCGGCGAGATGAGCGCCCACCACTACTTCCGCGAATTCGCCTATGCGGACTCCGGCATGATCCCGTGGCTGCTGATCGCGCAGCTGGTGTCCGAGAGCGGCCGCTCGCTGGCCGACTGGGTGGAGGACCGAATGGCGGCCTTCCCCTGCAGCGGCGAGATCAACTTCAAGGTGGCCGATGCCAAGGCAGCCGTCGCCCGCGTGATGGAGCACTTCGCCGCACAGTCGCCGGCGCTGGACCACACTGATGGCATCAGCGCCGATTTCGGCGACTGGCGCTTCAACCTGCGCAGCTCCAATACCGAACCGCTGCTGCGCCTGAATGTGGAAGCCCGCGGTGACGCCGCTCTGCTGCAGGCACGCACCGATGAGCTCTCCCGCCTTATCCAGCAGTAATCAAGGAAGATCATGAGCAACATCCAGCCCGTCATCCTGTCCGGTGGCTCCGGCACCCGCCTGTGGCCCCTGTCCCGCGAGGCCTACCCGAAGCAGTTCCTGCCGCTGGCCGGCCAGCTGACCATGCTGCAGGCCACATGGCAGCGGGTAGCCCCCATCGCCAGCCGCGGCCCGCTGGTGATCGCCAACGAGGAGCACCGCTTCGTCGCCGCCGAGCAGCTGCAGCAGGTCGGCGCGGCGCCTGCCGCGATCATCCTCGAGCCGGTCGGCCGCAACACCGCGCCGGCGATCGCCGTGGCTGCCCTGGAAGCCACCCGTGATGGCGCCGACGCGCTGCTGCTGGTGCTGCCCTCGGACCATGTGATCACCGATGAAGCCGCCTTCCGCAGCGCGGTGCACGCCGCGGCCAACGCCGCCGAAGCGGGCAAGCTGGTGACCTTCGGCATCGTGCCCACGGGTCCGGAAACCGGCTATGGCTACATCAAGGCGGCCGATGGCCAGGGTCTTCGCGCCGTCGAGCGTTTCGTCGAGAAACCCGACCTGGACACCGCCAGCGGCTACGTGGCCAGCGGCCAGTACTACTGGAACAGCGGCATGTTCCTGTTCAAGGCGTCGCGCTACCTGCAGGAGCTGGAACGCTTCCAGCCGGCGATGCTGGCCGGCAGCCGCACGGCGTGGCAGCAGTCGCGTCGGGATGCCGACTTCACCCGCCTGGACAAGGACGCGTTCACCGCTGTGCCGTCTGATTCCATCGATTATGCGGTGATGGAGAAAACCGCCGATGCCGTGGTCATTCCGCTCGATGCAGGCTGGAACGATGTCGGATCGTGGACCGCGCTGCGCGATGTCTCGCAGCAGGATGGCGATGGCAATGCCCACCAGGGCGATGTGATCGCCATCGACTGCCGCAACACCTACGCCTATGGCCAGCGCCTGGTGGCAATGGTCGGCCTGGACGACGTGATCGTGGTGGAGACCGACGATGCGGTGCTGGTCGGCAAGGCCGACCGCATGCAGGAGGTCAAGACGGTGGTGGCGCAGTTGAAGGCCGACGGCCGCAGTGAAGCCAGCTGGCACCGCAAGGTGTACCGCCCGTGGGGCGCCTACGACTCGATCGACAACGGCGAGCGCTTCCAGGTCAAGCGCATCACGGTCAAGCCGGGTGGCACGCTGAGCCTGCAGATGCACCACCATCGCGCCGAACACTGGATCGTGGTCAGCGGCACCGCCGAGGTGACCCGCGGCGACGAAGTGATCCTGCTGAGCGAGAACCAGAGCACCTACATCCCGCTGGGCGTGATCCATCGCCTGCGCAACCCGGGCAAGCTGCCGCTGGAACTGATCGAAGTGCAGTCCGGCAGTTACCTGGGCGAGGATGACATCGTGCGCTTCGAGGATACCTACGGGCGCAGTTGATCAGGCGCCTGCGGGCTTAACGGTAGCGCCGGCCCATGGCCGGCGAGCGCAGCGGTGATACGGAATCCGCCGGGCATGGCCCGGCGCTACCGTTATCGAACCATCTCCGCCATGACCCGCTTCAGGCCGTCCTGCCAGGACGGCAGCACGATGCCGAACTCCTGCTGCAGCCTGCGGTTGTCCAGCACCGACCACGCCGGACGCTTGGCCGGGGTCGGGTACTCGGCACTGGGAATCGCTTCGACGGCCGGCACCTTGGCCAGCACGCCGCTGGACAACGCTTCGGCAAAGATCGCCTCGGCGAATCCATGCCAGCTGGTCTGGCCGCTGGCGGTCAGGTGCCAGGTGCCCGACAGCTGCCCGGGGTGCTGCAGCGCCTGTGCGGTAACATCGGCGATCAGCGCGGCCGGGGTCGGCGTGCCGATCTGGTCGGCCACCACCCGCAGCTGGTTACGCTCGGCGCCCACCCGCAGCATCGTGCGCAGGAAATTGGCGCCGTGCGAGGCGTACACCCACGCCGTGCGGAAGATCAGGTGGCGGCCACCGGCGCCGCGAACAGCCTCTTCACCATCCCGCTTGCTGGTGCCGTAGACGCCCAGCGGCGCGGTCGCTTCGTCTTCGCGGTAGGGCGCGCTGCCCTGGCCATCGAACACGTAATCGGTGGAGTAATGCACGAACGGCACGCCATGGGCCGCACACCAGCGCGCGATCACGCCCGGCGCCTGCGCGTTGGCCGCGAACGCGGCCTCCACGTCCTGCTCGGCACGATCGACTGCCGTGTAGGCGGCGGCATTGACCACCACCGACGGCTGCAGGCGGTCCAGCAGCGCCGGCAGGCTGTCGGGCTGGCCGAAATCGGCCACCTCGCACGCACTGCCGTCGGGCAGCTGGCCACTACGCGTAGTCGCCACCACCGGCCCCAACGGGGCCAGTGCGCGCAGCAGTTCCTGCCCGACCTGGCCGTTGCCGCCAAACACCAGCACGGTCATGCGCTGTAGACCGGCAGGCGGTCCTCGGCGATGTCCTTCAGAAACGGTGCGCCCTCATCCTTGGCCGACAGGGTCGGTGCGCTCACCGGCCAGTCCACCGCGATGTCGGCATCGTTCCAGCGCACGCCGGCATCGAAGTCCTTCAGGTAGACCTCGGTGCACAGGTAGCTGAACACCGCACGCTCGGACAGCACGGCAAAGCCATGGGCGAAGCCTTCCGGAATCCAGAACTGCTTCTTGTTCTCCGCGCTCAGCACCACCGCTTCCCACTGGCCGAAGGTCGGCGAGCCGCGACGGATGTCGACGGCGACGTCATAGACCTCGCCTTCCAGCACGCTGACCAGCTTGCCCTGCGGGCGCGGCCACTGGTAATGCAGGCCGCGCAGCACGCCCTGCGCCGAGGTCGAGACGTTGCTCTGCACGAACCGGTCCGGCAGGCCCAGCGCAGCGAAGCGCTCGGCATTCCAGGTTTCAAAGAAATAACCACGGGCATCGCCGAACACCGCCGGCTCGATCACCACGCAGCCGGGCAGCTTGGTTTCAATCACTTTCACGGAACGACTCCACGCAGGGCGAGCTTGTGCAGGTACTGGCCGTAGCCATTCTTGATCAGCGGGGCGGCCAGCGCCTCCAGCTGCTCGGCGTTGATCCAACCCTGGCCGAAGGCGATTTCCTCCGGGCAGCAGACCTGCAGGCCCTGACGGGTCTGGATGGTCTCGATGAAGTTGGAGGCTTCCAGCAGGGACTGGTGGGTGCCGGTATCGAGCCAGGCATAACCGCGGCCCAGCGCTTCCAGATGCAGGTTGCCCTCGGTAAGGTAGCGCTTGTTGAGATCGGTGATCTCCAGCTCGCCACGCGGCGACGGCTTCAGTTCGGCAGCATGGGCGCTGGCGTTGCCGTCGTAGAAGTACAGGCCGGTGACGGCGTAGTTGGAACGCGGGTTTTCCGGCTTTTCCACCAGGTCCACCACCTTGCCGCTCGTGTCGAACTCGGCCACGCCGTAGCGCTCCGGGTCGTTCACCCAGTAGCCGAACACGGTCGAGCCGTCCACGCGCTGGTCGGCGCGCTTGAGCACCTCGCGCAGGCCGTGGCCGTGGAAGATGTTGTCACCCAGTACCAGGCAGCTCGGCTTGCCGGCCACGAAGTCGCGGCCGATCAGGTAGGCCTGCGCCAGCCCGTCGGGGCTGGGCTGTACGGCGTACTGGATGTCCATGCCCCACTGCGAACCGTCGCCCAGCAGCTGCTGGAACAACGCCTGTTCGTGCGGGGTGTTGATGATCAGCACTTCACGGATGCCCGCCAGCATCAGCACGCTGAGCGGGTAGTAGATCATCGGCTTGTCGTACACCGGCAGCAGCTGCTTGCTGACGCCCTTGGTGATCGGATACAGCCGGGTGCCGGAGCCGCCGGCCAGGATGATGCCTTTACGCTGCGTCATGTTCTCTCCCGGTTTCAGGCGCTGGTGCCAATGCGCTGCAGGCGGTAGCTGCCGTCGAGCACGCCGTTGACCCATTCCTGGTTGTCCAGGTACCAGTCGACGGTGAAGGCAATGCCCTGCTCGAAGGTGTAGGCCGGTTCCCAGCCGAGATCATTCTTCAGCTTCGACGCATCGATCGCGTAGCGGCGGTCATGACCGGGGCGATCGGCCACGTAGGTGATCTGGCTGCTGCGCGGCTGGCCATCGTCACGCGGGCGGCGCGCATCGAGCAGCGCGCAGATCGCCTGCACGACTTCGATGTTCTGCTTTTCCGAATTGCCGCCGACGTTGTAGGTCTCGCCGACCTGGCCCTTGGCCAGCACGGTGCGGATCGCTTCGCAATGGTCGGTGACGAACAGCCAGTCACGCACCTGCTTGCCGTCGCCGTACACCGGCAGCGGTTCGCCGGCCAGTGCCTTGGCGATCACCAGCGGAATGAGCTTTTCGGGGAAGTGGTACGGGCCGTAATTGTTGGAGCAGTTGGTGGTGAGCACCGGCAGCCCGTAGGTGTGGTGGAACGCGCGCACTAGGTGGTCCGACGCAGCCTTGGACGCCGAGTACGGCGAATTGGGCGCGTACGGGGTGGTTTCGCTGAACTTGCCGGTCTCGCCCAGGGTGCCGTACACCTCGTCGGTGGACACGTGCAGGAAGCGGAAGGCCGCGCCCTGCTCGGCCGGCAGGCCCTTCCAGTGGTCGCGCACCGCTTCCAGCAGGCCCAGGGTGCCGACCACGTTCGTCTGGATGAAGGCATCCGGACCGTCAATGGAGCGGTCAACGTGGCTTTCGGCGGCGAAATTCAGCACCGCATCGGGCTGGTGTTCGGCCAGCAGGCGGGCCACCAAGGCGCTGTCGCCGATGTCACCCTGCACGAACACATGGTTCGGGTTGCCGTCCAGGCTGGACAGGGTCTTCAGGTTGCCGGCGTAGGTCAGCGCGTCGAGATTGACGACCTTGACGCCGCGGGCGACCGCTTCGAGAACGAAGTTGCCGCCAATGAAACCGGCGCCGCCGGTGACAAGCCAAGTGGACACTACCTGATCTCCTGTTATTTTGATTTCTTCCAGAGGAAGCGCTCAGCACGCTTCGATACAGCGGCACAGCATACATGGGGCCGAACTTCACGACTGCGTGCAGAACGTGAATGACGGGGCAGAAGCGGCTTTTTTTGCCGCGTCGCAGCAAAACCATACGCATTCGCATGGTCACCCCAAGCCAGCTAGAATCGGGGTCCCACCCCCGAACCGGTTGCTGTGCGAGGACCGGACGTTTCCCATTACTGTTAGCCGGCCAGCGGCCGGCACTACAAGGATCGAGTACCAGATGAAAATCCTCGTCGCGTACAAGCGCGTGGTGGACTACAACGTCCGCATTCAGGTCAAGCCGGACGGTTCCGGCGTGGTCACCGACGGCGTCAAGCTGTCCCCCAACCCCTTCGATGAAATCGCGCTGGAAGAAGCCCTGCGCCTGCGCGACAAGGGCATCGCCAGCGAAGTGGTCGTTGCCACCATCGCCCCGGCCGACGCCCAGGCGCACCTGCGCAATGGCCTGGCCATGGGTGCAAACCGTGCCATTCACGTCGTTACCGATCAGGCCATCCAGCCGCTGACCGCCGCCCGCATCCTGCTCAAGCTGGTCGAGAAGGAACAGCCGGATCTGGTGATCCTCGGCAAGCAGGCCATCGACGACGATGCCAACCAGACCGGCCAGATGCTGGCCACGCTGTGGGGCCGCCCGCAGGCGACCTTCGCCAGCAAGCTGGACGTTGCCGACGGCAAGGCCACGGTCACCCGTGAAGTCGATGCCGGCCTGGAAACGCTCGAAGTGGACCTGCCGGCCGTGGTCACCACCGACCTGCGCCTGAACGAACCGCGCTTCATCAAGCTGCCGGACATCATGAAGGCCAAGGCCAAGCCGCTGGAGAGCCTGCAGCTGGCCGACCTCGGCGTTGAAGCCGCCGATACCTTCAAGACCACCCAGTACGCCGCGCCGTCCAAGCGCAGCAAGGGTGTAATGGTCAAGGACGCGGCTGAACTGGTTGCCGCACTCAAGCAGAAGGGGCTGCTGTAATGAGCAAGATTCTCGTCATCGCCGAGCACCACGACGGCAAGCTCAACGCCGCCACCGCCAAGACCGTCAGCGCCGCCACCGCCATCAGCGGTGCCAGCATCGACGTGCTGGTGCTGGCCGCCGACCCGGCCGCCGTCGCCGCTGAAGCCGCGAAGATCGCCGGCGTCGCCAAGGTCCTGACCGTGGCCAACGCCGCCAACGCGCAGGCCATCGCCCAGGTGCTGGCCCCGCAGATCGCGCAGCTGGCCAAGGACTACACCCACGTCTTCGGCCCGTCGACCACCTTCGGCAAGGACCTGATGCCCTGCGTGGCCGCCCTGCTGGGCGTCAACCAGGTGTCCGACCTGATGGCCGTGGAAGGCAGCCATACCTTCAAGCGCCCGATCTACGCGGGCAACGCCATCATCACCGTCGAAGCACCGGCCGACCAGATCGTCGTCGCCACCGTGCGCGCCGCATCGTGGCCGGAAGCGGCCCAGGGTGGAAGCGCTGCTGTCGAAGCAGCCAGTGTCGATGCGGCCCTGCCGGCGCACACCCGCTTCGTCGGCCT
The DNA here is from genome assembly GCF_008710035.1 of Stenotrophomonas cyclobalanopsidis. Classification (GTDB taxonomy): domain Bacteria; phylum Pseudomonadota; class Gammaproteobacteria; order Xanthomonadales; family Xanthomonadaceae; genus Stenotrophomonas; species Stenotrophomonas cyclobalanopsidis. The sequence continues at coordinate 2,954 of NZ_VYKI01000045.1, read as the reverse complement.
GGCCGCCGGTGCCAGCGACCGCCCGGACCTGCAGAGCGCCAAGCGCGTGGTCTCCGGTGGCCGTGGCGTCGGTTCGGAAGAGAACTTCAAGGTCATCTTCCAGCTGGCCGACAAGCTCGGTGCCGCGGTGGGTGCCTCGCGCGCCGCGGTCGACGCCGGCTACGTGCCCAGCGATCTGCAGGTCGGCCAGACCGGCAAGATCATCGCGCCGGAACTGTACGTGGCCGTCGGCATCAGCGGTGCCATCCAGCACCTGACCGGCATTAAGGATGCCGGCACGATCGTGGCCATCAACAAGGACGCGGATTCGCCGATCTTCGAGATTGCCGACATCGGCCTGGTCGGGGATCTGTTCACGATCCTGCCGGAGCTGGAAGCCGTGCTGTAAGCTCCTGCGCTGCCATCACGACGCCCCGCCTGCTGTCGGGGCGTCATCCGTTCTAGTAGAGGTCGTTGATGAAAGTTGCAATTTTTGGTGCGGGCTATGTGGGATTGGTCACGGCCGCATGTCTGGCCGAGGTCGGCCACGATGTGATCTGTGTCGATACCGACGCAGGCAAGGTTGAGCGGCTTGAGCGCGGAATCATTCCGATCTACGAGCCGGGACTTGATTCGATGATTACAGCCAACGTCGCCGGAGGTCGCCTGTCCTTCACGACGAACGCGGAAGCTGCAGTGAGACATGGCAACATCATCTTCATCGCCGTGGGAACCCCTCCAGGCGAAGACGGGAGTGCCGACCTCACGCATGTCCTGGCCGTTGCGGGGACCATTGGCCGCCACCTGGACCATGATGCAGTCATCGTGGACAAATCAACCGTTCCAGTGGGCACCGCCCGCAAGGTGGAGCAGCAGATCGCGCAAGAGCTTTCCGGGAGCGGAAGGGATATCACCTTCCACGTGGTATCCAACCCTGAGTTTCTGAAGGAAGGCGATGCGATCCGCGACTTCATGCGCCCTGACCGGATCATCGTCGGCACTGCAGTGACGGCGGCAGCTGACCAGATGCGCGAGCTCTATCTTCCGTTCAATCGCAACCACGACCGTCTGATCGTGATGGACGTGCCGTCGGCGGAACTGACCAAGTATGCGGCAAACGCCATGCTTGCCACCAAGATCAGTTTCATGAATGAAATCTCCAACATCGCCGAACGTGTTGGCGCTGACATCGAACAGGTTCGCAAGGGAATCGGCTCTGACAGCCGGATTGGCTACTCCTTCATCTATCCAGGTGCCGGCTATGGCGGATCGTGCTTCCCGAAGGATGTGCAGGCCTTGGCCAGGACATCGGATTCGGTCGGCTACCAGGCCGACCTGCTCAACGCAGTGGAAGCGGTGAACTACCGCCAGAAGCAGAAACTTTCGAAGCTGATTGCCCGCCACTATGCCGGCGAGATCAATGGCAAAACATTTGCAGTGTGGGGCCTGTCCTTCAAGCCGAACACGGACGACATGCGCGAGGCACCGGCGCTCGTTCTCATTGCAGACCTGATTGCCCGTGGCGCAAAGGTACGTTGCTACGACCCCCAGGCCATGGCCGAGGCAAGCCACCTGCTCTCCTCCTTTGGCGATGATGTTTCTTTCGCCAGTTCTGCGGAACAGGCACTGACCTCCGCAGATGCGCTGGTGATCGTGACGGAGTGGAAACAGTTCCTGCTTTCAAGCTTCGAACCACTGCTGCAGCTGCATGACCGCGTCATCTTCGACGGCCGCAACATGTATGACCCTGCCAAGGTGGAATCCACCGGGATCGCGTACTACGGCATTGGCCGGGGCCGCTCCATTACCTGCGACAGCACCGGGAACGTAAAATGAAGAACTACAACAGTCGAAAGCGGGTTCTGGTAACCGGAGGAGCAGGCTTTCTGGGCTCCCACCTGATTGAGCGCCTGCTGGATCGCGGCAATGAAGTAATCTGCGCCGACAACCTGTTCACCGGCAGCAAGCGGAACATCGAGCACCTGCTGCAGAACCCGCATTTTGAATTCATGCGGCACGATGTGACGTTCCCCATCTACGTCGAAGTCGACGAGATCTGGAACCTGGCCTGCCCGGCGTCCCCGATCCATTACAGCCACGATCCAGTGCAGACCACCAAGACATCGGTGCATGGAGCAATCAACCTGCTTGGCCTCGCCAAACGACTCGACTGCCGCATCTTCCAGGCATCGACGAGCGAAGTATATGGCGATCCCAGTATCCATCCGCAGCGCGAGGAATACTGGGGGAACGTCAATCCGATCGGCCCTCGCTCGTGCTATGACGAGGGTAAACGCTGCGCCGAAACCCTGTTCTTCGATTACCACCGTCAGCACGGTCTGGACATCAAGGTTGCACGCATCTTCAACACGTACGGCCCGCGCATGCACCCTAATGACGGGCGCGTTGTCTCCAACTTCATCGTGCAGGCCCTTCGCGGCGAAAACATCACGATCTATGGCGAAGGCAAGCAGACACGTTCGTTCTGCTATGTGGATGACCTGATCGAAGGCTTCCTGCGACTGATGGACAGCGAGAAGGGCTTCACGGGGCCATGCAACCTTGGCAATCCGGGCGAGTTCACCATCCGGGAGCTTGCCGAGAAGGTGATCGCGCTGACCAACTCCGGTTCCAAGCTTGTGTTCAAGCCGTTGCCGGTTGACGACCCCATGCAACGCCAACCGGACATTACACTGGCCAAGAAGAAACTGGACAACTGGGAACCCCAAGTCCAGCTGGAAGAGGGCCTGCGCCGGACGATTGCCTACTTCGACAATCTGCTCAGCGAGAGCAACTGAAACGCTCGAGCAGAAAAGGGGCGCCTTCCAGGCGCCCCTTTTCTTTGCCGTGACCCGTCCTGAATTGGGTTGACACCTTTTCCCTCTGGAAAAGGAATGTTCAATGAAATCAACAATCAGGCGCAGCCAACGCGATTACTCGCTGGCCTTCAAATTGTCGGTGGTCGACCAGGTCGA
>NZ_VYKI01000044.1 GCF_008710035.1 Stenotrophomonas cyclobalanopsidis | reverse complement strand
GGGATCGCTCGGCTCGTCTGTCGGCGCTATCCGCAGATCCATGCTTGTCGGTCCCTCCACCCTGGCTCCTACATACCTCGTAGGAGCCGGGAGGAACATACAAGCCCATGCTCGGCTGGCCGTTGCGATCGGAAATGGTCGCCCTGTTGTAGAGCCGAGCCCGTGCTCGGCTGGTCGTTGCAAGAAGCAGCCGAGCGTGGGCTCGGCTCTACAGAAAATGGCCGCGCCATTGTGCTCGGCTGGTCGGTGCGAAAAGCAGCCGAGCGTGGGCTCGGCTCTACCCCTGTCTGGCCGGCGGTGCCGCCTTTGGCGCGTCGTCACACACGCGGTGCTTGACCACGGTGTCACCCACCTTCCATTGCTTCACGACACGGCAGTTCTCCTTCACCGCGGGAGCTTTCGAAGCTCGGGCACCGGCCGCATCCGCTTCATCGGCAGCGGCCGACTGCTGGCGCTCCAGCCACGCCGAGGTTGGCGCCGGTGACTGCGCCAGTGCGGGTGCCGCCAGCACGGCCAGCGCAACCATCAGCAGCGCCTTCATGCCGTCACCGCACGGCCACCCAGCAGTCGTGCCGGCAGCATGAACAATGCACGCAGGAACGCGAACACGGCGGAGAAGGTGATGCCGACCAGGCGCAACGGCAGGCTCAGCAGCCAGACGAACGGCCAGGCAACCAGCGCCAGCAGCGCCAACGGCCAGCACAGCACGAACAGCAGGCACCACACGCCCAGCGCGAACAGGGTCTTCATGACGGTCTCCTTGGGCGGCACCCTGCCGCCTAAGACCACCGTGCCGCCCGCCAGCGGCCGCCGCAAACGGATTGCGACGAAACCGGGCTGGGGGCGATGAAATCCGGGAAATCGGCCGGGCATGGCCCGGCGCTACCGCCTCAGCGGCCGCCGCTGCTCAGGCGCAGGCCGACGCTGCTTGACCGATCACTGCCCCGCGCCTGTTCATGGCCCAGCAGCAGCGACAGGATCCAGCCGCGCGCGATGGACACGTCCACGCCAGCTGACAGCGACAGCAGATCGTCGTTGTAGCTGCGCATCGCCAGGCGGTAATCCTGCGGACGCGCCCACTCGGCGTAGTTCAACGTCGCCTCGCCGCGGTCCTGCAGCGCCTGCCGGTACTCGATGCTCCAGAACGGGCGCAGGCGCGCCTCGGCTGTTTCGACCGCGCTGCCTTCCACGCCGAACGCCAGCGCGCGGCTGTCGACGACCTGGCGGCCGTAGGCCAGATCCAGTTCGCCCAGCCCATGCTCGCGGTAGGCATCCAGCGTGCTGCGGCTGCCATCCACCCGTGCGTAGCCACTCATGCGCATGCCCGACAGCACCTGCTCATAGCCAAGCGCCAGCGAACCGAACCACTGCGAACCCTCGCGACGGGCCACCGCGATCGCGCCGGCATCGCGGCTCCAGCGCTGCAGGTCGAAGCGCAGGTCGCCGGTGGCCAGCACCGCATCGACGAACACGTGTTCGTTGCCGCGCCACAGGCCGTACAGCGCCAGCGAACGCTGGTCGGCCTGCAGGCGCGTGCGCGCATCATCCTGCTCGCTGTCGTTGCGGCCGATGCTGCCGGCCACGCCCCACAGAGCACTGTCACCAAGACGACGATCCACGCCCACGGTCAGGCCGTCGCTGCGCAGGTCGTACCGCCCTGCCCCGGTCGGACCACCCCGGCCATAGGTGGCCGAACCCGAGGCCCAGGTGCCCCAGCCGGCGGGCAGCAGCGGACGTTCGTCCGCAATCGCCTGGCCCAGCGGCAGCGACGCCGCGTCAGGTCCACGCGCGCCGGTCGACACCGACAGCGTATTGCTGTCGGCGTTACCGCCGGCACGCACCTGGCGCAGGCGCTCGCGGATGTTGGCCTGCTGCGCGTTGGCGAAGCGCACGCTGGCGTCCACCTGCGCCTGCAGCAGCCCGGTCACGCTTGGGTCACGGGTCGGGTCCAGGCGCACGTTCACCGCCAGCACCAGCTCGACACTGGCGGCGGCGTAGCTGCCCGCAGCGGCCTGTTCGGCGGTGATCACCGCACGACCTTCGCCGTGTACGTGCACGGTGCGGCCTTCGACGCTGGCCACCGCGGTGTCGCTGCTGCGGAAGCTGAAGGCCCCTGGGCTGTCGCTGGTCGGCAGCGGCAGTTCGAAGCTGCCCTGCTCCAGCAGGCGCTGCAGGTCGGCACTCCACGCCAGCATCGGCACGGCCAGCGCGATCTCGACAATGCGTTGCTGCTGCGGTGCCGCTTCATGGTTGGCATCGCCGTCCTGGTCCACCGTCAGCACGCAACGCCCTGCTGCCAGCATCGCGACGCGCGTGCCGCTGACGCTACAGACCGCGGGGCTGCCGCTGCCGAAACGCAGCGGCTGACCCGACGCACCGCCCTGTGCAGAGACCTCGAAGCTGCCGCCCTCGCTGTAGACCGGCGTTGCCGGGTCCACGCTGAAGCCGGTGATCGCCTGCGCGGCCTGCGCGATCTTCAGCTGGTAGCGCGCCACACCGGTGAAGCCGTAGGTATCGCTGACTTCCACGTCGAAATCGAACACGCCGGCCAGGGTAGCCACGCCCTGCAGCTGGCCGTCGCTGGACAGCAGTACGCCAGGCGGCAGCGCGCCCGACATCAGGCGGAAGGCATACGGCGCGGTACCGCCACGCGCCTGCAGGCGCAGGCTGACCGGTCCCGCCTGGGTTGCCGGCGGCAGCGGCGCTTCCACTTCCTCGATCTGCGGCGCCGCCACGCTGAGCACGAAGGCGCGACGCGCGCGGAAGGGACCCGTGCCGGAACTGCTGTCGGTCACCTCGACTTCGATCTCGAAACGACCTGCGGCGACGGGCGTACCCGCGAGGTGCCCGCTGCGATCCAGGCTGAGGCCCGTCGGCAGACTGCCGCCAACAATCGCGTAGGTGTAAGGCGCTGCCCCACCGCTGCTGGACAGCAGTGCGTCCAGCGCGGTACCGGCCACGGCGTGCGGCAACACGGCGGACTGCAGGACCACGGTCGGCGTGCCAATGGTGATCGTGATGCTGGCGGGCGCCGACGTGCGGAAGCCATCGCTGATGGTGTAGGTGATGCTGTCGGTGCCGGCATAGCCTTCGGCCGGCGTGTAACGCAGCGTCATGCCCTGCACGTCAACCCGGCCATGCTGCGGGCCAACGGCCACCTGCACCTGCTCGACCACACCGGCCACCGACAGCGGCAGCTCGACGGCGGCAGCCCCGTAAGGCACCGCAATGCTGGAATCAGACACGTCCAGATCCGGCAACGGCACCACCGCTGCCGAGGCAGCCGACGCCACGCCGCTGCCGTACTCGCTGCGTGCAACCACTACGAAACGGTAGGTACTGCCATTGGCCAGGCCACGCACGGTGATCGGCGAGCTCGTACCGGTTGCGCTGATGCCGCCCGGTTGCGCGGTCACCGTGTAATCGACGATGGCACCACTGCCGGCAGACGCCGCATCGAAATAGACCTGCACCTGTCCATCGCCGGCCACGCCGCGCACGTTGACGACGGCCGACGGCAGGTCGGCGCCCACGCGTACGCCCGTGGTCGCCCCCACATTGACCAGCACCGCACGCGCTTCGGTGCCCTGCGCATTGCGCAGGCTGCCGGCGGCGGCCTGCAGCGATTCCACCTCGATGCCATCCTCGTCGCGGTCGTCGGCCTGCAGCGTGTACTGGAAGCGCAGCACGCTGTCCTGCGCACCCGTCTCCACCGTCGAAAGCGTGGCCACCCGGCGCTGGCTGCCGATGCGCAGCAGCAGCTGCGGCGCAGCGCCGACCTGCAGAGCCTGGTCGAACTGCACCGCAAAGGCCAGCACCTGGCCGGCAATGTAGCGACCGACCGACGGCACCTGCACGCCGGTCACCACCGGTGCGCCCTGCACGGTGAGCGGGTCGGACGGCAGCGACGCCGCGCCGGCACCGGCCGCATTGAAGGCGATGACGACGAAGCGATGCGCAATGCCGGCCGGCAGCCCGTCGATGCGCAGCGGACTGCCGCTGCCGCGCACGCTCTGCCCGCCCGGCAACGCCTGCAGCAGATAGCTATCGACCGCGCTGCCGCCATCGAACACCGGCGCCTGGAAGCTCACGTCCACGCTGCCCGCGGCAAGCATCACCGCAGTGATGCGTGGCGCGCCTGGCACCACGGCCAGCACGGTGAACGAGCGGCTGACGCGTGCTGCGGCATGGGTCGCCGCGTCACCCGCCTGGTCGGCATCGATGCTGCAGGTGCCTGCCGCAAGCAGGGTCACCCGGCCATCGGCAGCGACGCTGCAGACCCGGGGCGTGCTGCTGGACAGCGACACCGGCAGGCCACTGCTGGCAATGGCCAGCACCTGCGGCGTGCTGCCGAACGGCTGTGCATCGAGCGCGTCGAACTGGATCATCTGCCCGGTCATCGGCGTGACCGCGGCGCTTGCCAGCGACGGCTGGCTGGCCTGGCTGCCGTTGTTGGCGATCACCTGGAACTGCACGGGCATGCCATTGGCAAGACCGGTCACCGTGATCGGCGACTGCGTGCCGAGCGCCCACTCGCCCGTGGACGCCATCACGGCGTACTCGACAATGGGGGCACCGCCAGTCTGCGTCGGTGCGCTGAAGCTGACCACGGCCTGGCCATCGCCGGCGACAGCCGCGACCTGGCCGGGGGCATCGGGCGCGATGGCCGCGATGCTGCCCGCCAGCGGTTGGTGTGCGCTGGCGCCCGCTGCATCGGTGACCTCCACGCTGACGCTGAACGTGCCCGCGCCCTGCGGCGTGCCATGCAGGCGGCCCGAGGGTTCAAGCACCAGCCCGGCGGGCAAGGTGCCGATGTTGATGGCGAAGTTGTAAGGCAGGCTGCCGCCGCTGGCGGTCAGGTGGACATCAACCGGCGAGCCAACGCTGAACTGCTGCGTCGCAGGGGCAGCCAGCTGCAGCGGTTGCGTGGCGGTGGAGATGCAGTTGATCTGGACCGGGCTGATGTACCTTCCGGTCTTGATGCTCATGAACAGGCCGTTGGCCACCAGGAAGCTGCTGTCCACCGCTCCGCTGTGCGCTCCTGCAGATCCGGTGTTGCTGCGGTAGTCGTAGCCTCCCGTGCCGAAACTCAAACTGCGGAAAATGATGGCGTCTGCCGAGTTCGGCGGTTTGCCGATGTTCTCGCCGCTGTCTGTGAAACGGACCGTCAGCGACTCGCCTGGCAGGAAGGCCCCCTGTGCGAACGTCCGGGTCTCGTTGGTCGTGGTACCTATCAGGTTGATGGCCTCGCACGCCGCCGACGCCGCCTGCGCAACACCCGTACCTGCCAGCAACTGCAACAGCACAATGTACATCCAGGCGACGCCGCGCCCCACCCCACGCTTCCCTGCTGCCGCCGACATCGATTCGTTCCCCATGAATGAAGGGGGCGCACGCACCGCTCCATCGCCGTGCGTGCAGCAATGGGTCATGGACCGTGATGTCCCCCCCTGGTACCGGTGTTAACGGCACGCAAGGGACGAACTTGAGCGCCGGGCATTACCCGGCGCGGGACTTACTCGAACGAACCAACCGAATCGTGGGACAGGTTGTCGAAGCGCGTGTATTCGCCGAAGAATTTCAGCTTGCACGAACCGGTCGGGCCACCACGGTGCTTGCCGATGATGATCTCGGCCAGGCCCTTGTCCGGCGAATTTTCCTTGTTGTAGTAATCGTCGCGGTAGATGAAGACGATCATGTCCGCGTCCTGCTCGATTGCGCCCGATTCGCGAAGGTCGGCCATCACCGGCCGCTTGTCGGTACGCGTTTCCAGCGATCGATTCAGCTGCGAAAGCGCGATCACCGGCACGTTCAGTTCCTTGGCCAGGCCCTTCAGCGATCGCGAGATTTCCGAAATTTCGGTCGCGCGGTTTTCGCTGTTGCCCGGCACGCTCATCAGCTGCAGATAGTCGATCACGATCAGGCCAAGGTCGTGCTCGCGCTTCAGGCGGCGGCACTTGGAACGCAGGATCTCCGGCGACACGCCTGGCGTATCGTCGATGAAGATCTTGGTTTCCTTCAGCATCCTGATCGCGCTGGTGACCCGGCTCCAGTCCTCGTCTTCCAGCTGGCCGGTGCGCAGGCGCGAGGCGTTGATGCGGCCGTTGGAGGAAATCAGGCGCATCGCCAGCTGCGATGCGGACATTTCCATCGAGAACACGGCCACGCCCTTCTTCGACTTGATCGCCGCGTACTCGGCGATGTTCAGCGCGAAGGTGGTCTTGCCCATCGCCGGACGCGCGGCAAGGATGATCAGGTCGGTCGGCTGCAGGCCGGCGGTCATCGCATCGAAGTCGGTGTAACCAGTCGGCAGGCCGGTGATGTTGCCGCCGTTCTCGAAGCGGTTGCGCAGCTCTTCAAACGCATCCTTCAGCGCGCCGGGCATGGCCACGAAGTCGGTACGGCCACGCGCGCCCTGCTCGGCGATGGCGAACACGCTCTTTTCGGCCGAGGCCAGCAGTTCGCTGCTGTCGCGGCCTTCGGGCTGGAAGCCGTCGTTGACGATGTCGGTGCCGACCTGGATCAGCTGCCGCAGCACCGCCTTGTCACGCACGATCTCGGCGTAGGCCACGATGTTGGCCGCCGACGGCGTGGTGCTGGCCAGCTCGATCAGGTAGGCGCCATCGCCGACCAGCTCCATCCTGCCCTGCGATTCGAACCACTCGCCCAGGGTCACCGCATCGAACGGACGCTCGCGCTCGGACAGCTCGCGGATCGCCCGGTAGATCATCTGGTGATCGCGGCGATAGAAATCGGTCTCGGTCAGCTGATCGTTGACCCGGTCGTAGGCTTCCGGGGCCAGCATCAGGCCACCCAGCACCGCCTGTTCGGCTTCCACCGAGTGCGGCGGCACGCGCAGCTGGTCGATGCGCGATTCGTCGCGATCGCGGTCGAAGCCATCGCCGCGCTCTTTGCGGTTGGAACGGAAGCCGGAACGGGCGGACATGCTGCGGTGTTTCCTGCGAAAGTGGGCCAGACGAGTGTAGGCATGCGCCGACCCCGGCGGCCATGGACAAGCCTGTGGATAAGCCGTGGACGAACCGGGGATATCCGCCGCTGTGCGACGTGGTTGTCAGGCCTATGGGATCCCATTATCGCAGATCGGGAAACGGGGGTCAGACCCCGCCGCTGTGCGACGGGATCCGACCCCGGCAGAAAGGGGTCGGATCCCTCTGCGCCGCAGAGGGCTCTGACCCCAGCCCCGAGCGCAGCGTCAATCGCCCTTGGCGTGCACCGCGATCAGCTTCAGGAAGCGGTCCACGTAGCCCTGCAGGAACTTGTGCGTGCCTTCGTTGTGGATGGTGCCATCGGCGCCGATCAGTTCATCCTTGAAGTGGATGAACGCCTCCGGCTGGGCGAGCACGTGCATGTCGAGGAACGCCAGGATGTTGCGCAGGTGCTGCTGGGCCACCGCCGTGCCGATCTGGCCGATGGACGCGCCGATCACCGCCGCGGGCTTGCCAGCGAAGGCGCTGTCGCCATACGGCCGCGAGCCGATGTCGATCGCATTCTTCAGCACACCGGGCACCGAGCGGTTGTATTCCGGGGTGACGAACAGCACCGCATCCGCACCGCGTACCTCGTCCTTCAGGCGGGTGCCCTGGGCCGGATAGCTTCCGTCGAAATCCTGGTTGTACAGCGGCAGATCGTCGATGCGCACGTAAGTGAAACGCGCACGATCGCCGGCCAGCTTTTCCAGGGCCAGCGCGAGCCTGCGGTTGCAGGACTCCTTGCGCAGGCTGCCAACGAAGACTGCGATGGTGGGAACAGGCATGGCGACACACTCCAGACGGGGGAAAGGGTCAGCCTAGCGGCCGGCCCGATGCGCCCCGGTGAAGATCAGCCGCGTGCCACGCCCACCCGCACCTGCCGCCAGTGGTCCTGCCAGGCCTGGAACATCAGCACGTTCCACAGGTGGGTATGCCATTTGCGCTGGCCGCCCAGGAACTGCTGCCACAGCGGCTGCACGGCGGCCGCCGACAGCACGCCTTCGCGTTCCAGCCGCGCCGGCTGCAGCAGGTCATCGGCCCACGGCCGCAGGTCGCCCTTCAGCCATTCACTCACCGGCGCGCCGAAACCGCGCTTGGGACGGTGCACCATCGACTGCGGCACGTAGCGGCCGAGCACGCGCTTGAGCAGCACCTTGCTGGTGTCCTCGCTGCGCTTGAAGCCCAGCGGCAGCGACCAGGCGAATTCAGCCACGCGCCAGTCCAGCAGCGGCGCCCGTGCCTCCAGGCTGACCGCCATCGAGGTGCGGTCGACCTTGCACAGCAGGTCGTCGGGCAGGTAGCTGACGAAATCGGCCAGCATCATCGCGTCGGCCGGGGTGCCGGCACCGTGCAGCGGGTCGGCCAGGTCGTAGAAGCTGCCGGCTTCGCGCGCACCGATCACCGCCGCCGCCGGGTCGCGCCAGCGCGAGATGCGGTTGCGGTAGACATCGCCGATGCCGCGCGCGCCGGTCTCGGCCAGCAGCGCGGCCAGGCCGCCGGTGCGCGAGGATTCGCCCTGCTGGTGCGCCCGCGCGCCCATCCAGCGCCGCAGCGGCGCCGGCACGCGGCCCAGCATCTGCCAGTTGCGCAGCGCGCGCACATAGCGGGTGTAGCCGAAGAACAGTTCGTCGCCACCGTCGCCGGACAGGGCCACGGTCACGCCCTGCCGCGCCAGCCGCGCGACCAATGCGGTCGGCACCTGCGAGGCATCCGCAAAGGGCTCATCGAACATCGCCGGCAGCTGTGGCACCACTGCCAGCGCATCGGCGCCACTCACGTACAGCTCGGTGTGGTCGCAGCCCAGGTGCCCGGCCAGCTCCTTGGCCAGCGGCGCCTCGTCATGGTGCGAGCCGCTGAAGCCGATGCTGAAACTGTGCACCGGCTGGCTGCTCTGCGCCTGCATCAGCGCAGCCACCAGCGACGAATCGGTGCCACCGGACAGGAACACGCCCACCGGCACGTCGGCCACCATGCGCAGCGCCACGGCATCGCGCAGCAGGCCATCCAGCTGTTCCTCGGCCTCCTCGATACGGCCCTGGAACGGCGCAGCCAGCGCCGCCTGCATGCGCGCGCGTGCATCCCAGTACGGGCGCTGGGCCTGCTCGGGGCGGTGCGCGGCGGCACCGGCGGCCACCGTCGCCGCATCCAGGCGCAGCACGCGGCCCGGCATCAGCTTGTAGCAGCGCTGGTGGATGCTGTGCGGGGCCGGGATGTAGTCCAGGCGCAGCAGCAGGGTCAGCGCGTCGCGGTCGATGTCGTTGTCGAAGTCCGGGTGCTGCCACAGCGCCTTCAGCTCCGAACCGAACACCAGGGTGTCGCCGGCCCAGCCGTAGTACAGCGGCTTCTTGCCCACCCGGTCACGGGCCAGGTACAGGCACTGCTCCTGGCGGTCCCACAGGGCGATGGCGAACATGCCGTTGGCGCGCTGCAGGGTGTCCTCGACGCCCCACTGCAGGATCGCGGCCAGCAGCACTTCGGTATCGGAATGGCCCCGGAACGTGTGGCCCAGCGGCTCCAGCTCGGCCCGCAGCGCGGCGAAGTTGTAGACCTCGCCGTTGTAGGCCATTACGTAACGGCCGTCGGCCGAGGCCATCGGCTGGTGGCCCAGCGGTGACAGGTCGAGGATGCTCAGGCGGCGGTGCGCAAGGGCGATGCCGGCGCTGGCATCGACCCAGGTGCCGCCGTCATCCGGCCCGCGATGGTGCAGCGCCTGCCCCATGGCCAGCGCCTGCGCCTGCAGCACCTCGTCCGGCGACTGCGGCGCCGGCAACAACATTCCCGCCAATCCACACATGCATCAGGGTTCCTGCGCCAGGTCGAGGGCGGCGCCAATCACCGCATTGTCGCTTGGAAGCCCGAACATTGCTGCCCCCGCAAGCGGCGTGTAGGTATCGGCGCCGCAGACCCGCCGCAGCGGCAGGTGGCCATGGCCGGCCTCGACCAGGGCGGTGACCACGCCCTCGCCCACCCCGCCGCTGTGCCGGCCCTCGTCCAGCACCAGCACCCGCCGCGCCGTGGCCGCCTGGGCGGCGATGAAGCCGGCATCCAGCGGCACCAGCCAGCGCAGGTCGACCACCCGCACCTGCCAGCCGGTCTGCGCCTGGATGGCCGGCACCGCGCGCAGCGCCATCGGCACACCATTGCCGTAGGTGAACACCACCAGATCATCGGCGTCGGGCGCATAGACGCGGCCCTCGCCCAGCACCAATGCCTGCCCCGCCGCCGGGTAATCGAACAGCCACTGGCCATCGCCGGGCGCGTGCAGGTCCTTGCTCATGTACAGCGCGATCGGTTCCAGGAACACCGCCACCCGGCCGTCCAACCGGGCCAGCGCCGAGAGCGTGCGCAGCATCATCACCGCGTCGTCGCCGCGCGACGGGCAGCCCACCACCAGTCCGGGAATGTCGCGCAGCGCGGTGATCGAGTTGTCGTTGTGGAAGTGGCCGCCGAAGCCCTTCTGGTAGCCCAGGCCGGCCACCCGCACCAGCATCGGGTTGCGGAACTGGTCGTTGGAGAAGAACTGCAGCGAACAGGCCTCGCCACGCAGCTGGTCGATGGCGTTGTGCAGGTAGGCCAGGTACTGGATTTCCGGAATCGGCAGCAGGCCCATGTTGGCCAGGCCCTGGGCCATGCCCAGAATCATCGTCTCGTCCAGCAGGGTGTTGAACACCCGGCGCGGCCCGAAGCGGCGCAGCAGGTCCTTGGTGACGGTGTAGACGCCGCCCTTCTGCGCCACGTCCTCGCCGAACAGCAGCGCCTGCGGATACTTGCACAGCAGTTCCTGCAGGCCGTGGTTGATCTGCACGGCCAGGTGCCGCGGCGGCTGCCGCTCGGGCAGCGCGTCGGCACCGCCGTACAGGGCCTCGCGCGCTTCGGCCGGTACCGGGCGCTGCGCCTCGGCCATCACCGCCGCCGGCGTGTACGGCGCCAGCGGCGCGACCACTTCATCCAGCGACTGCAGCTTGGGCCGCGCTTCGGCGTCGGCCGCCGCCGTCAGGCAGCGCACGCGCAGGGTCTCGTAGGCGGCCTCGATACCGGCGGCATCCATCCAGCCCGATTCCAGCGCGATCTGCGCCGACCGCAGCAAGGGATCCTGGGCTTCGGCCGCACACAGGTCGGCCAGCGCGCGCCATTCCACTTCGAAATCGGTGCCGGCGTGGCCCATCAGCCGCGTGGTACGCAGGTGCAGGAAGGTCGGCCGGCGGGTGCGCCGGCAATGCTCCACCGCGGCCTGCACCTGCGCATGCCCCGCCGCCAGGTCCAGGCCATCGGCGTAGTAGTAGTCCAGCCCCGGCTGGCGGCTGAAGCGCTCGGCGATCCAGCCTTCCGGCGTCTTCACCGAAATACCCAGGCCGTTGTCCTCGCAGACGAACAGGATCGGCGCCGGCAGCTTCTGGTAGGCCGACCACATCGCGGTGTTGAAGGCGGTCTGCGCGGTGGCGTGGTTGGCCGAGGCATCGCCGAAGGAACACAGCACGATGCTGTCGGCGGGAATCGGCAGCGGCTGGCCCAGGCGCTTGCCGCTTTCGATGGCCAGCGCGGTACCCAGCGCCTTGGGCAGGTGCGAGGCGATGGTCGAGGTCTGCGGCAGCACCCACAGCGGGCGGCTGCCCCACACCTTGTGGCGGCCACCGCTGGCCGGGTCGTCGGCGCTGGCGGCGAAGGACAGCGCCGCGTCACGCAACGGATCCAGGCCCGGCACCTGCCGCGCGCGCTCGGCCATGAAGGCGCCGGAGCGGTAATGCAGGAACGCCGGATCGGTATGCCGGCAGGCCCGTGCCAGCAGCGCGTTGCCTTCGTGGCCGGACGAGCCGATGGTGTAGAAGACCTTGTTCTGCACGCGCAGCACGCGCGCCATCAGGTCCAGCTGGCGGCTGGCCAGCTGCGAATCGAACAGCTCGGCGAACGCCGCTGCGGTGAGCGTGCTGCCCGGCAGGATCGGCGCATCCGGCGCCGGCTTCGGGCGCGGCAGCCCACGCCAGGCGCGCACTGCCTCGAGGAAATTGACGTCGCACACTTCGGCGCGGTTGAGCACGCGCATGCGTGCGGGGATCGGATCGGGAACCACAGCAAACATCGAACACCCTCCGTGTCGTTGTTGCATTCCGCCGGGCGTGGCCCGGCGCTACCGTGCCGGGCTGGACGCTACCCGCGCGAATCCAACCGTGCGCGTACCTCGGGCGTCACCGCCGGCATCGCCACGAAACGTGGCTGTTCGCGCACCCGCTGCAGCCAGGCGCGTACTTCCACGAACGGCTGCAGGTCGATGCCACCGTCGACAGCGACATCGGTGTAGGCGAACAGCGCGATGTCGGCGATGCCGTACTCGCTGCCGGTGAACCATTGCGCCTGCCGCAGGTGCTGCTCCATCACCGCCAGCGCGGTGGCCGCGCGCTCATGCAGGCGCGGCAGCTCCGCCCGGCGCGGCGAATCGGGATCGGTCCAGCCGCGGATGAAACGCGCCACCGCCACGCAGGGCTCGTGGCTGTACTGCTCGAAGAACATCCAGCTCAGCGCCTGCGCGCGTTCCCAGCCATCGGTGGGCAGGTAGGGCGTGCCTTCGGCCAGCCAGAACAGGATCGCGTTGGATTCGGTCAGCACGCGGCCATCGTCGCGCACGATCAGCGGCACCTTCGCATTCGGGTTGAGCGCGAGGAATTCAGGCGAATGGGTCTGCCCGTGCGCGCTGTCCACTTCCACCCAGCGGTAGCGGCTGCCGAGCTGCTCCAGCAGCATCCGCACCTTGTGACAGTTGCCCGACACCGACATGCCGTGCACCGTCAACGGAACGCGCTCTTCCACCATTGCCTGCTCCAGTACATCTCGGCCGACGGCCGGCTGCATGCAGTCTGGCAAGCACATCGGCCGATGCCAAGCGCGGGTGCAGCATCACCGCCGGCGTTGTTGCCACTGCGCGCGCGACTGCCCCCAGATCTGCAGCGGCGGCCCCTCGTAGGGCGGCGGCAACTGGCCCATGCGCAGCAGGCTGCTGCCCAGCTTGCGCGCCACCACCCTCGATTTATCGTTGTCATCGGCGATGGTGTGGATCACCTCGTCCCAGCCCAGCGTGTCGAACGCCCAATCGATAGCGGCCACCGCCGCTTCGGGGGCGTAGCCACGGCCCCAGCGCGCGCGGCAGATGCTCCAGCCGACCTCGGGCCCGGGCCAGCCCAGCGGCTGCCACGGGCCCATCCGGCCGACCCATTCGCCGGTGGCTTTCTCGATGACGCTGAACATCGAATAGCCGAACAGCTGCCAGGCCCCGGCCAGGCTGCAGAAGCTGCGCCAGGCCACCGAAGGCAGCTGCACGCCGCCCAGGCTCCGCATCACGTCTTCATCGGCGCAGAACGCCAGGTAGGGTTCCAGGTCCTGCGCCTGCGGTGGACGCAGGATCAGGCGCTCGGTTTCGATGCGCAGGTCGAAGATGCTCATGCAGGCTCCCGCCAGGTCCCGTGGCCGCCCATCATCGCCGATCCCGCCATCGGATCCAGCACGCAAACGAAACGGGCCGGCAAAGGCCGGCCCGTCCGACACAGTGTGGTGTTGCCGCGTTACTGGCGGTTGGCCGCTGCGTCGCCGGCCGCGGCGGTCTGGGTGACCAGCTGGCCATCCACCACCGGCAGGCGGTCGCTGGCCGGCTTGTTGTCCATGCGCACGGTCTTCTCTGCGCCATCATAGCGGTAGGTCACGTTGTAGCCCTTGACCACATCGTTGGTGCCCATGGCGATGCGCGTGCCCGGCTTGCTGGCCATGCGCATGGTGCCGGTGGTGCCGTCCTCGTTGCGGTAGGTCACGTTGTAACCGGTCACGCGGCTCGACTCGGAGGTCGCCGTTTCAGTGTGGCACTGGCGCTCGGTGCGGTTGACCACGCGGCCACCCACGTGGCGCTTGTCCACCTGGTTGCCGATGAAGCCACCGGCCACGGCGCCGGCTGCGGTGGCAGCCTTCCTGCCATTGCCGCCGCCCACCTGGTTACCGAGCAGGCCACCGACCACGGCGCCGACCACGGTGCCGCCGACGTTGCCGTCACGCTCGGGCAGGCGCTCCTGCACCACCACGTCCTGGCAGACTTCATGCGGGGTCTGGGTGGTGGAGGTCTCGCGCACCGGCTCGGTGCCGATGACCGTCGCGTAGGCCTTCTGCTTCTCGGTCAGCGGGTCGACCTTCAGCACATCGGCGTACTCCAGGCCGCGCGGTGCCGAGGCATCGACCGCGTCGCCGCGCGCGCCGTCATCGGCAGCGCTGCCCTCGACCAGGCGCGACTCGGAGGGATTCGCGGCGCCCAGTGCGTCCGGGGCCTTGTCACCACTCTTCATGAAGGCAGCGGTTGCGATGCCGCCCACCAGCAGCGCGCCTGCTGCGACCAGGACAGTTGTAGTTGTGCTTTTCATGACCTGCTCCCTGCGGACCGTCCGCAACGTTCTTGACGCAGATTGCAGCACGCGCTGCCTGAACGGAATCTCCACAATCCGTACTCACGGCCGTAACCCATTCAGCATCGGGAAATGGAGGGGCCGTGGTAGCGTTTGCAGCACGCCCACGAGGAGCCCCGCCATGGCCAACCCGATGCTGCTGCCGGTCCTGCAATGGGCACGCCGGCTGCGCTACCCCACCCTTTTCAAGCTGACCGCCGGCCTGTTCGCGCTGACGCTGTTCATCCCCGACCCGATCCCGTTCGTGGATGAACTGGTGCTGGGCCTGGGCACCCTGTTGCTGGCCAACTGGAAGAACCGCAGCGCTGCGACACCGCCACCATTGGAACAGCGCTGAACATGCTGATCGACAGCCATTGCCACCTGGATGCCAGCGAGTTCGACCACGACCGCACGGCGGTGATCGAGCGCGCCCGTGCGGCCGGCGTGCACGCCCAGGTGGTGCCGGCGGTGACCGCCGCCAGCTGGGCGAAGCTGCGCGACGTCTGCCAGCAGGCACCGGGGCTGTACCCGGCCTACGGCCTGCACCCGATGTTCCTGGCCGACCATCGTCCCGAACACGTGGGCCAGCTGCGCGAGTGGATCGAGCGCGAGCGTCCCTGCGCGATCGGCGAGTGCGGCCTCGATTTCTTCGTCGAGGGACTGGTTGCCGAAGCGCAGCAGGACTATTTCATTGGCCAGCTGAAGCTGGCACGCGACTTCGACCTGCCGGTGATCGTGCACGCACGCCGCGCGGTGGACGCGGTAATCGCCGCGATCCGCCGCGTCGGCGGCCTGCGCGGGGTGGTCCATAGTTTTCCCGGCAGCCCGGAACAGGCCGCGCAGCTGGACAAGCTGGGCTTCCTGCTCGGCCTCGGCGGGCCGCTGACCTACGACCGTGCGCAGCGCCTGCAGCGCCTGGTGCGCGAGATGCCACTGGAGCAGCTGTTGCTGGAAACCGACGCGCCGGACCAGCCCGACGCGGGCATCCGCGGCCAGCGCAACGAACCGGCGCGGCTGTCGGTGATCGCCCGCCACGTGGCCGCACTGCGCGGTACCGACGTGGAGACCGTGGCACGGGTGACAAGCGGGAACGCCCGGCGGCTGTTCGCGCTGCCAGCCGCCTGATCACCGCTTCGCCGGGCACGGCCCGGCGCTACCGGTCAAACCTCGGCGACTTCGGCCTTGACCTTCTTCGGCTCCAGCAGCATTTCCAGCGCCTTGCCGACCGCGGCGAATGCGAACGCACCGGTGATGTGCGTGGCCGCGCCCAGCCCGGCGCCACAGTCCAGCTTCAGTGCGGCATCGGCGCCCAGGTTCGGGCGCAGGCCGCAGACGCTGCCATCGGCCTGCGGGTACTTCACGTTCTCCAGCGAGTACACCGCCGGTACGCCGAAATAGCGCTTGGCGTTCTTCGGGAAGTTGAACTCGCTGCGCAGCTTCTTGCGGATCAGCGCCAGCATCGCGTCATGCTCGGTGCGCGAGACATCGCGGATGCGCACCAAGGTCGGGTCGGTACGGCCGCCGGCAGCACCCACGGTCAGCAGCGGCAGCTTGCGGCGGCGGCACCAGGCGATGGTTTCCACCTTCACCCGGAAGCTGTCGCAGGCATCGATCACCAGGTCGAAGCCACGGTCCAGCAGCTCGGCCATGTTGCCGGTGGTCAGGAACGCCTGCACGGCGTCGACATCGATCTGCGGGTTGATCGCGCGGCAGCGCTCGGCCATCGCCTCGGACTTGTTGCGGCCGTAGTTGCCCTCCATCGCCGGCAGCTGCCGGTTGGTGTTGGACACGCAGATGTCATCGGCGTCGATCAGGGTCAGGTGGCCGACCGCCGAACGGGCCAGCGCCTCCACCACCCACGAGCCGACGCCGCCCATGCCCACCACCGCCACGCGGCGACCCTGCAGGCGCTCGAGCGCACCTACGCCATACAGCCGTTCGATGCCGGCGAAGCGTTGTTTGACCTGTTCGTTCATGTGGCTATTTTAACGTGCAGGCAGCGGCGGCCATAGCGGGCTGCCATCGAACCCACCGTTGCACGCCCGCGCATCACCCATGGAGGAGCCCGCATGAACGCCAGCCCGTCCCGTCGTCCTTCTAGCGCCCAGCGCTATCTGTTCGTGCTCGTGCTCGGCCTGCTGATCGGCCTGGTCGCCACGGTCATGGTCGGCCGCGCCCTGCAGGCCGGTCGCGATCCCTTCCCGCGCAGCCTGATGCACGTGATGCAGCGGCAGGCCGAGCTGCTGCAGCAGGCCCAGCAGCAGAACCGCTGCAGCCTGGCCGACAGCCAGCCGCGCCTGCAGTCGCTGCGGCTGCTGTCCAACGACCTGGACCTGGCGTTTCCCAAGCTGAAGGACGATGTGCGCTTCCAGCAGCATGCCAGCCAGTACCGGGCGGATCTCAATGCGGCGCTGGCCGCCCCGCCCAGTGACTGTGCAGCGCTGGCAAAGGTGGTGCAGACCGTACAGGACGACTGCCGGGCCTGCCACCAGGACTTCCGCTGATTCATCTTCCAGCCGGGCACGGCTGGCGTGATTGGCACCGTGTTCACGTTGGAAAGTGGACGATTCGATCACCTGCTGCATGACGCAGTACCACCCTTCCACTCGCCTTCACGGCCAGGAGACGCCCCATGAAGATCCAGCTCATCGCCGCCAGTGTCATTGCTACGCTCGCCCTGGCCGGCTGCGCCACCTCGCCCGGTTACGGCGGTGGTGGTTACAACAACGGTGGCTACAACAATGGCGGCTACGGCAACAACAACGGCTACAACCAGAACCGTTGCGCCGACTGTGGCATCGTGACCCGCATTAACACGGTCGCCTCGGGCCGTACCGCGCCCAGCGCGACCGGCGCCATCCTCGGCGGTATCGTCGGCGCCGTGGCCGGCCATGAAATCTCCGACCACACCGGCGGCAGCCGCGGCAACAAGAACGTCGCCGCCGCTGCAGGCGCGGTGGGCGGTGCCCTCGCCGGCAACCAGATCCAGAAGAACGTGACCAGCGATACCTACGACATCACCGTGCGCATGGACGATGGCCGCACCATCGTGGTCAACCAGCGCGACCTGGCCGGTATCCGCGAAAACACCTACGTCCGCGTAGTCAACGGCCGCGTCGTCCTGCGCTGATCCAGCAGCCGACAGTGGCAATGAAAAAGGCCCGCTTGCGCGGGCCTTTTTCGTGCGATGCATCGCAGGCAGGTCGTCAGACCGGCTCTACGGCATCAGCCTGCAGGCCTTTCTGGCCCTGCACGACGGTGAAGGTGACCTTCTGGCCTTCCTTCAGGCTCTTGAAGCCCTGCGTCTGGATGGCACGGAAATGCACGAACACGTCTTCGCCGTTTTCACGGCTGATGAAGCCGAAGCCCTTTGCATCGTTGAACCACTTTACGGTACCGGTCTCGCGATCAGCCATCTCACTCACTCCCTGGTGACTCTCTTGTTGTTGGAAACGCCTGTTGGGCGGCTGACAAGCAAGGGGGAAGCGAGGTGCAACGATGCAGCGGATCGGTTAGATCTTGCTTCATCAGGCCACGATCCACGGTGACCTTGCCAAGCTCAGCGACTGCAACTTAACCCGAGCAAAACGAAAAATCAACTGCCAAAATCTCAAAGTGTCAACCCCAAAAAGACAACCATACGGAACAGCATGGACCTCTCATTCATCTTGTATCTGCTAGCGGTCATTTTCGTCGTGGTCGGCATCGCCGGGGTGATCCTGCCGGCCCTTCCCGGGGTACCGCTGGTCTTCGTCGGCCTGCTGCTCGCGGCATGGGCTGACGGCTTTGCCCATGTCGGCTGGCCCACGCTGGTGGCCCTCGGGGCTCTCACCGCGCTGTCCCTGGTGGCCGACGTGCTGTCCACGGTGGTGGGCGCGCAGCGGGTCGGGGCCAGTCGCAAGGCGCTTTGGGGCACCTTCATCGGCAGCATCGCCGGCCTGTTCTTCATGCCCATCGGTCTGTTCGCCGGCCCGCTGCTGGGTGCCCTGCTGGGCGAGTATTGGCATACCCGCGAGCTGGGGCGCTCGACCAAGGTCGGCCTGGCCACGTGGCTGGGGATCCTGCTCGGCCTTGCCCTGAAGCTGGCCGTGGTGATCGCCATGCTGGGCCTGTTCGCCTTCGCCTGGTTCCTGTGAGGCCGCCGCCTTCACGCCATGCGCACGCCCGCGCCGGGCATAAATCGCAGGACTGGCCGTAGCCGCGGGCAGCCGCCACACTGTACGTCCTCCCGTATTCCTCCTTTGAAGGGCCTGCTGCAATGACCCTCCCCACGCTGCTTCCCCGCTTCGCGCCCTTGGCGCTGGCATTGGCCAGTGCCCCGCTGGCCGCGCAGGAAATCGCGCCCACTCCCACCGCTACGCCGGCTGGTTGCGCCGCTGTGGACACTGACGCCGCTCGTCTGGCCTGCTATGACGGTCTGTTTGGCCGCAACACACAGGCCACCGCCGAGGCAGACGCCGCCGCCCAGCAGGCCGCACAGAGCCTGCGTGAACAACGCCAGGCGTCGCGCCTCAGCCAGGGCGAAGAAAAGCTGCGTACCCGCGTGGGCGATATCTTCCGCCCGGCACCGGACGACAGCGCCTTGGCCAATGCCGGCCGCGGCTCGCTGCTGGACAGTCGCTGGGAGCTGGCCGAGGACTCCAAGCTGGGCCCGTTCCAGCTGCGCGCCTACAAGCCGGTCTACCTGTTGCCCGCCTTCTGGACCAGTGACAAGAACCAGATGCCGCAGTCGCCGAACCCGGCCAACAGCGTGACCACGCCGCAGGTGCTGGACAGCACCGAGCTGAAGTTCCAGATCAGCTTCAAGACCAAGATCGCCGAGAACCTGTTCGGCGACAACGGTGACATCTGGGCCGGTTACACGCAGAGCTCGCGCTGGCAGGCCTACAACGCCGAGAACTCGCGTCCGTTCCGCGAAACCAATTACGAGCCGGAAGTGATGATGGTGTTCCGTAACGGCTACTCGATCGGTGGCTGGCGCGGGCGAATGACCGGGATCAGCCTCAACCACCAGTCCAATGGCCGCCCTGACCCGCTGTCGCGCAGCTGGAACCGGGTGATGCTCAACATCGGCTTGGACCGCGAGAACTGGGCGCTGGTGCTGCGTCCCTGGTACCGCATCCCGGAAAGTCGCAGCGATGACAACAATCCGGACATCGAGGACTACATGGGCCGCGGCGACGCGACCCTGATCTGGAACCGCAACGGCCATGAGATCGCGCTGATGGCGCGCCATTCGCTGCGCACCGGCGACCGTTCGCATGGCGCGCTGCAGCTCGATTACGGCTTCCCGATCAGCAACCTGCTGCGTGGCCACATCCAGGTGTTCGACGGCTACGGCGAGAGCATGATCGACTACAACCACAAGGCCACCTACGTGGGCGTGGGCGTATCGCTGCTGGAGTGGTTCTGATGACGGTGACGATCTGGCACAACCCGGCGTGCAGCAATTCGCGCGGCGCGCTCGCGCTGATCCGCGAAGCCGGGATCGCGCCGGTGGTGGTCGACTACCTGGGCACCCCGCCTGACGTGGCCACCCTGCGCCAGGTGCTGGCCGAATCCAGCCTTGCCGCCTCCGATCTGGTGCGCAGCAAGGAGCCGCAGTTCGCCGAACTGGGCCTGACCGGTGCGAATGAAGCCACCCTGCTGGCCGCGATGGCCGAGCACCCGCGCCTGATCAACCGCCCCATCGTGCGCACCCCCAAGGGCACGCGCCTGTGCCGCCCGCCGGAAACCGTGCAGGCGCTCCTGTAACAGCGGGCCATCGCGCACGGATGCGCGGGTGACCCTGGCAAGGCCGGTAGAGTCGACCGTTGGTCGACTGCTCGTCACGAGGAGGCAAAACCCCGCGCTGCGCGCGGTAGTCGACTGACAGTCGACTCTACCCAGCCGACGCTGCACCACGCCACGAGGCCGGCGATCACAGCCAATCGGTGATGCCTTCCCGGCGACAGGTCTCCGCGAACGATGGGCGTGCCTTCATCCGCTGCGCGTAGATCTTCAGCACCGGCAGGTTGTCGGTGGGCGTGGGCATGTTGCGCGACCAGCGCATCAGCATCACCAGCATGAAATCGACCACGCTCGGCGCTTCGCCCAGCACGTATGGTCCCTGCGCCTGCAGGTGTTCTGCCAACTGCTGCCATGCGGCCTCCAGCCGCTGGCGCGCCATTTCCCTGGTCGCCTCTGCGTTGGCCTCGCCGGCGGCTTCGTGCGGGTAGAACCACGCGCGATAGGCCGGCTGGACCGTGTTGGCGCACCAGAACATCCAACGGTAAGCCACACCGCGCGCAGGGTCACCCAGCGCTGGCAACAGCGCGGCTTCAGGATGGCGGTCGGCCAGATACAGGGCGATCGCGGGTGCTTCGGTCAGTACCTGGCCATCGATCATCAGCGTCGGCACCACGCCGGCCGGGTTCAGCGCCAGGTATTCCGCCGATTTGTGCTCGCGCTTTTCGAAATCCAGCAGGACCAGATCGTGCTCGATTTCCAGCTCGATCAACAGCCAGTGCACCACCATCGAGGCGGTACTGACAGACCCATACAGCGTAGTGCGCATGCGACGACTCCGGTTGCGGGAAGCGCCGATTATGCGCCCAACGGCTCAGCCACCGCCGCAGGAGGCCATGCAGCTGTCGGCGTCCTGGCTGCAGCTGATCAACGGCGAATGGTCCATGCAGGCCTGCGCCTGCGACATGCAGGAGCGGCGCATCCCGTCATCCTCGATAAAGCAAGCGTTCCGGCACTGCTGGCATGCCATCACCCACCGCGCGCTGACGTTGCTGCCGGGTGCGCCTCCAAACAAAAAAGCGGCGCCCTTCGGCGCCGCTTTCCTGCAACCGGTGGGGCTTACTCCACCACCACCGGAATCTTGCCGATGCGGGCCTGCCACTCGCGCGGGCCGGTCTTGTGCACCGACTCGCCAGCGGAATCGACCGCCACGGTCACCGGCATGTCCTGCACGGTGAACTCGTAGATCGCTTCCATGCCCAGATCGGCGAAGCCGACGACCTCGGCCGCCTTGATCGCCTTGGACACCAGGTAGGCCGAACCACCGACGGCCATCAGGTAGGCCGACTTGTGCTTCTTGATCGCCTCGATGGCGGCCGGGCCGCGCTCGGCCTTGCCGACCATGCCCAGCAGGCCGGTCTGTGCCAGCACCTGCTCGGTGAACTTGTCCATGCGGGTGGCGGTGGTCGGGCCGGCCGGGCCCACCACTTCGTCGCGCACCGGATCGACCGGGCCGACGTAGTAGATGAAGCGACCCTTCAGGTCGACCGGCAGTTCCTCGCCCTTGTTGAGCATGTCGACCATGCGCTTGTGCGCGGCGTCGCGGCCGGTCAGCAGCTTGCCGTTGAGCAGCAGGGTCTGGCCCGGCTTCCAGTTGGCCACGTCTTCCGGGGTGATCGTGTCCAGGTCCACGCGGGTGCCCTTCGACGCGTCGTAGGTCAGCTTCGGCCAGTCTTCCAGCGACGGCGGGTCCAGCATCACCGGGCCGCTGCCATCCAGGGTGAAGTGCGCATGGCGGGTGGCCGCGCAGTTCGGGATCATCGCCACCGGCAGGTTGGCCGCGTGGGTCGGGTAATCGTTGATCTTGATGTCCAGAACGGTGGTCAGGCCACCCAGGCCCTGTGCGCCGATGCCCAGCGCGTTGACCTTCTCGTACAGCTCCAGGCGCAGCTCTTCGATGCGGTTGGACGCACCACGGGCCTGCAGCTCGGTGATATCGATCGGCTCCATCAGCGCTTCCTTGGCCAGCAGCATCGCCTTTTCAGCGGTACCACCGATGCCGATGCCGAGCATGCCCGGCGGGCACCAGCCGGCGCCCATGGTCGGCACGGTCTTCAGCACCCAGTCGACGATCGAGTCGGACGGGTTGAGCATGGCGAACTTGGTCTTGGCTTCCGAACCACCACCCTTGGCGGCGACGATGACGTCGACGGTGTTGCCCGGCACCACCTTGACGTTGACCACGCCCGGGGTGTTGTCCTTGGTGTTGACGCGCTTGCCGGCCGGATCGGCCAGCACCGAAGCGCGCAGCTTGTTGTCCGGGTGCAGGTAGGCGCGGCGCACGCCTTCGTTGGCCATGTCTTCCACGCCCATGGTCGCGTCGTCCCAGCGCACGTCCATGCCGATTTCCAGGAACACGGTGACGATGCCGGTGTCCTGGCAGATCGGACGGTGGCCTTCGGCGCACATCCGCGAATTGATCAGGATCTGGGCCATCGCTTCCTTCGCGGCCGGCGACTCCTCGCGCTCGTAGGCGGCGGCAAGGTTCTTGATGTAGTCGACCGGGTGGTAGTACGAGATGTACTGCAGCGCGTCGGCGATGGACTGGATGAGGTCTTCCTGCTTGATCGATGTCACGGCTTGCTCGCTTGCTCGAGGCTGGCGGGGGGTAATCCCCCATTTTACCCCCTCCCCCGGCTGCAGCATCACAATCGTGGGGTCGGATCCCCTGCAAGGGGCTCTGACCCCACCCTCCCTGTCACGCTTGCCCCCTCCCCGGCGTCCTGGTCGACATGAACACTGAATCCGCCTTCCAGACCCACCGCCCGCGCCTGATGGCGCTGGCCTACCGACTACTGGGCAGCCGCAGCGATGCCGAGGACGTGGTCCAGGATGCCTGGCTGCGCTGGTCCGGCGCCGATCCGGCCACCGTACGCGACCCCGAGGCCTGGCTGGTCACCACCACCACCCGGCTGGGCCTGGACCGGCTGCGCGCGGCCCGGCGCGAGCGCGTCCACTACGTCGGCCCGTGGCTGGCTGAACCGCTGGAGATCAGCCTGGCCGCAGAACCGGCCAGCGACCCGGCCGTGGCCCATGCCCGCGCCGACGAAGTGTCGGTGGCCTTCCTGACCCTGCTGGAGCAGCTGGGACCGGAGGAACGCGCCGCCTTCCTGCTGAAGGAGGCCTTCGACCACGACTACCGGCAGATCGCCGCGCTGCTGGACCTCAGCGAGGCCAACTGCCGCCAGCTGGTGCACCGGGCGAAACAGCGCCTGCAGGCCGGCCGGCCGCGCTTCAATGCCGATACCGGCCAGCACCGGCAGTTGCTGGCGCGCTTCATGGACGCCACCCAGCGTGGCGACAGCGAGGCCATCCAGGCGCTGCTGCATGCCAACGCGCGGCTGGTGTCCGACGGCGGCGGCGTGGTCACCGCGGCGGTGCGCCCGCTGCTGGGCGCCGAGCGTATCGGCCGCCTGTTCTGGGCCATCGCGCGCCGCGGCCTGGGCCACACCGCGCAGCTGGGCTGGGTCAATGGCGAGCCGGCCATCCTGCGCTTCCTCGGCGACCAGCTGCACTCGGTGACCACCATCGAAGTGGCCGCGGGCCGCATCGCCAACGTGTACAGCGTGCTCAATCCGGAAAAACTGCGCCGACGTGTCACGAACGCGGACGGCCCGGCGTCCTTGGAGTGAAAGACGGCCACCGTGGCCGTCGTGGAGCTGAAGATGTCCGACCATGCCTCTCCCCGCGTCCCCTACACCCGCCTGGCCGCCGATGCGTTCAAGGGTCTGCTGGCCACCAGCAAGGCGGTGCATGACAGTTCGATCGACCCGACGCTGATGGAACTGCTGTTCCTGCGCGTGTCCCAGCTCAACGGCTGCGGCTACTGCATGGACATGCACGGCACCGCGCTGCGCAAGGGCGGCATCGAGCCGCGCAAGCTCGACACGCTGCCGGCGTGGCACGAAAGCCGTTTCTTCGATGCACGCGAACGTGCGGCGCTGGGCTGGGCCGAGGCCCTGACCCGGCTGACCGAGGGCGCGCCGTCACAGGCGGCATTCGATGCGCTGGCACCGCACTTCGATGAGAAGGGCATCAGTGACCTGAGCATGGGCATCGCGGTGATCAATGCCTGGAACCGGCTGGGTGCAGGGCTGCTGCCGCCGCTGCCGTAAAGAGGTTTTCTGGCCGGGCTGCGCCCGGCACCTACAGAGGCGACAGCCGGAGCCAGAGCAAGGGCAACGTCAACATCAACAGCTGGCTCTCCGTGGGATGGCGGGGTGGGTCCGGTTGCGGGGGACGCCGTAAACCCATCCATGGGGCCTTGGTCGCGGCATCCATGCCGCTCACACCCCCGCAACCGGACCCACCCCGCCTTCGACAGTTTCCCGCGGCCTGTCGGAACGGCATCCCGCTCTGGTAGGTGTCGACCTTGGTCGACACGATGGATCCACGCAATGCGTGGACATGAGGGGTCGGATCCCTTCGCATGGCGAAGGGCTCTGACCCCATCTCCACGACCCCCTCTGCACGCCTTGCGCGCGCACAATGGCGGCATGCCTGCTGCCCCCGAGAAGAAACCGAGCCTGCGCCAGCGCTTCAAGGCGATGCGCAACCTGCCGCCCTTCCTGCGCCAGGTGTGGCAGACCAGCCCCGCGTTGACCCTGACCAGCCTCGGCCTGCGCCTGATCCGCGCCTTGCTGCCGGTGGCGATGCTGTACGTGGGCAAGCTCATCATCGATACCGCGCTGCACCTGAGCCAGCACGGGGCCGGCTTCCCACCGCTGGGCGAAGCATTATCCAGTGGTCTGTTGAATCCGCTGCTGGGCCTGCTGGCGCTGGAATTCGGTCTGGCCATCGCCTCCGATTTGCTCGGCCGGCTGGTCAGCTATGCCGATGCGCTGCTGTCGGAACTGTTCGCCAACGCCACCAGCGTGCGCCTGATGGAACACGCTGCCACGCTGGACCTGGAGGACTTCGAAGACCCCGACCTGCAGGACAAGCTGGACCGTGCGCGGCGCCAGACCATGGGCCGGATGAACCTGATGAGCCAGCTGTTCGGCCAGGTGCAGGACGCCATCACCGTGGCCAGCCTGGCGGTCGGCCTGCTGGTCTACGCGCCGTGGCTGATCCTGCTGCTGGCGCTGGCGCTGGTGCCGGCCTTCATCGGCGAATCGCATTTCAACGCCGCCGGTTACAGCCTCAACTTCCTGTGGACGCCGGAGCGGCGCCAGCTGGACTACCTGCGCCAGCTCGGCGCCAGCGTGGAAACGGCCAAGGAAGTGAAGATCTTCAACCTGCACCGCTTCCTGGTGGAGCGCTACCGGCGACTGTCGGCGTCGCTGTTCCTGGCCAACCGGGCGCTGGCGCGGCGACGCGCGTTCTGGGGCACGGTGCTGGCTGCGCTGGGCACGCTGGGTTACTACACCGCCTATGCCTATATCGCCTGGCGTACGGTGCGCGGCGATTTCTCGATCGGCGACCTGACCTTCCTCGCCGGCAGTTTCCTGCGCCTGCGCCAGCTGCTGGAAGGCCTGTTGATCGGCTTCTCGCAGGTGGCCAGCCAGGCGCTGTACCTGGACGACCTGTATTCGTTCTTCCAGATCGAACCGGAAATCCATTCGCGCGAAGGCGCGGTGGCCGTGCCGCGGCCGATCCAGCAGGGCTTCGTGTTCGAAAACGTGGGCTTCCGTTATCCCGATGCCGAGCAGTGGGCGGTGCGCCACCTCGATTTCCGGCTGCAGGCCGGTGAGGTGCTGGCGCTGGTGGGCGAGAACGGCGCCGGCAAGACCACCCTGGTCAAGCTGCTGGCGCGCCTGTACGAACCGGACGAAGGCCGCATCCTGCTCGATGGCCGCGACCTGCGTGAGTACGACCTGGACGACCTGCGCGCCAACCTGGGCGTGATCTTCCAGGACTTCGTGCGCTACAACCTGACCGCTGGCGAGAACATCGGCGTCGGCCAGGTAGAGGCGATGGCCGACCAGGCGCGCATCGCCGATGCCGCGCGAAGGGGCATGGCCGAAGAAGTGATCGATGCCCTGCCCGGCGGCTACGAGCAGCTGATCGGCCGCCGCTTCAAGCAGGGCGTGGACCTGTCCGGCGGGCAGTGGCAGAAGATCGCCATCGCCCGCGCGTGGATGCGCGACGCGCAGGTGATGATCCTCGACGAACCAACCGCCGCGCTCGATGCCCGCGCCGAATTCGAGGTGTTCCAGCGCTTCCGCGAACTGGCCGACCGGCGCACCGCCGTGCTGATCTCGCACCGGTTTTCCTCGGTGCGCATGGCCGACCGCATCCTGGTGCTGGCCGAGGGCCGGCTGGAGGCCAGCGGCACCCATGAGGAGCTGATGGCGCAGGGCGGGCGCTATGCCGAGCTGTTTGAACTGCAGGCCGCCGGGTACCGTTGACCGGCCCTGAGAACGCCTCTCGTTCCGGATAATGAGAACCCCTCTCATTTGAGGTAGAATGGTACGGACGAATCCATTGCCTGAACGTGCCCCCATGTCTTCCGCTTTCGGCGCCGAAACGGTGCTTGAGGTCCGCCACTGGACCGATGCCTACTTCAGTTTCACTCTCACCCGCGACAGCGGCTTCCGTTTCGAGAACGGCCAGTTCGTGATGATCGGCCTGGAAACCGAGGCGCGGCCGCTGCTGCGCGCGTACTCCATCGCCAGTGCCAACTGGGAAGAACACCTGGAGTTCTTCAGCATCAAGGTGCAGGACGGCCCGCTGACCTCGCGCCTGCAGCACATCAAGCCGGGCGACAAGGTGCTGGTCGGCAAGAAGCCCACCGGCACGCTGCTGATCAGCGACCTGCACCCGGGCAAGAACCTGTACCTGCTGGGTACCGGCACTGGCATGGCGCCGTGGCTGTCGGTCATCAAGGACCCGGAAACCTACGAGCGCTTCGAGAAGGTGATCCTCTGCCATGGCGTGCGCTATGAGAAGGACCTGGCCTACCGCGATTACTTCGAGAAGGAACTGCGTGAGCACGAGTTCCTCGGCGAGATGATCGGCGACAAGCTGCTGTACTACCCGGCCGTCACCCGCGAGCCGTTCGCCAACCAGGGCCGCCTGACCCAGCTGATGGAAAGCGGCGAGATGCAGCGCACCCTCGGCCTGCCGGAACTGAGCCCGGAGAACGACCGCGCGATGATCTGCGGCAGCCCGCAGATGCTGGCCGACCTGCGCACCGTGTTCGACGCGCGGGGCTTCCAGGTATCGCCGCGTATCGGCCAGCTCGGCCACTATGTGTTCGAACGCGCGTTCGTCGAAAAGTAATCTGCCTCGGTAGCGCCGGGCCATGCCCGGCGGAGGGCTGGGTAGAGCCGAGCCTACGCTCGGCTTGCGCGCGCAGCGCGCCTGCATCGGTCGCCAAACAGCAGCCGAGCGTGGGCTCGGCTCTACAAGAGCGCTTCTTTTGGTAGCGCCGGGCCATGCCCTGCGGAGAGCTGGGTAGAGCCGAGCCGACGCTCGGCTTGCGCGCGCAGCGCGCCTGCATTGGTCGCCAAACAGCAGCCGAGCGTGGGCTCGGCTCTACAAGAGCGCTTCATCGGTAGCGCCGGGCCATGCCCGGCGGAGGGCTGGGTAGAGCCGAGCCTACGCTCGGCTTGCGCGCGCGGCGCGCCTGCATCGCTCGCCGAAGAACAGCCGAGCATGGGCTTGTATGTTCCTCCCGGCTCCTACGAGGTATGTAGGAGCCAGGGTGGAGGGACCGACAAGCATGGATCTGCGGATAGCGCCGACAGACGAGCCGAGCGATCCCC
>NZ_VYKI01000043.1 GCF_008710035.1 Stenotrophomonas cyclobalanopsidis | reverse complement strand
GAAGGCTTAAGAGCCGAAGGCTTAAGAGCCGAGGCAGCGTCATCGGAGCCTCCCGGGGTCACCAGGGGAATTGTGCCTGATCAGGGCACCGTTCCAAGACACAAGAGCCGAGCCCACGCTCGGCTGCCGTTGGCCCGTAGAGTCGAGCTTGCTCGACTGCTCCGCTCACTCAGTCGAGCAAGCTCGACTCTACGAAACCGTCCCTCGTGCGGGTCCAATCTTGAACCATCCATTCAGGCAGAAGTGCATCCCGTGCCGCTTGCCGCTAGATTGACGCCCATGTCCCTCGCCTCGACCCTGCTCCGTGTCGTGCTCATGCTCAGCCTGTTGCTCAACGGGTTGAACGCGGCCATGGCCGGCGGGCACGAGCAGATGGGCCAGATGGCGCACGCCATGGCCGCCGCAGACGCGACCGAGGGCGATTGCCACCACCAGGCCGGCGTGAAGGTCGAGCCCGCCCCGCAGGCCGAAGCCCCGGCCCACGACGCCCACTGCCAGATCAAGGACTGCGTGCGCAGCTGCGCCCAGCACCCGTTGCTGGCCGTGCAGCCGCAGCCGTTCCTGGCCGGCCCGGCCTTGTCACTGGCCCCGCAGCCGATGCCCGGCGCTGGCCGCCCGGCACCGCCGCTGCCGCCCCTCTCACGCCCTCCCATCGGCTGATTCCACGCGTACCGTTGCCGGCGTCCCGCCGGCGCCTTCCCGTGTCTGGAGTCACCCCATGAATACCCGCATTCCCCCCGGCCCGGGCGGCCTGACCATGCCGTCGCGCCGCCTGTTCGTACAGGGCCTGGCTGCTGGCGGCATAGTGGCCGGCGCCACCGCCATCGGCGTGCCGCAGCGCGCGCTTGCCGCGGCCGGCGCCACCCCGCGCCTGGCCGGCGCGCCCGCCGTGCTGACCGATACCCGCGTCGAGCTGGCCATCGGCCAGTCGCTGGCCAACTTCACCGGCCGCACCCGCCCGGCGATCACCGTCAACGGCTCGCTGCCCGCGCCCATCCTGCGCTGGCGCGAAGGCCAGACCGTGGACCTGTTCGTGCGCAACACGCTCGATCGCCACCCCACCTCCATCCATTGGCACGGCATCCTGCTGCCGGCCAACATGGACGGCGTTCCCGGCCTCAGTTTCAACGGCATCGGCCCCGGCGAGACCTACCACTACCACTTCCAGCTGAGGCAGTCGGGCACCTACTGGTACCACAGCCATTCGATGTTCCAGGAGCAGGCCGGCCTGTACGGCGCGCTCATCATCGACCCGGCCGAACCGGCCCCGTACCACCACGACCGCGAGCACGTGATCCTGCTCTCGGACTGGACCGACATGGACCCGGGCGCACTGTTCCGGCGCATGAAGAAGCTCGCCGAGCACGACAACTACTACAAGCGCACCCTGCCTGACTTCGTGCGCGACGTGCGCCGCGATGGCTGGTCGGCCGCCGTGGCCGACCGTGGCATGTGGGGCCGGATGCGGATGACGCCCACCGACATCTCTGACGTCAACGCCCACACCTATACCTACCTGATGAACGGCACGGCGCCGGCTGGCAACTGGACCGGGTTGTTCCGCAGCGGCGAGAAGGTGCTGCTGCGCTTCATCAACGGCGCCTCGATGACCTACTTCGACGTGCGCATTCCCGGTCTGAAGATGACCGTGGTCGCCGCCGACGGCCAGTACATCCATCCGGTCAGCATCGATGAGTTCCGCATCGCCCCGGCCGAGACGTACGACGTGCTGGTGGAACCGACCGGCCAGGATGCGTTCACCCTCTTCTGCCAGGACATGGGCCGCACCGGCTTCGCCGCCGGCACCCTGGCCGTGCGCCATGGTCTGCAGGCCCCGGTTCCGCA
Source organism: Stenotrophomonas cyclobalanopsidis (assembly GCF_008710035.1). GTDB lineage: Bacteria > Pseudomonadota > Gammaproteobacteria > Xanthomonadales > Xanthomonadaceae > Stenotrophomonas > Stenotrophomonas cyclobalanopsidis. The sequence continues at coordinate 26,224 of NZ_VYKI01000043.1, read as the reverse complement.
GCGCGACCCGCGCCCGCTGCTGACGATGTCCGACATGGGCCATGACATGGCCCATGTCCCAGGTATGTCGGGCCATGACATGGGGGCTCACGGTGGCCACGACATGGCCGCGATGAAGCGCATCGAAGGCGGCTGCGGCGCCAGCATGGGCCATGGTGCCCACGGTGATGCCAGCGCGAGCAAGGCACCCAAGCACTCCGCCAGCGAACGCAACAACCCGCTGGTGGACATGCAGAGCTCGGCCAGCGAACCGAAGCTGGATGACCCCGGCATCGGCCTGCGCGACAACGGCCGGCAGGTGTTGACCTACGGCGCCATGCACAGCCTGTTCGAAGATCCCGATGGCCGCGAACCCAGCCGCGAGATCGAGCTGCACCTGACCGGGCACATGGAGAAATTCGCCTGGTCGTTCGACGGCATTCCTTTCGCCAGCGCCAAACCGCTGCGGCTGAATTACGGCGAGCGCATGCGCATCGTGTTGGTCAACGACACCATGATGCAGCACCCGATCCACCTGCATGGCGTTTGGAGCGACGTGGAAAACGCGCAGGGCGAATTCCAGGTGCGCAAGCACACCGTGGACATGCCGCCGGGCACCCGCCGCAGCTACCGCGTGCGCGCCGATGCGCTCGGCCGCTGGGCCTACCACTGCCATCTGCTGTACCACATGGAAGCGGGGATGATGCGCGAAGTGAGGATCGAAGAATGAGCCGTCACCTCTCCCGCAGCCTGCTGGCCATCGGCCTGGCCACTGCCCTTCCCGCGTTCGCGCAGTCGCATGACGCGCATGCCGGCCATGACATGGCCGCGCCCGCAAAGGCGCCGGTCGACCATTCGAAGATGGACCACTCGAAGATGGATCATTCGAAGATGGACCACGGCGCGATGGATCACTCACAGATGGACCATTCGACGATGGACCATTCGACGATGGACCATTCGACGATGGACCATTCGACGATGGACCATTCGACGATGGACCATTTGGCAATGGGCCACAAGGCGCCCATGCCCGCGCCGAGTGAACTGCGCGAACCCATCCCGGTGCCCACCGACGCCGACCGCGCCGCCGCCTTCCCGCCCATCGACCACGGCGCCATGCAGCACGCGCCGGAGATCAACAGCCTGCTACTGATCGATCGGCTGGAACATTGGGATGGCCGGAACGGAAATGGCCAGGCCTGGGAAGCCACCGGCTGGATCGGCGGCAACATCAACCGCCTGTGGCTGCGCAGCGATGGCGAGCGCAGTGGCAGCCGCACCGAGTCCTCGTCGCTGGAAGCGCTGTACGGACGCAGCGTGTCGCCGTGGTGGGACGTGCTGGTCGGCGTGCGCCAGGATTTCCGCCCCGCCGATTCGCGCACCTGGGCCGCCATCGGTATCCAGGGCCTGGCGCCGTACAAGTTCGAAAGCTCGGCCACGCTCTATTTCGGCTCCGGCGGGCAGGTGCTGGCCAAGGCCGAAGTGGAATACGAGGTGCTGCTGACCAACCGGCTGATCCTGCAGCCGGTGGTGGAGGCCACGCTGGCAGCCAAGGACGAACCGGAATACGGCATCGGCCGCGGCCTTGACAAGGTCGAGACCGGCCTGCGCCTGCGCTACGAGTTCAGCCGCCGCTTCGCGCCGTACATCGGCATCAGCCACGAGCGCAGTTTCGGCGATGCGGCCGACGCTGCCGGTGACCACGCACGCGACACGCGCTGGGTGGCCGGTGTGCGCCTGTGGTTCTGAGCCCTTCAGACCTCGTGACGGGCCCGGCAGACACCGAGCCCGCTACACTGCTCCCTCCCTCCACCGGCGTTGACCATGTCCCTGCAGATCCGTCGCGCGACACCCGACGATGTCGAAGCGCTGACCGCTATCGCCGTCGCCACCTACGTTGAAACCTGGGGTGACTCGTACCCACCGCAGGAACTGGATGAGTTCCTGCAGACGCATTACGGGCTGGATGCCCAGCGCGAAGAGCTCCTGCATCCGCAGAGTGCGATCTGGCTGCTGCTGGATGGCGACACCAGTCTGGCCGGGTATCTGGCAGCGGGTGCCAATACCCTGCCGCATGCCGATGCGCGCGAGGGCGATATTGAACTGAAACGGCTGTACGTGCTGGCCGCCTACCAGAACAACGGGCAAGGCACGCGCTTGATGGACGCCTTCATCCACTGGCTCGACCAGCCCAAGCGCCGCACCCTGTGGGTGGGCGTGTGGGAGGAGAACTTCGCCGCGCAGCGCTTCTACGCGCGCTACGGTTGTGAGAAAGCCGGCGAGTACGATTTCATCGTCGGAAGCACGCGCGACCGCGAGTTCATCCTGCGGCGGCGGTAGACCCGTAGAGTCGAGCTTGCTCGACTGGCTCTTGCCGCCAATAGTCGAGCAAGCTCGACTCTACAGAGCGAAGCAGTCGAGCAAGCTCGACTCTACAATCGGCGTCAGAAGTCGAACAACTCCGACAGGAAGCTCTCCTTTTTCTTTTTAGGGCGCTGGCCAAGATGGCGGGTATCGCGATGCATCACCGGCGGCGGTGCCACCTGCGGTGCGGCCTGCACCGGTGCCGGCGGCGGCACGGCAGCCCCTGCGCGCTCGATGATTTTGTCCAGTTCACCGCGGTCCAGCCACACACCGCGGCAGTCCGGGCAGTAGTCGATCTCGATGCCATGGCGCTCAGCCATCTGCAGGGTCTGGGTGGTACACACGGGGCACTGCATGGGCGTCGCTCCTGCTGGTCAGACCTTGACTGTACCTGTCCGTCAATGACTGTCCGGCAACATGACCGATGGCACAGGGACGAACGGCGCGTGCCCGCGCACGGCCGGCCGCACACACTGCGGCTTCATCCCGCACCGACTGCGCGCATGCCCCAGACGTCCCACCTGCCCACGACCGCGCGCCTGCTGCTGGCACTGCTCGGCGTCGGCCTAGGCCTCAACCTGCGTGACCTCAGCGCCGCCGTCGGCCTTCCCATCCCGGCGTTGCCCATGCCCTATCGATGAACCTGGCGTGGAACGTGTTCAGCCTCGATGACGCGATCGCCCTTGGCTGGCAGGCCACCAGCCTGCGCGTCGGCACGGCCTTCCTCGCCGTTGTCGTATTGAGCCTGCATTTGCGCCGAAAGCGTGCTGTAACGCCGTCTTAGCCGACCCTGCACGCCGGGATCACCCCACGGTCGAGCATACTTGCGCGCCTTTTCACCAAACGCTGTCCGGAGTTGTCGCGTCATGTTGCTGTCCAAGCGCCACGTTGAACCCCGCGTCCTGCTGATCGAGGACGCCGAGGAAACCCGCGAGCTGAGCCGCATGGCGCTGGAGAGCCAGGCCTGCCACGTGGTGGGCGTGAGCTCGGCCGAAGCCGCGCTGGGCCTGCTGGCCGCCGGCGAGCGCTTCGACCTGCTGTTCACCGACGTCAACCTCGGCTTGGTCAGCGGCATCGAGGCCGCCAACCACGTGCGCGGCCTGTACCCGCAGCTGCCGATCCTGGTTACCTCGGGCATGGACCAGCACGCGGTGCTGCCGCAGCTGCGCGATGGCATCCACTTCCTGCCCAAGCCGTACAACATGAGCGAGCTGCTCGACGCCATCCGGCTGTGTTTCCGCCATGCTGATGTCGGCGTGTTGACCGGGCCGGACGCGCAGGCGGCCTAAGGCAATCATCCACGCATGGCGTGGATCTACTGATTCCGGTTCCCGTCGGCGTGTATGCGACCGGCCATCACCCGCCGGAATCGCGCCATGCGTGGATTGAGGTAGTAGATCCACGCCCTGCGTGGATGGCACTTGCCGTCACCCACCCGTGTACGGCCCCTCACCCGGCATCACCTCCAGCAGCGCGCGGGTGATCACCCGCGGGTACACCGTCAGATGGTCCTCACCCTCGATCACCACGTTGTCCACCTGCAGCTTGCGGCCACTACGCTGCAGCTGCGCAGTGAAGTCCGCGGCCTGCCGCAGCATGTCGTTGCCGGTTGAATAGCGCGGCCCCGGCTGGACGGTTTCGTAGCTGCCCACCGACAACAGCACGCGGGTCGGCTGTGCCGGGATGACGGCACTGTCCTGCATGCGCGGCAGCAACCGCTGGTCGAACCACAGCGAAGGGCTGGACAGGATGTAGGTGCTGAACAGGTCCGGCTGGGTGGTCAGCACGTAAGCACCAAACAATGCGCCATAGGAATGGCCTGCAAACGCACGTCGCGCCGGATCCGTGCGGTAGCGCGCATCGATCATCGGCAGCACCTCTGCGGCCAGGAAGTCGCGGTAATGCGCGGCACCGCCGTAGATCACGTCATCACTGTAGTAACCATCAGCCTTCCGCACGGGATTGCTGGGCGTGTAGTCGCGTGAGCGGCTCTGCTTGGAGGTCAGCCCCTCCTGCGGCGGCAGCCCAACCAGGATGAAGTTCTCGATGTTGACGCCCTGCTGCCCCACCAGGTTGCGCACGCTGCGCACCAGCGGAAAGCTGTACAGCGCGTCGGTCACGTACAGCACCGGGTAGCGTTTTTCAGGGTGGGCCGCGTAGTCGGCCGGCAGCGCAACCCATATCGGGTAATCGCGGCCGACCGGGTCGTGCACGCGCAGCGCTTCGGTATCGGGCAGCACCACGCCGGGCGTAGCGGCGGCTGTTGTCGTGCCCTGCTTCGATGTGTCCTGCGCCGCCGGCGGTGGCACCGACATCGCGCACCCGGCCAGCGCCAGGCACATCACCGCACTCCATCCACGTCCGTGCTTCATCCGCATTTCTCCTGTGGTCGCCGGCGCTATCAAGGCTGGGCTGGCGGGCGTACCGGGAACAGCGTGCGCAGCGCCTGCAGCGCCGCCGGGTGGTAGACCGTACCGTGGCTCTCCTGCGGGAACGGCTGATAGCCGGCCAGCACCGACGGCGACGCGCCCTGCAGCAGCGCGCTCAATTGCTGCGTGGTCTGCGCCAGCTCCGGCTGCCCGCTGCTGGCCAGGAACACGCGCGGCTTGGCCTTGGCCACCGCCGGCAGCAGCTTCGGCGCCGTGGCCAGCAGCGCGCCCTTGTTCCACCACAGGCTCGGGTCCAGCGCGATGTAGCTGTTGAACAGCGTCGGTTCCTGCAGCAGGGTTTCGACCACGAACAGACCCGCCAGCGATTCGCCGATCAGCGCGCGCTCGTCGGTGGTCGGATAGCGCTGTCGCACCTGCGGCATCAGTTCGTCACGCAGGAAGGCGCGGTAGGCGGCCGAACCACCAATGCGCGGTGCGATCTTCCTGTCTTCCGGGTCGCTGCTGGGGCCGGTCATGTCGCGGCGGCGCTCGGTGTTCTCGATGCCCACCAGCAGGAACGGGCGCATGCTGCTGTTGCCGCTCAGCACCTGCACCAGGCCGGCCACGTGCAGGAAATCCTCGCCGATGCCACCGTCGGGCATGTACAGCACCGGCAGCGGCGTCTTCGGGTCCAGGCCCCAGGGCTGCGGGCGGTACACGTTGATGCGGCGGGTTTCGCCCAGCGCCTTCGATTCGAGGGTGAAGGTTTCACCGATCACCAGCGGCGTGGCCGGCGCTGCCTGTGCAGCCGATGCCGGTTCGGCAGCCCACAGCGGCGTAGCAGCGACGGCGGACAACAACAGCGACAGCACGATCAAGCGCATGGACCAACCCGTCCTTGGAAAGATGCCGAGCATAACGCGCTCCTGGCGGCGATGGCGCTGAGCGATGCTACCCTCCATCGTTTCCTGCAAGGAGTTGGAACATGGGTGGATTCAGCATCTGGCATTGGCTCATCCTTCTGGCGGTCATCCTGATCCCGCTCGGCATCGTCGGCGTGATCGTCGCCATTACCCGCAGGAAGTAGATCCACGCCATGCGTGGATGCCCCACCACGCGACATCCCCCGGTAGAGCCGAGCCCACGCTCGGCTGCCGTTGGCGCAGCAACAATCGCCGCACCCCTGTCGCATCTGCACTGAAAATCAGCCGCCAGACGCGCTCGCCCGACCGCCTTCGAAAGAAATATTGAAGCCAGCCATACAAGAGCAGCTTCACACCGAATGGCCCGCACACTGCGGTTTACGCCATTTCTCAGCGCGATCCGCCACGCGTCCCAGCAGATACGTCGCGTCCTGTCGTTTGCTGCGCCAAACGCGCCTGCGACAATACTTGTAAGCGCCTGCACTCGGCGGAGTTTCAGAAAACTCCGATTGAAATCCAGGCGCATGCGTAACCAACATGCCGTGCCACCGACAACGGGTGGCACCGGGCCTGCAAGCCCGGGGAGACAAATCGCATGTTGTTTGCGCTCACCCGTCGGCACTGTCTCTGGATAGTGCCGGCGGGTGATCCGTCGGCCTCTATGGCGGGCGGTGCGTGGGGGTCTTTGGACCCGCCGGTAAATTGCGATTTGTCTTCCGGGCTTGCAGCCACGTACCGTCCGCCACCCGCATCCGCGCGGTGGCGTTTCCGCCCTAGTGTCGAGGAAAACGAGATGAACCCGCGTCCGCCCCAAGCGTCCCGCTCCATCCACACCGTCGTCAACCAGGCCGCCAACGAAGGCAACCCTGCCCCCGACCTGAGCACCTTCTGGGGATGCCTCAAACGCATCCGCGATGGAGACGCCGCCGACGGCCTGTGTTGGCCGGAAGCCAAGCTGCTGCCGGGCCGCGCGCAGGACCTCGCGCGTGTCGAGCGCGCCGCCGTCGGCATGCTTACCGTGGCGGAAATGCTGCACGCCGCCGAACGTTGCCGCGTGCTGGCAACGCCCGATCGGCACCTGGATGAGGGCGCGGTGGACGGCATGTTGCTGGCCTGCCGCGGCCTGGCCGAACTGGTGTGCCGGGATATCCGGCCGCAGTAGCCGCATCGCCATCGCACGCCGGCCCCTGCGTGGGCCGGACCGATGTACAGTCACGTCGTCAATTACAAGGAGGTTCGTATGTTGAATGCCCTGATCATCGCCGCACTGGTCTCAGGCCCGGCCTCATCCTCGCCGTACGCCGATTGCGTGCTGGCCAACATCCAGCCCGGCCTGAGTGACCGTGCGGTGTCGCTGGTGCAGCATGCATGTGCCGCGAAGTACCCCGACAGTTACGCCGACGCGATTGAACTTGAACGCCGACACAGTTCCCAGCGACAGGCACGGTTCGATGCGGATCATGCTGCAGCGGTGCGGTCTGCCAATGCGGCAGCTACTGCCGCGCAGGCGGCGGTGGATCGCAGTCCGGCGCAGGCGAAGGCTGCCGACCCGAAGTAGGCCACATTACATCGGTGGTCAATCAGCCCGGATGGGTCCGCGCTGACGCGCGGACAACATCATCAAGCGGTCTTGCGCAGCGGATTGCCGCGCAACGCTGAAGCCTGGCGCGGGCTCAACCCGCCGAGCAGGCGACGTCCATCACTGCGGCACTCAGTGTGCCCGCATGCACCGGCACAGGATCGAGCGGCCTGGGTTCGCCCCCGAGATACTCGTTGTCTGCGCTGAATTCCAGACTCGAGATATGGGCCACGGTGTGCTTCTTGCAGTCATAGCGCGATCGGATATCCATGTATCGGGTCCTGGAGTGAACCTTGAGATCGTCGGGTACGGAATCAAGCACCTGGCGGATCGTCAGCGTGACGGTGTCACCCTCACGTCGCAGCGTCTGCTGCCTGTCGATATAGGTCTTGGAAGACGCACTGCTGCCCAGGTAGTACCAGCGTTCTGGGGATTTGACCCCGTCTGCTCTTGCTGATGCCGGCGTCGCCGCATTCCCCTGCGTTTGTCCCGCTTTTTCGGCTGCCTGGACCGACGTAATCCCCAGAGCCACAGTGGCAACAAGAATGGCGCCAACGCGCTTCAATTCAACAAACGTCATGTAATTACTGCTCCTTGCTAGGACATGGGGTGTGCAAGTATGCCGTTCGACCGAGCCGCGATTTCCACTCTTGCCTGAATAGCCTGCCTTTCGACTTCGCGGCGCGACTTGATCAATCTGCGCAAAAGCTGGTCAGCACCTGCATGACATCCGGGCGACGCTTCTTTGCGCCGCTCGACGGATGTGATTCAGAGCGCGACCAACCGACACCCTCACGAGGCTCCATGCGTGCTCAATCGCGCCTGCCTGCTCGGCACCTTGTTGCTGGCTGCTGGGTCATCCTTGGCCAAGTCCAGCACTGAGGGTGTGGCATGAACAGCCGGGCGACCCAGAGAAGAATTGCGGGTCGGTCACGTGGGTAACCAACGAGCTGGCCTGTGATGCTCAGCTGATCGTGCAAGGGCCGATAAGGCGGATTGCGGAGCGGAAGGGCGTTTGCGGAGCAAAAAAAAGACGCCCAAAGGCGTCTTCTCTTTGCATGCATTGGTGGGCCGTGATGGATTCGAACCATCGACCAAAAGATTAAAAGTCTTCTGCTCTACCGACTGAGCTAACGGCCCGTGCATGCCCTGCCTGTCGGCGGGGTCAGCATTTTAACCTACTTTGATGGCTGGGTGGGAGAGCAGAAGCGTGCGAACCAACGGTTCGCACCTACCAGAGCAGCCCGGTAGCGCCGGGCCATGCCCGGCGGAAAGCGTGCGAACCAACGGTTCGCACCTACCAGAGCAGCCCGGTAGCGCCGGGCCATGCCCGGCGGAGGGCGTGCGAACCAACGGTTCGCATCTACCAGAGCAGCCCGGTAGCGCCGGGCCATGCCCGGCGAAGAGCGTGCGAACCAACGGTTCGCACCTACCAGGGCAGGTCGGTAGCGCCGGGCCATGCCCGGCGAAGAGCGTGCGAACCAACGGTTCGCACCTACCAGAGCAGCCCGGTAGCGCCGGGCCATTCCCGGCGGAAAGCGTGCGAACCAACGGTTCGCACCTACCAGAGCAGCCCGGTAGCGCCGGGCCATGCCCGGCGGAAAGCGTGCGTACCAACGGTTCGCACATACCACAGCACACCGGTAGCGCCGGGCCATGCCCGGCGGAGAGCGTGCGAACCAACGGTTCGCACCCACCACAGCACACCGGTAGCGCCGGTCCGTGCCCGGCGGAGGGCGTGCGAACCAACGGTTCGCACCCACCGAGGGGCGGTTACGCGTACAGCGTCGGGTCGGCTACGCCGGCATCGGCGAAGCCCTGCGCGCGCAGGCGGCAGGCGTCGCAGTGGCCGCAGGCGGCGCCGTTGGCGTCGGCGTTGTAGCAGGAGACGGTCAGGCCGAAATCCACGCCCAGGCGCACGCCTTCGCTGACGATCTGTGCCTTGCTCAGGAACTGCAGCGGTGCGTGCACGGTGATGCCTGCCCCTTCCACGCCCGACTTGGTGGCCAGGTTGGCCAGCGCCTGGAAGGCGGCGATGAACTCGGGGCGGCAATCCGGGTAGCCCGAATAGTCCACCGCGTTGACGCCGCAGAAGATGTCGTTGGCGCCGAGCACTTCAGCCCAGCCCAGCGCCAGCGACAGCATGATGGTGTTGCGCGCCGGCACGTAGGTGACCGGGATGCCCTCGCCGCCCGCTTCGGGCACGTCGATGTCATCGGTCAGGGCCGAGCCGCCGATGCTGCGCAGGTCCACGTCCACGGTCTTGTGGGCGATCACGCCCTGGGCCTTGGCCACGCGCACGGCGGCGTCCAGCTCGGAGGTGTGGCGCTGGCCATAGCGCACGCTCAGGGCATGCACGGCGAAGCCCTGTTCCTGGGCCATGGCGATGACGGCGGCTGAATCCATGCCGCCGGAGAGAAGCACGACTGCCTTCTTCATGGGTAAAACATCCGGTTGGGAGGGGAAAGCCAGCACGCTGTCCCGCGCCGGAACTACATCAGGGCACCACGCCCGGGCTCATCGGCCCGGCTCGTCGTTCCACAGAATCTTGTGCAGCTGCATCTGGAAGCGCACCGGCAGCCGGTCTTCGACGATCCAGTCGGCCAGCTGGCGCGCGGTGATCTCGCCCTTGCTGGGCGAGAAGAACACGGTGCAGCGCTTCACCAGGTCGTGCTCGGCCAGCATGCCCTTGGCCCAGTCGTAATCTTCGCGGCTGCAGATGACGAACTTGATCTGGTCGCGCGCAGTCAGCAGCGGCAGGTTTTCCAGGCGATTGCGCGCGGCCTCGGCCGAGCCCGGGGTCTTGATGTCCACGACGCGCGACACGCGCGGGTCGACCGCGCTGACGTCCAGCGCGCCGGAGGTTTCCAGGGAGACGTCCATGCCGGCATCGCAGAGCTTCTGCAGCAGCACCAGGCAGCGCTTCTGCGCCAGCGGCTCGCCGCCGGTCACGCAGACATGGCGCACGCCCTGGACCAGGACCTCGGCCACGATGTCGTCGATATCCCACCAGGTGCCGCCGTGGAAGGCGTAGGCCGTGTCGCAGTAGTTGCAGCGCAGCGGGCAGCCGGTCAGGCGCACGAACACGGTGGGCCAGCCGGCGGTATCGGCTTCACCCTGCAGCGAGGTGAAGATCTCGGTGATCTTCAGCCGGGGCAGCGGCGACTGCACGATTTCGCTGGGGGTAGCGACGGCGGCGGACGGGGAAACGGCGGTCATGGCGGGCAATTCTTCATGGAACACGTGGCGGGGGGCTACCGTGGCTGGTAACGAATGCAGCCGAGCATGGCTCGGCTCTACAACAGGCAACCGGGCAGCATTACCGCCGCCGGAAACGAAAGCAGCCGAGCATGGGCTCGGCTCTACAGGTTACGTATTGTACGCCGGGTCAGCGGATCAGCGGATCTGCTTGCCCAGGCGGATCGACTGCAGGCGGTCCTGCGCGGTGCGCGCGGCGTCCGAACCCGGGTACTGCGCCACGACGGATTCCAGGGTCTGCTGGGCCTGGTCGACCTTGCCTTCACCATACAGCGAGAGGCCAACCTTGAGCAGGCCGCCGGAGGCCTTGTCGTGGGTGGGATAACGCGAGATCAGTTCGCGGAACTGTGTCTCGGCCATCGGGAAATTGCGGGTGGCGTAGTAGCTCTCACCCAGCCAGTACAGGGCGTTGGGGGTGTAGACGCCATTCGGGTACAGCTCCAGAAAGCTCAGGAACAGCTGAGCGGAATCGTCGTACTTGCCAGCCTTGAGGGCATCAAAGGCGACGTTGTACGAGGTGCGTTCGTCACCGGTCGCCGCGAGGCTGCCCGGGTCGCCATGCACCGAAGGCGGCCGCTCGGAAGTGGCCGCTGCAGTGGGCTGCGCCGGGGCCACAGGGGCCTTCGACGTGGTGGCCGGAACAGGCGGCAGGGCCGGCGCTGCATTGCCCCCTTCCAACCGGTTCAGGCGGCTGTCCAGATCCAGGTACTGGTCCTGGGCGGACTGCTTGAGCTGGGCGTTTTCGTGCTGGATCTGCTCGAGGGTCGACTGGAGGCTGGTGACCTGCTGCCGCAGCTGATTGATCTGGTTCAACAGGTCCTGGTTGGCACTGTTGTTGTACATCTGCTGCTCGAGGGAACCGACACGGTCGGCCAGGCTCGGCCGCTGTGCATGCGCCGGTGCGGCAGCCACGAGGGCTGCCGCAACGACCAGCATCAGTTTGATGCCAATGCGCATGGATTACTGCGCGGTGTAAACGATTTCGACGCGACGGTTCTGCGACCAGCAGGACTCGGCCGATTCGGTGCAGACCGGACGCTCTTCACCGTAGGACACGACGGTCAGCTGCGAAGCCGAGCCACCGTTGGCCTGCAGGGCCGAATTGACGCCGTTGCCACGACGCTCGCCCAGGGCCTGGTTGTACGCGCGCGAACCGCGCTCGTCGGTGTGGCCCTGCAGGGTGATGCGCGAGGACGGACGATCACGCAGGTACTTGGCGTGGCAAGCCATGATCGCCTGGAATTCCGGCTTCACGTCTTCCTTGTCCAGATCGAAGTAGACAACGCGCTGACGCAGGCAGGCGTCGGTGTCCAGGTCGCCCGGGCCGTACAGGCCGGAGGTGGACGGACCGGTCGGGGCGGTGGTCGAGGTGCCGGTGTCGACCGAAGCCGGGGCTTCTTCCTTCACCTTCTTCGAGCAACCGGCCAGGACGGCCACAGACAGCAGGGAAACAAGCAGAACGCGGGTGGACTTGTTCATGGCAATACCTTTGTGGCTCCTAGGCCGATGAGGGGTCAATACAGCGAAAATATTAACACTCTTTTAGCGCTGGGTACGGTATGGCGACCACGCCGGTTCGCGCACATCACCATCGGCCAGCACCAGGCGCTGGCGAACCCGCCCATCGGCAGAGACGGCATACAGCACGCCACGGCCACCTTCGCGGGCGGCGTACAGCACCATGCTCGCGTTCGGGGCAAAGCTCGGCGACTCGTCCAGCGAGCCCACCGACAGCGTATTCCAGCGCGGGGAGCCCAGCGAGCTGTCCATTACAGCGATTTTGTAACTGTTGCCCGAGCCCTGTGCCACGGCGATCTTCTTGCCGTCATAGGACACCGAGGGCTTGGCGTTGTAGTTGCCCTGGAAGGTCACGCGCTCGGCACTGCCGCCGCCGGCGCCCACCTTGTAGACCTGCGGACGGCCGCCGCGGTCGGAAGTGAAGTACACCGCGCTGCCGTCCGGGGCCCAGGTCGGCTCGGTATCGATGGCGAAGTGGTTGGTCAGCTGGGTCAGCTGCTTGCTGCCCAGGTCCATCACGTAGATTTCGGGATTGCCCGAGCGCGACAGGGTCAGGGCCAGCTTGCGGCCGTCCGGCGAGAAGGCCGGTGCGCTGTTGATGCCGCGGAAGCTGGTGACCAGCTCACGGGCGCCGGTGGAGATGTTCTGGATGTAGATGGCCGAATTGCCACGCTCGAAGCTGACGTAGGCCAGCTTGCCGCCATCCGGGCTCCACGACGGCGACAGCAGCGGCTCGGCCGAGCGGACAATGGTCTGCGGGTTGTAGCCGTCGGAGTCGGCGACCATCAGCGCGTAGCGCATGGCATCGCCCTTGCCGCTGGCGGTGACATAGGCGATACGGGTCCAGAACGCGCCGCGGACACCGGTGATCTTCTCGTAGATGGCATCGGCCATCTGGTGGGCCACATCGCGCATGGCATTGCCACGTGCGGTCATGGCCAGGCCCAGCAGGCGCTCGCCCTTGGGCACGTCGAACAGTTCGTACTCGACGCGGTAGGCGCCGGCACCGGCGTCGACCACGCGGCCGACCACGATGTAGTTCTGCTTCAGCGCGCGCCAGGTCGGGAACTGGATCTCGCCGCCACGGGCCGGCTTTTCCACGATCTGCGCTTCGGGCAGCGTGCGGAACTGGCCCGAACGCTCCAGGTCGGCGCGGACGACGCCAGCCACATCGGTCTGAGGGGCGCCGGCCGAACCCTGGTAGGGCATGGGCACGATGGTGATCGGCAGTGCGGAGGCATTGCCGCCGATGATGTCGATATCCAGCCCCTTCTGCTGCGCGACGGCAGCGAAAGGCAACAACAGGGCCGCAAACACGGCAAGCCAGCGAGGCATCTTCTTCATGGAGCGCTCAATAAAGGGGAAACCGGACAGATGGATAACAAAACGGGGGTGAACCGCTTCGCAATCATGAACCAAGGGTACGTGAATTCCGGGTCAGTGCCAGCGCGCGCTCTCACGCGCCGTTAACTTCGGCCCCCGCCGCGCAGCGCGGACGGGGCTGTCCGAAGCGCCTCGATCAGTCCTGCGCCGTAAAGGTGAAGTTGATCGTGCGGTTGAACACCGACTCAAAGCCGCGATACGGCAACGGTTGGGCATTGAGCACGGCGGCTTCGATCGAACGCTTGCCGGCGTCGTCGTAGGGGCAGCTGCCCGTGACCTGGGCCCGCAATACCTGCCCCCCCGGGATCTGGGTGATCGTCACCTGGCACTTCTGCCCCAGCGGCACGCTGTCCGGACGCGTCCAGGCATCACGCACCTTGGCCTGGATGGCCGCGGCGTACTTGGCGGAAAGATCATCGCTGGTGCCACCACCACCCGCTGCCGGCTGGGCCGCGCCGGTGCTGCCGGCCGGGGTCGTGCCTGCGGCGTTGCGGGCGGCGGCTACCTGGCGCAGCTTCTGCTCGGCCAGCTTGGCTTCCTTCTCGGCCTGCTCGCGCTTGGCCCGGATCTCGGCGATCTTCTTCTGCCGCTCGGCCTCGGCCTTGTCGGCCGCCACCTTCTGCTGCTCGGCGATCTTCTTCTTGGCGTCCTCTTCCTGCTGCTTGGCCAGGCGTGCCTTCTGCTCGGCTTCTTCCTGGCGCTTGCGCTCGGTCAGGTCGATCTGCTCCTGGCGGCGCTTGGCTTCCTGCTCCTGCTTGGCCTTCTCCTGCGAGATAGCCAGGGCGTTGACCGCGTCCTGGTCCTTGGTGTCCGGCTGGGCGACGCGTTCCTGCGCCTGTTGCTGCTGCGGCGTGGGCGCGTCCTGCGGGCGCGGCTCCTCGATCGGCTGCGGCGGCGGGATGGTGTCTTCCGGCACGGGCACCGGCACCGGCTCGGCGACCGGTTCGGGCAGGTCTTCCAGTTTTTCCGACTGGCGCAGGGCCTGGCGCGCGGCAGCGGCTTCGGAGGAAGACAGCGCCAGGCTGGCCTCGACCGACGGGTCACCGGCGGCGGCTTCGGTATTGCGCTCCGGCGACCACAGCCAGGCCACGATGAAGACCAGCGCGACCAGCAGGTGCACCAGCACAGCCAGCGCCAGGGGCAGGCCCCAGCCCGGTTCCTGCTTGTGCGGCGGTGGCAGGGTGTCAGCGTGCATCGGTGGCCAGGCCTACCTTGTCGATCTTGGCGCGCTTGATGACATCCATCGCGTCGACGACCTTTTCATAGGCCACGGCACGGTCGGCGGCGACGATCACCCGCACGTCCTTGTCCTGTGCGGCGATGCCGGACAGGCGGCCCAGCAGCTCCTCGGCGCTGACCGCGGTCGGCTCCTTGGCGTCGGGCAGCTTCAGGCTCAGCTGGCCGTCCTGGCGGACCGAGACGACCACCGGGTCCTGCTTGCTTTCCAGCGCCTTGGCGTTGGACTGCGGCAGGTCGACATCGAAGCTCAGGGTAAGCAGCGGCGCAGTGACCATGAAGATGATCAACAGCACCAGCATGACGTCGATGTAGGGAACGACGTTGATTTCCGATTTCAGCTTGCGGCGCTTGCGGCGACCGATGGCAGCGGACATGGCTTGGACTCCCGGGTCAGTCGCTTACTCGTCGCCAGCGCTCTGGCGCTGCAGGATGGAGCTGAACTCTTCGGCGAAGGTTTCAAACCGCACCGACATGCGTTCCACGCGGGTGGTGAAGCGGTTGTAGGCCCACACCGCCGGGATCGCCACGAACAGGCCGATGGCCGTGGCGAACAGCGCTTCGGAGATACCCGGGGCGACGGCGGCGATACCGGCCTGGGCACCGCTGCTGATCATGTCGTGCATGGTCACCATGATGCCGAACACGGTACCGACCAGGCCCACGTACGGGGCGGTGGAGCCGATGTTGGCCAGCAGTTCGAGGTTGCGCTCGAGCTGGTCCACTTCACGGGTGTAGGTGGTGCGCATGGCGCGCTGGGCACCTTCCAGCTGCGCGCGGCCATCCAGGCGACGCTTGTCGCGCAGGCGGCTGTACTCGCGGAAACCGGATTCGAAGATGGCTTCCAGGCCACCGACATTGCGGCTGCGGTCGGTGGCCGAGCTGTACAGCTTGCCCAGGTCGGCGCCGGACCAGAAGCGGTTCTCGAACTCGTCCGCCTCACGGGTGGCCTGCTTGAAGACGCGGGCCTTGCGGAAAATGATCACCCAGCTGACGAACGAGCCGATCAGCAGCAGCAGCACGATGAGCTTCACCGGCAGGCTGGCCTTGGCCATCAGTTCGAGGTAGTTGATGCCGCCGCCGGTGGTGGCCTGGGCAAGGGTCTGGGTCGCGGCGTTGCTGACATCGGCCGGCAGTGCCTCGGTGACCGTGGCCTGCAGGGCCAGGAGCGTTGCGATCATCCGTTGTTCCTCAAAGTTCGGATTCGGGGTGGAGGTGGGGTTGCAGCGTGGCAAGGACGGGTTCGTCCATGCCACGCGGGCGGAAACTGGCCGCGTCCAGTGCGGCGATGCGGACCTGGGCCGACAGCAGAAGCTCGCCGTCGCGCTCGACCCGCTGGTCGAAGACCATGCTGGCCTTCTTCAGCTGGACCAGGGTGGCGCTCACCTGCAGGGCATCATCCAGCCGGGCCGGCTTGATGAAGTCCATCTGCATCGAACGCACCGCGAACACCATGCCGTGCTCGCTGCGCATGCGCTCCTGGCCGTAGCCCAGCGCGCGCATCCATTCGGTCCTGGCCCGTTCCATGAAGGCCACGTAGCGGGCGTGGTACACCACCCCGCCAGCGTCCGTATCTTCCCAGTAAATGCGTGTCGGCCAACTGAATCGGGGCTCAACCGACATCGGGAACCTCCGCAAACAGATCCTGCGGCGGGTTTTTCGGCTTCAGGCCCATGTGCCGGTAGGCCTTGTGGGTGGCCATGCGGCCGCGCGCGGTGCGCACCAGGAAGCCCTGCTGGATCAGGTAGGGTTCGACCACGTCTTCCAGGGTGCCGCGTTCCTCGGACAGGGCCGCGGCCAGTGATTCGATGCCCACCGGGCCGCCGTCGAAGTAGTCGACCATGGTCTTGAGCAGGCGCCGGTCGAGCTCGTCGAAGCCTTCCGGGTCGACCTTGAGCATCTTCATGGCGGCCTGGGCGACGGCTTCGTCGATGTGGCCGCCGGCCTTGACCTGGGCGTAGTCGCGCACCCGGCGCAGCAGGCGGTTGGCGATACGCGGGGTGCCACGCGCGCGTCGGGCGATCTCCCCTGCCCCGTCGGCGGTGCAGTCGATGGCCAGGATGGCCGCCGAACGGCGCACGATGCGAGTCAGTTCCTCGACGCTGTAGAACTCCAGGCGCTGGACGATGCCGAAGCGGTCGCGCAGCGGCGCGGTCAGCAGGCCGGCACGGGTGGTGGCGCCGATCAGGGTGAACGGCGGCAGGTCGATCTTGATCGAGCGGGCTGCGGGGCCTTCGCCGATCATGATGTCGATCTGGAAATCTTCCATCGCCGGGTACAGCACTTCCTCGACCACCGGCGACAGGCGATGGATTTCATCGATGAAGAGCACGTCGTGCGGCTGCAGGTTGGTCAGCAGCGCGGCGAGGTCGCCAGCCTTTTCGATGACCGGGCCGGAGGTCACCCGCAGCGCCACGCCCAGTTCATTGGCGATGACATGGCTGAGGGTGGTCTTGCCGAGGCCCGGCGGGCCGAAGATCAGCACGTGGTCGAGCGCGTCGCCACGAGCCTTGGCGGCCTGGATGTAGATTTCCATCTGCTCGCGCACCGGCGCCTGGCCGAGGTAATCGGCCAGGCGCTTGGGTCGGATGCTGGCGTCGGCGGCGTCATCCTCGCGGGTGGCGCCGGCGCCGATGATGCGATCGTCGGTCATGTGCTGATTATGCGGCAAAAGTACGGGTTTCGACCGGGCTGCGCCCGGCACCCGCGGAGGCAACGGCAACATCCAGAGCAACAGCCGGAGCAGAAGCGGGCATGCCGTGGGATGGCGGGGTGGGTCCGGTTACGGGGGACGCTGCAAGTACGTCCATGTAAGCTCGGTCGCCGCATCCATGCGGCTCACGCCCCCGCAACCGGACCCACCCCGCCTTCGACAGTTTCCTGCGAGCTGTTGGGAACTGCTGCTGCTCGTGGGTGCCGACCGTTGGTCGGCACGGGGTCAGATCTCGACCTGCGCACCCAGCTCAACCAGGCGGTTGCCCGGGATGCGGAAGAAGCCCGTCGCCGGTGCGGCGTTGCGATGCATCAGCGCGAACAGCTTGTCGCGCCAGATCGGCATGCCGCGGTTGGCGGTGGCCACGATGGTTTCGCGGCTGGCGAAAAACGTGGTGTCCATCGGGTCGAAGTAGATGCCGCCGTGGTCGCACGAACGCATCAGCGCCAGCGGCACGTCCGGGGTTTCCATGAAACCGAAGCGCACGTAGACCCGGTAGAACTCGTCGCCCACCGATTCGATCTTCAGCCGCTGCCCTTCCACCGCATAGGGAATGGGCAGGGTTTCCACGTGCAGGAACACGTTGCGCTCGTGCAGCACCTTGTTGTGCTTGAGGTTGTGCATCAGCGCATGCGGGGCCACGGTCGGGTCGGCGGTGAGGAACACCGCGGTGCCCGGCACGCGCACCGGCGGCGCCAGCATCAGGCCCGGCAGGAAGGTGTCGATGCGGATGCCGTCCTTGCGGATCTCATCGCGCAGCAGCTCGCGGCCACGGCGCCAGGTGCGCATCATGGTGAACAGGAAGATGCCCAGCACCACCGGGAACCACGCGCCCTGCAGCAGCTTGGCGCCGTTGGCGATGACGAAGCCCAGGTCGATGATGAAGAACACCACGCACAGCGGCAGGATCCAGTTGCGCGCCTTCGGCCACAGCGAGCGGGCCACCAGGGCCAGCAGCAGGGTATCGATGAGCATGGTGGCCGACACCGAGATGCCATAGGCCACGGCCAGGTTGGACGAGCTGCGGAACGCCAGCACCAGGCCGATGACCATCACCGCGATGCCCCAGTTGATGCCGGGAATGTAGATCTGGCCGATGGTGTCGTGCGAGGTGTGCTTGATGCGCATGCGCGGGATGTAGCCCAGCTGCATCGCCTGGCGCGACACCGAGAACGCACCGGTGATGACCGACTGCGAGGCGATGACCGCGGCCATGGTGGCCAGGATGATCATCGGGTACAGCGCCCAGTCCGGCACGGCCTCGAAGAACGGGTTCTTCACCGCCTCCGGATGGTTGAGCACCAGCGCGCCCTGCCCCAGGTAGTTCAGCACCAGGCACGGCAGCACGAAGAAATACCACGCGTGACGGATGGGCTTGGCGCCGAAGTGGCCCATGTCGGCGTACAGCGCTTCGCCACCGGTCACCGCCAGTACCACCGCGCCGAGGATGAAGATGCCGTGCCAGCCGTGGTCCATGAAGAAGCGGATGGCCCACCACGGGTTAAAGGCCTTCAGCACTTCCGGTGAATCGACGATGTTGTAGATGCCGATGGCGGCCAGCGAGAGGAACCAGATCGAGGTGATCGGCCCGAACAGCTTGCCGATCTTCTCGGTACCAAAGCGCTGCACCGCGAACACGGCCAGCAGCACCACCACCGTGATGGGCACGATGAAGGCATGCAGGCCCGGGGCCGCCACCTCCAGGCCTTCCACCGCGCCGAGCACTGAGATCGCCGGGGTGATCACACCATCGCCGAAGAACAGCGAGGCGCCGAAGATGCCGAGGATGCCGACCACGTACGCCGAGCGCGACCCGTTGCGCAGCGTGCGCTGGGTCAACGCCATCAGCGCCATGATGCCGCCCTCGCCGTCATTGTCGGCGCGCATGATGATGGTCACGTACTTCAGCGTGACCACGATGTTGAGTGCCCAGAACGCCAGAGACAGCACGCCCAGCACGGTGTCGTGGTCGCTGTTGAGCCCATAGTGCGGCGAGAACGCCTCTTTCAGGGTGTACAGCGGGCTGGTACCGATATCGCCGAAGACCACGCCGATCGCACCGATGATCAACGCCAATCCCCCGGCCGGGGGGGCGTGACCATGGCCGCCGGGGGCGGCTGTGTGCGGGGTTTGACTGCTGGACATGCGACTCCTGGCGAAGCTCAGGCGATGGAGGAATGGGAAAAAACCAGCGCGCGCTTCAGCGCAGCGCCGACTGCAGGGCCTTGCGGATGACGGTGGCCACTTCGTCGCCTTCATTGAAGGCGTCGCGGGCCATGCGCGCCGCTTCGGTCGGCTTGTAGCCCAGCTGCTGCAGGGCCTCCGTGGCGTCGGACAGCGGGTCGGCCGGGGCCGGGCCGCTGCCGGTGGGCAGGGCGCCGCCGGCACCGAACTGGGCGGCACGGTCACGCAGCTCCAGCACCATGCGCTCGGCGGTCTTCTTGCCGATGCCCGGGATGCGGGTCAGCGCGGTGATGTCACCGGCCTGGACCATGCGCGCGAACTCCTCGACGGTGACGCCGGACAGCACGGCCAGCGCGATCTTCGCGCCGATGCCGCTGACCTTCTGCACGTCGCGGAACAGCCTGCGCTCACCCTCGCGCAGGAAGCCGTACAGCGAGACGCTGTCTTCCTTCTGCGAGTAGTGGGTGTACAGGGTGACCTCGCGGCCGAGTTCGGGCAGGTCGTAGAAGGTGCTCATCGGCGCCTCCAGTTCGTAGCCCACCCCGTTCACGTCCACCACCAGCCACGGCGGTGCCTTGTAGGCGACGATGCCGCGCAGTCGACCGATCATTGCGTGCAGCTCCTCATTTGCGGCCCCAGGCCTGGCGGGCACTGAGCCCCAGGCGGTTGGCCGTCGCCCTTACGTGGGCATGGGTGATTGCCACCGCCAACGCGTCGGCCGCGTCGGCCTGCAGCTTGGTTTTCAGGTTGAGCATGAGCCCGACCATGTGTTGAACCTGTTGCTTTTCGGCGCCACCACGGCCGACCACGGCCAGCTTGATCTCGCTGGCGGCGTATTCGTGCACCGGCAGGTCGCGCAGCACCACCGCCGAGATCGCCGCGCCACGGGCCTGGCCCAGCTTCAGCGCCGAATCGGGGTTGCGGGCCATGAAGACCTTTTCGATGGCCACTTCGTCCGGCTGGAACTGCTGGCACAGATCGGCCAGGCCCAGCACCAGCAGCTTCATGCGCTGGGGGAAATCATCGGCGCCCAGCAGCACCAGCGGCTGGTGGTGCACGTGGCTGACCTTGCCGGCGGCGTCGACATCAATGAGGCCGACCCCGGTCCGCTGGGAACCGGGGTCGATGCCGAGGATGCGGGTCATGTGGCACTCCTGGCCGGGTGGAACGGGAAACGCTGGCAGGCGTATGGGCTCATGACTGTCCGCGGTGACCGTTCAACGGCCCGCGCCCAGACCGTCGAGGACGGCTCAGGCGTAGGCGTCGGCGCCGAGCTCGGCGTTGGAGTACACGTCCTGCACGTCGTCCAGGTCTTCCAGCATGTCCAGCAGCTTCTTGACCTGCAGGGCGACGTCGCCCTCGACCTTGATGTCGTTGTCCGCGCGGAAGGTGATCTCGGCGTGGTCGGCGACATGGCCGGCCTCGGCCATTCCATCCTTGACCGCGTTGAACGCGTCCGGGCTGGTGACCACGTCGATCGCGCCGTCTTCCGGATAGACCACGATGTCGTCGGCGCCGGCCTCGATGGCCGCTTCGGTGATCGCTTCTTCATCGGCACCGGCGGCGAAATGCAGCACGCCCAGGCGCTTGAACATGAAGGCGACCGAGCCTTCGGTGCCCATGTTGCCGCCGCACTTGCTGAACGCGTGGCGGACATCGGCCACGGTGCGCACGCGGTTGTCGGTCAGGCAGTCGACGATGACGGCGACGCCGCCCGGGGCATAGCCCTCGTAGCGGATTTCCTCGTAGTCGACGCCTTCCAGTTCACCGGTGGCCTTCTTGATGGCGCGTTCGATCACGTCCTTGGACATGTTCACGCTCAGGCCCTTGTCCATGGCAACACGCAGGCGCGGGTTGTTGTTGGGGTCGCCTCCACCGCCGCGCGCGGCAACGCCGATCTCGCGGATGATCTTGGTGAAAATCTTGCCGCGCTTCGCGTCAGACGCGTTTTTGCGGTTTTCGATCGAGGGACCTCTTCCCATGGGTGTTACCGTCTGGCTGCTTCAGGATCAAGGCGCGGATTCTACCTGATCGGCGGCCGCAACCGTGTCTAGGCCCGTATTGTTGTAGAGCCGAGCCAATGCTCGGCTCAATGGGCCCGACGGGAATGCAGCCGAGCATGGGCTCGGCTCTACAGGGCGACCCCGCCCCCTGCCCTTACGCCGCCGCGGCGTCGCGGCTGTGGTCGAACTGGCCGTGGCGCAGGAAATGCGCGGTCTGCCGCGGCAACCGTGTCTAGGCCCGTATTGTTGTAGAGCCGAGCCAATGCTCGGCTCAATGGGCCCGACGGGAATGCAGCCGAGCATGGGCTCGGCTCTACAGGGCAACCCCGCCCCCTGCCCTTACGCCGCCGCGGCGTCGCGGCTGTGGTCGAACTGGCCGTGGCGCAGGAAATGCGCGGTCTGCCGCGCGGCGTCGGGCGATACCACCAGGCCGCTGTGGCTGGTGCGCACCACGCAGTGGTCGGCCAGGCCCGGCAGGCGGGTCTCGGCCAGGGCCACGGTGCCGTCGGATACGTCATCCAGCGCGCCCAGCAGGCTGCCCAGGCCATGCGGCACCGACCCGGCGATCAGGCCGACCTTCGCCCTGCCCTGCCAGTCCGGCAGGCCATCGAGCAGCAGTTCGCTGCTGCGGCCCAGGGCCAGGCCCCAGCCGTGCTCGGACAGCGACCGCGCCGTGCCACTGCCACGCAGCGGCGAGCCCAGGCAGACCACGCGCTGCACATCCAGCTGCGGCTGGCGGCGCAGGGCCTCCAGCGCCAGCAGGCCGCCCAGGCTGTGGCCAACCAGCGACAGCGGGCCGGCGTCGGCCAGCCGCTCCAGCAACTGCGGCACGGCTACATCGGGGCCGCCGAAGATCGAGGAGTAACCGAAGGTATGCACCCGGAAACCACGGGCGCGCAGGCGCCAGGCCAGTGGCCCGACCCAGGCACGGGCGTTCCAGATGCCGTGCAGCAGCAGTACGGGGGGAGTCATGCGTTACAGCCTGGCGTTCGGCGGGGCGGGACGTACGGTGATTGAACAGAATCGACCGGCAAGCGCCGGTGAACATCTCACGCCGGGCGCGGCGTCCGGCGCAGGATGAATTCCAGGTCGTTGGTTTCGCCGACCGGGAACAGGTACTCGCCGGCTTTCTCGAAGCCATAGCGGGCATAGAAGCGCTGGGCGCCGAAATTTTCCGACCACACCCCCAGCCACAGGGTGCGCGGGCCGTCCTGTTCCAGCCAGGCCAGTGCGGTTTCCAGCAGGCGGCTGCCCCAGCCACAACTCTGCTGGGTCTTGATCAGGTACAGGCGCTTGAGCTCACCGTCACCGGGCTTCACGTCCGGGTGCGGCAGCCCGCAGGGGCCGGCGGCGGCATGGCCGACCGCCTCCCCGTCCAGCTCCAGCAGCCACACCGCGTAATCGGGGTGAGCCAGGATGGTGCGCTGCCGTTCCACCGTATAGGACTCCTCGAGGAAGTCCTGCAGGTGCTGCGGCGGGTACAGATGGCCGAAGGTCTCGGTGAACGTGCGGGCAGCCAGCGCCGACAGGGTCGGCGCGTCGTCCACGGTGGCGCGGCGGATGGAATACATGGGTCGAGTTGACGCCAGGGCGACGGTCGGGGTCAAGCCCGTTCCGACGACTCGGTTTCGTCCTCTTCGTCCTCGTCCTCTTCCTCGTATTCCTCTTCGTCCTCGTCCTCGCCTTCTTCTTCCTCGTCCTCGTCGAACTCTTCCTCTTCGTCGTCCTCGTAATCCTCGACGCCGAAGTCTTCACCGTCCCAACGGCCTTCGCCGTCGGCGACGAAGGTCAGGGCCATCGCCGCCGGGTTGTTTCCGACACGGACCAGCCAACCACCGAAGACGCGTGCACGCTCGGTGACCAGGTTGGCCTCGGAGCCTTCATTGCCCAGCTTTTCCCACTCCAGCGAAAACGCAAACTCGGTCATTGCCTGGATCTCCTGATCAGTTGGTCTTGGGGCGAACCTGGATGTGCACTTCGGCCAGCTGCGTATCGACGATCGGCGACGGCGCATCGGTCATCAGGTCCTGCGCACCAGTGGTCTTCGGGAACGGAATGACGTCGCGGATCGACTCGGTGCCGGCCATCAGGGCAGCGATGCGGTCGATACCGAAGGCGATGCCACCGTGCGGCGGCGCGCCGTAGTTCAGCGCGTCGAGCAGGAAGCCGAACTTGGCACGGGCCTCTTCGGCGCCGATGCCCAGCAGCTCGAACACCGCGCTCTGCATGTCCGGGCGGTGGATACGGATCGAGCCGCCGCCGATTTCGTTGCCGTTGAGCACCATGTCGTAGCCGCGCGACACGGCGGTACGGGCGTTGGCGCGCAGGTCGGCGATGTCGTCCACGGCCGGCGCGGTGAAGGGGTGATGCAGGGCGACATAGCGCTGGTCTTCGTCGTCCCATTCGAACATCGGGAAGTCGGTGACCCACAGCGGGGCCCAGCCGTCGGCGACCAGGCCGAAGTCCTTGCCGGCCTTCAGGCGCAGGGCGCCCATGAAGTCGGACACCTTGTTGTAGCCACCGGCACCGAAGAACACGATGTCGCCGTTGCCGGCGCCGACGTGGGCGACCAGGGCGGCAAACGATGCCTCGCTGAAGAACTTCTGGATCGGCGAGCTGACTTCGCCGTTGTCGGCGATCTTGATGTAGGCCAGGCCCTTGGCGCCGTACTTGGCGGCGTGGGCGGCGTATTCGTCGATCTGCTTGCGCGACAGGGTGGCGCCGCCCGGGATGCGCAGCGCGGCCACGCGGCCTTCGGCGTCATTGGCCGGGCCGGTGAACACGGCGAACTCGCTGTCCTTGACCAGCTCGGCCACGTCCACCAGTTCCAGCGCGATGCGCAGGTCCGGCTTGTCCGAACCGTAGCGACGCATCGCCTCGGCCCAGGTCATGCGCGGGAAGGTGGCGGCCAGCTCGACGTCGACCACTTCCTTGAAGATGGCGCGGATCATCGACTCGACGAAGTCCTGCACGTCCTGCTCGCGGACGAAGGCGAATTCCATGTCCAGCTGGGTGAATTCCAGCTGGCGGTCGGCACGCAGGGCCTCGTCGCGGAAGCAGCGCGCGATCTGGTAGTAACGGTCGAAGCCGGCCACCATCAGGATCTGCTTGAACAGCTGCGGGCTCTGCGGCAGGGCGTAGAACTCGCCCGGGTGCATGCGCGCCGGCACCAGGAAGTCGCGCGCGCCTTCCGGGGTGGCCTTGGTCAGGATCGGGGTTTCGATGTCCTGGAAGCCGCGCTCGTCCAGGTGGCGGCGCAGGGCCTGCACCAGCTTGATGCGGGTGCGCTGCATGCGCTGCATTTCCGGGCGGCGCAGGTCCAGGTAGCGGTACTTCAGGCGGGTGTCTTCGCCCGGGTTCTCGTGCGCGTGGAACGGCAGCGGGGCCGCCTTGTTCAGCACGGTGATGGCGGTGGCGATCACTTCCACCTTGCCGGTGGCGATCTTGTCGTTCACCGCATGGCGGGCGCGCACCACGCCTTCCACCTGCAGTACGTCCTCGTAGCCCAGCGAGGCGGCCACGGCGAACACTTCGGCGTTGTCGACCTCCACGGTCACCTGCACGATGCCTTCATGATCGCGGAGATCGATGAAGCAGACGCCGCCCTGGTTACGGGCCACGTCGGTCCAGCCGGCGAGGGTGACAGTCTGGCCAATCAGGGTCTCATCGACCAGGCCGCAGAAGTGGGTACGCATGGGGGGAAGCTCCGCTGGAGAACGCCGGCGCCCGACGGGGACCGGAAAGCCCCGTATTCTGCGGCCGAGGCCCCGGCCGGGGCAAATGCGGACAGTCACACGGGCTTTATCCGCCCCGTCCTTATAGTCGCGCACCACACACCGTATGGGGATCCGCCATGAAACCGCTGTCCCTGGCCAGCCTGGCCCTGACCTTGTCCGTGGGCGGCCTTGCCAGCCTCGCCCTGCCCGCTGCCCCCGCCGCTGCGCAGAACGGCGTCGTCCGCTGCGAGAGCCAGAACAACCGCGAGCGGGTCTGCAACACCGGCTGGCGCAGCGCGCAGATGGTGCGCCAGCTGTCCGGCTCGTCCTGCGTGGAGGGCCGCACCTGGGGCAGCCGCAACGGCAGCATCTGGGTCACCAATGGCTGCCGGGCCGAGTTCGTCGAGGGCCGCGGCGGCTGGGGCGGTGGCAATGGCGGCAACTGGGGCGGCAGCAGCGGCGGCAGCACCATCCGCTGCGAGAGCCAGGACAACCGCGAGCGGACCTGCCCGACCAACTGGCGCGGCGCGACCCTGGTCCGGCAGATTTCCGGCTCGGCCTGCGTGGAGGGCCAGACCTGGGGCGTCAGGCGCGGCAGCATCTGGGTCAACCGCGGCTGCCGTGGCGAGTTCGCCGAATCGCGTGGCGGCTGGGGCGGAGGCAATGGCGGCAACTGGGGCGGCGGCAACAGCAACTACGCCGTCACCTGCAGCAGCAACAACAATCGCACCCAGAACTGCGACTGGGATGAGCGCCAGGGGCGCCCGGTACTGCAGCAGCAGCTGTCCGGCAGCGCCTGCCAGGAAGGCCGCAGCTGGGGCTATTCGCGTGGGCAGGTGTGGGTGAGCAACGGCTGCCGGGCGCGTTTTGGTACCCGTTGAGGGTAGCGCCGGGGCGCGGTCAACCGCAGAAACGCCGCCGGGCATGGCCCGGCGCTACCGGATACATTTAGGTCGGAAACGCTGGTCCGGTACGCGCTGGGGGTAGCGCCGGGCC
>NZ_VYKI01000042.1 GCF_008710035.1 Stenotrophomonas cyclobalanopsidis | reverse complement strand
TCGAAGGCTTAAGAGCCGAAGGCTTAAGAGCCGAGGCAGCGTCATCGGAGCCTCCCGGGGTCACCAGGGGAATTGTGCCTGATCAGGGCACCGTTCCAAGACACAAGAGCCGAGCCCACGCTCGGCTTTGCTTTGTCTTTGTAGAGCCGAGCCCACGCTCGGCTTTGCTTTGTCTTTGTAGAGCCGAGCCCACGCTCGGCTGGGGCAGAGAAGCAGCCGAGCATGGGCTCGGCTCTACACGCCTCGCCACCCATGGCATGATGCCCACCCGCCCCCGGCGCGATGACATGGAGTCTGCGATGGCCTGGTTGTCGCTGCTGCTGTTCCTGCCCTGGTTCCTGCTGCTTGGCAGCCTGTAATGGCTGTTTCCGCGTCAGCCGCGCACCGCGCGGCGGCGCCTGTTCGATACCACTACCCTGGCACTGGCCTTTGCCCTGAGCATCGGCTCGATGCTGTGGGGCTATCACATCGGCCGGGTGCAGCCCGGCGCCGGCCCGATCTGGCCGCAGGTGCTGGCGGTACTGTATGCCTACGGCGCCTTCCTGGCGGTGCTGGTGCTGGCCCTGCTGCTGCGGCCGAGGTACCTGGCCCGGTAACCATGCTCGACTGCACGCGCCCTCTGTAGAGCCGAGCCCATGCTCGGCTGATGTCTGGCAGAAAGGCAGCCGAGCGTGGGCTCGACTCTACAGAATTGCCCTCTCCGACCAAAGCCGCATCGAACCGGCCCCACGCACGCGCCTACCATGGGGTCTGTTCCTGATCCTGCCAGGTGCGTGCCGATGACCGCCGATCCCAGCATCCATACCATCGATACCGGCTTCCAGCGTCCCGATTTCGACGCGGCCTACCTCATCGTCGAAAACGGCCGTGCGGCGTTCGTCGACTGCGGCACCGGCCTGTCCGTGCCGGCCATGCTGCAGGCGCTGACCGATGCCGGGCTGGGCGTGGAGGCGGTGGATTGGCTGCTGCTGACCCACGTGCACCTGGACCATGCCGGTGGTGCGGGCCTGCTGATGCAGCAGCTGCCGAACGCAAAAGCGGTGCTGCACCCGCGCGGCGCACCGCACATGATCGACCCGGCCCGGCTGATCGCCGGTGCCACCGCTGTCTATGGCGCCGAGGAAATCGCCCGCAGCTACGGCCGCATCGAAGCGATTCCAGAAACCCGCGTGGTGCTGGCCGAAGATGGCCACCGCATCGACCTCGCCGGCCGTGAGCTGCTGTTGCTGCACACGCCGGGGCATGCGCTGCACCACTACTGCGTGTGGGACGCGCGCAGCCGCAGCTGGTTCACCGGCGATACGTTCGGCATTGCCTACCGCGAGCTGGACAGCGCGCAGGGCGCCTTCATCTTCCCCACCTCCTCGCCGGTGCAGTTCGACCCGGAGGCGATGAAGGCCTCGATCCAGCGCATGCTGGGCTACGGCCCGCAGGCGATGTACCTGACCCACTACGGCCGCGTGCAGCAGGTCGAAAAGCTGGCCGGCGACCTGTTCGAGCAGATCGATGCGATGGCGGCGATCGGCCGCCAGTGCGATGGCCGCGCCGACCGCCACCGGTGCCTGCTGGCCGCGCTGCAGGCGCTGTACCTGGAACGCGCGCAGCAGCACGGCTGCGCGCTGGACCAGGCCGCGGTGGCCGAGGTGCTGGCGATGGACATCGAGCTGAACGCACAGGGCCTGGCCTGCTGGCTGGACCGCGCATCCCGCTGACCGGGAGGCCTGCGCGGCGGTGTCACGACCACGTTACACTCTGGTGACTCCCCTTCCTGCCGTGGTATTGCCGTGAATCCGATGCGTGTGTTGCTGCTGTCGTCCTGCCTCTTCGTCGGCGGCCTGGCCCATGCGGCCAACGACCTGCCCGGTGGCGGCATCGATCCGCAGGCACTGTCGCGTCACGTGCAGGTGCTCGCTTCCGATGAATTCGAAGGCCGCGCACCGGCCAGCGAAGGCGAAGAGCGCACCGTGAAGTACCTGATCGAGCAGTTCCGCAGCTACGGCCTGCAGCCCGGCGGCCCCCATGGCGGCTGGGTACAGAAGGTGCCGCTGGTGCGCGCGCAGCTGGACGGCCCGGCCAAGGCCAGCCTGCAGCTGAAGAAGGGCAAGCGCACGCTGGCCAATGGCGTGGACGTGACCCTGCAGAGCCTGCAGCCGCGCAAGCGCGTGCAGATCAACAACGCACCGCTGGTGTTCGTCGGCTACGGCATCGACGCACCGGAACGCCACTGGAACGATTACAAGGACGTGGACCTGCACGGCAAGATCGCCGTGGTGCTGATCAACGACGCTGATTTCGAAGCCGATGCACCGGGCGCGTTCGATGGCAAGGCAGTGACCTACTACGGCCGCTGGACCTACAAGTTCGAGGAAGCCGCACGCCGCGGCGCCGAGGGCGTGCTGATCGTGCACGAGACCGCACCGGCCGCCTACGGCTGGGCCACGGTGAAGAGCTCGGGCACCTCGCCGCTGTTCGACATCGAACGCGGCCAGGCCGAAGCGATGGCCCAGCACACGCCGCTGCGCGGCTGGATGCAGCGCGAACTGGCCGAGGCGATCTTCGCCGACGCCGGCCTGGATTTCGACGCCGAGAAGCGCAAGGCCATGCAGGCCGATTTCCAGCCGGTGGTGCTGGACAACGCGAGGCTGAGCGTGGATTTCGCACTGAAGCGCGAGCAGGTGGTGACCCGCAACGTGGTGGCCAAGCTGCCCGGTGGCGCGCATGGCGATGAGGCCGTGATCTTCTCGGCGCACTGGGATGCCTTCGGTATCGGCCAGCCTGATGCCAAGGGTGACCGCATCCGCCATGGCGCCATCGACAACGCCACCGGCGTGGCCACCGTGCTGGAACTGGGCCGCGTGTTCGCGGCCGGCCCGCAGCCGCAGCGCAGCCTGTACTTCGTCGCCCTTACCGCGGAGGAGAAGGGCCTGCTGGGTGCCAGCTACTACGCCGCGCACCCGCTGGCGCCGCTGGAAAAGACCGCCGCCGTGCTGAACATCGAGATGTTCAGCCCGGACGGTGCGACGCGTGACATCGCCTCGTGGGGCAAGGGCCGGGTGTCGCTGGAAGGCGACCTGGAACGCGTGGCCAAGGCCCGTGGCCGCAGCTACAGCCCCGACCCGAACCTGGAAGCGGGCTTCTTCTACCGCGCCGACCACTTCGCCTTCGCCCGCCTGGGCGTGCCGGCCATCACCATCGGCCCGGGCCTGGACAAGCTGGACGGCGGCGTCGAGGCAGGCCGCGCGCTGCGCGAGAAGTACTTCGCCGACTGCTACCACCAGGCCTGTGATGCCTGGACGCCGAGCTGGGACCCGGCCGGCCACGCTGCCGACACCCTGCTGGTCTACGACCTGGGCGCCGAGCTGGCCAACAGCCGCCGATGGCCGCAGTGGGAGAAGGAGTCGGAATTCCACGGCGCCCGCGAGAAGAGCGACGCCGCCCGCCGTTGAAGATGGTGTCGGCCGCTGGCCGGCAACCCGGTACGACGACGGAGGTAGAGTCGACCGTTGGTCGACTACGCGCGAAGCGCGGGTTTCATGCGTCTGAAGGGAGAGCGGTCGACCAACGGTCGACGCTACGCGGCCGACATCAGCCGCTGGCGGAAAGCCCGGCCTGATACCGCGATACGACGACGGGGGGTAGAGTCGACCGTTGGTCGACTACGCGCGAAGCGCGGGTTTCATGCGTCTGATGGGAGAGCAGTCGACCAACGGTCGACTCTACCCGGCCGACATCAGCCGCTGGCGGAAAGCCCGGCCTGATACCGCGATACGACGACGGGGGTAGAGTCGACCGTTGGTCGACTATGCGCGAAGCGCGGGCTTCATGCGTCTGATGGGAGAGCAGTCGACCAACGGTCGACTCTACCCGGCCAACATCATCAGCGCCGGCGCACCGGCCTGATACCGCGATACGACGACGGGGGGTAGAGTCGACCGTTGGTCGACTCTGCGCGAAGCGCGGGTTTCATGCGTCTGAAGGGAGAGCAGTCGACCAACGGTCGACTCTACCCGGCCGACATCAGCCGCTGGCGGAAAGCCCGGCCTGATACCGCGATACGACGACGGAGGGTAGAGTCGACCGTTGGTCGACTCTGCGCGAAGCGCGGGCTTCATGCGTCTGAAGGGAGAGCAGTCGACCAACGGTCGACTCTACCCGGCCGACATCATCAGCGCCGGCGCACCGGCCTGATACCGCGATACGACGACGGAGGGTAGAGCCGACCGTTGGTCGACTCTGCGCGAAGCGCGGGCTTCATGCGTCTGGAGGAAGAGCAGTCGACCAACGGTCGACTCTACCCGGCCGACATCATCAGCGCCGGCGCAACAGCGCCCACGCGCCCAAGCCACTGGCGGCGAGCACGGCCAGATAGCACACCACCATTGTGCGCAGGCCCACCGGAGAGCCCGGACTGATGCCCCGATGCAGGCGCAGCCGCATCGAGCTGTGGCCACTGCCCAGATCTACTGCCATCTGCAGCGCCACCGCGGCACAAACCATCAGCAATGCCACCCCGAATCCGATGCGCGGCCACGAGGCCTGCGCGCCGGGGCGGCGCAGCAGCCAGGCCAGTGCCGTGGCTGCGGCAAGCACCACCGCCATCCACATCAGCGGTGACGCCGGAGACGCAGCAGCCACCGGCATTGCACCGGTGACTGCCATCAGTACGACGCCCTTACTTGCGGGTGCCGTCGAGCCAGTTCGGGCCCTTGTTGGTGAGGAAGAAGACATAGACCACCAACGATACCGCGATTGTGGCGGTGACGTAGATGGCGAACCAGTCGACGTGGCCGGTCTTCAGCGCGCCCTGGTACAGCAGCGGCGCGGTACCACCGAACAGCGAGTTGGCCAGTGCATAGCCCAGGCCCACGCCCAGTGCACGGATGTGGGTGGGGAACAGTTCGGCCTTCACCACCGCGTTGATGGAGGTGTAGCCGGTGAGGATGACAAAGCCCAGCGCTAGGGTGAGGAAGGCGAGGGTGGCATCGTGCTGGTGCGGCAGCTGGGTGATGAGGTACCAGCTGTACAGCACGCCGCCCACGCCGAAGAACACCAGCAGGCTCTTGCGGCCGATGATGTCCGACAGCCAGCCGCCGACCGGCTGCAGCACCATCAGGAACGTCAGCACGCCCAGGTTGACCAGGGTGGCGGTCATCGGATCATCGGCGGCGAAGGCGCTCTGGATCATCTTCGGGCCGTTCACCGAGTAGGTGTAGAAGGCAATGGTGCCGCCGGCGGTGATCAGGAAGCACAGCAGCAGCGGGCGCCACTGGTGCACGACCAGCTCGTACATCGAGCCGGACTTCTTCGCCTTGCCTTCGCGCGCGGCCTCGATCGACGATTCTTCCATCGTCTCGTCCATGCCTCGGCGCAGCCAGAACACCACCACTGCGGCGATGCCACCGATGCCGAAGGCGATGCGCCAGCCGAACTCGGAAATCTCCGGCTTGCCCCAGACATTCAGCATCAGGAACAGCGTGAGCTGCGCCAGTACGTGGCCGCCCACCAGGGTGACGTAGTGGAACGAGGACAGGAAGCCGCGGCGGCCGGGAATGGCGGCCTCGGACATGTAGGTGGCGCTGGCGCCGTACTCGCCGCCAGTGGCGAAGCCCTGCAGCAGGCGTGCGAACAGCAGGATGATCGCCGCCCAGATGCCGATGCTGGCTGCGGTGGGGGTAATCGCGATGAGGAAGGAGCAGACGGCCATCAGGGTGACCGACACGGTGAGCGCCAGGCGACGGCCATGGCGGTCGGCGAAGCGGCCGAAGAACCAGGCACCGATCGGGCGCATCAGGAAGGTGGCGGCGAAGATCGCCCACACGTACAGGGTGGAGTTCTTGTCTTCGGGCGAGAAGAACTGCGATTCGAAGTACACGGCGAACACCGAGTACACGTAGACGTCATACCACTCCACCAGGTTGCCGGCGGAGCCTTTGAGGGTATTGGAGATCGAGCGGCGCAGCGCGGCGCCGTCGGTGCTGGGGACAGCAGGTTGGGACGTGGTGCTCATCTGGGTGAGGATCCTCGATGCGGTGCTTCCATGCGGGAAAGATCGGTGCGAGGGGCGCGCGTGGGGCGCTGCCCGCCAGCCTCCTAGGTACTGCATCCCACGTCAACGCCGGGTGCCGGAGGGGCGGGCAGGGCATGGGGACCGCACAGGGTGACAGCGGTCGGCAGGGGGTACCATAGCTAGATCGTCGTACGCGATGTCGTGCGCTGCGAGTTCAGTAAAGCCCTGAAAGGCCTGCACGACTGACGGAAGCGGGGTTGCTCCGTCACCCGAACCTTCTAGAATCCCTTTTCCCCTGCCTGCTGGTGCGTCATGTCGGCTTCCCCTGTTCCTTCTGCGGCTGCCCCCCGGGGTGGCCTTGTCGCGCTGGCCTTGCTGCTGGTCTACGTGGTCTGGGGCTCGACCTACCTGGGCATCGCCAAGGCCCTGCACGGCGGCGCGCTGCCGCTCACCATGGTCTCCGGCAGCCGCTTCATCATCGCCGGCGGCCTGATGTACCTGGCCCTGCGCCTGTTCTGGAAGATGCCGCGGCCGAGCCTGCGGCAGTGGCGCAACCTGGTCATCATGGGCGTGACCATGCTGGTGCTGGGCAACGGCATGGTGGTACTGGCCGAGCGCGAAGTGTCCTCCGGCCTGGCCGCGACGGCAGTGGCTTCGGTGCCGCTGTGGATGGCGCTGTTCTCGGCGCTGCGCGGCCAGCACGCCAGCCGCGGCGAATGGCTGGGCATCGCGGTCGGTTTCATCGGCGTGGTCTGGCTCAATGCCGGCAGCAGCCTCACGGCGTCGCCCACCGGGCTGGTACTGTTGCTGATCGCACCGGTCGGCTGGGCGTTTGGTTCGGTGTGGGCGCGCGGCCTGGACCTGCCGGGTCCGTTCATGACCGCCGCCGGGCAGATGATCTGCGGCGGCGTGCTGCTGGTGCTGATCGGCCTGGCGGTGGGCGAGCGCCCGACCACGCTGCCCGATACCGGCGGCCTGCTGGCTATGGCCTACCTGTGCGTGTTCGGTTCGATCGTGGCGTTCACCGCCTATGTCTGGCTGCTGCACAACGTGCGCCCGGCGCTGGCCGGTAGCTACGCCTACGTCAATCCGGTCATCGCGGTGCTGCTGGGCGCGGCACTGAATGGCGAGCAGTTCGGCTGGCGTGATTTCCTGGCAATGGCGGTCATCCTGCTGGGCGTGGTGGTGCTGACCATGGCAAGGACCTGGAAGAAGTGAGCATGACGAAATGAGCATGGACGAACAGGAACAACGCCGCGGCCTATGGGTCACCGCGTCCACCTTCGTCCTGTGGGGGCTGGTGCCGGTGTACTGGCATCTGCTCAACGAGGTGCCGTCGTTCCAGATCATTGCCCACCGCATCATCTGGTCGACGGTGCTGGTGATGGCGTGGCTGCTGCTGACCGCGCGCCTCGGCTGGTGGCAGAAGATCGCCGCGCAGCCGCGCGCGCTGCCGACCCTGGCGGTGTCCAGCCTGACCATTGCCTTCAACTGGGGCCTGTACATCTGGGCGGTCAACGCCGGGCATGTGATCGAAACCAGCCTGGGCTACTTCATCAACCCGCTGGTGAACGTGCTGCTGGGCGTGCTGGTGCTGAAGGAGCGCCTGCGCCGCGTGCAGTGGATCGCGGTGGCGATGGCCGCGGTAGGCGTGGCCTGGCTGACCATCGATGCCGGTACGCCGCCGTGGATCGCGCTGGGCCTGGCGTGTTCGTTCGGCCTGTACGGACTGCTGCGCAAGCTGGTCTCGGTCGATCCGGTGGCCGGGCTGGGCGTGGAGAGCCTGTACCTGTTCCTGCCTGCGCTGGCGTTTGCGGTGTGGGCGGAGAACGGTCATGGCGGTGCGTTCTTCCACGGCTGGGGCTGGCGCAACGATCTGCTGCTGGTGTTCGGTGGTGTGGTCACCGCGGTGCCGCTGATCGGCTTCGCCTACGGGGTGAAGCGCATTCCGCTGTCGCTGGTCGGCATCCTGCAGTACATCGCGCCGAGCCTGCAGTTGCTGCTGGGCGTGTTCTTCTTCCACGAAGCGTTTGATACCGGCAAGGCGATTGGTTTTGCAGTGATCTGGGCCGGGCTGGTGCTGTTCGTCGGCGAGAACGTGCGGGCGATGCGGGCGGCGAAGCGGTAGCGCCGGGCCATGCCCGGCGGGCGAACTGTCCGGGGTCGGAGCCCACCGCACTGCGAAGGGCTCCTACCCCACCTCACGCATCAAGTCTCGCGCAACGCCGTAGTGATCGGCAGGCGCGCCGCGCGCAGTGCCGGGAACAGGCCACCGACCAGGCCGATGCCCAGCGCCCACTTCAGGCCATTCCACAGCAGCTCCGTCGACACATGGAACTTGAACACCACCGCACTGAAATTGCTGCCGATGGTGGACACGCTGTAACCGTTGAACAGCAGCCAGGCCACCGCACAGCCCAGTAACCCGCCGAGCAGTGCCAGCAGCATGGTTTCCAGCATCACTGCGGTCACCACCGGCAGGCCGCGGAACCCGATCGCACGCATGGTGGCGATCTCCCGTGCACGCGTCGCGACGGCGGCGTACATGGTGTTGAGCGCACCAAACACGGCGCCCACCGCCATGATCGTGCCGATCACCTTGCCAAGGATGTCGATCAGCTTGGTCAGGCCGCCGCCCTGCTTGCTGTAGTACGCACGCGTGGTTTCCACGTCCAGCTTCAGGCGCGGATCGGCCGCCACGGCCGCCTTGAACTGTTCGAAGCCAGGCTTGCCATCGGTGCGCACGCTGATCGACTGCCACGCACTGCGCTGGTAGGTGGTGGCCAGCGTATCGGCATCGGTCCACATTTCCGAATCGTGCGCATCACCCGAGGCGAACACACCCACCACGGTCCAGGTCTGGTTGCCCAGAGTCAGTGTCTTGCCGACGTCCAGGTTGCGGAACTGTCCCTGCGCGCCCTGGCCGACCACGATCTCGCGCAGGCCGGTGCCGAACGTGCGGCCCTGCACGATCTTCACCTTGTCATGCACTGCCCACGCCTGTGGGCCAACGCCGCGGAACTGCGCGTTGACGTCGGTGCCGTCGGCCTTGGACACGAGATTCACCACCTGCGACAGCTCCGGCGACAGCAGCGGCCGGCCTTCGCCATCGCGGCTGATGCCGGGCAGGGTGGACAGCATCGGCACCTGCTCGCGGGTGATGACCGAATTGGTCTCGGCCTGCGAACCGCCGCGCAGCACGATGGCGGTGGTGTCATCGCCGGTGTTGTTAAGCGTGGCCTGGAAGCCCTCGCCCATGGCCAGCATCGCCACCAGCACGCCGACCACGCCGGCAATGCCCACCACGATCACCGAGGAGGCGCCCCAGCGCTGCGGCAGGCTGGCGATGCCGATACGGGTGGCCGCCAGCGCCAGTCGCCCGCTGCGGGTCAGCAGCAGCCACAGCGCCACCAGCAGCGCCACGGCCAGCACACCGACCCACGGCAGGCCGATCCACAGCACCAGACCCACCGCCAGCAGCAGCACGGTCAGTGCATTGCCCAACCACTTCTTGATCCTGTTCATCGGGTGTCCTCCTCAGCGGCCGGCCAGTGCATCGACGATCTTCAGGCGCTTGGCGCGCAGCGCGGGCAGCAGCCCGACCACGATGCCGATCACCACGATCAGGCCGATGCCCACCAGCCAGGTGGGGGTGGGTACGTGCGGCGGCAGCATGCCCATGCTCTTCGGCGCGATGGCCGGCAGCACCAGCGCGGCCAGGCCCATGCCGATCAGGCCACCGAGGCCGATCAGCAGCACCGACTCGACCATCACCAGCGTCAGCACGGTGCCATCCTTGAAGCCCAGCGTCTTCAGCGTGGCCAGTTCGGGAATGCGCTCGCGCACGGCCTGCGCCATGGTGTTGCCGGTCAACAGCAGCAGGGTGAAGAACACCGCGCCCATGATCGAGGTGACGATCATGCCGATGTCCGCGAACTGCTTGACGAAGGCCTGCTGGAACGCCGATTCGGTCTGGGTCTTGGTCTCGTGGTCGGAGTTGGCCGAGATCGCATCGATGGCCTGCGCCACACGGGAGGCATGGACGGGATTGTCCAGGGTGATCGTGTACCAGCTCACCTGGTTCTTGATGTAATCGTTGGATTCGTCGAAGTACTTCCAGTTCATCATCAGCTGGCGTTCTTCGTTGCCTGCCTGCGCGCGGTCCTTCGAGCGGAAGATGCCCTTCAGCTCCAGCGGCCAGTCATTGCTGCCGCCGCGCGGGAAGATCGTGGCTTGGAGCGGGATGGTGTCGCCGATCTTCCACCCGAACTGGTTGGCCAGCGTCTCGCCGACGATGGCGCCGGTGCGGGTCTGCTTCCAGTCTTCCAGCTGCGCCGGGTCGATCTGCAGTTCGCGGTAGACGTCGAAGTAGTTGGGCGACACCGAGAAGTTCGGGAAGAAGTTCTTCGGGTCCTGGTAGATGCCGCCGAACCACATGCCATAGGCCACGTCGCGCACGCCATCGACTTGGCGGATCTGCGTTTCCAGGCGGATCGGCAGCGACTGGGTGATCGACAGCCGCGAGGCGGTGACCAGGCGGTTGGCACCTTCCACGCTGCCGCCGGAATTGAACGCCACCCGTACCGAATCGAGCATGCCGAACAGCAGGAACGCCGCGACCACCGAAAGCAGGGTCAGCAGGGTCCGGGTGCGGCTGCGGAACAGCTGGGCCCAGACCAGGGAAAAGTATTT
Source organism: Stenotrophomonas cyclobalanopsidis (assembly GCF_008710035.1). Taxonomy (GTDB): domain Bacteria; phylum Pseudomonadota; class Gammaproteobacteria; order Xanthomonadales; family Xanthomonadaceae; genus Stenotrophomonas; species Stenotrophomonas cyclobalanopsidis. The sequence continues at coordinate 17,842 of NZ_VYKI01000042.1, read as the reverse complement.
CATCGCCGGGGCCTCCGTCAGTGGGCCAGCGGGGCGTCGGCCAGCTCGCCCTTGTCCAGGTGCACCGTGTGTGTGGCGTACTCGGCGGCCTTCGGGTCATGGGTGACCATGATGATGGTCTTGCCGTGTTCGCGGTTGAGCTGCTGCAGCAGGCCCAGGATCTCCTCGGCCGATTGCCGGTCGAGGTCGCCGGTCGGTTCGTCGCAGATCAGGAAGGTCGGGTCGGAGACGATGGCGCGGGCAATCGCCACGCGCTGCTGCTGGCCGCCGGACAGTTCGTTGGGGCGGTGGCTGCGGCGGTCGGCCAGGCCGACCAGGGTCAGCGCGATCTCGGCATTGCGCCTGCGCTGTGCGGCGCTGAGGTGGGTCAGCAGCAGCGGCAGCTCCACGTTCTTCTGCGCGGTCAGCATCGGCATCAGGTTGTAGAACTGGAACACGAAGCCGACGTGGTGGCTGCGCCAGGTTGACAGCTGGCCGCCGCTCATCTGGTCGATACGCTCGCCTTCGATGCTGATCTCGCCGCCACTGGGGTTGTCCAGGCCGCCGATCAGGTTGAGCAGGGTGGTCTTGCCCGAGCCGGACGGGCCCATCAGCGCGACGAAGTCGCCGCTGGCGATGTCCAGGTCGATGCCATGCAGCACCTGCACTTTTTCCGGGCCGCGTTGGTAGGTCTTGGTGATGTTGCGCAGTGAAACCAAGGTCGACATCAGGGTTCTCCACGAATGGTGGGACACGGGAACGCGCGCCGGCCACGGGCCGGAGGGCATGCATCGAACGGTGCTGCCGGCGGCGCCACGCGGGCGCCAGGCCGTTACTGCGCTTGTTTCAGTCGAACCCTGGCGCCATCGCGCAGGGTGTCCGGTGGGCTGACCACCACGCTTTCACCCGCACTCACGCCCTTCAGCAGCTGGCGGTCCTTGCCCATTGCCTGGCCGGCCTGCACGGCGCGCTGCTGCACGCGGTCGGCATCGCCCAGCACGAAGGCCACGCTGGCACCGTCGCGCTCGACCACCGCCGTGGCCGGCACGCGCACGCCCTGCGGCGTGGCTGCGGCCTGCGGCTGCGCCTGTTCCAGGAAACTGACCCGCACGCCCATCTCCGGCACGATGCGCGGGTCCTTCACCTTCAGCGCCACGCGCACCTTCACCGTGGCCTTGCCGCGGTCGGCGGTGGGGATGATGGCGATCACCTCGCCGGGGATCTTCCACTCCGGGTAGGCGTTGAGCGTGGCTTCCACCGGCATCTTCGGCTGCACGCGGCCGATGAAGGCTTCGCCCACTTCCACTTCGATCTCCAGCGACTCCATGTCGACGATGGTGCCGATGCCGGTACGGGTGAAGCCGCCACCGGCCGACAGCGGCGAGACGATCTCGCCCGGCTGCGCGGCCTTGGCGGTGACCACGCCGGAGAACGGCGCGCGCACGATGTTGTTGTCCACGCCGAGGTCGGCGATGGCGAGCTGGTCGCTGGCCACCGTGACGTTGCGCTGCGCGGTATCGAGCTGCGCGCGGAGGCTGTCACGCTGGGCCACGGCCTGGTCGTACTGCGAACGCGAGACCAGCTGCTGGCCGACCAGCGCCTGCAGGCGGCTGGCTTCGGCGGCGGCCTGGCGCTGCTGCGCCTGCAGGCCGGCCAGCTGTGCACGTGCGGCCTGCACCTGCGAGGCGGAGAGGCTGCGCTGTGCATCGGCATCGATCGGGTCCAGCGTGGCCATGACCTGGCCGGCCTCCACCCGCATGCCTTCCTCGATCATCACTTCGCGCACCTTGCCGGTGATCTTGGCCGACACCGTGGCCATGCGCCGGGCCACCACGTAGCCGCTGGCATCGAGCACCGAGCTGCTGGCGTTGCCCTGCTGGATCGCCACCGCCGGTGCGGTGTCGACTTCAGGCGCCGGCTCGCGGCCGACCAGGAAGAAGGCAGCGCCGGCCAACAGCAGCACGATCACCACCAACGCGATCCACAGCCAGCGGCGGCCGCCCGGGCCATCCCCGGAGGACGGCGGCGGGGTCTTGCGGTCGATACGGAGTTCCTTCAACAGCTCGGCAGAAGCGTTCATTGCGTTCCATCACAGGCGTTCGGGCGGAGTGGCCGGAAGGGCGCCAGCAGCGGTTCCGGTGGCAAAGCGTGCGGCACAGCATGCAGGTGGCACGGGTCGGTATGACAGTGACAGCTGTCACCCGATGTAGCTGACGGCGGCCACTGCGAAACGTGACCGGGGCGGCACAGGATGGCAACGTCCCCGCTACCGGTACCGCACCCATGGATCCGACCGCAGCTCCCACTACGGCCCCGCTGGCCCGCCTGCACCAGGTGCAGGTGCATTACGCCGGCCATGCCGCGCTGCAGGGCATCGACCTGCAGGTGCGTGCCGGCCAGGTTCTGGCTCTGCTGGGCCGCAACGGTGCTGGCAAGAGTACCGCGATCAGCGTGCTGCTGGGCCTGCGCCGCGCCGACGCCGGGCAGGTCGAACTGCTCGGCGGTGATCCGCAGCAGCGCGCCAGCCGCGTGGGCCTGGGCGTGATGCTGCAGAGCACCAGCCTGCCGCCGATGCTGCAGGTGGATGAACTGGTGGCGCAGGCCAGCGCCTGCTATCCCGATCCGATGCCGCTGGCCGAGGTGCTGCAGCGCACCGGCCTGCAGGATCTGGCCCGGCGCCGCTATGGGCAGCTGTCCGGTGGCCAGCAGCGCACGGTGCAGTTCGCCATCGCGCTGTGCGGCCGCCCGCGCGTACTGTTCCTGGATGAGCCCACCACCGGCCTGGACATCCAGGCGCGGCAGGTGATGTGGCAGGCGATCCGGCAGCTGGTGGCCGAAGGCTGCGGCGTGCTGCTGACTACCCATTATCTGGAGGAAGCCGAAGCGCTGGCGCAGCAGGTGGTGGTGCTGGAACAGGGCCGCGTGCTGGCCGATGCGCCGCTGGCCGAGCTGCGCCTGGCCGACCGGCCGCGGCGCATCCACTGCCGCAGCAGCCTGGCGGTGGAAGACGTGCAGCACTGGCCGGGCGTGCAGCAGGTGCAGCGCGATGGCGCGCACCTGCACCTGTTGGCCAGCCCGGCCGAACCGGTGGTGGCCCGCCTGCTGGCCGCCGATGCACGACTGCAGGAGCTGGAAGTACAGGGCGCGGCGCTGGCCGACGCCTTCCTCGACATGACCCGGGAGGCCGCATGAACACCGTGACCCGTGCCCTCGCTGCGCCGCGCACGTCCGTGCGTACCGCCCTGCGCCCCTACCTCGCCGAGCTGCAGGCCGAGCTGCGCCGGGCCTGGCGCACGCCGGCCTTCGCGGTGCCCTCGCTGCTGTTCCCGGTGCTGTTCTACCTGTTGTTCGGCGTGCTGCTGGGGCGGGGCCACGCGCCGCTGTACCTGCTGGCCACCTACTGCGTGTTCGGCGCGATGGCGCCGGCCCTGTTCGGCTTCGGCGTGCAGCTGGCACTGGACCGCGAAGGCGGCCTGCTGACCCTGAAGCGCGCGCTGCCGATGCCGGCGGCGGCGCCATTGCTGGCACGGCTGGCGATGGCGGTGATGTTCGCGCTGCTGGTGGCCGGCCTGCTGGTCACCGCGGCCAGCACCCTGGGCGGCGTGCATCTGCAGGTGCAGCAGATCCTGGAGCTGCTGGCCGTGGCCGCATTGGCGGCCCTGCCGCTGGGCGCCATCGGCCTGTTGATCGGCAGCCATGTCAGTGCCAGTGCGGCACCGGCGATGGTCAACCTGGTGTACCTGCCGCTGGCCCTGCTCTCGGGCCTGTGGCTGCCGCTGTCGGCGCTGCCGAAGCTGTTCTCGACGATGGCGCCACTGTGGCCGACCTGGCACCTTGCGCAGCTGGCGCTGCCGGTGGTCGGGCTGCCTGCGGCAGGCAGCCTCGCCGGGCATCTGCTGGTGCTGCTGGGCGTGACCGTGGTGGCATTGCTGCTGGCGCGTCGCCGCCTGCGCCGGGTCGGCTGAACTGGCATGATCGGCAGCCAACATCCCCGCCTGGATCCGCCCGTGTCGTCGAGCTGGCTTGCCTCCCTGCTGCGCCCCGCGCCGGATTCGGCCGTGGCCGAGCAGTTGCGGCGCGGCAAATCACCGTGGAGCGGTGCGATCCACCTGCTGTGGTCGGTGTGGATCTTCCTGACACCCGCGCTGGGCAATGGCTTCACCCTGCGCTGGTTGTTCCTCACCCTGGCCAGCTATCCGCTGTTCCTGCTGCTGTATGCACGGGTGATGCTGGCGCCGCGCCACCATGGCCCGCGCTATGCGCTGGCGATGGTCGCCCTGTCGCTGGTGCTGCTGCCCTGGTACCCGTCCGGCCTGAGCTACTTCGTGTTCGGCTGCGTGCTGATGCGCATGAGTGGGCGCAGCGGATGGTGGATGTATCTGCTGCAACTGACCGGGCTGAACATCGTGTTCTGTTCGGCCGCGCTGTACTTCGGCTACCCATGGCAGGTGCTGGTGTGGATACCGGCGGTATCCTTCATCGTCGGCCTGGTGGTGAACGTGGAGGCGCTGAGCCAGCAGCGCGATGTGGCCTTGCAGCTGTCGCAGGAGGAAGTGCGGCGGCTGGCGACCACGGCCGAGCGCGAGCGCATCGGCCGTGACCTGCACGATCTGCTCGGCCACACGCTGTCGCTGATCACGTTGAAGCTGGAACTGGCGCGCAAGCTGTACGACCGCGATGACGTGCGTGCGCGGCAGGAGATCGGCGAGGCCGAGGCCATCGCCCGCGAGGCATTGGCGCAGGTGCGCAGTGCGGTCACCGGCATCCGCGCCAGCGATCTGGCCGGCGAGCTGGCCTCGGCGCGGCTGCTGCTGGAATGCCAGCAGGTGCACCTGCACTACACGGTGCCGCCACCGATGCCGGTGGAGGTCGAGCGCGGCCTGGCCCTGGTGCTGCGCGAGGCGGCCACCAACATCGTGCGCCATGCGCAGGCGACCCAGGCGCGGGTGGAATTCATGCAGGAAGGACGGCAGCTGGTGATGCAGATACGCGACGACGGACGGGGCGGCCTGCAGGCCGAGGGCAATGGTCTGTGTGGCATGCGCGAGCGCGTGGCCGCGCTGGGCGGGCAGCTGCAGGTGCAGTCGGGCAGGGGCGAGGGCACCGTGTTGAGCGTGCGCGTGCCGCTGGCAGCGGCCACCACTCCGGTCCCGCCGGCCTCGCTGGTACAGGACGGTACGGCATGATCCGCATCCTGCTGGCCGAGGACCAGGCCATGGTGCGCGGCGCGCTGTCGGCGCTGCTGGGCCTGGAGCCGGACATCGAGGTGCTGGGCAGTGCCGCCGATGGCGAAACCGCCTGGCGCATGCTGCAGCAGCTGCAGCCGGACATCCTGGTGACCGACATCGAGATGCCTGGGCTCACCGGCCTGGAGCTGGCCCAGCGCATCGCCCGCCACCAACTACCGATCAAGGTCGTCATCGTGACCACCTTCGCCCGCGCCGGTTTCCTGCGCCGCGCGCTCGAAGCGGGGGTGCTGGGTTATCTGTTGAAGGATGCCCCGGCGGAGAACCTGGCCGAAGCGCTGCGCAAGGTGCAGCAGGGCATCCGTGCGATCGACCCGCAGCTGGCGATGGACGCGTGGTCGCAGGCCGACCCACTGACCGACCGCGAGCGCCGCGTGCTGCGCCTGGCCGGTGAGGGCCGCACGGCCAGCGAGATTGCCGAGCAGCTGGGGCTGTCGCACGGCACGGTGCGCAATTACCTGTCCGAGTGCATCGGCAAGCTGGGTGTGGCCAACCGCATCGAGGCGTACCGGCTGGCCCGGCAGAAGGGCTGGTTGTAACGCCGGGCCCACGCTCGGCTGCCTTTCGGCGCTACGTGCTTGCCCTTGTAAAGCCGAGCCCATGCTCGGCTGCTGTTCGTCGCTGCGCGCCGCCGCCCGAGCATGGGCTCGGACGCTACCGATTGCCGGCCCTGCTCACTCCTTCCCGCGCGGCATCGCCTGGAAGGGCTGGCTCTAAGCGCGCCATGTGCCGGTAGCGCCGGGCCACGCCCGGCGAGCGAAGCGGCCGCCCTTGATCTTCGCCTGCACGTGCGACGATACGATCCGCCGGGCGTGGCCCGGCGCTACCGAATCGAGGCCCCGCTCACTCCTTCCCGCGCGCCATCGCCTGGAACACGCCGTCGCGGCGCACCCACAGGTGGAACAGCGCCGCGCCCACGTGCATCAGCACCGTGGCGAACAACACATACGCCAGCAGGCTGTGTGCGTTGCGCAGGGCGGCATACAGCGCCGGGGTGTGCGGCACGATCGGTGGCAGGTGCAGGCCGCCCCACAGGGTGATCGGGTAGCCGCCGGCCGACAGCATCGCCCAGCCGATCAGCGGCATCGCCAGCATCAGCCCGTACAGCATCCAGTGCGATGCCTTCGCCGCCAGCGCCTGCCATGCCGGCAGGTCGGCCGGCAGCAATGGCGGGCGGTGGCGCAGGCGGTTGTACAGCCGCAGCAGGACCAGCACGAGGATGGCGATGCCCAGCGGGCGGTGCAGGTCGATCAGCATTGGCCGCAGGTGCAGCGAGGCGACCATGGTCACGCCGACGAACAGCATGGCCAGGATCATCGCCGCCATGCTCCAGTGCAGGATGCGCGCGAGCAGGTTGAAGTGGCCGTTGCCGGTACTCATCGTGCGGCCTCCTTCTTCGGTTGTTCGACGTTGCCGGCGGCGCGTTCGCGTTCGCGGCGGTTGAAGGACTGCGAGTACACTGCCGAGCGCGCGGCCAGGATCGGGTCGTCACTGCCGCGCACGCCGCTGGGCAGGATCAACGGGTCGAAGTTGACCTGGCCGCAGGCGCCTTCTTCCTGCGACTGCATGCGGTCCAGGCTGAGCACGCCGGCCACCACCTGCTCGCGCGACGCCGGCCACGGCGTGGACGGATCGTCGATGGCATCGCCGGGCGCGGCGGTGCTGACCACCAGGTTCCACTGCACTGGGCCCTTGGCCAGGCGCTGCTGCAGTTCCTGGCTGAGGAAATCGACGCTGGCCTGCTTGCGCGTCTCCGCATCCATCTCCACCACCGGCGCCAGCGGCTGCCAGCGCCAGCGCACCGCGCGCTTCTGTCCCTGCGCGTTGGTGAACCAGAAACTGTTGACGCTGTTGTAGGTGGTATCGGCCCAGCTGCTGGTCCACGGCGCGGTTTTCGCCCATTGCTGGAAGGCCTGCGCGCTGGGGTATTTAGCCAGCACGGCGGCCATCTTCTGCGGGTCGGGCTTGCCGGTGGCCGGGTCGGGAATGGAGGCGCGGGTCTGCTCGTAGAAGGCCTCGGCGTCGGGCACGGCGAAGAACGGGAAGCTGTTCATGGCCATGCGCCATTCCTGGCCGTCGTCGCTGACCATCTGCACCGCCATGCTGCGCACGCGCGCGGTGTTGTCGGCGCCGTACGGGTCGCCGCCACCGATCGACAGGCGGCCCATCACCGGCACGCGCGCCTGCGAGAACACCCGCGCGCTGGACAGGGTGGGCGCCTGCGCGCTGGGTTCGAACCAGCCGCTCACGCAGATGCCCTTGCTGTGCGCACGGCGGAAGCCGGGGTGGGCCGGGCCGGTGGCTTCGATGGTGTCGGTGAAGCGATGCGCGGTGAGGCGGTTGCCGATCCAGCCGGCCAGCCAGGCGAAGGCCAGCGCGGCGCCGCCCAGGATCAGGGCGATCAGGGCGATCCAGGGCAACGGGGAATGCGTGCGCGGTGCGCCGGGCGTCTGGCCGGCGCGGGTGTAGCGGAAGAGCGACATGGTCGGGTTCCTGCCTTCACGGATCGTGTGGGTGGTCGACCCGCACATCCTCGCAGAACCCCGCCGGGGCCGACATTCAATTTTTCGTCAAACTTCCAGCGGTAGAGTCGACCGTTGGTCGACTGCTCTCCGATCGGCCATGGAAAAGCCCGCGCTGCGCGCGATAGTCGACTGACAGTCGACTCTACCGTGGAGCGCGTGCCGATGCCTTCGGCCAGGGTAGAGTCGACCGTTGGTCGACTGCTCTCCGACCGGCCGTGGAAAATCTTGCGCTGCGCGCGATAGTCGACTTCGGCCGGGGGGTAGAGTCGACCGTTGGTCGACTGCTCTTCCATCGGCCGTGGAAAACCCCCGCGCTGCGCGCGATAGTCGACTGACAGTCGACTCTACCGTGGAGCGCCCAGGCTCAGGCGTAACGCGCTTTCAGCATCGCCCAGGCCGAACGCAGGGCCAGGGCCTCGCCACCGGCCGGACGGCCCGGGCGCTCGCCGTCGTTCCAGGCGTAGACGTCCAGGTGCGCCCAGCGCTGGTCGTTTTCCAGGAAACGCTCCAGGTACAGCGCGGCGGTCACCGAGCCGGCCATGCGCGAGCCGGCGTTGGCCAGGTCGGCCACGCCACTGCTCAGGTAACGCAGGTACGGGCGCCACAGCGGCATGCGCCACACCGGGTCGCGGGTTTCATCGCCGGCCTGCAGCCACTGCTGGGCCACGGTGTCGTCGTTGCTGAACAGCGCCGGCAGGTCCGGGCCCAGCGCAATGCGGGCGGCACCGGTCAGGGTGGCGAAGTCCAGCACCAGGTCGGGCCTCTGCTCGCCGGCGAAGGTCAGCGCGTCGCACAGGACCAGGCGGCCTTCGGCGTCGGTGTTGTCGATCTCGACGCTCAGGCCCTTGCGCGTGGCGATGATCTCGCCCGGACGGAAGGCATCGGGGCCGATGGCATTTTCCACCGCCGAAATCAGCAGGGTCAGGCGCACCGGCAGCTGCTGGGCCATCACCAGCCCGGCCAGCGCCAGCGCGTGGGCGGCACCGCCCATGTCCTTCTTCATGTTGCGCATGCCGTCGGCCGGCTTGATGTCCAGGCCGCCGGTGTCGAAGCAGACGCCCTTGCCGACCAGCGCCAGCGCCGGGTCGCTGTCCTTGCCCCAGCGCAGCACGATCAGGCGCGGCGCACGGTGCGACGCACGGCCCACCGCATGGATGGCCGGGAAGTTCTGCTTCAGCAGTTCGTCGCCGGTGATCGCTTCGACCTGCGCACCGTGGGCCTCAGCCAGGGCACGCGCGGCGTCTTCCAGCTGCTGCGGGCCCATGTCCTCGGTCGGGGTGTTGACCCAGTCGCGCACGCGCAGGCTGGCGGCGATCAGGTCGGCCACTTCCGCCGGCGGGCTGGCCAGCAGCTGTGCCGGTGCACGATTGCGCTTGCGGTAACGGTCGAAGCGGTAGCTGCCCAGGCCCCAGCCCAGCTGCAGCAGCGCCTGCTCGGCGGCCGGCAGCTCGGTGGCCAGCTGCCACACGCTGCCTTCGGGCAGGGCGTGCGGGGCATGCGCATAGGCGTAGGCATCGGCACGATCGCCGACGCCGATCACCGCACCGGCCAGGCCGTCCGCGCCCGGCAGCAGGGCCACGCTGTGGCCGGCGGCGGTGAAGCCCTGTGCGTCCAGCCATGCCTGCTGGGCGGCCGGCTGGGCGGCCTTCCAGCGGGCGTACTGCTCGCGGTCCAGCACGTGCAGCGGCAGTGCGGCGGCGGCGGCGGCGGTGAAGCCGGTGATCTCGCTCATGCGTCAGTTACTCCGGTGTTCGTCGGCGGCATCGAGGTTGGCGTCCAACCAGTCGGCCAGGCCGGTAAGGGTGTCGAACTGCAGGTCCGGCTGCAGCTGCGGATGGGTCCAGGTGGCAGCGTCGCGGTTGATCCAGCAGCCGCGCAGGCCGGCGGTGATCGCCCCGGCCACGTCCATCTCGATATGGTCGCCCACGTGCAGCACCTGCGCCGGCGCCACGCCCAGGCGGTCGCAGGCGGCATGGAAGATGCTGGGCTCCGGCTTGGCCGCGCCATGTTCGCGCGCGCCCAGCTGGAAGGCGAAAAGGTGCGACAGGCCGATCCGCTCCAGGTCGGCGTTGCCGTTGCTCAGCGCCGCCACCGGTACCCGCGCGGCGATCCGCGCCAGGGCCTCCAGTGCGTCGGGGTAGTACTCGACCTGGTTGCGCGCGGCATAGAACACTTCGTAGGCCGGCTCCAGCAGATCCAGGCTGGCGCCGCTGCTCTGCAGCGCCTCCTGGATCGTCAGCCGGCGCAGCGCGCTCAGGTCGAAGTGCAGCTGCGGGTTGTCGCGGAAGGAGCGCTCGCGCAGTTCGCGCATCGCCGCCACCGGGTACATGGCCGCGGTGGCGGGGCTGTGCTCGCACATCCATTCGTGCAGGACCACGTCGATGCGGGCGCCGATCGGCGCGAACGGCCACAGCGTGTCGTCGAGGTCGAGGGTGATGGCTTGGACTGGAAATTTCACCGGGCCATTCTACGCCTGCCCGCCGGGGCTTTCATTCCAGCAGCCGTGCCCAGCCCTGCATGCCCTCCAGCCGCGCCAGCACCAGCTTGATGCAGACCAGCAGCGGCACCGACAGCAGCAGGCCGACCATGCCCCACGCCCAGCCGAACACCATCAGGGCCAGGATCAGCACCAGCGGCGACAGCTTCATCTGCCGGCCCAGCACGATCGGGGTCACCAGCTGCCCTTCCAGCGTATGCAGGCCCAGGTAGGCGGCGGCCGGCAGCAGGGCCTGCAGCGGATCGCGGAACTCGACAAAGCCCATCAGCAGCATCATCGCCACGCCGATCAGCGGGCCCACGTATGGCGCGAAATTCAGCAGTGCGGCCACCGTGCCCCACAGCAGCGCCTCCTGCAGGCCGATGCCGAGCAGCATCAGCACCCCGGCAAACACCAGCCCCACCAGTGTGTTGATGACGCTGATGGTGAGCACGTAGCGGGAGACCTCGCGTTCGATCGAACGCAGGATGTCGGTGGTGAAGCGCTGCTGCTGGCGGTTGGGGAACAGGGCGATGGCCGCGCGCTGCAGGCTCTCGCCATAGATCATGAAGAACAGCGTGAGCAGCACCACCGCCAGCACCGAGGCGGCCAGCTTCGGTGCCCGGGTCAGTACGCGATAAGGGTCGTCCAGCTGGGTGCGGATGACCTGGATCCTGCGGCTGCTCTCGCCACCGGCGACGCGGGCGAAGTTTTCCGCCGCCTGGTTGGCCTGCTGCACGGGCTTGGTCAGGTCCTGCACCTGGCGGGCGACCTTGCGCAGCTGCTGGGGGGCTTCCTGCGCCCAGTCCATCGCCGGGCCGATCAGCTGCACGCCGAGCGAGGCGGTCACCCCCAGGCCGGTGCCGAGGATCAGCAGCGCACCGATCGCGCGCGGGATCCACAGCCGGCGCAGGAAGCGCAGGATCGGGTTGCCGACCAGGGCGAAGAACATCGCCAGCAACACCGGCAGGATGATGTCCTGCGCGGCCCACAGGGTGAAGGCAACCGCCAGGGTGGCCAGCACCACCAGCGACATCGGCCCGCGCGGGCGCGAGGGCGGCGGCAGGGGCGCCCTGCTTTCCGGTTCGGGGGCCACAGGGGACAGCAGGGACTCGCTCATCGACGCACCGACCGGGAAGGGAGGCCCATTATCAGCCCGCCGCGATCAACGCGGCGGGTGTGTGGAGTCAACGTTCGGAGACGTCGGTGGCCGCTTCGGCCGGCTGCGGTTCGCGCAGTTCCGGTTCGGGCGCCGCTGCCGGTCGCGGGGCCGGGCGGGCAGCCGCCTGCGGGGCCATCTGCTCGGCGGCTTCATCGGCCTGGTCGGCCGCTTCATCCGCCGTATCGGCCGCGTGCGCGGCCATCGCGGCGGCAAATGCCGCCTGGCCGCTGGCAAACAGGTTGGATACCGAACCGATCATCTGCAGCCAGCGAGCACCGTTGACCTTGCCCGGCAATTCCAGCTTGCCGGCAAGGAAACCGCCGGCCAGGCCGACGGTGATGATGCGCAGCGGCGACCAACCCTGCCGCCAGACCTGGCTGAGCACGGTCCAGCTGTCCTCGGTTTCGACCATGCGCACGGCCATCACCTGTTCGCAGCGCTTGACCCGCCGCTGCAGCGCACCGAACTTCATGGCTTGCCCTCCGGAATCTGCACATCGGCATCGGGGTCATCTTCGCTGGGCTCGTCGAACAGGCCCAGCTTCGACAGCTGGCGCCGCGTGGCGTGCATGCCGGTGTGGTGGAAGAAGTAGGACACCCGCCAGATGGCGTACCCGGTAACGGCCAGGCTGAGCAGCGAGGTGATCAGCAGGGCCTGCAACCAGCTCAGGCCCCAGCTCTGCAGCAGGGCGATGAGGGTGGCGGCCATCAGCAGCCAGGCCGAGGCACCGAACACGATGCCGACCCCGGCCCAGGCCAGGGCGCGGCCGAATGCGCTGCGGGCCAGGGCGAAGTCGGCCGAAGCCAAGCGCCGCAGCGAACGCAGCGAATGCTTCGCCGAATCGGCGGCGGCCTTACCCGCCGCGCCGACCTGGCGGATGCTCTCGTCCAGCGGCGGGGTGGCCGCTGGATCGGGTGCTTGCGTGGTCTCTTCGCTCACGCCGCAGCTTACTTGTCGCTGCTGCTGGCCAGCTTGGCGATCAGCCAGCCGGCGGCGAAGGCCACGCCGAACGACGCCAGCGGACGCTCACGGATCAGCTCGGCGGCGCTGTCGACCAGGTCCTTGCCCTTGTCCATCAGTGCGTCGACCTGTTCCTTGGCAGCGGCACCACCGAATTCGGCGGCGGCCAGGCCGGACAGCGCGCTGTCGGACAGTTCGGCCTTGACGTTGGCCTTGCCGATGCGCAGTTCGTCGGTCGCAGCGCCGGAGGCGCCCTTGATCGCACCGCCGGCAGCACTGGCGGCCTGCTTCAGGTGGGAACCGGCTTCACCCAGGTGTTCCTTCAGGTTCTCGGTATTGGTGGGGCTCATCGAATCACTCCTGTTGCGATGGGGGGACGAACGAAGGGTTCGGCCGTTGGGGCGTACAGCAATAGCATCGGCCGGGTATAGGGGGTGTTACGGCGGGGCGATCAGCGCATCACCAGCTGGCCCTGCTGCTGGCCGTTGTTGCGCAGGATGCGCAGCACCAGGTTGGCCGGGCGCTGCTGGAAGTTGGCACGCCAGCTGGCCAGGTCGGCGAATTCGCCCACCGTGGCCTCGCTGATGATGTCGCCCTGCTGCAGGCCGTTGCTGGCCGCGCGGCTGCCGCGCTTGACCTCGCTGACCAGCACACCGCCCACGCCGGACTGGCGCAGCGACTCGGGCAGGTCGGTGAAGGTGGCGCCGGTCAGGCGCGGGTCCAGGCTGTCGCCGGTCACCGAGCGTGCCTGTTCCTTCAGCGTGGCCTTGACCTGCACCGCCTTGCCTTCGCGGCGCACATCCAGCGCCAGCACGCTGCCGACCGCCGCCAGGCCTTCGACGTTGTGCAGGGCTTCGGCGCTGTCCACGCGCTGGCCGTTGGCCGACACCACCACGTCGCCCGGTTTCAGCCCGGCGGTAGCGGCGGCCGAACCGGCCAGCACGCGGGTGATCAGCGCACCGCGCGTTTCACCCAGGCCCAGGCCCTGCGCAATCTGCGCGCTCAGGTTCTGCGCTTCCACGCCCAGCGTGCCGCGCACCACCACGCCATGCTTGACCAGCTGGTCGACCACGCTGCGCGCCAGGTTGGAAGGAATGGCCAGGCCCAGGCCGATGTTGCCGGCCATGCTGCCCTGCGGATTGAAGCTGGCGGTATTGATGCCGACCAGCTGGCCCTGCAGGTTGACCAGCGCGCCGCCGGAATTGCCCGGGTTGATCGACGCATCGGTCTGGATGAAGTTCTGGTAGCCGAGCCCGCGGATGCCGGTGCGGCCCACCGCCGAGACGATGCCCGAGGTCACCGTCTGGCTGAAACCGAACGGGTTGCCGATGGCCACGACGAAGTCGCCCACCCGCAGCTGGTCGCTGTTGCCGAGCTTGATGTCGGTGAGGTTCTGCGCCGGGATGCGGATCAGGGCGATGTCGGTATCGCGGTCCGAACCCAGGAACTCGGCCTTCACCGTGCGCCCGTCGGCCAGGGTCACCTGCACGTCGTCGGCGTTGTCGATGACGTGGTGGTTGGTCAGCACCAGGCCTTCGCTGGCGTCGATGATGACGCCCGAACCGAGCGATTCGTTGATGCGTTCCTGCGGCACATCGGGGAACAGGCGGCGGAAGAACGGGTCGTTGAAGAACGGATTGCGCACCCGCACAACCTGCTTGGTGTTGACGCTGACCACGGCCGGCATGGCCTTTTCCAGCATCGGCGCCAGCGACGGTACTGCCTGCCCGGCTACTGCGGCCGGCAACGCGGCACTGGTCGGCAGCGCGGCGGGCAGCGGCGCCGCGTCGGCGCGGTTGTCCAGATGGGCGTTGATGCCGGTGGCGACGAAGCCGCCGAAGGCAGCAGCGATTGCGAGCGTGAGCAGAGTGGGAAGCGGTCGCATGGGAGTCGGTTCGCAGGCGGTGGAGTGGGGCCGTAGGCCTATACGGTAGAACAAGCTGAATGAGTGTGTCGCGGTCCGGATAAATGGCCCATGAAAAAAGACCGGGCCGCGACGCGCATGTCGACCCTGCAGGCGTGCCTGCGCCGCGTGCCGACACGTTCCGATACTTGCGCAGTTCGGCGCATCCTGGCGTTGCGATGGTGCCCGGCACGCTGCGTGTTGGTCTGCGATGCGCAGAGGGCCGCAGGCGGAGCGCCAACCTACGCCCATCATCGCGTAGCACTTAAATAAAGGGGTTTTCTGAATGCAGCTCGGTCCGGCGCTGGTGGGCGCCTACACCAGGCCCGTCGCATCTGGTGCGATTGAATATGTGCGCCCCGTTCCACGATCGACAATGTCGGTATAGCATCGCCCCGTTTTGACAATCCAGGCCCCCAGGAGGGCAACATGAGCAACGGTAATGGTGTGTCGGTCGTGACCGACGCCGTCGAGAACGCTAAAGAAACCGCCGCCAACGTTGGCGAGACCATCGCCCACGCCGCCGAAGACGCCGTGAAGTCGGTCAAGAAGACCGTCAAGCGCGCCACCAAGGCTGCCGGTACCCGCGTTGCCAAGGCCAAGAAGGCTGTGGCCAAGGTCGAGAAGACCGTTGCCAAGAAGGCCGACAAGGCTGCCAAGTCGGTCGGCAAGACCGTCGCCAAGGCCAAGCAGAAGCTGGAAGCAGCCAAGAAGAACGCCAAGGCCGAAGCCGCTGCCCTGAAGAAGGAAGTGGCCAAGAAGAAGGCTGCTGCCGGCAAGGCCGTGACCAAGAAGGCCGCTGCGGCCAAGAAGACCACCAAGGCCGCCACCAAGGCTGCCGGCAAGAAGGTCGCCAGCGTGAAGAAGGCCGCCACCAAGAAGGCTGCCGTCGCCAAGAAGACCGTTGCCAAGAAGACTGCGGCCGCCAAGAAGGTTGTCGGCAAGAAGGTCGCCACCGCCAGGAAGGCCGTGGCCAAGAAGACCGTCGCCGCCAAGAAGGTCGCCGGCAAGAAGGCCGTGGCTGCGAAGAAGGTCGTCGGCAAGAAGGCCGTGGCTGCGAAGAAGGTCGTCGGCAAGAAAGTTGCCGCCACCAGGAAGGTCGCCACCAAGAAGACCGCCGCTGCCAAGAAGGTCGTCGGCAAGAAGGTTGCAGCCCCCAAGAAGGTTGCCACCAGGAAGACCGCTGCTGCCAAGAAGGGTGTCGGCAAGAAGGTCGCCGTCGCCAGGAAGGCCGTGGCCAAGAAGGCTGCACCGCTGAAGAAGGTTGCCGCCAAGAAGGCACCGGCCAAGAAGGTCGTCGCCAAGAAGGCCGCTGCCAAGAAGGCTCCGGCCAAGGCCGTGCGCAAGGTCGCCAAGCGCAAGTAATCGCGCGGTGACAGAAGGCCCTTCCGCCCCCCGGGCGGGAGGGCCTTTCGCGTTTCAGGGGCAGGCTTTGCGGCAAGATGCAGGTTCTTCCCGCTGGAGCCCCCCGCATGCGCGGCATCGATTTCAGTTCCTGGCAGGGCGTGCTCTCCACCCTGGCCGGCCTGGTTCTCATCACCCTGCTGGGCGTCGGCATCCGCCTGCTGGTGATGCAGACCCTGCAGCAGCGCCGCGAGCGCGAGAACCGGCAGATCAACGAACGCCTGCGCACGCTGATGGCGGCCTACAAGACCCTGGGTGGTTCGTTCACCGGTGAGCTCGGCGTGGACCCCACCCATCGCCGTGACCTGCGCCAGCGCGAAGCCGAACACGGCATCGCCGAGCCCGGTTCGGACCGCGCCCGGCGCATCCGCGATGCCGTGGAAGCGGCCCTGTCGGACATCCTGCTGCTGGGCACCGACGAACAGGTGCGCCTGGCGGCGCGCGCGGCCGAGGAACTGGCACAGGGCCGGCCGGTGCACACCCACGAACTGGTGGTGTCGCTGCGTGACTTCGTGCGCGAAGCCCTCGACCTGGCCCCGATACCAAGCGATCTGCGCATTCCTCCGCAGGGCCCGACCCGGCCCGGTGGCAGCGGTGGTGGCAGCGGCAAGGGGCGCAACGACGGCGATGCCAAGGGCGGCCGCGGCGGCGGCGGAGGAGGGGGCATGGGCGGCGGCATGGGCGGCCTCGGCCTGGGTGCCGGCGCCGCGCTGGGCGCCGGCCATGCTGCAGGCAGTGAGGACATGGACGCGCGCTGAGCGCGTGCCCGGCCCGGGCCATCGTTACTCAGGCGGTCAGTTCGTAGATCGGAACGAAGCCACCGTAGATCATCCGCGCACCGTCGAACGGCATCGGATTCTGCGCCGGATCCAGCCGCGGGTCTTCCATCATCTTTTTCATGCCGGCATCGCGGGTGGCCTTGTCCGGCCACTCGATCCACGAGAACACCACCGTTTCATCCGGCGTGGCCTTCACCGCGCCGAAGAAGTCGGTGGTCTTGCCGTGCGGGACGTCATCGCCCCAGCACTCGACCACGCGCAGGGCACCGTATTCGATGAACACCACGTCGCCGCTGCGCGCGTGGGCGAGGAATTTTTCCTTGTTGGCGGTGGGCACCGCCAGGACGAAACCATCGATGTAACTCATCGCTTGCCTCCGAGGTGGGCCGTGCCACATGCACGGCCTTCAATGACCCGACGAACCGGCGTGGGGGAAATCGACAACGGTGGTGTCAACACGCGGCGATCACGCCAGAGCTGCGTTCGCGACCGCGCGCGTATGCCTGAAGATGCCTGAATCAAGCCAAAAAATTCAGTGATGCGAAGGTCGCTGTTTTCAGGGAGCGTTGTGGCGAATAACGGAGAATTTACATTCCCGATGCGATGGCGCCTTGGCGCTGCTGCACAACATAAGAACGTAAAGGTGTACCCCCATGAAGAATTCGCTGATTGCCCTGGCGCTGGCCGCTGCCCTGCCGTTCACTGCCTCGGCCGCCGAGAACCTGTCCTACAACTACGCTGAAGCCGACTACGCCAAGACCGACGTTGATGGCGTCAAGGCCGACGGTTGGGGCGTCAAGGGTTCCTACGGCTTCCTGCCGAACTTCCACGCTTTCGGCGAATACAGCCGCCAGGAAATCGACCACACCAACCTGAAGGTTGACCAGTGGAAGATCGGTGCCGGCTACAACGTGGAAATCGCCCCGTCGAGCGACTTCGTTGCCCGCGTCGCCTACCAGAAGTTCGACCCGAAGCA
The DNA here is from genome assembly GCF_008710035.1 of Stenotrophomonas cyclobalanopsidis. Taxonomy (GTDB): domain Bacteria; phylum Pseudomonadota; class Gammaproteobacteria; order Xanthomonadales; family Xanthomonadaceae; genus Stenotrophomonas; species Stenotrophomonas cyclobalanopsidis. The sequence continues at coordinate 432 of NZ_VYKI01000042.1, read as the reverse complement.
TGGCCTGGACTTCAACGGCTACAGCGCTGAAGCCGGTATCCGCACCGCTTTCGGCCCGCACGCTGAAGTCTACGGCCTGGTCGGCTACGAAGACTATTCGAAGAAGCACGGCGTCAACCCGGAAGGCCAGTGGTACGGCCGCCTGGGTGGCCAGGTCAAGCTCAACCAGAACTGGGGCCTGAACGGCGAGCTGAAGATGAACCGCCACGGCGACAAGGAATACACCGTCGGCCCGCGCTTCAGCTGGTAAACCACAGCGCAGCGCGTCCGCGCGCTGCATGTGCATCGACAGGCCCGGCATTTGCCGTAATGCTGTTCACTTAAGTGGTGCAGCCTTACGGTCCACCGGATAGCGGGTCTTGGAAATCTTCACCGTCCTCGGCGTCGTCGGCCGAGGACGGTGTTCCAGGAAGAGACTGGCTACCCCCGATC
>NZ_VYKI01000041.1 GCF_008710035.1 Stenotrophomonas cyclobalanopsidis | reverse complement strand
TGGGTCCGGTTGAGGGGGACGCCGTAAATACGTCCATGTAGGCTCGGTCGCCGCATCCATGCGGCTCACGCCCCCTCAACCGGACCCACCCCGCCTTCGACAGTTTCCTGCGAGCTGTCGGAACGGCGTTCTGCTTTGGTGGGTGCCGACCGTTGGTCGGCACGGGGTTGGATATCGATGTCTGACAGATGTGTCGACCAAGGTCGACACCTACCAAAAGCCGCCGTTACCAGTAGATCCACGCCATGCGTGGATGAATTCATTCGATATCCGACAGATGTGCCGACCAACGGTCGGCACCCACCATCAGCCGCGTGAGCCCGCCAACCCACGGATAGCCCGCTGTTGCCTTTGACGTTGACGTTGCCTTGAGCAGGTGCAGGGCGCAGCCCTGCCGAAGAACCTACTTCACCCGGCGGCCCGAGCGGTCGATGCGGAACCATTCGCCGCCTTCCATCGGCGTATGCCCATCACCATCCGGCGTCCCACGCCGGCACCCGTTGCAGACCTCCGCCACGCCATCCTTGAACGGCCACGCGAAATCGAACAGCGCCGGAATCACCTGGCGGAACTGCAGGTCGAAATAGCCCACGCGATCGCCCACGCGCCCGCGCAGCAGGCTTTCCTGCGGCGTGTCCGGGCCGTTGTCCCAGGTCAGCACCGGCAGGCTGCGGCCCGTGCGGTCCACGTAGTGGAAGCCCTGGTCGGCATAGACCACCGCCAGCCCGTGGTCGTCGTAATCCAGGTCTTTCAGCGCCGCTGCACTGATCTTCAGCGTGTGCCCGACCACCTCGCAGCCGGGCAGGGCCCGCAGGCCGTGCTCATCGGTCAGCAGCTTGCAGTCCGGTGCCTGTGCCAGCGCCGCGCCGCTGGCCATCAGGCCGCACAGCGCCAGCGACCGCACGAGGCGGCCGCCGGCAGGCAGTGGTCGCGAAGGCCGCGCTGTCACTGCGCCTCACCCTTGCGTTCGAACGCGGTCGGCGCCGGCAGCTGCACCGGCACGCCCTTGTCGTCGCAGGTGCCGGCCTGGCACAGGCGCTCGCGCAGGGCCGGGGTGGCCTGCACGATCATGTGGTAGATCGCGTTCTGTTCCAGGGTGCCGCGGATGGCCTTGCTGCCCGGGCCACGTGCCCAGATGCCCACGTCTTCGCCACCGTGCGATTCGGACTTCATCGGCACCAGCGCTTCCTGCATGTAGTCCGGGTGCTCGGTGTCCACGTCATGCAGGTTCGGGCGGCCGTTGGCCTGTTCGAAGCTGCTCGGGTTGTGCGGGTAGACCTTCGGGCCGGCCGGCTGCTGGTTGGTGGTGCCGGTGTGGCCCGGGCCGTTGGCGTAGCTCAGCGTGGTGTACGGCTGGCCGTTGCCATCCAGCGCGTAGTCCAGCTTGCCGGCGCCATCTTCGCCGCCCTTGTCCTTCACCTTGCCCAGGATCGGGTTGCCGCGTGCCGGGTAGCCGACGAAGTTGAGGGTGTGCGAGTGGTCGGCGGTGACGATGATCAGGGTGTCGTCGGCCGAGGTCAGTTCGTTGGCCACGCGCACCGCGTCGGACAGGGCGACGGTTTCGGTCAGGGCGCGGTAGGCGTTGCCGCTGTGGTTGGCGTGGTCGATGCGCGCGCCTTCGATCATCAGAACGTAGCCTTCCTGGTGCTGCGCGAGGTTCTTGATCGCCGCGGCGGTCAGCTCGGCCAGGCTCGGCTCACCGGCCGGGTCCTGCGGGCGCTCGTACTCGTAACGCATGTGGTCCGGTTCGAACAGGCCGAGGATGGCTGGCGCGGTGGCCGCAGCCGCCAGCTGCCTGCTGTTCCAGACGTAGGCACCCTGCGGATGCGACTGCTGCCATTCCTGCACCAGGCTGCGCCCGTCCAGGCGCTGGCCGACCTTGTCGTCGTACTCGGGGTCGCGTTCTTCCACGGTGGTGAATTCACCACGGCCACCGCCGAGGGCGACCAGCGGGCCACGGCCATAACGCGAGGTCGACAGCAGCTGCTGGGCGATGTCCTTGCAGCCGGCGGCCTTGGCGGCGTCGGTCAGGTCGGTGTCGTTTTCCCAGTTGCGGTCGGGCGAGTGCGCGTAGGTCGCGGCCGGGGTGGCGTGGGTCAGGCGTGCGGTAGAGACGATGCCCGTCGCCAGGCCGGCGCTGTCGGCCAGCTGCAGCCAGGTCAGCAGGCCCTTGGACAGGCTGTCGGCGCAGTCGCTGCGGCTGCCGGCGCTGACGCCGATCGCACCCATGTGGGTCTTCACGCCGGTGGTGATGGCGGTCATCGTGCCGGCCGAGTCCGGCGTCTGTGAATCGGTGTTGTACGTCTTGCTGAACGCCGTGGCCGGGAAGCGCTCCCAGGACAGCAGGTTCTCTTCGCCCGAGCCGCCCTTCTGCTGGCCTTCGTAGATGCGCGAGGCGGCGACGGTGGTCAGGCTCATGCCGTCACCCAGGAACAGGATGACGTTTTTCGCCTTGCCGGACATCGCGCCATTGGCGGCCGCCTGGGCGGCGCCGCTGCGGTACCACCACTGCGGGGTCTCGCCGGCCGGGTGGGCGACGGGATCAACGGCGACCTTCAGGCCGGCCGGTGCGGAGGCGGGAGTGGTGCTGGCGCAGGCGCCCAGCAGCAGGGTGGTGGCACAGGCGGCCAACAGGGAACGACGCATGGACGCTGGGATCTCACAAAGTGTAACGGGACGTTCATTATGCCCATCCCTGCAATGCACGCCGATGACACACTGTTTGCCGGTGGGGCGGTCGTACCGCCTGCTCGCTTGGGCTATCGTGCCAACATCCCTTCCTTCCTTCCCCCCTGGATTGCCTATGAAACTGGTATCTGCCTGGCTGCGGATTCCATTCTGGCAGCGCGTGGTCGGTGGCTTCGTGCTCGGCGCGCTGGCGGGCTGGGCGCTTGGCCCGGCCGCTGAAACGTGGTTCGGCCCGCTCGGCGAGCTGTACGTCACCCTCATCAAGATGATCGCGGTGCCGCTGGTGTTCTTCGCGGTCATCAACGCCATCTCTTCGCTGCACGGCCAGAAATCGATCGCCGCGCTCAGTGGCCGCACGTTCCTGTGGTTCGTCATCACCGCCGCGCTGGCGGTGTGCGTGGGCCTGGGCGTGGGTACGGTGCTGCAGCCCGGCGCCGGTGGCCTGCAGCTGTCGATGGCCAACAACTACGTGCCGCGCGAAGTGCCCAGCGTGGTGCAGGTGTTGCTGGACGTGGTGCCGTCCAACGTGTTCTACGCGCTGTCGGGCATCGGCACCAAGGTCAACGCCGCGGGCGAGACCGTGCTGGCTGCCGGCCGTGGTTCGATCCTGCCGGTGATCTTCTTCGCCGGCCTGGTCGGTTTCGCCATCGTCAAGCTGGGCGAGAAGGTGACCGAGGCGCGCAAGCTGGTCGGCCAGATGAGCGACATCATGATCCAGGTGACCCGCTTCGTGCTGGAAGTCACCCCGATCGGTACGTTCGGCCTGATCGCCGGCCTGGTCGGCAGCTACGGCTTCGAGAAGCTGCTGCCGCTGGGCCATTTCGTGCTGGCCCTGTACGTGGCCTGCGCGCTGCACATCATCGTGGTCTACAGCGCCCTGCTGCTCTCGCACGGACTGAATCCGCTGAAGTTCTTCCGCGGTGCCGCGCCGGGCATGCAGGTGGCGTTCGTCAGCTCGTCCAGCTTCGCCGCGATGCCGGTGGCGCTGCGTTCGATCACCCACAACCTGGGCGTCAACAAGGACTACGGCTCGTTCGCCGTGCCGCTGGGCGCGAGCATCAAGATGGACGGCTGCGGTGCGATCTACCCTGCGCTGTGCGCGGTGTTCATAGCCCAGTACAGCGGCGTGCCGCTGTCGCCGGAGCAGTACGTGGTGGTGCTGATCGCATCGGTGCTGGGCAGCTTCGGCACGGCCGGCGTGCCGGGCACGGCGGTCATCATGGCCACCGTGGTGCTGAGTGCGGCCAACCTGCCGCTGGAAACCATCGGTTACCTGTACGCGATCGACCGCATCCTCGACATGATGCGCACCATGACCAACGTGACGGGCCAGATGCTGGTGCCGGTGCTGGTGGCCAAGGAAACCGGCTTGCTCGACCAGTCGGTGTACGACAACCCGTCGACCAACGTCGGCCTGGACGACCCTGACCCGACCCCGCCGCGTAGCTGAAGCGGCACTGCAACGGGCTGTATCCGCACCTGTAACACTGCTGATACAGCCCCTGCCAAGCCTTGCGCAGCGTTGTTTCCTGCACGTTAAGGCAAACGAAATCCGAACGCCGCTGTAACACCCTGCTGGCAACGCGCCGCCCCCTCGACTGGTTGAACCGCTTGCTGCCAAGCGGTTTGGAAGTTGGCACGGAAGCTGCTCTGTCCCTGCGCATACGCAACGGGAGAGCGGCATGGTCAGCAGCACCACCCATCTCGGTTCCTCGGTCCGGCAGCTGGCGCTGCTGCTGGCCCTGTCCTGCCCGCTGGCGGCCGCCGCCTCCGGTGCACGCCAGGGTGTGAAGGCGCAGCCGGGCGAGATCGTCCTGCTGCGCGATGTGGCCGCACGTCCAGCCTATCGCATGGCGCCGCCCGGCATGGCGTTGATCGCCGATCCCAAACCACAGCATGAGATCGCCACCGCACTCGGCAGCGGCGGCGGCTCCAGCGGCATGGATGAACTGAGCGATGACGACTATGCCGGGCTCGGGGCGGGGCAGACTGGCCGCATGGCCGCGCCGGGCGGCACCACCGTGGAACGGGTGACCCACCAGGCCCTTGGCGGCACGCTGGGCCGTTCCAGTGACGGCGCGCTCGGCGGCAACAGCCTGGGCGGTGCGATGAGCGGCCCGCTCGGCGCCGTCGGCAACACCACCCGCGGCATCGGCGATACCGTGCGCGGCGCGCTGGCGCAGTTCCCGCTGGGCGCGGCACCGCAGGGAGGTGGCAAGTGAATCGCGCGGCGCGTGGCGCGCTGCTGCTGGTGCTGGCGGCTGCGCCCGCACTGGCCTGGGCCGATGATTACAGCGGCATGCTGTCTTACCTGGACGTGGCCCGCATCGGCGACCGCGCGCTGGTCGGTGCCAGCGGCGCCATCATGGTCAACCAGGCCAGCGGCGACTTGAACATCCAGGCCAACCTGCAGGGCATGGCCACCGGCGACCAGGCCAACGTCGCCATCGCCGCCCGCCAGCAGCACCATGCCGACGTGGTGCTGTCGGGGCCGCTGCAGGCCAGCGCACATATCGAAGGCCAGGCGCTGAACGGCGCCAGTGGCATCGCATCGATCAACCAGGCCAGTGGCATCGCCAACACGACGCTCAACGTCGTCAGCGCGACGCGGGCCCGGCAAGGGATACGCGAGACCGACGACGCGGCTTTGGCGGCGTCGGACATCGCGTCAACAGGGGAGCAGGGCGACACCGGCGACGGTGTTGCGGCGGATATCCGCAACGTCGGGATTTCCGCCTCGGCACTGCGGGGCTTCGACGGTGTCCTGCAACTCAATCAGATCGCGGGAGCCCGCAATGACACGGCCAACGTGCTTGGCATGGTCGTCCAGGGCAACCCGTGAGCAGTACCCACCACCCGATGTATCACTGATGAGAGAGAGGACACCATGAACGCGACTTTCAAGAAATCTGTGCTCGCCATGGCAATTGCTTCTGCCTCGACCGCCGCCGCGGCCAATGGCTGGGACAACCAGAACGCCAACGCGAACATCAACCACAACCATGTCGTGACCGAAACCCGTAACGACACCCACAACCACACCGACAACGAGGTCCGCAACTGGACCCGTACCAACACCACGGTGCGCAACAACACCGACAGCTCGAGCGTGACCCGCAACCGTTCGGTCAACGAGCAGGTGCAGAAGAACAGCAACATCCAGGTCGATGAGCGCAAGGAAAAGAACAACCACGGCGTCGATGTGAACCTGGAGAAGGACCTGCGCCTGAGCAGCGACGTGAACTTCTCCGGCGATCCGATTATCACCGGTGACATCGACCTGGATTCGGCCGCCATCGCAGTCATCGACAACCGCCAGTCGATCAGCCACAACGCCGCGTCCAACAGCCTGGTCACCAACAGCGCCTCGATCGCCGATGACGTCGGCTCGGGTGCCTCGGGCAACCTCGGCTTCAACGTCGTGGCCGGTGACAACAACGCGCAGGACAATGCGGCTTCGCTGTCCGCCGCTGACGCGTCCTTCAGCTTCGGCATGGCCGACGCCGAAGTGTTCGTCAACCAGTCCGGCATGGGCAACACCACCATGAACGCCGGCGTCACCAACGCTGCCGGCCTCGGTGGCAATGCCTTCGGCGGCGCGTCCGGCAACATCGGCGTGAACATCGCGTCGGGCAACAACAACGAGCAGAAGAATGCGCTCGCTGCGTCGGTGGCCACCAGCGCGATGGCCCAGTCCAGCATCAGCTCCAACCAGGTGTCCAGCGGCAATGCCGTGAGCAATGCCGGCTTCGTGCAGTCCTACACCGATACGGTGCAGGTCGGCATGAGCGGCGGTGTCAGCGGCCTGACCCTGGCCTATGGCGCCGGCACCTACAGCGGCCGTGGCAATGCCTACCAGATGGCCAACTACTATCTCGATACCTGGAGTGGCGACCTGCCGCACCCGGGTGGCAACGCGACCGGCCACATCGATCTGGACAACGAGATCCAGAACGCGACGCCGAACCCGGGCCGTCCGGGCGTCGGTGGCCTGGGCTTCGATACCCGTGAAAGCGGCACCAGCCAGTTCGTCGAGCTGGGCATCGCCGACCTGTACGCCAGCCTGAGCGGTACCGTCACGACCACCCGCTGGGTGAACGTGAATGCGACCAACACCGCGGCGCTGTCGGGCAGTGCGTTCTCGGGCGCCTCCGGCAACGTCGGCGTGAACGTCGCCTCGGGCACCGGCAACCTGCAGGCCAACAGCCTGGCCCTGGCCGTGGCCCAGCCGAGCACCGGTGGCGGCACCGGCGGCGGCGAGTAACACCTGGCGTGACCGCTTTCGCAGCGAAGCTGCGTTGAGTGCAACAAGCCCGGCCATCCGCCAATGGTCGGGTCCCCCGGGAGCCCCTGCTCCTCCTCCCCCTTGGGGCAGGGGCTCCTTCCTTCTTCTGGAGGGCACCATGGCCGCACACCGCTGCTGGATCCGCCTGCTGTCCTGCCTGCTGTTGCTGGGCAGCGCCCACGCATGGGCGGGCGACGTCACGTTCACCGGCGTACTGCCCAACGGCGCGCTGATGCAGCAGAAGGTGGAGAGCATGCAGGAGCGGCGCTACCGCAACCTGTTGCGGCAACACACCGATTACAGCTGTGGCGCGGCCGCACTGGCCACCATCCTGCGCTACGCCTACCACCTGGACACCACGGAGGCGACGGTGATCGAAGGGATGATGGGCGTGTCCGATCCGCAGCTGGTGAAGGAACGCGGTTTCTCGCTGCTGGACATCAAGCACTATGTCGAATCGCTCGGCATGCGTGGGCGTGGCTACCGCATCGATGAAAGCCGGCTGCGCAACCTGCGCGTGCCCGGCCTGGTGCTGATGGATGTACGCGGGTTCCGCCACTTCGTAGTGCTCAAGCAGGTCCGTGGCGGCGTCGTCGAGGTGGCCGACCCCATCCTCGGCAACCGCAGCCTGTCCCTGGCCGAATTCAACGAAGCGTGGTCGTCGCGCGCTGTTTTCGTCGTGATCGGCAGCGACTTCGATCGCAACACGGTTCTTCTGCAACCCAGCGAGCGGCCCAGTGCGCGTGCGTTGTACGCGCGGCAGGGCCCGATCACCGATGCCGAACTGGTCGATTTCGGCTTCAGCCATGCCGACCTGTTCTGAAGGAGGCCCGATCATGCTGTGCCAACGTTTGTTGATCGCCACGCTGCTGCTGTTGCCGGTGCTGCCCGCCCGGGCTGCTGAAGGCGCACCAGGGCGCGGCCTGAAGGAAATACCCGATCCCGAACTGAACCTGATGCGTGGCCGCTACACCGTGGGCGGCAACAACGTGGCCTGGTTCGGGGTGACGATGATTTCGCAATGGCAGGGTGCCAACGGCAGCAGCGTGCAGGGCGCGCTGACCCTGGGCATGGACTTCCGCCAGGGCGGCACGCCGCGGCTGACGTTCCAGCCGCACGTGCAGGTCACCAACGCCGATGCCCCGATGCCCAACCCGGACGGACGCAGCATCGACAGCAGCGGCCTGGCCAACGCCACGGGCCTGGTGCAGGCGGTGCAGGTGGCCGGCGATGGCAACACCGCGCGCAACGTGACCACCTTGACCGTGCGTGATGGCGCGGTGCCGACCACCAGCGACGATGGCAATCGCATCGCCCAGATGCAGCAGGGCGGGACCAGTGCTACGGCGTTGCTCGATGGCAACCAGGCGCGCCTGATGCTGCAGATCGACGGCCAGGGCCTGGTCCAGCAGTGGATCCGCAATGGCAGCGTCGGCCAGGGCATCGCCCTGTCCGGTGATGGGCAAGTGGCAAGCAACCGGCTGCAGCTTGAGCTGGTACGCAGCACCGTGGCCAGCAACCAGCCGTTGAGCCAGAGCGTGGCCCAAGCGATCGCGCTGAACCGCGGCATGGGCCCGGGCCAGTAACACGGCCCGGTCAAGGGGGATGGACGGACAACGCAGGCCAACGACATGCACACTTATTTGCGGCTTACCCCGCTGGCGCTGGCGGCGCTGGCGGCCAATGCCTTCGCCCAGGAACCGGCGGCGGAGGCCAAGGACGGTGCCGACGTACAGGCACTGATTTCCCAGCTGGAACAGCTCAAGGCCAACTACGCACAGGAAGTGCGCCGCCTGCGCGAGCTGGACATGCAGGTGCAGGCCATGCAGGCGCGCCTGAGGGGACGGGCCGGCGGCGCTACGACACCGGCGGCGGCGCCCCTTGCGCCTGCGGCGGCGGCCGCCGTTTCGCCGAGCAGCGAAGGCTATGCCAGCACCGCGGCCGAGGCCCAGCAGGCCAAGCAGGAGGCGCGGCGCAGCGTGGATGACGTGAAACAGCAGCAGGCGGCGCTGTTCTCGCGCAGGTTCACTATTGAGAACAGCCTCACCTACGCGCGCTATGACCGCAAGCAGCTATCCCTCAACGGCTTCCTGGCGCTGGATGCGATCTTCCTCGGCAACATCGCCATCGAGAACGTCGAGTCCGATTCGCTGACCTACAACCTGGCCGCGCGCTGGGGTGTCAGCCCGAACCTGACGTTGAACATGGACGTGCCCTACCTGGCACGGCGCACCGTGTACCAGAAGGGCGGTGCGGGTGGTGCGGCGGCGGCCATCGCGCAGGAAGAGACCAACGGCAACGGCCTGGGCGATATCAGCGCAAGCGCCAACTACCGCCTGTTCGGCGAGCGCGGCTGGCGCCCGGAAACGGTGCTGACCGGCGGCGTCACCGCACCCACCGGCCGCGCGCCCTATGGCCTGGACTGGAAGGTGATCGAGCGCGATGACGATGACTACATCCGCTTCGCGGTGCCGCGCGAACAGCCGACCGGCAACGGCGTCTGGCAGGCCAACCTGGGCGTGTCGATGGTGAAGACCGCCGATCCGGCCATCCTGTTCGCCAACGCCGGCTACATCCATTCCTTCCCGCGTGGCTTCGACGATATCGACAGCAACCCGGACACCGTGAACCCCGGCGATGTGAAGCTGGGCGGGTCGGTGTACTTCGGTGCCGGCGTGGCCTTCGCCTTCAACGAACGCACCAGCCTGAGCATTTCCTTCAGCGACAAGATCAGTGCACGCGCGTCGACGCGTTTCCAGGGCGGGCAATGGGTGAAGGTGATCGGCAGCGATGCCAACGCGGCGTCGTTGAACCTCGGCGTGACCTATGCGCTGAACCAGCACGCGACGATGGTGACCCTGCTGGGCATCGGCCTGACCCCGGATGCACCGGACTTCACGCTGTCGTTCAAGGTGCCGTACATGTTGTAGCTGATTGCGGTGATCCTGCATCGGCAACGCCGGGCCTCGCCCGGCGTTCTTTTTTTCGCAGCGGCGCTCACGCTCCCAGTAGAGCCGAGCCATGCTCGGCTGACTTTCTGCCGGGCAGCGTCAGGCACTACCGCTTCGGCGGCAGCTCCAGGGAGTGCTTACGGCACAACCGGTACACCGTCACCCGCGACACCTGCATGTGCCGCGCGCAGGCCGATACGTTGTAGCCATGCATCTTCAGCGTCCGCAGCAGCACATCGCGCTCGACCTGGCCGCGGGCATCCTGCAGCACCGCGCGCGGGGCCGGGGTCTCGGCGTCGGCCATGTCCAGGTCGCTGGCGCTGATCAGTTCGTGTTCGCTGACGATCGCCGCGCGCTGCACCCGGTTCAACAGTTCGCGCACGTTGCCTGGCCAGTCGAAGTGGCGCATCGCCAGGCGCGCGCCGGGATCGAAGCCGCGCGCGCGGCCCGGATGCCGGCTGCGGAAGCTGCGCAGGAAATGCTCGGCCAGCAGCAGCACGTCGTTGCCACGGTCGCGCAGCGCCGGCATCGGCAGCCGCAGCACGTTGAGGCGGTAGTACAGGTCACGGCGGAACCGCCCTTGGGCCACGGCCTGCTCGAGGTCGACATGGGTGGCCGCCAGCACGCGCACATCCACCCGCAGCGGCTGGTTGCTGCCGACCCGCTCCAGGGTGCCTTCCTGCAGCACGCGCAGCAGGCTGGTCTGGGCGTCGGCAGGCAGGTCGCCCACCTCGTCCAGGAACACCGTGCCGCCGTCGGCGGTTTCAAACAGGCCCACCCGACGCTGCGCGGCCCCGGTGAAGGCGCCGCGCTCGTGGCCGAACAGCTCCGACTGCACCAGGCTGGCCGGGATGGCCCCGCAATTGACTGCGAGGAAGGACCGGCCGGCGCGCCCGGACAGGGCGTGCAGGGCCTGCGCCGCCAGCTCCTTGCCGGTGCCGGTTTCACCGGTGACCAGCACCGGCAGCTCGACCGGGGCGAACTTGTGCAGGGACGCGCGCACGGCCAGCAGGGCCGGGCTGTCGCCGATCAGCGCGGGCAGGCCGCCGCCGTCGCGTATCGCCGCTGCGGGGGGATCATCCTCGCCGCATTCGCGCTGCATCGCGGTCAGCAGGTCCTGCAGCTCGCGGGGCAGGGTGAACTGGTCGTGGCAGGCGCGCAGCAGCGGTGCCCAGCTGGGCGGTGGGGCATCCACGCCGCCCGGCAGTACGGCCAGCCAGGGCAGGTGGTGGTGCTGCTCGACCCACGGCAGCATGGGCTGCAGCGCCTGTGCGTGCAGGTGGCGCAGGTCCAGCACGGCCACCAGATGGTCGCGGCCGCGCAGGCCCACAGCCATGGCCGGCGAGGGACTGACGCAGCGCAGCTGCCAGCCGGCCGCCGCCAGCGCGTCGCGCTCGCTCGCCACTGGCTGGCCGAACCAGATCACACAGCGTGATGGAACCTGCAGGCTTGCCGCCATGCCTTCCCCCAAGCATCCGGGCAACGCGGGCGGTGTCAGACCGGGCATCGCGCGTGCCGCCCCACGCCGGGATGCCATGGCCACATCCAGCGGCCGGCCGCGGCATGTATCCCGCCGTGACATCAGTGACCAACGCAGGCAGCGGCGGCCAGCGGCCACGCATCTGCACTTCAGGGGAGGCGGACAACAAAAAAGCCGCTGCAGGGCAGCGGCTTCCAGTGCGGGTGCGGGGCGTCCGGGTCAGAGGTCGACGCGGCGGGCCTGCATGAACTTGTTGCCCCAGTAGCCGCTGAGCAGGGTGTCGACACGGACGTCCTTGCCGGTGCTCGGTGCATGCAGGAAGCGGCCTTCGCCGACATAGATGCCGACATGGTCGACGCGACCCTTGCGGCCGAAGAAGACCAGGTCGCCCGCGGCCAGCGCGGCGCGGTCGTTGATCAGTTCGGCATTGTTGTCATGGGCCATTTCGCGTGAGACGCGCGGCAGCTCGATGCCCAGCGCCGAGCGGAACACGTAGCCGACCAGGCCGCTGCAGTCGAAGCCGCTGTCCGGGTTGCTGCCACCCCAACGGTACGGGGTGCCCAGCAGGGTCATCGCGCGGCGCAGCAGGGACTGCACCTTGCCGTTGTCGGCCTCGGTGCCGACGACGCTGCCGTTGGCGGCGCTGCTGGTGTCGTAGTTGGCAAGCAGGCGGCTGAGGTCGCCGGCGACCATCGCCGAGCGGTCCATCAGCGGAATGGTGTCATTGGCGGCCAGATGCGGCAGCAGGGCGGCCAGGGTTGCGCTGGCGGCGGCATCGGCACGGCTGCGCTGGGGAGCGGCAGCGTCGGCCTTGGCGGCCGGGGTCGGATCGGTCTTTACGGGGGCACTCTGCGACCAGGCCGGGAGGCTGGTCAGGAACAGCGCCAAGCCCAGGAAAAGTGGGCGGACACTATGTGAAGAAGCGGCGGTCTGGCCATGGCCCTGCAGGTCGTCAGTCGTCACGCGTCGGTCACAGGAAAAAAACGATGGGGGCATCATGCCCTGTAAAAGCGTCAATAAGTTAAAAATTCCGTTAAAAAACCGTTATTCACAATGTGACGTGCGTCGCAATCCTGAACATATCGCCTGTTCATTTTAGCGAAGAACGCGTTTCGCTCCTGTGTAGTGGTCTTTCCAGTAGGCGCCACTGAGCGAATCCAGGCGGACGGTGCCGCCGGTGCTCGGCGCGTGCACGAACCGGCCTTCGCCCACGTAGATGCCGACATGGGTGACGTTGCCGCGGCTGCCGAAGAACACCAGGTCGCCGGTGGCCAAGCGCTGCGGGTCGATCTTCGGTCCCTGCACGGCGGCCAGGTCGCGTGAGGTGCGCGGCAGCTTCAGGTCGACCATCTCGCGGTACACGTAGGTCACCAGGCCGCTGCAGTCGAAGCCCGAATCGGGCGTGTTGCCGCCATAGCGGTAGGGCGTGCCGACCAGGCTGATGGCGCGCATCAGCACCGAATTGGCGGCCTCGGGATTGTCCGGCGCTGTGGCCGGCCAGTGCGCCGTGGGCGGCGGCGTGGCGGGGCGGACGGCCTTGCCGCCACCGCAGGCGGCCAGCAGCAGGGGCAGGGCCAGCAGCAGGGCGGGCGCGAAGATCCGGCGCAGGCCGGACGAAACTGGCGTGTTGTGCATGTTCTCCGGATAATGCGCCACCTTGGATTGGCCGTCATGATGGCGGCGTCCCCGCCGGGCGACAACCCGCCCCAACCCGCCTGCCTCCGGCAGATCCAGACAGAGTTGCGCATGAAGATCGAAAAAGACCGCGTTGTCCGCTTCCACTACACCGTCTCCGAGGTCGGCCAGGCGCCGATCGAATCGTCCAAGGACCGCGGTGAGCCGCTGTCGATCCTGATCGGCCACGGCAACATCATCCCGGGCCTGGAAAACGCCATGATGGACAAGGAAGCCGGCGCAACCTTCGACGTCGACGTCTCGGCGGCCGATGCCTACGGCGAGCGCCGCGAGGGCCTGTCCCAGCGCGTGCCGAAGAAGCACTTCGGCACCGCCAGGCTGGTCCCGGGCCAGCAGGTCGTCCTGCAGACCAACTTCGGCCCGCGCGCGGTCACCGTGCAGAAGGTCGGCATGAGCGTGGTCGACGTCGACCTGAACCACCCGATGGCCGGCAAGGACCTGCATTTCGACGTCGAGATCGTCGAAGTGCGCGAAGCCGCCAAGGAAGAAATCGACCACGGCCACGTCCATGGCGACGGTGGTCACCAGCACTGATCGCCGCGCGATCGTGATGGCAGCAACGGCCCGCTTCGGCGGGTCGTTGCGTTTCTGCAACAGGGCCCGGCCGTCCATGGCGCGCGGGGCGGCGGCATAATGACGGACCTGCCTGCCGGATGCCCCGTGAACGCCGCTTCCCTTTCCCTGCAGCCGGTGACTTCCGGCGAACGCATCGCAGTGCTGGACATGCTGCGCGGGGTAGCCCTGCTGGGCATCCTGCTGATGAACATCGAGGCCCTCAGCGGACCGCTGGACCTGGCCTTCACCGGCATCGACACGCGCTGGCACGGCCTGGATTACGCGGCCGACGCCTTCGTCTACATCTTCGTGCAGGGCAAGTTCTTCACCCTGTTCTCGCTGCTGTTCGGTGCCGGCTTTGCGGTCATGGCGCAACGCGCGCAGGCGGCTGGGCGTGAATTCGCACCGTTCTACCTGCGGCGCAGCCTCGGCCTGGCGCTGATCGGCCTGTGCCATGCGCTGCTGGTGTGGTCCGGCGACATCCTGGTGATGTACGCGCTGGTCTCGCTGCCTCTGCTGGCCTGCCGCGAAGCGCCGCGCAGCTGGTTGCCGTGGATGGGCATCGTGGTCTACCTGGCCGGCGTGTCGATGATGCTGCTGATCGGCGCGATGGTGACGATCTCGCCGCCGCAGGACCTGCAGAAGATGCTGGCGGACGCACAGCAGGCCATCGACCAGCAGCGCCTGGTGTACGGGCAGGGCACGTGGATGCAGGGCAACGTGCAGCGCCTGCAGGAGTTCGGCAGCTCGCTGGGCGCGCTGGTGATCACCGGGCCGGAAGTGCTGGGCATGTTCCTGATCGGCAGCTGGTTCGCCGCCAGTGGTGCATTGACCGAGCCGGAGCGCTTCCCGCGGCTGTATGCCTGCCTGCGCTGGGTCGCGCTGCCGTTGGGCCTGCTGGTCACCCTGGGTGGGGTGCTGTGGAAGCCGTACCTGGCACCGGGCGAATACAGCTTTGAAACCACCGCGGTGATGTCGCTGGTGTCGGTCGGCGCGGTGCCGATGTGCCTGGGCTACCTGGCCTGGATCGTGCACTGGCGCGCGCGGCTGGGCTGGCTGGCACCGGCGGGGCGCATGGCGCTGACCCACTACCTGGCGCAGTCGCTGGTCTGCACCTGGTTGTTCAACCACTACGGGCTGGGCTGGTTCGACCTGATGCCACGCGCATGGCAGCTGGTGTTCGCACTGCTGCTGTTCGCGCTGCAGGTGGGCATCTCACAGCTGTGGTTGCGGCGCTTCCGCTTCGGCCCGATGGAATGGCTGTGGCGTGCGATGACCTACCGTCAATGGCCGCCGATGCGCCGCGGGCGCGGGCAGGGATGATGCCGGTCAGGCCTGCTCACGCTGCGCTGCATATTGGCAGTGGCATGCTCGCTTGCAGCGATTGGTGCCATCCACGCATGGCATGGATCTACTTCACGACGGCGGCGGCCTCCACGCATCGCGTGGATCCACGACTGTTCTTTTCTTCGAGCGATTCCAATGAGCACTGCATCCTTTGACTACGACCTGATCGTCCTGGGCGGCGGCTCCGCCGGCCTGGCCGGCGCCATCCGCGCGGCCCAGCACGGCAAGCGCGTGGCGCTGCTGGAACCCGGCGCGCTCGGCGGTACCTGCGTCAACGTCGGCTGCGTGCCGAAAAAGGCGATGTGGCTGGCGGCCGACCTGCACGAACGCATCAGCCTGGCCAGTGCGATGGGCTTCGATGTGCCGGCACGCCCGGCGCTGTCGTGGAAGGAGCTGGTGATCCATCGCCAGGCCTACATCACCAACATCCATACCAGCTACACCAAGCGCCTGGACGAAACCGGCGTGGTGCGCATCCCCGCGCGCGGCCACCTGGTCGACGCGCATACCGTGGCCTGCAGCGACGGCGTGCACTACAGCGCCGGACACATCCTCATCGCCACCGGGGCGCACCCGCAGCGCCCGGACATTCCCGGCGCGGAGCTGGGCCTGGTCTCCGATGATTTCTTTGACCTGCGCAGTGCGCCGGCCGAAGTGGCGATCATCGGCGGTGGCTACATCGCGGTGGAACTGGCCGGCCTGCTGCAGGCGCTGGGCAGCAAGGTCAGCCTGCTGGTGCGCGGCAACCGGCTGCTGGAGCGCTTCGACTACGAGCTGACCGACCAGCTGGCCGAGAACCTGAAACAGCAGGGCGTGCGCATCCATTTCGATTACCGCCTGCGCGAACTGCAGCGCGACGGTGAGCGCGTGCGCGCGTTCGGCCATGACGGCCCGCTGGGCAGCGTGTTCGATGCAGTGTTCTTCGCCACCGGCCGCCGTGGCAACAGCCGCGACCTCGGCCTGGAGGCGCAGGGCATCGGCATCGGCGAACACCAGCAGGTGGAGGTGGATGAGTGGCAGACCACGGCGGTGCCCAGCGTGCATGCGGTGGGTGATATTGCCGGCAAGGTCGGTCTGACCCCGGTCGCGGTGGCGGCGGCACGGCGCCTGATGGACCGCCTGTTCGGCGGCCGCCCTGAAGCGAAGATGGATTACAGCAACGTGGCCAGCGTGGTGTTCTCGCACCCGCCGCTGGGCGCGGTGGGGATGAGCGAGGAAGAAGCACGCGCCTGCTTCGACCAGGTGACGGTCTACCACAGCCGGTTCCGGCCGGTGCTGCAGGCCCTGGCCAACGGCACCCAGCGCAGCCTGTTCAAGATGGTCTGTGCCGGTGCGGAGCAGCGTGTGGTCGGCATCCACCTGCTCGGCGAAGCAGCCGATGAGATCCTGCAGGGCTTCGCGGTGGCGGTGAAGATGGGTGCGACCAAGGCCCAGTTCGACGATACCGTGGCCATCCATCCGACCTCGGCCGAGGAAGTGGTGCTGATGCGCTGACCCGCGGTTGTTGTAGCGCCGAGCCCATGCTCGGCTCTCTCCGCCCTGGAACCGCGGAGCCGAGCGTGGGCTCGGCTCTACAGGG
Organism: Stenotrophomonas cyclobalanopsidis; assembly: GCF_008710035.1. Lineage (GTDB taxonomy): Bacteria > Pseudomonadota > Gammaproteobacteria > Xanthomonadales > Xanthomonadaceae > Stenotrophomonas > Stenotrophomonas cyclobalanopsidis. The sequence goes on along the minus strand of NZ_VYKI01000041.1, from coordinate 12,056 downwards.
CGTCGGGCGCCCACATGCGACAATGCGCGTCCCCACATGCCCCATGGCCGCTCCCTGCGGCTTGCCGTCGTCCTGATGTCCAACCCTTGCCCCCGCATCGCTACTGCCTCCCCGCGCATTGCCTTGGGCGGCATCGGCCTGGCTGCGGTCGGTGCCATCGCCGCTTCCGGCAAGGCCATCATCGTCAAACTGGGCCTGCGCCACGGCGTCGATGCCACCACGCTGCTGGCCCTGCGCATGCTGATGGCGCTGCCGCTGTTCGTGCTGATGGCCCTGTGGTCGGTGCGCCGTGCCGAACCGCTGTCCTGGGCCGACCGTGCCCGTGTGCTGTGGCTGGGCTTCACCGGCTACTACCTGTCCAGCCTGCTCGATTTCCAGGGCCTGCAGTACATCAGCGTGACTCTGGAACGGCTGATCCTGTACTTGAACCCGACCCTGGTGCTGCTGATCAACGTGCTGCTGGCGCGGCAGCGCCCGGGCCGCTGGCAGGTCGCGGCGCTGGTGCTGAGCTATCTGGGCGTGCTGCTGGCCTTCGGCCATGACCTGCAGCGCGAGGGCGGGCAGATCATCGTCGGCAGCCTGCTGGTGCTGGGCAGCGCGCTCAGCTACGCGCTGTACCTGTTTGGCAGCGGCCAGGTGGTCGCCCGCATCGGTGCGGTGCGGCTGACCGCCTATGCGAGCTGCGTGGCAGGCGTGCTGGTGCTGCTGCATTTCGCCATCACCCATCCGCTGCCGCTGCTGTGGCAGGCACCGGCGCCGGTGCAATGGCTGTCGCTGGTCAACGCCACGGTATGCACCGTGCTGCCGGTGCTGGCGATCATGCTGGCGGTGCAGCGCGTCGGCTCGTCGCTGGCCGCGCAGGTGGGTATGCTGGGCCCGGTTTCCACCATCGTGATGAGTCTATGGCTGCTCGACGAGCCGATGGGGCCGGCGCAGATCGCCGGCACCGTGCTGGTGCTGATCGGCGTACTGCTGGTGACCCGCCTGCGGCGCTGACGCCGGAGCAGGCGCGTGACCGCATCCTGGCGGTGATCCGTGCGACCCCGCCGGGCCAGGTGCTGGGCTATGGCCAGGTGGCGATGCGCGCCGGCTTTCCCGGACGAGCGCGCCTGACCGCGCGCATCCTCGGCCAGAACGAAGACCCGGACCTGCCCTGGCACCGCGTGCTGCGCTCGGACGGGCGCATCGCCATGGCCGAAGGTTCGGCCGGCTGGCGCGAGCAGTCGCAACGGCTGCGCGCCGAAGGCGTGGTGGTGGAAAACGGCCGTGTGCGCATGCCGGCCACCGACCCGGCTGCCGCGCTGGACGCGGCGATCTGGGGCCCGGGCTGATCACCAGCGGCGACTGAACGGAGCGGGCAGGGCGGTCGCCACGCTGTCGTGATGCTGCGGCTATGATGGAGGCCGTTCCATGCCGGTATTCCCATGTTCCCGCGACTGCCCACCGTCACCAAGGCTCTGCTGATCGCCAACGCGATCCTGTTCCTGCTGCAGCAGCCGTTCCTGCTCGGCATGCAGACCTTCGAACCGTTCATGCTGCAGCCGTGGCAGCAGGGCTTCGACGCCTTCTCGCCGGGCGGCAATTTCCAGCCCTGGCAGCTGCTGACCTATGGTTTCCTGCACGGCAGCTTCGGCCACCTGTTCTTCAACATGCTGGCCGTCTTCATGTTCGGTGCGCCGCTGGAACAGACCTGGGGCGAGAAGCGGTTCCTGATCTATTACCTGGTGTGCGTGGTAGGCGCCGGCCTGTGCCAGTTGCTGGTCGGCTCGCTGCTGGAAAACCCGGCCCCGGTGCTGGGTGCATCCGGCGGTGTGTTCGGGCTGCTGCTGGCCTACGGCATGCTGTTCCCGAACCAGCGGGTGATGCTGCTGTTCCCGCCCATTCCGATGAAGGCGCGCACCTTCGTGATCCTGTTCGGCGTGGGTGAACTGGTGCTGGGCATGACCGGCTGGCAGCCCGGCGTGGCCCACTTTGCACATCTGGGCGGCATGCTGTTTGGCTGGCTGCTGATCCGCTACTGGCGCGGCCAACCGCCGTTCAACAAGCGCCGCCCTCCGGGCCCGCCGAAGCGCCCGAACCACCTGCGCAGCGTGAAGTAAGGCGCCGCGCCTCGCTTCACGCGGGTAGGTGCCGACCGTTGGTCGGCACGCCTTCCCGCATGCGGTCCGGTAGACGCCAACCTTGGTTGGCGTTCGCACTGCCAATCCGTGCCAACCAAGGTTGGCACCTACCCATCCTGCAACACCACCTGCGCGGCATTGTGTCCCGGTGCACCGGTCACGCCGCCGCCGGGATGGGTGCCCGATCCACACAGGTACAGCCCCGGCAGCGCACCGCGATAGCCGGCCTGTCCGACCATCGGTCGCGCCGAGAACAGCTGGTTGGCACTGAGCGCGCCGTGGAAGATATCGCCGCCGACCAGGCCGAAGGTCCGCTCCAGATCCAGCGGTGACAGCACCTGCCGGCCCAGTACACAGCCGGCGAAGCCCGGCGCATGACGGTCGACGGTGGCGATCATCAGGTCGGCCACCTCATCGCGATGATCATCCCAGTGCCGCCCACCGGGCAGAACCGGCGCTACATGCTGGCAGAACAGGCTGGCCACATGCTGCCCGGACGGGGCCAGCGAATCGTCCAGCGTGCTGGGAATCAGCATCTCCACGATCGGTTCTCGCGACCAGCCATCGCGCCGCGCATCCAGCCAGGCACGGTCCATGTAGTCCAGGCTGGGCGCCATGATGATGCCGGCGCTGAGGTGGTCGCCGGGGCCGGGCAGGGCGCGGAAATCCGGCAGCCGCGACAGTGCGACGTTCATCCGGAACGTGCCCGAGCCGCAGCGCCACTGCGCCATCCGCTCGCGGGTCGCCGGCGGCACCTGCGTTGGGTCCAGCAGTTGTTCGTACAGCAGCTTGGGATTGACGTTGGCGACCACCGCACGTGCGCGCAGGGTTTCGCCGCTGCTCAGTTCCACACCGGCCACGCGCCCCTGCTCGACCAGCACGCGCCGCACGCCGGCATCCACGCGCAGCTCGGCACCGGCCTCGCGGGCGGCCGCCGCCATCGCCTGGCTGATCGCGCCCATGCCACCGATCGCGTGGCCCCAGGCACCTTTCACGCCGTTGCACTGGCCGAACACGTGGTGCAGCAGCACATACGCGCTGCCCGGCGTGTACGGGCTGGCAAAGTTGCCGACGATGCCATCGAAGCCGAACAGCGCCTTGATCGGCTCGCTTTCGAACCAGCGGTCCAGGTACTCGGCGGCCGACAGGGTGAACAGGTCAAGCAACTCCTGCCGCAGCGACGCATCCAGCGTGGCAAGTTCGCGGCCCAGGCGCCCCATCTGCCACAGCGCGGGCAGGGCACGCCATCCGCCGGCCATGCCGAGGTCCGGCGGCGCACGCAGCGCCCATTGACGCAGCACGTCGGCGAAGATCTCCAGCCGCGCTTCGTACTCGGGCAGCCGCTGCGCATCGCGCTCGGAAAACTTCGCCATCTCGGCCTGGGTGCGGCCCGGTGCCGACAGCAGGTAGCGGCCGTCGTCCAGCGGCAGGAAGTTGTTGGCCGGCCGGTTGATGATGCGCAGCCCATGCGCGTGCAGCTGCAGGTCGTCGATCACCTTCGGCTGCAGCAGCGACACGGTGTAGGACGCTACCGAGTTGCGGAAGCCGGGGTGGAACTCCTCGGTCACCGCCGCACCGCCCAGCACGCCACGGCGCTCCAGCACCAGCACCTTCTTGCCGGCCTTCGCCAGATAGGTGGCGCACACCAGTCCGTTGTGGCCACCACCCACGATGATCGCGTCCCAGTCGCTCATGTGCCGGCAATCGCCGCTTCGATGGTCGCGATGTCGATTTTCTTCATCGGCATCATGGCGTTGAAGGCGCGCTTGGCCAGCGCCTTGTCCGTGCTGGTCACCGCTTCGATGAGCATGCGTGGGCTGATCTGCCACGACACGCCCCAGCGATCCTTGCACCAGCCGCAGTCGCTCTCCTGGCCGCCGTTGCCGACGATGGCGTTCCACAGCCGGTCGGTCTCGGCCTGGTCTGCGGTCTGGATCTGGAACGAAAACGCTTCGTTATGCTTGAACGCCGGTCCGCCATTGAGGCCGACGCAGGCCACGCCGCAGACGGTGAACTCGACGGTGAGCACCGCGCCCTCCTGGCCGGCCGGGTAATCGCCCGGCGCGTGGTGCACGGCGGTCACCGCACTGTCGGGGAAGGTGTTGGCGTAGAAGGTGGCCGCAGCCAGCGCCTCCTTGTCGTACCACACGCAGATGATGTTCCTGACGGTCATGATCGGCTCCGCAGCGGGCGAAGGCGCAGCGATAGCACGGGCGGTGTTAATGCGGGATCGTGCTGCACGGCATGACCGCGCTACCATGCGATGGCAGAGCAGTTCCCTTCCATCGCAGTACGACAAGGACGACGCGTGAAGATCCTGATCCTGGGCGGATATGGGGTATTTGGAGGGCGCCTGGTGCAGCTGCTGGCGGACCTGCCGCAGCTGGAGCTGCTGATAGCCGGGCGCACCCTGGCGGCGGCGCAGGCCTTCTGCGCGGACTACCGCGGCGAAGCGCGCGTGCGGCCGCTGCGGGTGGACCGGCAGGAGCTGGCGCCAACCCTGCTGGCCGAACGCCCCGAGCTGGTGATCGATGCATCCGGCCCCTTCCAGGAATACGGCAGCCAGCGCTATGCGGCCATCGAGGCCTGCATCGCCGCCGGCATCGATTACCTGGATTTCGCCGATGCCGCCGACTTCGTGTTCGGTGTCTCGCGCTTCGACGCGCAGGCGCGCGCGGCTGGCGTCTACGTGCTGTCCGGGGTCAGCAGCTTTCCCGTGCTGACCGCCGCCGTGCTGCGGGTGATGGCCACGCGCATGGACATCCTCAGCGTGGAAGGCGGCATCGCGCCGTCGCCCTACGCCGGCATCGGCCTGAACGTGATGCGCGCGGTGGTCGGTTATGCCGGGTCACCGGTCAAGCTGCGTCGCGGCGGACGTGATGGCCACGGCGTGGGCCTGGCTGAAAGCCGCCGCTTCACCGTGGCGGTGCCGGGCCGGATACCGCTGCGCAACCTGCATTTCTCGCTGGTGGACGTGCCCGACCTGCAGGTGCTGCCGCCGGAGCACCCCACGCTGACCGACATCTGGATAGGTGCCGGACCGGTGCCGGAGATCCTGCACCGCCTCCTCAACCTGCTGGCCAAGACCCGCCAGCACCTGCGCCTGCCGTCGCTGGAGCCGTTGTCGCCGTTGTTCTACATGGTGCTGAACCTGATGAAGTTCGGCGAGCACCGCGGCGGCATGATCGTGCGCGCGGTCGGCACCCGCGACGGCGCGCCGGTGCAGCAGAGCTGGCACCTGCTGGCCGAGGCCGATGACGGTCCCTACATTCCGTCGATGGCCATCGAAGCGCTGATCCGCAAGCAGCTCGCCGGTGAGCGGCCGGCGCCGGGCGCGCGCCCGGCAACGCATGCGCTGGAACTGACCGACTACGACAAGGTGTTTGCCGGCCGCACCATCCATACCGGTTTCCGCCAGGACATGCCCGGCGCCAGCCTGTACCAGCGCGTGCTGGGCGACGCCTTTTCGCAGTTGCCCGCAGCCGTGCAGGCCCTGCATGCGCCGGGTGCGGCGCGCTGCTGGCAGGGCAGGGCGCAGGTGCAGCGCGGCAGTGGCCTGCTGTCGCGGCTGCTGGGCGTGGTGTTTGGTTTCCCGGCTGCGGGCGAGCAGCTGCCGGTCAGCGTCGCCTTCGCGCCGGAAGCGGGCGGCGAGCGCTGGACGCGCACGTTTGCCGGCCGCCGTTTCTCCTCGCTGCAGACCGAAGGGCGTGGCCGCAACGAGGCGCTGCTGGTCGAACGCTTCGGCGCCGTGTCGGTGGCGCTGGCCGTGGTGGTCGAGGGCGGGCGGCTGCAGCTGGTGCCGCGTCGCTGGTCGCTGCTGGGCATCCCGCTGCCGCGCGCGCTGCTGCCGGGCGATGACAGCTTCGAGTATGAAATAGATGGACGTTTCGTGTTCGACGTGGAGATCGGTGCGCCGCTGGTCGGCCGCATCGTGCATTACCGGGGGACGCTGGAGCCGGCGTGACGTCCGTCGCCGCGTGCCTGCAGCGGGCATGTCGGAATCGGAATGGTGCGCTGTCGCTTCAGACACTACCCGCTGCGCGTCGCCGATTCCTGGGTGACGTATTTCACCTGTCGTGAGGCGGTCTGGGCAGCGATGCGAGTGGCCGCATGACCTGCTGAATCCTCAGGATTTTCAAGCGCATGGCGTAGGGTCTGGTCTACGCCGGACGTTGCGTAGTGACGTATTCCGCCCGATTCATCACCGGTTGCAGCACTGCCTCGCACGCCAGAGCCGTGCCTATAACCCTCCGGCAGTCCCATCACCGGAGAGAGCTTCATGGCATTTGCATCCGCCCATCGTGTGCTGAAGCGCAGCGCGCTTTCAGCAGTATTGTTTTCCATCATCGGCAGCGTCGCTGCGCAGAGCACCACCGGCACGCTGCATGGCACCGCCGCCGGTTCCAAAGGCGCGACTGTCGTCGCCCAGAGCGACAGCGGCCTGAAGCGGACGGTCGCCGTCGATGCGCAGGGACGCTACAGCTTCGGCGCGCTGCCGGTGGGTCGCTACAGCATCAGCCTGCAGCGCAACGGGCGCATCCTCGAACAGCGCGATGACGTGCAGCTGCGCGTGGGCAGCGGTACCGAAGTGAGCTTCGCTGCACATGGCCCGGCCACAACCCTGGAAGCAGTCAATGTCACCGCGGCGAACCTGCCGAAGATCGATGTGAGCCACACCGTCTCCAAGTCGGTCATCACCTCCGAGCAGCTGGACGTGCTGCCGCTGGGGCGCAGCGCTGAGTCCATCGCGCTGTTGGCGCCGGGCGTGGTGGCCGGCAGCGGCGCCTTCTCCAACGGGTCCCGCTCGGTCCTCTCGTTCGGCGGCTCCAGCGTCACCGAGAACGCGTACTACCTCAATGGCTTCAACGTCACCAATCCACTCAACTACCTGGGTGGCATCAGCCTGCCGTACGGCTCCATCGACCAGCAGGAAACCTTCACCGGTGGCTATGGCGCGGCGTATGGCCGTTCCACCGGTGGCGTCATCAACCAGGTCGGCAAGCGTGGCACCAACGCGTGGCGGTTCGGCGCGCAGGTCACCTGGTCGCCGGCCGGGCTGGCCGAGTCACCGGCATCGGTGAACTACCCGGACATGACCCTGCCGGAGGGGTATGCCTACGAGAACGAGGGCAAGCCAGGCACGCTGTATCGCTACCGGCGCGGTGACAAGTCCACCACGACCACCTACAGCGGCTATGTCAGTGGCCCGTTGATCGAGGACAGGCTGTTCATCCACCTTGCCGCCGAGTCGAACCGTCGCGAGGGGGTTGCAACCGCCAACGAGGCCGCCGCGCAACAGGTGCGCAACCATTACCGCGCGGATACGCCGAAGTTCTACGGCAAGATCGACTGGAACATCAACGACAGCAATACGCTGGAATACACGCGCTTCCAGGACACGGATCGTACCGGCGGCTATTACCGGGAGTTCGACTACAAGACGCTGTCCGAAGGGGATCGCACGGGCACCTTCCCCAACATCAGCAAATCAACCACCGACGTCGACATCTTCAAGTACACCGGCTACCTCAACGACGCGCTGACCTTCAGTACCGTGTGGGGGCGCGCCCGCACCAGCAACCTTGCGTTCAATCCGCTGAACTCGGGCAACCCCTACATCAGTGGCGCCGGCAACCAGGACCCCGCGTTGAATGGCGGTAGGCCGATCCGCAACGACCAGCCGGATCTCTACAGCAAGGCACCTGATGCTGGCAGCACGACGCACGGGCTGCGCATGGACCTGCAGTACCGCGTCGGCAACCATGAGTTGACCGCTGGCGTCGATAACATGACCTATCGGGCCAACAACGAAGGCCAATCCATGACCGGCCCCGGCCATGCCTGGATCTATTCCCGCGGCAATCCCGGCGCGTCGCCCAGCCCGGGCTTCGGCATTGCACCGCCGGGAGGAAATGGCTATTTCGTGCAGAAGTACATTTTCTCCACCACCACCAGCATGTCGGTCAAGCAGCGGGCCTACTACCTGGAGGATCGCTGGCAGCTGACGCCCGACTGGCTGCTGACCCTCGGCCTGCGCAACGACCGCTTCACTAACTTCAACAGCGATGGCCGCGCTTACGTGGAGAGCGGCGACCAGTGGGCGCCACGCCTGGGCGCCAGCTGGGATGTATTCGGTGACGCCTCGTTGAAGCTGTTTGCCAACCTGGGCCGCTACTACCTGGCACTGCCCAACAGTGTGGCCATCCGTGGTGCTTCCGCATCGACGTACACGCGTGAGTACTTCACCTATACCGGCATCGATGCCAACGGCAATCCGACCGGTTTGACGCCGCTGGGGCCGGGTCCGGTGTCGGCCAATGGCGAGTACGGGCAGGCCCCCGATCCGCTGGCGGTGGCGCCGACCGACCTGAAGTCGCAGTACCAGGACGAACTGATCCTGGGCTTCGAGAAGACCCTGGGCAGCCGCTGGAACAGTGGTGGCAAGGTCACCTACCGGCAACTGCAGTCGGCCATTGACGATACCTGCGATGCCGACCGTTTCGTCGACCGACTGGCAGGCATGGGGCTGGATGCCGACACCTTCGATCTGCCCGGTTGCGTGATCTTCAATCCGGGTGCCACCAACACGTTCCAGCTGCGGCACCGTGATGGCTCCGGCTACACGCCGGTCAGCATGAGTTCGACCGACTGGGGCTACGACGGCAAGAAGGCGAAGCGTCAGTATGTTGCGCTGGATGTGTTCATCGAGCACCCGATGTCCGACGGCTGGTACGGTCGCCTGGACTACACCTGGTCGCGCAGCTTCGGCAACACCGAAGGGCAGGTGAGATCGGATATCGGCCAGAGCGATGTGTCCAAGACCCAGGACTGGGATGCGGCGGCGTTGATGGAGTACGCCGGTGGCTACCTCGCCAATGATCGACGGCACCAGTTCAAGGCATTCGGCGCCTATCAGATCAATGACGAATGGACCGCATCTGCCACGGTGCGGGTGATGTCGGGCATGCCGAAAAACTGCCTGGGCTACTACGGCAGTGACCAGAGCGATCCTCTCAATGGCTACGGATCGGCCTACCACTACTGTAACGGCAAGCCGTCGCGTCCCGGCGACGCGGGTCGGCAGCCGTGGACGGCGCAGCTGGACATGGGCGTGATGTACCGCCCGGGGTTTGCTGACAACCGGCTGGGCCTGGGCCTGAACGTCTTCAACGTGTTCAACCAGCGGCGCCAGCTGCAGTCGACCGCCAAGTACCAGACCGGGCCGGACACGGTCTCCAACCTCTACGGCATGGGCAGCTACTTCACACCACCGCGGACGGTGCGCCTGAGCGCCTCCTACGACTTCTGACCTGCGCGAACAGCGGCTCTCTCTCTCCGCAAGGGTTGGCTTGGCCCTGATCCATCAGGGCCTTTTTTCCAGTCGGCATCTCGATGCAGTAGAACCACGCCATGCGTGGATGAGGCATCGGGAAGCAGAGAGGGCGCCCGAAGGCGCCCTCTCATCAAACCACTGCCGCTCAGAACTCAGCGCCAGACCTTGATCTGCTCACCCTCGGTGCGCTGCATCGGCTGGCCGGCCTTGCAGCTGAAGGTCGCGCCGAAGGCAGGCAGGTTCGACAGCGGGCCGTTGGTGCGCCAGCGTCCCGGTGCACGGATGTCGGCGGTCATGCGGCGTGCGGCCTCGTTCGGCGCCAGCTGCTGCGGCCACAGCGCGGCCCAGGCGCGGAAGAAGCCCTGCTGCTGCGTCGGCGTCGCCTTCGGTTCCTGTGCGGCGTAGGCCGCCCACGCCAGTTCCAGGCCGGCGATGTCGGCCAGGTTCTCTTCCTGGGTCAGCGTGCCGTTGACCTTGGCACCCTTCACGCCCGGGAAGTCGTAGGCACCGTACTGCGCGGCCACGCGGCTGCCGAGCAGGGTCCAGGCGGTCTTGTCGGCCGGGGTCCACCAGCTGCGCAGTTCACCCTTGGCATCGACCAGGGCGCCCTTGGCGTCGACGGCCCGGTTCAGTTCGTGGCCGACCAGGCCACCGAAGCTGCCGAACTTGTCGGCGGCGTCGGCCTTGGCGTTGAACACCGGGCCCTGCAGGATCGCGGCGGTGACGATCAGGCGGTTCTGCGCCAGGTCGTAGGCCAGCGACGGCTGCTGCGGCAGCACGTCCCAGCGACGGTCGGCGTTGCCCTTCCCGATGCGCTTCATTTCCTCGCGATGGCGCCAGGTCGAAGCGATCAGCATGTTGCCGCCGAACGAACCACGGCCCATCGGCTGCACGCTGTAATCCAGGTCGCGCAGCGGGGTGCCGATCTCGATCTTCAGTGCGGCCAGCTTGGCCTGTGCTTCGGCCTTGGCTTCGGCGCTCATCCAGGTGCTGTTCTTGACAGCTTCGATCTCCACTTCGCGCACCTTGTCGACGATCCACGCCGCCTGGCGGCGATCTTCGGCGGACAGGTAGCGGGCGGCGTACTCTCGGCCGACCATCGGGCCAGCGGCCACGTTGATGGCGTCCAGCACGTTTTCCCAGCGCTGCGCGGGCAGGGTTTCACCGCGCAGCACGCGGCCGCGGAATTCGAACTCGGCGTCGCGGTAGGCCTTGGACAGGTACGGTGCCATCGAGTCGCCCACGCGCCAGCGCAGGTAGGCCTTCCACTGCTCCGGCTTGAGCTTGGTGACCATCGTGTCGAGCTGGGTGAACAGGCCCGGGTCGGCCAGCGAGACCAGGTCGTCGTTCACACCCTGCGCCTTCAGGAACGCATCCAGCTGCAGGTTGCGGTAGCGGCTGTTGAGATCCTTGGTCGAGATCGGCGCGTAGTTGTTGAAGGGGTTGTTGATGCCGGCCAGCGACTGCGCGTTGCGCGCCAGTTCGGTTTCCAGTTCGATCACCGACTGCGATTCGGCATCCAGCTTGGCTGCCGGGGTACCGGTCAGGGCCAGGATCTGCTTGACATAGTTGCGGTAGCGGCCCATCAGGGCCACGGTATCGGCATCGGTACGGGTGTAGAACGCCGGGTCGGGCAGGCCCATGCCGCCCTGCATGAAGTAGCCGATGTGGCGGTCCAGCGCCTTCAGGTCCACGTCCGGGCCGAAGTTGAAGGCCACCGGGATGCCGACCTGGTGCAGTGCGGCGATCGAGGCCGGGACGTCCTTGGCCTTCTTGATCGCGTTGATGCGGGTCAGCAGCGGGGCGATCGGGTTGGAGCCATCGGCTTCCACCGCGGCTTCGTCCAGGCCGCTGGCCCAGAAGTCGCCCAGCAGCTTCTGCACGTTGCCCTGCGGCGCCTTCATCGAGGCGTCCAGCAGTTCACGCTGCTGCTGGCGGCTGCGGTCGACCAGCTGGCCCAGCGCGGTGGCGGCGCCGGACTGCGGCACCGGGTTGGCCTTCAGCCAGTCCGCGTTGGTGGCGTCGTAGAAATCGCTGCACTGGGCGCTGACGGCCGGGGCGCGCACGGCCTTCTTCTTGGCGGCGAAAGCATCGTAGGTCGGGACCAGGGTCGCCAGGCTGATACCCAGGGCGACGGCAAGCGGACGGAAATTGGGCATGTAGAACGAATCCGTGATGGATTGAGGGCGGGCGAACTATAGCAAGCCGTGCATGGGCGCGGGATGCATGCGTCACGTGGCTTCCGCCGGGCATGGCCCGGCGCTACCGGGTGGTGCGGGATGGGCGCGGGATGCATGCGTCACGAGGCTTCCGCCGGGCATGGCCCGGCGCTACCGGGTGGTGCGGGATGGGCGCGGGATGCATGCGTCACGCGGCTTCCGCCGGGCATGGCCCGGCGCTACCGGGTGGTGCGGGGTGGGCGCGGGATGCATGCGTCACGCCGCGTTCGCCGGGCGTGGCCCGGCGCTACCGTGCATGTGACCCGTCCTGCCATAGGTTGACACCTATGGGGTGGATGATACGGCCGCCGTCAGGCGGCCAAGGACGCCCGATGCGTCGCATCGGGCGTCTGCATTTTAAGGGACAGGTGGGGTCGCTCGGCG
>NZ_VYKI01000040.1 GCF_008710035.1 Stenotrophomonas cyclobalanopsidis | reverse complement strand
GGGATGGGGATCGCTCGGCTCGTCTGTCGGCGCTATCCGCAGATCCATGCTTGTCGGTCCCTCCACCCTGGCTCCTACATACCTCGTAGGAGCCGGGAGGAACATACAAGCCATGCTCGGCTGCTCTTCGCGAAAAGCAGTCGAGCAAGCTCGACTCTACAGAGAGCGAAGTCGAGCAAGCTCGACTCTACAGAGAGCGAAGTCGAGCAAGCTCGACTCTACGGGCACCGTGTGCTCACCACCAGCACCGCATCACGCAGCGCCTGTCGGTCCATTTCCTCCACCGCTCCCTGGAAATAGTCCATGTCCTGCTTTCCCAGCTGGCACGGATCGACGATGTATCCCGGCGGCCACAGGCCGAGCAGCTGCGCCACGCCGTGCACGATCTGCTCGGGCGTCATCGTCCTGCGGATGCGGAAGTAGTTCCGCCGCGGTCCGAACGCGGCATGCACCTCCCGGCGGCCGATCAATCGTGGTGCCACCCCCGCCGCCGTGATGCCATCTCCACCGTCGATGCTGCCGGCCGGCAGGCCCAGCACGAGGGGTGCCGGTGTCGGCGTACTGTCGCTTTCCACATCTGCCGGCGGCAGCGGTGCAGGCGCAACCCGCCGCGCGGGGCGGGCCGGCATCGGTGCCGCCGATACCGCAACGGGCACGTCGCGCGGCGAGGGCGGCTGCAGTGGCGGTGGCAGCCAGCGCAGGCTGATGCGTTCTTCGGCCTCCCGCGCTGCGCCGAGCCGGCCGCTCTGCCACAGCCACGCGCCCAGCAGGGCATGCAGCAGCACTACGACCAGCCAGGCCATCGTGCGCGGCAGCTGCGGTGAATCGGACCAGCGCAACGCAACCATAGGGGCCATCGGCGAAGCATCCATGCAGGGACCGGTGGCGCAGCCTAACCAGTGTCCAGAAAAATTCCGTTGGCATCGGTGTCGGCTGAAACCATCGTCCCGTCAGGCCGCCCACGCGTGGCAGAATCGGCCGATCCACCTTCCATGCCTTGCCGATGTCCTCGATCACCGCTGCCGCTCCGCCCGTGAATTCCCCCAGCCGCGTCCTGCTGGCCAGCCTCATCGGCACCACCATCGAGTTCTTCGATTTCTACATCTATGCCACGGCGGCGGTGCTGGTGTTCCCGCACCTGTTCTTTCCGGAAAGCAGTGACCAGGCGGCCCTGCTGCAGTCGCTGGCGACCTTTGCGGTGGCGTTCATCGCGCGCCCGGTGGGCTCAGCGGTGTTTGGACACTTCGGCGACCGCATCGGCCGCAAGGCCACGCTGGTGGCGGCGCTGCTGACCATGGGCCTGTCCACGGTGGCCATCGGCCTGCTGCCCACCCATGCGCAGATCGGTCTGTGGGCGCCGGCCCTGCTGGCGCTGTGCCGCTTCGGCCAGGGCCTGGGGCTGGGCGGTGAATGGGGCGGGGCGGTGCTGCTGGCCACCGAGAACGCACCGCCGGGCAAGCGCGCCTGGTACGGCATGTTCCCGCAGCTGGGCGCGCCGCTGGGCTTCCTGCTGTCGGCCGGCATCTTCCTGCTGCTGGGCCGCTGCCTGGGCCAGCAGGACTTTCTGCAGTGGGGCTGGCGCATCCCGTTCGTGGCGAGCGCGCTGCTGGTCGGCCTGGGCCTGTGGGTGCGCCTGAACATCCACGAGACGCCCGATTTCCAGCAGGCGCTGGAGCGCAAGGCGCCGGTACGGCTGCCGATGTGGACGGTGCTGCGGGACCACTGGCTGCCGATGCTGCTGGGCACGCTGGGCGCGTTCGCCACCTTCGTGCTGTTCTACCTGATGACGGTGTTCAGCCTCGGCCACGGCACGTCCGTGCTGGGCTACAGCCGCGAGCAGTTCCTGCTGATGCAGATGGGCGCGATGCTGTTCTTCGCGGCGGGCATTCCGCTGTCGGCGCGTTATGGCGACCGCTGGGGCACGCGCCGCACGATGGTGTTCGCCAGCCTGCTGATCCTCGGCTTCGGCGTGCTGTTCGCACCGTTGTTCCAGGCGAACAGCCCGTGGCTGGTGTTGACCTTCCTGTGCCTGGGCCTGTTCCTGATGGGCCTGACCTACGGCCCGTGCGGCACCTTCCTGGCCGAGATCTATCCGGTGGAAGTGCGCTACACCGGCGCATCGCTGTCGTTCAACCTGGCCGGCATCCTCGGTGCGGCACCGGCGCCGTATCTGGCCACCTGGCTGGCCGAACGCTTCGGCCTGGTCGCGGTGGGTTACTACCTCTGCCTGGCCGCTGTGGCGACGTTGTGCGCGCTGCTGGCCCTGCAGCGGCGCGCGCAGCTCAGCCAAAGAAACGCTTGAGCGTGCGGCCCAGCCAGCCGCCGCTCTGGTGCTCGCGGGCGAACTGGTTGAGGTGCGCCTTGACCTGTTCGGCGTAGGCCTGGTCATCGCCGCGGATGTGGTTGAACAACCAGCGCGAGAGCATCGTGCGTAGTTCGTCGGTCACGTCCTCGCCCGCCTGGAAACGCAGGCGATACTCGGCCACGCGCTTGATGAATATCTCATGCACGCGCTTGTGCGCGGCACAGAACGGATAGCCCGCTTCCTCCATCAGCTCCTCCTCGAACGCGAAGTGCGACAGGGTGTAGTCCACCACTTCGTCGATCACTTCGGCCACCACCGCCGTCTGCAGCCCGGCCTGGGCCACGTGCAGGTGGTTGAGCATGTCGACGATGCGTCGGTGTTGCTGATCGATCACATCGATGCCGATGTTCAGATCGTCCTGCCAGACCAGTAGTGCCATCCCCGGCTCCCCTTCATGTTCATGTCGGGGCTGACTGTAGGATCGCCGCGCTCAGGCGGCGTTGATCTGGATCAAAGCGCGGCGGTCATCGCCGCATCGCGCGGGCGCAGTGGGTTGGCCACGGTGGCGCAGCTGACCCGGTTGCGGCCGGCCGCCTTGGCCAGGTAAAGCTGGCGGTCGGCTTCGGAAATCAGCTTGTGCAGCGAGTCGCGCTGTGGATGCAGGCAGCACAGGCCGATGCTGACGGTCATGCGCAGGGTGGCGGTGCCGATATCCACTTCCAGCGCGGCGATGCGCTGGCGCAGTTCCTCGAAGTAGACGATGGCTTCGTCCTGCTCCATCTCCGGCACCAGCAGGCAGAATTCCTCGCCGCCGAAGCGTGCGATCAGGTCCTGGCTTCGCGCGTGGTCGCCCACCGCGCGCGCCACCGCGCGCAGCGCATCGTCGCCGGCCTCGTGGCCATGGGTGTCGTTGATGTGCTTGAAGTGGTCGATGTCGATCATCGCCACCGCCACGCTTTGGCCGTGCAGCTGCAGCTGCGGCAGCTGGCGCTGGCTCTGTTCCAGGAAGCAGCGGCGGTTGGGCAGGCCGGTGAGGAAATCGCGGGTGGCCAGGTCCTGCAGGGTGCCGATCAGCTCGAGCTGGTCGACGTTCTGTGAGACGCGGCAGAAGAACTCCTCACGCGAAAAGGGCTTTCGCAGGAAGTCATTGGCGCCGTTCTTCAGGAAGCGCGGGATCAGCGAGGCGTCGGTGTTGCCGGATATGCCGATCACCGCCACCTTGTCGCGCGATCGCAGGGTGCGCAGGCGACGGGTGAATTCCACGCCCTGCATGCCGGGCATTTCCTGGTCGACCACGGCCAGGCGGATGGCCGGGTGCGCTTCGATCGCGGCCAGGCCTTGGGCACCGTCGGCGGCCTCGAACACCTCATGGCCGTACATGCGCAGCAGCGCCGCGGCGTAACCGCGGGCCGAGGGCGAGTCATCCACCACCAGCGCGGCGATGCGGCGGTTGCGTTCAAGCCGTTGCACCAGCCATACCAGGTAATCGATGCTGCCGGGCGTGTTCTTCAGCACGTAGTCGATGATCTGCTGCTGCAGCACGCGCTTGCGCAGGTCTTCGTCGTACACGCTGCTGACCACCACGGTGGGCAGGTCGCGCTTGAGGAAGAACTCGACGACCGCATCGCGGTCACCGTCGGCCAGCACCAGCCCGGTCAGCACGAGGAACCAGCCACCCTCGTCGCTGAGCAGGCGGTCGGCTTCGGCCAGCGTGGAGGCCACCACCACCGGCAGTTCCAGGCGCTGCTCAATTGCTTCGCGCAGCATTCCGGTGAACGCGCGGGAGTTTTCCACCAGCAGGATCCGCTGCGGAAGGGGGTCTGCCAGGTCGCCATCGACAACGACCTGCGGGAGGACGGGCATGGTGCGGAGGCTCACGTGAGGGAGGGGCGCTCGGGATGGGTAGCGGCGGTTGCGGAAGAAACTTTAGGGGAAATGGGGTGCAAGTTTCCGTCAGGTGCCATACGCGTGCCGCGAAGCGGTTAGTATCGCGCTGAGGTTCCCGACTTCAACTTCGACCTGGAGGTCATTGTGCGATTCCTACGATCTGGTGCAGCTGGTGGAATCATGTTGCTTGCCGTAGCGCCCGCTTATGCTGGAGGCCCGTCGGATTTTCACGGAAAGCCGCTGGCGACTGCCGGGCTGGGACAGTCCGCGCCGCTGGCTGTCAACCTGAGTCAGGATCCGGCGTGGTTGCTGTATGGATTCCAGCGCGACGGTGTCATGTACCTGCAGGTCAATGACCTGACGGGGAACGTGCAGTTGATCATCGGCAACGCCGGTGGCACCTACTTCGTGCTACCCGCCGGGAGCAATCCGGCGAAGGTGTCGCTGCCCGAGCAGCGTATCGGCGTGCCCGCCGGAGCCGTTCGCTCGCGGATCTACCAGGCAAGCGACTTCTCGCTGTTCCGTTACCGGAGTGGCGATGAGGTGGTCTGGTCGGTGGAAGCTCCATGAGCTTCAGCTGAGTCAGTCCGGGCGGCGCCGGGCTTCACGGCGCCGCCCTGTCTTCAGGCCCGGGTCTGAGAGTGTTCCCCGTCGAATGAGGCACTACGATCCGCCGGATGAAACGAAGGAAGAGGCGCCGGTGCTCCTGTCTCGATCAACGCAATTCTGATCCGGTTGCGTTGCGACTGCACCGAGCCGCCATACGCCATCGCGCGGCCGGCCAAACGTTCGATGGCCGCCTCGCGGGTTTCCGATGACAACGCGCGGTAGCCGTCCAGCAGTGCGACCGACATCAGTATGCCGCGACGTGATCCGACACGGCCGCACCGCGCACGAACCTGGATCTGGCCGGCTTCATGGTTGAGCAGCAACGAAACCGCGTCGTTGAGGGCGCGGTAGGCGGCCAGCTGCAAGCCAGTGCTGAGGCGGCAAGGGTCACCGAGAAGGCGCGGACGCAGGACTCGATTGCTCAGGTCCCAGGCTTCGCGAACGCCGCCTGCCTGAAGGGCAACGTACAGGCCCAGATGTTCCAGCGCTGCGGGATACACCATGCTTGTCTGTTCGCGGAACTGTCGTGAATGGACCGACGCCATGTGTAACAGGCTGTTTGCGACAGTTGGATGTCCCTGCGCGCTCAGCCAGTTTGCGACTTCACCAAGCGAGGTATCCATCCCATCGCCCAACTTCCTGAGGTGTCGTGCACGTTCGCGAAGGTCCAGCTCGCTTGCGACCAGAGAATTGCGCGCGTGCTTGAGCGCATCTCGTTCGCCGACTTCACCCAGCCGGGAACGGTGATAGTAATGGGAGATGCGCGATCCCAGCACCAGCAATGCAACACCGGTGGTGGCCATGACCTGCTGGGTTGCGAAGGCGGCTGAATCAAAGGCGCCGGTGTAAGGGCCGGGAGTGGAAAGCCCAATGATCAGGTTGAGGGATGGAACGCCGATGGCAGCACCACGCCAGCCATACAGGCAGGTCATCACCACCACGGGTATCACCATCATCAACTGCATGGACGTTTTGGCATTCACCTCATCCAATGGCAGCTGTGCCGCGTAGAGTCCCAGCACGATCATCACGGCAAGCGCCGCCCCTGCCTGAAGGACGAAGCCCCGGGCCCAGGCAGGATGGGTGCTTCGGCGTATCCACAGCAGTGCCAAAGGCGCGAGAGTCAGGATGCCGATGAAATCGCCGACCACAAGACGTGCGATGCTCGCCAGTACGGGCATCGCCGGAGGCACCGGCCACAGCAGGTGTGCCAGCACCAGGTTGAGTGACGTGACCGCTACGGCACATGAGGCGGCAACCGAGATAAGCCAGGTGTTCCTGCTGGCGGTCATGAATTTTCTGTGCAGATGCACGATCAGCATGACGGCGGGCATCAGCAAGGTCGAACCCAGCACTACCCAGGCCGGTCCATACTTTTCGATCATCGGCACGCGCATCTGCGCGAAATAGGCGTACTCACCCAGCAGCAGATAAGGCCATAGCCGCGGGGGGCAAAGAAGCGCCGCCGCGACCCGGACCCCGGCAGGAAGGTAGAACTGATCAAGGGAAAGCTGCCGTGCGCCCCAGCATGCAATCGCATACAGCGCAGCCAGGGCAAGACCTGCCGGATGGATGCGCAACTTCAACTGCAGGCCTTCATTCCACCAGTTCAATCGTACTTCCCCTTCCTGTCCATATACCCTGTCAGCTTCCATTCGCCGCGGGCCCCGGTTGGATCGACGGTATCGGCAGGCGTCCGAATATGCAATCGCCGCGCGCCTGAACTCCACAAGTGAGAAAGTCATCACACCAATGGTGTGATTTACCTAAATCGCCCTTCAGCGGGAACGCGGCAGCCCGTTGATGATGAGGTCGTTCCGATTGGTGCGTGTGCCGGGATAATCCAACCTTGAGCGTGCTACCACAGCGCGTCGCGCAGCTTGTACCAGGACATCGCCGCCACCAGCAGCGGCATGCGCAGCAGCCGGCCGCCGGGGAACGGCGCGTGCTGCAGACGCTGGAACACATCCAGGCGTGCGCTCTGGCCATCGATCGCGGCAGCGATCACTTCACCGGCCAGGCCGGCAGCCGCCACGCCATGGCCGGAGAAGCCCTGGGCGAAATACAGGTTGCCATCCAGCCGGCCCCAGTGCGGGGCACGGTTGCGGGTGATGTCCACGTAGCCGCCCCAGACCTGGTCCACGAGCACGTCGGCCAGCTGCGGGAAGACCTGGTGCATGCGCCGCTGCATCAGCCCACGCAGCCCCGGCGGCGGCAGCGCCGAGTAGCTGGCACGGCCGCCGAACAGCAGGCGATGGTCATGGCTGAGACGGAAGTAGTCCAGCGCCCAGGCGGTGTCGGCCACCGCCATGTTGTTGCGGATCAGCTGCCGCGCACGCTCGGCACCCAGCGGGGCACTGGCGCCGATATAGGTGCCGACCGGCATGATGCGGCGCTCCAGTTCCGGCAGCAGGCCCTGCAGCCAGGCGTTGCCGGCCACCACCAGGTGCGCGGCACGCACGCTGCCCTGCGCGGTCTGCAACGTGGCCTGCGCGCCACGCTGCACGCGGATGACCGGCGAATGCTCGTGGATGACCACGCCCGCCGCACGGGCGGCATCGGCCAGTCCGCGCGCATAGGCCAGCGGGTGCAGGTGCGCACTGAGCGGATCGAACATCGCGGCGCGGTAACGCGGGCTGTCCAGCTGCGCGTGCAGGACATCGCGCTCCCACCACTGCATCGGATAGTCGTAATGGCGCTGCAGGTGCTCGCAGCCGGCGCGCAGGTCGCGTTCGTGGCGTGCACGGATCGCGACGCTGGCATGCCCCTCCACCCAGTGGCAGTCGATGCCGTGGCGCGCGATGCGCTGGCGCATCGCCTGCACCGCCTCGCGTGACCAGTCGAACAGATGGCGGGCGTCGTCGCGGCCGAGCTGGCGTTCCAGCTCATCCACCTCGCAGCCGTAGCCCACCAGCGCCTGGCCGCCGTTGCGTCCGGACGCCCCCCAGCCGATGCGCTGCGCTTCCAGCAGCACCACGCGGTAGCCGCGCAGGGCCAGTTCCAGCGCGGCGGTCAGGCCGGTGTAACCGGCACCGAGCACCGCCACGTCGGCCTGCACATCGCTGCGCAGCGGCGGCAGCGCAGCCGGTTCGGGCAGGCTGTCGGCGTACCAGCTGGGCGGGAAATCCGCGCTCACCGCAGGCCTCGTGGGCACGGGATGAAGGGGCAGGGCGGGGGCGGGCGATCACTGTTCACCGGAATAGTCTGGCCGATGCACGCAGCGGGGTGTGTGACGGCGACGACTTGCCGCCCGCGCGCACCGGCAGTTACTTTGATGCCAAGGCCAAGGATGCCCACGCCAAGGAGTTTTCCCATGCGCCGCCTGCCCTGGGTGGGCCTGCCCACCGACAGCACCTTGCTCGGCCATCACCGTTTCGCGGTGGCCGGCGAGAAGTACGTGCGCGCGCTGGTCGACGCGGCCGAGGTCACCCCGCTGGTGCTGCCCAGCCCGCAGCCGGCCAGGTGCATGCGGTGCCGGGGCTGGCCAACCATCGCGAGGATCCGCAGGCAGCGGTCGAGGTGCAGTACGGCCCGGCGCATGCGGTCACCCTGGCTGGCGATGGCTGGCTCGCGCAGTGGCACGGCAGTGACCACGCACAGGTCAATTCGGTGCACGGGCAGGGCATCGCACGGCTGGCCGATGGCCTGCAGGTGGAGGCGTGGGCCGGCGATGGCCTGATCGAAGCCGCACGCAGCCGCCACCATTGTTTCGTGCTCGGCGTACAGTGGCACCCGGAGTGGCGTGTCATGCAGGCGCCGTTCTATCACGCTGTTTTCCGCGCTTTCGGCCAAGCTTGCCGGCAGCACCAACAGAACCAACTGGATTCCCGATGAGTTCCCGACCTCGCCCGCGCAAGACGGCCACGCCCCCCGCACCGCAGGAAAGCAGCCTGCTGCGCTGGCTGAAGGAGCGGCGCATCACCGAGGTCGAGTGCCTGGTGCCGGACATCACCGGCAACGCACGCGGCAAGATCATCCCGGCCGACAAGTTCTCGCACGACTACGGCACGCGCCTGCCCGAAGGCATCTTCGCCACCACGGTCACCGGTGAATTCCCGGACGATTACTACGACCTGACCTCGCCGTCGGACTCGGACATGATGCTGCGTCCGGACCCGGACACCGTGCGCATGGTGCCGTGGGCGGCCGACGCCACCGCACAGGTCATCCATGATTGCTACACCAAGACCGGCGAGCCGCACGAACTGGCCCCGCGCAACGTGCTGCGCCGCGTGCTGGCCGCCTATGCCGAACTGGGCCTGCGCCCGGTGGTCGCACCGGAGCTGGAGTTCTTCCTGGTGCAGAAGAACACCGACCCGGATTTCCCGCTGCTGCCGCCGGCCGGCCGCTCCGGGCGCCCGGAAACGGCACGGCAGTCGTACTCGATCGATGCGGTCAACGAATTCGATCCCATCCTCGACCTGATGTATGACTACGCCGATGCGATGAAGCTGGACGTGGACACGCTGATCCACGAATCCGGCGCGGCGCAGCTGGAAGTCAACTTCACCCACGCCGATGCGATGGACCTGGCCGACCAGGTGTTCCTGTTCAAGCGCACCATGCGCGAGGCGGCGATGCGCCACGGCGTGTATGCCACCTTCCTGGCCAAGCCGATGGAGAACGAACCTGGCAGCGCCATGCACATCCACCAGAGCCTGGTGCGGGTGAGCGACGGCAGCAACGTGTTCACCGGCGAGACCCATGGCGAGGGCGAGTTCAGCCCGGTGTTCGGCCATTACCTGGGCGGCCTGCAGAAGTACGTGCCGCAGGCGATGGCCTTCTTCGCCCCGAACGTCAATTCCTACCGGCGCCTGGTGTTCGGCGAAGTCTCGCCGAGCAACGTGCATTGGGGCTATGACAACCGCACCTGCGGCCTGCGCGTGCCGCTGGACACGCCGGAAAACATGCGGGTGGAGAGCCGCTTCGCCGGTTCCGATGCCAACCCCTACCTGGCGATGGCCGCGACCCTGGCCTGCGGCCTGCTCGGCATCCGCGAGCGGCTGGCCCCGGACGCGCCGGTGACCGGCAGCGCCAAGGAGCTGGGCTACAACCTGCCGCGCTCGCTGGGCGAGGCGCTGGACGGGCTGGAACAGTGCGCCGAACTGCAGGCCCTGCTGGGAGAACGCTTCTGCCGGGCCTACATCTCGGTCAAGCGCAAGGAATACGAGACCTTCTTCCGCGTCATCAGCTCGTGGGAGCGCGAGTTCCTGCTGCTGAACGTGTGAAGGACCGCAATTGATGAATGAGCCGCCGGGGGGTAGGCTGGCAGCCGTCGCCGGCCCCGCCGGCCTCCCCCATCCCGCATTCTGGAGCACCCGATGAAGCTGCGTATCCTCACGCTCGGCCTGGCCTCCGCCATGCTTGCCGCCTGTGGCGGTGGCAACGGCGGCGCGCAGGACAGCCAGGTCCTGAACGTCTACAACTACAGCGATTACATCGCCGAGGACACCATCCCGACCTTCGAGAAGGAGAGCGGCATCAAGGTGACCTACGATGTGTTCGACAGCGACGAGATGGTCGAGACCAAGCTGCTGGCCGGCAACAGCGGCTACGACGTGGTGGTGCCGACGCTGAACTTCTTCGGCCGCCAGATCCAGGCCGGCGTGTTCCTGCCGCTGGACAAGAGCAGGATCCCGAACCTGGCCAACCTGGACGCTTCGGTGATGAAGCGCATCGCCACCCAGGACCCGGACAACAAGTACGGCGTGCCGTACATGATCGGCACCACCGGCATCGGCTACAACGTGGACATGCTGAAGGAACGTTTCGGCGGCAGCGCCGACATCGCCAACAGCTGGGACCTGATCTTCAAGCCGGAAAACATCGCGAAGATGAAGGACTGCGGCGTGACCCTCCTGGACACGCCGGCCGACATGATCCCGATCGCCCTGCATTACCTGGGCCTGGACCCGCACAGCGGCGACCCGGCTGAGCTGCAGAAGGCGGCCGACCTGCTGAAGTCGATCCGCCCGTACGTGCAGAACTTCCACTCCTCGCAGTACGTGGGTTCGCTGGCCAACGGCGGCACCTGCCTGGTGGTGGGCTGGTCGGGTGACATCATCCAGGCCCGCGACCGCGCCGAGGAAGCCAGCAACGGCGTCCACGTGGCCTACTCGATCCCGAAGGAAGGCGCCCCGCAGTGGTTCGACATGCTGGCGATCCCGAAGGACGCCAAGCATCCGGAAGCGGCCTACAAATTCATCAACTACCTGCTGGAACCGAAGGTCGCCGCGGCCAACACCAACTTCATCCACTACGCCAACCCGGTGCCGACCGCGACCCCGCTGGTGGACGAAGCGATCCGCACCGACCCGACCATCTACCCGCCGGCCGACGTCGCCGAGAAGATGTTCACCTACTCGATCAACACCCCGGAAACCGACAAGCTCTACACCCGCCTGTGGACCGAAGTGAAGACCGGCAGGTAGCTGCCGACCGTTGGTCGGCACGCTTTCTGGTGGGGCCGACCAACGATCGGCCTCCACCAAGCAGAAAAACGGAGGCCAACGGCCTCCGTTTTTTTTTGCTTCTGCTCTGCACCCTGCCAACCGGGAACTCATCACCGGCAGCCGACAAACGCTTTTCACCTCACCTCCTCACTCCTTCCCCTACCGTCCCGTATGGCACCGACCACCGCCACGACGAGACAATGACCGACCACCCCCCGCGCACCGACGCCCCCACCGATGAAGCCGCCTCCACCCACGAGGACAAGCCTTCGCCGCTGAAGAACCCCAAGGTCCGCTGGACCCTGGCCATCATCGGTGCCGTCGTGGTCATCGCCCTGGTCGCGTGGCTCATCTACCACCTGCTGGTCGGCCGCTACCTGCAGGACACCAACAACGCCTACCTGCAGGCCGATGCCGTCGCCGTCGCCCCGCGCATCAACGGCTACGTCACCGAAGTACTGGTGCACGACAACCAATGGGTCAAGGCCGGTGAACCACTGCTGCGCATCGACCCGCGCACCTACCGCGCCACCCTGGACCAGGCCGAAGCGGTGATCGCCGTGCGCGAAGCCGACATCGCTGCCGCCGCCGCCGGCGTGCAGGGCCAGCAGTCCAGCCTGCTCCAAGCGCGCACCCAGCTCACCGCCGCCACCGCCTCGCTGCGCTTCGGCAAGGCCGAACTGGCCCGCTTCACCCCGCTGGCCGCCAGCGGCGCCGACACCCACGAACACGTGGAAAGCCTGCGCCACGATGTCGAACGCGCGCAGGCCCAGTACGATGCGGCCAAGGCGCAGATCCAGGGCGCGCAGAGCCAGATCGACGCCAGCCAGGCGCAGCTGGAGCAGGCCAATGCCGGCCTGAAGCAGGCCCAGGCCGATGCCGCGCAGGCCCGCGTCGCCTTCGAGGACACCGAACTGCGCGCACGCATCGATGGCCGCGTCGGCAACAAGACCGTGCAGGTCGGCCAGTTCGTCGCCGCCGGTACCCGTACCATGACCATCGTGCCGGTCGAATCGCTGTACCTGAGCGCCAACTTCAAGGAAACCCAGGTGGGCCTGATGCGTGCCGGGCAGCCGGCCGAGATCAAGGTCGACGCGCTGCCTGGCACGACCCTGCATGGCACGGTGGAAAGCATCTCGCCGGGCACCGGCTCGCAGTTCGCGCTGCTGCCGCCGCAGAACGCCACCGGCAACTTCACCAAGGTCGTGCAGCGCGTGCCGGTGCGCATCCGTGTGGACGCCGGTGCAGAGGCGCGCAAGGTGCTGGTGCCGGGCATGTCGGTGGAAGTGACCGTCGATACGCGCAATGCCAAGGATGCGCGAGAGCGCACGAAAGACGAGGCCGAGGCCACGGCCGCGCCGGCGCGATGAACACCACCACCGCCCCTGCAGCGCCCGCCGCCGACGGCAAGGCCGATGCCGGCGCGTGGCTGGCCGTGGCGGCCGGCACCATCGGTTCGTTCATGGCCACGCTGGACATCTCCATCGTCAACGCGGCGCTACCCACCATCCAGGGCGAGGTCGGCGCCAGCGGCACCGAGGGCACCTGGATCTCCACCGCCTTTCTGGTCTCCGAAATCGTGATGATTCCGCTGACCGGCTGGTTCGTGCGCACGCTGGGCCTGCGCACCTTCCTGCTGATCTGCGCCACGCTTTTCACTGCATTCTCGGTGATGTGCGGCCTGGCCGATTCGCTGCCGATGATGATCGCTGGCCGGGTAGGGCAGGGCTTCGCCGGCGGTGCGCTGATTCCCACCGCGCTGACCATCGTCGGCACGCGGCTGCCGCCGAAACAGCAGCCGCTGGGCACCGCGCTGTTCGGCATGACCGTCATCCTCGGGCCGGTGATCGGCCCGCTGCTGGGTGGCTGGCTGACGGAGAACGTCAGCTGGCATTACGCCTTCTTCATCAATGTACCGATCTGCGCCGGCCTGGTCGCGTTGCTGCTGCTCGGCCTGCCGCATGAGAAATCGGACTGGGGCGGGCTGCTGCGTGCCGACTGGCTGGGCATCATCGGCATGACCGCCGGCCTGTCCGCGCTGACCGTGGTGCTGGAAGACGGCCAGCGCGAGCGCTGGTTCGAGTCGACGATGATCGTGGTGCTCAGCATCGTCTCGCTGCTGGGGTTTGCCCTGCTGGCGCTTTCGCAGTTCACCAGCAAGGCGCCGGTCATCCGCCTCAACATCCTGTTCCAGCGCAGTTTCGGCGCGGTGTTCGTGATGGTGATGGCGGTGGGCATGATCCTGTTCGGGGTCATGTACATGATCCCGCAGTTCCTGGCGATCATCGCCGGCTACAACACCGAGCAGGCCGGCTACGTGCTGCTGCTGGCGGGCCTGCCGACCATCCTGCTGATGCCGTTGATGCCGAAGATGCTGGAAACGGTGGATGTGCGCATCATGGTGTTCGGCGGAATGCTGTGCTTCGCCGCCGCCTGCTTCGTCAACCTCGGGTTGACCCCGGACAGCATCGGCCCGCACTTCGTCATCGGCCAGCTGCTGCAGGGCTGCGGCCTGGCGCTGGCGATGATGGCGCTGAACCAGGCGGCCATCACCTCGGTGCCGCGCGAGTACACCAGCGACGCCTCGGGCCTGTTCAACGCCGCGCGCAATCTTGGCGGCTCGATCGGCCTGGCCATCATTTCCACGTTCCAGGAACGCCGCGCCACCCTGCACATCGATGCGATCGGCAGCAGCGTCACCGCCAATTCGACCATCGCCCAGGACGCGCTGCATGCCTATGGCCAGCAGCTGGGCGATGCGACGCAGGCGATGGCGGTGCTGGCGCAGACCGTGCAGATGCAGGCAATGGTGATGGCCTACAACGACCTGTTCTGGATCTTCGGCCTGATCGTGGTGGCGACCCTGCCACTAGTGTTCCTGCTCAAGCCCCTGCCCAAGGGCGTTCCATTGGCGATGCACTGATGACTTCGACGACTCTCACCACCTCCCTTCGCCCGCACCGTCTGTGGCCGGCCATGCTGCCGCTGCTGCTGGCCGGCTGCATGCTGGGCCCGGACTACGTGAAACCGGACGTGGCCGCCGGCGCCACCGCGCAGGCAAGGCTGCCGCGTGCCGCGCAGGCCGACGTGCAGCCGGCCACGCCGCCCAGCCAGTGGTGGCGCGCGCTGAATGATCCGCTGCTGGACCAGCTGGTGGACGAGGCGCTGCGCAACAGTCCCAATCTGCGTGCCGCCCAGGCCAAGCTGCTGGCGTCGCGTGCGCTGCAGCGCCAGCGCCGCGCCGAGCAGCTGCCCAGCGTGGGCGCTGCGGCAGGCTACGCCAACATCAAGGCGCCGGATTCGATCGAGAACAGCGTGCGGGGCCTCGGCGAGAACATCGCCGGGGTGGCCGAGGCCAATGGCCGCCCGCAGGAGGCGGCGCAGCTCCGCCAGCAGTTCGCGGACATCGACCTGGACACCGAGCTGTACGTGGCCGGCTTTGATGCCAGCTGGGAACTGGACCTGTTCGGTCGCCGCCGGCGGGCCGCCGAGCAGGCCGCCGCCGAAGCCGAGGCCAATGCCGCGGCGCTGGCCGATGCGCAGGTGCAGCTGGCGGCCGAGCTGGCGCAGGTCTATCTGGGCTACCGCAGCAGCCGCGAGCGCATCGCACTGGCCGAAGTCAATCTGCGCGCCGCCGATGACAGCCTGCAGCTGATCCGGCAACGCCGCCAGCGCGGTGCCGATTCGGACCTGCAGGTCGAACGTGCGCAGGCCCAGCGCGAGCAGCAGCGGGCCGCGCTGCCGCCACTGCAGGCACAGGCCGACGAGGCGCGTGACGTGCTGGCGCTGATGGTCGGCCGCGAGCCCGGTGCGCTGGACGCGCGGCTGGCCGCCGACCAGCCCTTGCCGGTGCTGCCGGCCAGCGTGCCGGTGGATGACGCGGGCGCTCTGATCCAGCGCCGGCCCGACGTGCGCAAGGCCGAGCGCGAGCTGGCGGCCTCCTCGGCGCAGATCGGCCAGGCGATCTCGGCCTACTTCCCGCAGGTGACCCTGCTGGGCAGCATCGGCGCCGGTGCCACCTCGATTTCCGACCTCGGGCCGGATTCGGCGGCGACCATCGTCGCCCCGTTCCTGCGCTGGTCGCTGTTCGACTTTGGGGTAAACAAGGCGCGCGTGGCCCAGGCCCGGGCCGGCAACCAAGCCCGGCTGGCGGCCTATGAGGGCACCGTGCTGGCGGCACTGCAGGATGCCAACACCGCGCTGGCACGCTTTGGTGCCGCCCGTCAGCAACTGCAGGCCAGCCTGCGCGCCGAAGCCTCGGCGGACCGCTCGCTGGCCCTGATGAAGCAACGTCGACAGGCCGGTGCCACCTCGCAGATCGACCTGCTGGACGTGCAGCGCCAGCGCCTGCAGGCCCAGGATGCCGCCGCCCAGGCCCGCCTGCAGCTGCTGGTGCGCTACGTGGGCCTGCAGAAGAGCCTGGGCCTGGGCTGGCAGGACGCCCCGCCGGTGGCCGCACGATGATGCGTTCCGCCGGGCATGGCCCGGCGTTACCAGAGCGATGCCACCCGGAACCGTTGACGCCGCCGCGCACCCCGGTAGCGCCGGGCCACGCCCGGCGGGTCCCCGGCCCGGTAGGTGCCGACCGTTGGTCGGCACGCATTCGTAGCCCCCGGCCGGTAGAATGGCCACCGCTGTCCACCGCCCGCTCCCGGAGCCCCCATGCCCGTTGAAGCTCAGCCGGAAGCCGCCGTCGTCGATGCGAACGGTGCGCCCGGCTATCTCTCCATTCGTGACCTGCGCAAGGAATTCGATGGCTTCGTCGCCGTCGACGACGTCAACCTAGACGTGCGCAAGGGCGAGATCTTCGCCCTGCTCGGTGGCTCGGGCAGCGGCAAATCGACTCTGCTGCGCTGCCTGGGCGGCTTCGAGACGCCCACCAAGGGCAGCATCACCCTCGATGGCCAGCGCCTGGACGCGCTGCCGCCGTACCAGCGGCCGGTCAACATGATGTTCCAGTCCTACGCCCTGTTCCCGCACATGACGGTCGAGCAGAACATCGCCTTCGGCCTCAAGCAGGGCGGCCTGGCCAAGGACGCGATCAGCCGGCGCGTGGGCGAGATGCTCGATCTGGTGCAGATGGCCCACCTGGGCAAGCGCAAGCCGCACCAGCTCTCCGGCGGCCAGCAGCAGCGCGTGGCGCTGGCGCGGTCGCTGGCCAAGGGGCCCAAGCTGCTGCTGCTGGACGAACCGATGGGCGCGCTGGATAAGAAGCTGCGCTCGCAGATGCAGCTGGAACTGGTCAGCATCATCGAATCGTCGGGCGTGACCTGCGTGATGGTCACCCACGACCAGGAAGAAGCCATGACCATGGCCACCCGCATCGCAGTGATGGATGCCGGCTGGATCCAGCAGGTCGGCAAGCCGGATGAGGTCTACGAGCAGCCGGCCAACCGCTTCGTCGCCGGCTTCATCGGCTCGGTCAACCTGTTCGAGGGTGTCATCGACGAGGACCTGCCCGAGTACGTGACCGTGCGCTCGCCGCTGTTCCCCGCACCGGTCTACATCGCCCATGGCATCACGTGCTACGAAGGGCAGCCGGTCGCGTTCGCGCTGCGCCCGGAAAAGGTGATGATCGGCAAGGACGAACCGGACGCGCCGACCAACAAGGCGCAGGGCGTGATCGAGGACATCGCCTATTTCGGCAGCCATTCGGTCTACCACGTGCGCCTGCCCAGCGGCGCCAAGGTGCTGGCCAATTTCGCCAACTCGCAGCGCTGGGCCAGCGATGGCCTGACCTGGGGCGATGAAGTGTGGGTGCACTGGCGCGACAACGACGGCGTGGTGCTGACCTCATGAGCGCGGCAGGCCTGAAGCGCTGGCTGCCGGGCACGCGTGCCACGGTGATCGGCATTCCCTACCTGTGGTTGCTGCTGTTCTTCGCGGTGCCGTTCCTGATCGTGCTGATGATCAGTTTCTCGCACAGCCGGGTCGGCTCGCCGCCGTACACCTGGCTGCTGCAGTACGTCGATGGCGCGTTCTCGCTCAAGCTCAACCTCGAGAATTACCTGGCGCTGTTCCGCGATTCGATCTACGCCCAGGCGTTCCTGAGCTCGATCAAGATCGCGGCCATCTCCACCTTCCTCACCCTGCTGATCGCCTACCCGATGGCCTATGCCATCGCGCGCCTGTCGCCGGCCGCGCGCAACGTGGCGATGATGCTGGTGGTGCTGCCGTCGTGGACCTCGTTCCTGATCCGCGTGTATGCGTGGAAGGCGATCCTTGACCGCAACGGCCTGCTCGATCAGTTCCTGCAGTTCACCGGCCTGCAGTCGCTGATGACCCGCATGGGCCTGCCCAAGCTGCAGCTGATCGATACGCCGACCGCGGCCTACATCGGCATCGTCTACTGCTACCTGCCGTTCATGGTGCTGCCGCTGTACGCCAACCTGGTCAAGCATGACCACCGCCTGCTGGAAGCGGCTTACGACCTCGGCGCCAAGCCGTGGCAGGCCTTCCTGCGCATCACCCTGCCGTTGTCAAAGGCGGGCATCATCGCCGGCTGCATGCTGGTGATGATCCCTGCGGTGGGTGAATTCGTGATCCCGGAAATGCTCGGCGGCTCGGAAACGCTGATGGTCGGCCGCCAGCTGTGGAACGAGTTCTTCAACAACCGCAACTGGCCAGGTGCTTCGGCGATGGCGGTAGCAATGATCCTGCTGCTGCTGGTGCCCATCCTGTGGTTCAACCGTTCCCAGCAGCGCCTGCTGGAAGGGAAGCAGGCATGAGCCCGCGTAGCGCAAAGGGCGTGGGCCTGGGCGTGCTGCTGCTCGGCTTCGCCTTCCTGTACCTGCCGATCCTGCTGCTGATGTTCTATTCGTTCAACAGCTCGCGGCTGGCGATGGTCTGGGCCGGGTTCTCCACCCGCGCCTACAGCGACCTGTTCGCCGACCGCGCGCTGATGGACGCCATGTGGACCAGCCTGGTGGTGGCGTTCTGGACCGCCTGCACCGCGACCGTGCTGGGCACGCTGGCGGCGATGGTGATGACCCGCTTCCGCCGCTTCCGCGGCAAGCAGGTGTTCGGTGCGCTGGTCACCGCGCCGCTGGTGATGCCCGATGTGATCCTCGGCTTCTCGCTGATGGCGCTGCTGGCCTCGATGGGCGCCATTCCCGGCTTCCCGGCACGCGGCCTGGCCACGATCTGGATCGCCCACGTCACCTTCACCCTGTGCTTCGTCACCGTGGTGGTGTCCTCGCGCCTGCAGGAAATGGATCTCTCGCTGGAAGAAGCGGCGATGGATCTCGGCGCCAGCCGCCTGACCGTGTTCGGCCGCATCACCTTGCCGATCATCGCCCCGGCACTGGTGGCCGGCTGGCTGCTGGCTTTCACGCTGTCGCTGGATGACGTGGTGGTGGCCAGCTTCGTTGCCACGCCGGGCTCGACCACCCTGCCGATGAAGGTGTTCGCCTCGGTGCGCATGGGCATCAGTCCGAAGATCAACGCGCTGGCGACCCTGCTGGTGTCGGCGGTGTCGGTGGCCGCGGTGATCGGCTGGTACATCAACGCGCGTGCCGAGAAGCGGCGCCAGCGCGACCTGCAGCTGGCCCGCCAGGACAACGGCTGAGGCCCGCACGCCGCCGACTGGCGGCGGCAACGCCCGGCTCACGGCAGCGGGCGCACACTGGCGATCTGCCTGATGGAGATCCCCCATGACCGTCGAAATCGTCAACCCGGCCACCGGCCAGGTCACCTACCGCCATGAACTGCTCGGCGCGGCCGACATCGAGCAGCGCCTGCAGGCCGCCGCCGAGGCATTCCCGCTGTGGGCCGAGCGTTCGCTGCAGGATCGCGGCGCCATCCTCAAGAGCATCGCCGCCCAGCTGCGCGCACGCCGCGATGACCTGCAGCAGGCGATGACCGGCGAGATGGGCAAACTGAAGGCCGAGGCCTTGGCCGAGGTCGAAAAATGCGCGGCCGCCTGCGAGTTCTACGCCGACCACGCGGCCGATTACCTGAAGCCGCAGATCATCGACACCGAGGCGCAGCGCAGCTACGTGCGCTACGAGCCGATCGGCTGCGTGTTCGCGGTGATGCCGTGGAATTTCCCGATCTGGCAGGTGTTCCGGTTCCTCGCCCCGGCCTTCATGGCCGGCAACGTGGCCCTGCTCAAGCACGCCAGCAACGTGCCACAGTGCGCCGACCTGATCCTGGCAGTGTGCCGTGACGGTGGCCTGCCGGCGGGTGTGTTTGATGTGCTGCACATCGACAACGACCAGGCCGCCGACGTGCTGCGCGACGCGCGGGTAAAGGCGGTGACCCTGACCGGTAGCGAGCGGGCAGGGCGCTCGATCGCCTCCAATGCCGGCAGCCAGCTGAAGAAATCGGTGATGGAGCTGGGTGGCAGCGATGCCTTCGTGGTGCTCGAGGATGCCGACCTGGACAAGGCCGTCGCCGCGGCGGTGAAGTCGCGCTTCGACAACAGCGGACAGACCTGCATCGCGGCCAAGCGCTTCATCGTGGTCGATGCGGTGGCCGATGCCTTCACCGACCGCTTCGTCGAGGCCGCCGGCCAGCGCCAGTACGGTGATCCGAACGAGCGTGGCACCACGCTGGCGCCGATGGCCCGTGCCGACCTGCGCGATGAACTGCACAAGCAGGTACAGGCCAGCGTGGCCAAGGGCGCGCGAATCCTGGCAGGTGGCGAGCCGATTGCCGGAACCCACGCGGGCTACCCGGCCACCGTCCTCGACCAGGTGGGGCCGGGCATGCCGGCCTACGACGAGGAGCTGTTCGGGCCGGTCGCCGCGGTGATCCGGGTCAAGGACGAAGCCGAGGCGCTGCGAGTGGCCAATGACACCCGCTTCGGCCTGGGCGGCAGCGTGTGGACCGGCGACGTGGTGCGCGGCGAGTGCTTCGCCCAGCGCATGGAATGTGGCGCGGCCTTCGTCAACGCCATCGTCAAGAGCGATGCGCGGCTGCCGTTCGGCGGCAGCAAGGAATCGGGCTTCGGCCGCGAACTGGCCGACCACGGCATCCATGAGTTCATGAACATCAAGACCGTCTACGTGGCCTGATCCCGCCGCCTGTGTAGAGCCGAGCCCATGCTCGGCTTAACTTGGCATAAAACAGCCGAGCATGGGCTCGGCTCTACAGAAAGCGTCCATCCAAGCGGTGGACTACAACCACTTCGCGCGCTTGAACAACCGGTACAGCCCCACGCACACCGCGGCCACGCCGACGATCATCAACGGGTACGCCCACGGCTTATCAAGCTCGGGCATGTGGCTGAAGTTCATGCCGTACCAGCTGGTGATCAGGGTCGGTGCGGCCAGCAGTGCCGCCCACGCACCCAGGCGCTTCACCGTCTCGCCCTGCGCCAGCGTCACCAGCGACAGATTCACGCTCAACGCCGTGCCCAGCATCTCGCGCAGGGTGTCGATCACATCGCTGATGCGCGCGGCATGGTCGTGCACGTCGCGCACGTACAGCTTCACTTCGTCGGGGATCAGGTCGCCCTGGTAGCGGCGCAGCTGCGCCAGCACATCCTGCAGCGGCGCCACCGCCATCCGCATCTTGTTCAGTTCGCGCTTGAGTTCGTACAGGCGCACCACGGTGCTGCGCTTGTAGTTTTCGGCAAAGATATCCTTCTCCAGCAGGTCCAGCGTGTCGCGGAAGCGGGTAGTGATCGGTAGATAGTTGTCCACCACGAAGTCGGCCACCGCGTACAGGCAGTACGACGCGCCCATTTTCAGCAGATGTGGCTCACGTTCCACCCGCGCGCGTACCGGCGCGTAGGACAGCGATGCGCCATGGCGCACGGTCACCAGGAAACGCGGGCCGAGGAAGGCATGGGTTTCACCGTACTGGATGCGCTCGTCGACCATCTGCGCGGTGGTCATCACCACGAACAGGGAGTTGCCGTAGGCCTCGGCCTTCGGGCGCTGGTGCGCGTTGCGCGCATCCTCGATGGCCAGGTCGTGCAGGCCGAATTCTTCCTGCAGTTTCAGCAGCACTTGGTCGTTGGGGTCGAACAGGCCCACCCAGACGAAGCCGTTGCCGCTGGCGATTACATCGCTGATGGCATCCAGGCTGATGTCATGGCGCTTGCCCTGATCATCGTAGTGGACGCAGTTGATGACGCAGGCAGGGTTGTTCGAAGCGGGCGCGGAAGCGGAGGCGGGCAATGACATGCCCGCCATCCTGCGTCAGCGGGGTGTTTCCGACAAGTGAGGACGACGCGCCAACACCCAGGCCAGCGCGACGTGCACCGGCAGCAGCAGCACGATCCACTGCACGTTGTACTGCGCCTGCAGACTCAGCCAGTGCAGCACCAGCACCCCCACGGACTGTGCGGCCAGCAGCCACAGCACGATGCTGAACATGCGTCCCGGCACGCGCCGGCGCAGCAGGGCGATGGCACCGGGCAGCAGCAGCACGGCCAGCGGCGACAGCAGCAGCAGGTTGCGGTTGGCCCACGCGGCGTAGTGGATGCTGAAGCCCCACAAAAACACCAGCACGCCACCGAGCAGGGCACACAGCAGCCAGAACGGCAAGGCGATGCCGGCAAGCAGGCGCGGGCGGCTGCGCAGCGCCAGTACACCCGCGGCGATCACCAGGCCGCACAGCAGCCACGGCCACCAGCGCCGCGCGAATTCCTTCGGCTCGGGGTCGATGCGGTGCGGCAGCAGTTCCTGCTCGCTCTGCACCAGCGGCCGGCCATCGCTGTTGCGCACCTGGCGCAGCGCATCGGCCAGGCGCATCGGCACGAAGGCCTCCTGCCAGCGCGACAGCGGCTGGTCGGCGAACGGACCGAGGCCGACGTCGAAGCCCAGCCACATCCACGGTGCCGGCGAGGCCAGGCGCACCGATTCGCTGCGGTAGGTGTTGCCACGCGAACGCCCGGACAGCTGCGCATGCAGGCCGCCGTCCAGTGCCTTGTCGAGGGTGTCGCGCACCATCGTGGCGCAGTTGGCGGTGTAGTAGTCGTAGTGGTAGCGCGCGTTTTCCGGCTTGGCCCGTTCGGCCAGGCCGGCGGCCAGGGCACGGGCCTGGTCCGGGCGCAGGTCCAGCCACTGCACGCTGGCACCGCGGCCGGTCTCGTCGTAGTACGACAGGTCCTGCTGCAACGGCAGCGCCACCAGGTAATACATCATGTCGCCGCGTGCGAAGCGGCTGATGAAATCATCCTCGGAAGGATCGAAATAGCCGAAGTTGTACGAGATCGCCTCGCCGCTGACCGGGTCGAGCACCACGATGGCGTCGTGGCCGAAGCGTTCGAAGAACACCGTGCCCGGCTGCATGGTCACCACGCCGATGTGCGGCGCCGGTGCTTCCTGCGGGGCGGCGGCATCGGCGGCCGGCGCGGCGGCCATCGCCTGCGCGAAGGCCGCCTGCGGCAGGGCCATGGCCAGCACGCACAGTGCCAGCCACAGGCTGAGGATCAGGCCGGGGCGCTTCAAGCGTCGTCCTGCTCGTCCGGTGGCAGCACCGTCACATGGAAGGCCTGCACCCGGCGCGCATCGGCGCGCGCCACGCGGAACATGAAGCGGTCCAGCGCCAGCTCGTCGCCAACCTCGGGCAGATGGCCGATCGCCTCGGTCACCAGGCCGCCGATGGTGTCGTAGTCCTCGTCGGAGAACGTGGCACCGAAACGCTCGTTGAAATCGCCGATCGCGGTCAGCGCATCGACCACGTAGCGGCCGTCGGCCTGGATCGCGATCTGCGCCGACTGGTCCTCGGCCTCGTCGTGTTCGTCGTCGATCTCGCCGACGATCTGTTCAAGCACGTCCTCGATGGTGACCAGGCCGGCGACACCGCCGTACTCGTCCACCACCATGGCCATGTGGTTGCGCGACAGGCGGAACTCCTTCAGCAGCACGTTGAGCTTCTTCGCCTCGGGGATCAGCACCGCCGGGCGCAGCAGCTCGCGCACGTTGGCCGGCCCGTTGTCGGCAACCACGCCGCGCAGCAGGTCCTTGGCCAGCAGGATCCCAAGGATGTCGTCCTTGTTCTCGCCGTGCACCGGGAAGCGTGAGTGGCCCGATTCGACGACCTGTTTCATCAGGTCCAGGAAGGGCGCTTCGACCGGCAGCGAGACCATCTGCGAACGCGAGATCATCACGTCGCCCACGGTCAGCTCGGCCACCGAAATGGCGCCTTCCATCATCTTCAGGGTATCGGCGGCGATCAGGCCCTCTTCCTGCGCGGTGTGCAGGACAGCGACCAGCTCGTCGCGGGTATGGGGTTCGCCGGAGAAGGCGGAGGTCAGGCGTTCAAGCCAGCCGCGCTTCTTTTCATTGGGCTCCAGGGAGGAGCTACTACTGTCGTCTTCTGACATCTCTGGAAAAAGGGCACCCGGCAAGCCGGGCGTTGTCCCAAGTCTAGCAGGATGTTGGGGCCTTTCAGTGACTGCCGCCGGCGGCGGCCGGAACCTCGTCCTCGGCCGGCAGATCCAGGCTGTAGGTGCAGCCGGCCAAGGTCTTGCCGGGGTGGCTGGCCACCGTGGACACGCTGAGGATGATCGATTCGATCTGGGCCTCGCCGGTCCCGGGGTTGGTCACGTCGCGGCTGACCACCTCGCGGCCGGCCATGAACTTGCCGTCCTGGTCGTAGCCGGTTTCCAGTTCCAGGCGCTCGGCCAGCGGGTGCGGGTCGGCCTGGTCCAGCACGGCCATCACGCTGGCGCCGGCCACGGCCACCCGCTCGGTCTGCTGGCCGAACACGGTGATCGGGTTGGCCAGGCGGAACTCGCTCATGAACGGGTTGCCCTGCGGCAGCGGCTGCAGGCCCTGGGCCACGGCCTTCAGCGGGTCGGCCAGCAGCGGTGCCAGCGCGGCATGCTCGGCCACGCCCTGGCGGCATTCGATCAGCGCCGGTAGGTCCAGCGGGGCGGCCGAAACGGGGGCGGCGAGGGAGGCGAGCAGCAGGGGCAGGGCAGTACGCAGCAGCACAGGCAGAGGGTCCGCGGTGGGAATACGCCGGACCATGGTAACGGCGATGGCGGCATCCGGTGAACGCGGCGGGCCGGTTCAGGGCGGAAACTGCTGCGTATCCGGGGATAGCCACTGGATCCTGACCGGGAACCCCAGCGTCAGCTGCAGGTGATTGATCGCGGCGGCCGCGGTTGCGTGGTGGGCCGGTGTGCCCTTCAGGGTCAGCTCCATCTCGCCGGTGCGCACGTCCAGGCCGAAGCCGAACATGTCCGGAAACAGCTCGATCAGCCCGCCGCGCTGGGTGTCGAGCCGGTGCCGCATCTCCGCTTCGGTCAGCGGCGCTCCGGTGCGGTAATGGACGTGCTGTGGCCCCAGTGGTCCGGGATACTGCTCGTCGGCCTGCGGAACGGTGCCGGCGGAACGGTGCCGGTCAGCTGCACGATGCTGTGCCAGCCCGGGTCGGTGTCGACCCATGCCCCGGCCAGGCGCGCGCCATGGCGCGCCCGCAGGCATTCGATCAGATCGCCCTGCTGGTCGGTCGCCACGGCCTCCTGCAGCAGGGTGGCGAGCAGCAGGCCGGGTAGCGGGGTCATCAGCGGTCCTCGCGGCCGGCTCAGCCCTGCGAGGTGCGGCGCAACAGGGTCCGCATGCGCTCCAGCGAACGGCGGGCCACGGCGCGCAGCGCCATCACCGCCAGGGTCAGCATCGCCGCGAGCAGTGCCACGTGCACCAGCTGCAGAACCGCGCGCAATGCAAGCTGCAGGGCCCCCGGCGCCAGCAGCCAGTCCGGCACATCCGTCACGGGCCGGGGAATGACGCACAGGTACACCACGGCAAGTACGAACAACGCCCACAGCTGCGCACGCCTTGCATGGAAGAATGGCAGGCTGCTGCTGGCGCGGCCCAGGCGCTTGTGCAGGACCACGCGCCAGCATACCGGCGCGGAAAACGCGCCGATCAGGACCAGCACCACCGACGTCATCCACAGTGTTCCGTTGCTGCTCACCGGCCCGGGGCCACCCAGCAGGTGCGGGCCGGCCACGCCGACTGCCAGGGCCGCCAGCAGGCTGGCAGGCGACAGCAGGGCCAGCGTGCGCAGCAGCCAGTGCCGGCCATCAGGATGGCGGGCGCTGAGGCGGTGCATCAGGTTGGCGGCGACGACCAGCAGCAGGGCAAAGATCGCCGTTGTAGCCAGCATTGGTCCCATGTCACCCATCATCGTCCATGTCTCCTGTGGGGTTGCAGGTGCAGGATAGCGCCGTACGGGCCTCAGCGCTCGCCGGCGTAAGGATCCTCGATGCCGAGCTCGGCCAGGATCTCGCGCTCGAGCTGCTCCATCGCCTCGGCTTCCTTGTCGTCCTCGTGGTCCCAGCCCAGCAGGTGCAGCACGCCGTGCACGGTCAGGTGCGCGTAGTGGGCGTTGAGGGCCTTGCCCTGCTCATCGGCCTCGCGGGCCACCACCGGCGCGCAGATCACCAGGTCACCCAGCAGCGGGAACTTCACGCCCTTGGGCAGGCCTTCGGGCACGTCGGCCGGGAAGCTGAGCACGTTGGTGGCGTAATCCTTGCCACGGTAATGCCGGTTCAGCGACTGCCCTTCCTTCGCATCGACCACGCGGATGGCCAGGTCGGCCTCGCGGATGCGTCCCTTCAGGGCCGCCGCCACCCATTTGCGGAAGCTCACCGCCGCCGGAAGGCCGGTGCGGGGCAGGGCGTAACTGATGGCGACATCAAGTCGCACAGGGCCTTTGGTCATGGGGTAGCTCCAGGTTGAATCTGATGCAGGTCGCGGCGGTCGTAGGCATTGACGATACGTGCCACCAGCGGGTGGCGGACCACGTCACGCGCTTCGAAGAACGTGAACGTCACGCCCTCCACCTCGCGCAGCACATCGATGGCGTCGCGCAGGCCCGACTTCACGTGCTTGGGCAGGTCGGTCTGGGTCAGGTCGCCAGTGACCACCGCGGTAGAGCCGTAACCTAGGCGGGTCAGGAACATCTTCATCTGTTCGATGGTGGTGTTCTGCGCCTCGTCCAGGATCACGAACGCATCGTTGAGCGTGCGCCCGCGCATGTAGGCCAGCGGCGCGATCTCGATGACGTTCTTTTCCAGCAGCTTGACCACTTTCTCCACGCCCATCATTTCGTACAGGGCGTCGTACAGCGGGCGCAGGTAGGGGTCGACCTTCTGGCTCAGGTCGCCGGGCAGGAAGCCCAGCTTCTCGCCGGCTTCCACCGCCGGACGCACCAGGATCAGCCGCTGCACGCGCGATTCGTTCAGTGCTTCCACTGCGCTGGCCACAGCCAGGAAGGTCTTGCCGGTACCGGCCGGGCCGATGCCGAAATTGATGTCATGCGTGGCGATCTGGTGCAGGTAGCGACCCTGGTTGGCGCCGCGGCCGCGCACCGTGCCGCGCTTGACCTTGATCGCCACGTCCTGCGCTTCGTAGGAGCGCTCGGCGATCTGCTCGACATTGGCCTGCGCCAGGCGCAGGTGGATGGCGTGGCTGTCGAAGGTGGTCTCGGCGGCTTCGACGTACAGCGCCTCGATCAGCTTCTGCGCCTCAACGATGGCCTCGTCCGGCCCGCTGATGCGGAACACGAAGCCGCGGTTGGCGATCTCCACGCCGAGCTTCAGCTCGATCTGGCGCAGGTGCCCGTCGAAGGGGCCGCACAGGTTGGCCAGCCGCTCGTTGTCTTCCGGCGACAGGGTGAAATCTCGATGCTCGATGCTTTTCATTGCGTGGGGTGGGGCGGGTTCGCCGTCCACCGTGATAAACCCAGGGAAGACAAGATTAGCGCGCGGACCGGCGGGGCGACAGTTCTCCACACCGGGTGTGGATCGGCGCCGAAGAAAGCTGTGGACAAGTGCTTGCGGAGCCTGCGCGGCAAGGGAGGTGAAGCGCTGGTGAAAAATGTGCCAAGGGGGCGGCCGCAGGCAGGTGCCGACCGTTGGTCGGCACACCCTAGTCCGCCACCACCCGCGCACGCAGCGAATTGGTCAGCGCCTCGGTGATCACCACGTCGACGAACTGGCCGATCAGGCGCGCCGGCGCCGGGAAGTTCACCGAACGCATGTTCTCGGTTTTGCCGGTCAACTCGTTCGGGTTCTTGCGCGATGGGCCTTCCACCAGCACGGTCTGCACGGTGCCGACCATCCTTTCGGAAATACCGGCGGCGTGCGCATTGATGCGCTCCTGCAGGCGCGACAGCCGGGCGTGCTTTTCCGCATCGCTGATCGTGTCCTCCAGGTCGGCCGCCGGGGTACCCGGGCGACGCGAGTAGATGAAGGAGAAGCTGTGGTCGAAGCCGATGTCCTCGATCAGCTTCATGGTCTTCTCGAAATCGGCATCGGTCTCGCCGGGGAAGCCGACGATGAAATCCGAGCTGATCGAGATGTCCGGGCGCACGGCGCGCAGCTTGCGGATCTTCGACTTGAATTCCAGCGCCGTGTAGCCGCGCTTCATCGCCGACAGCACGCGGTCGCTGCCGGCCTGGACCGGAAGGTGCAGGAAGTTGGCCAGCTGCGGCACGTCGCGGAACGCGTCGATCAGCGAGTCGCTGAACTCCAGCGGGTGCGAGGTGGTGAAGCGGATGCGGCCGACGCCGTCGATCTCGGCGATGGTGCGGATCAGCAGGCCCAGGTCGGCGAACTCGCCATCACCGTAGGGACCACGGTAGGCGTTGACGTTCTGCCCCAGCAGGTTGATCTCGCGCACGCCCTGTGCGGCCAGCTGCGCCACTTCCACCACCACGTCCTCGAACGGGCGGCTGACTTCGGTGCCGCGGGTGTAGGGCACCACGCAGAACGAGCAGTACTTGGAGCAGCCTTCCATGATCGAGACGAACGCCGAGGCGCCATCGGCGCGCGGCTCCGGCAGGCGGTCGAACTTCTCGATCTCGGGGAAGCTGATGTCCACCTGCGGGCGCTTCTGCTCGCGGCGGGCGCGGATCAGTTCCGGCAGCCGGTGCAGGGTCTGCGGGCCGAACACCAGGTCCACGAACGGCGCGCGCTTGATGATCGCTTCGCCTTCCTGCGAGGCCACGCAGCCGCCCACGCCGATGATGACCTCGCGGCCCTTGTTCTTCAGGCCCTTCCACACGCCCAGCTGGCTGAACACCTTTTCCTGCGCCTTTTCGCGGATGGAGCAGGTGTTGACCAGGATGACGTCGGCGTCGTCCGGGCTATCGGTCAGTTCCAGGCCATCGCTGGCGGCAAGCACGTCGGCCATTTTGGCCGAGTCGTACTCGTTCATCTGGCAACCGTGGGTCTTGATGTAGAGCTTGCCTTTGACCTGGTCGGGCTTGCGCGGACCAGTGGGCAGGGCAACGAGCGGGGTACCGCCCGAGGCGGGCGGAAAGACGTCTGGCGTCCCGGTCATGGCGCTTAATCCATTCGGGTGGCGGGAAAGCGGGCAATTCTACCCGCATCCCACTCTGCCCGCCGCGCTGCGCGCTCGCGGGGCATGGCCCCGCGCTACCCGCATCCCACTCTGCCCGCCGCGCTGCGCGCTCGCGGGGCATGGCCCCGCGCTACCCGCATCCCAC